>CASFAV010000009.1 GCA_949292905.1 uncultured Eubacteriales bacterium
ATAAAAGTTAACTCGTTATCGGTTACAGAAAATATCAGCCTTGACACAAACGGTGGCAGTATAATTTGCGAACGTGTAAATGTTGGAAAAACTATCGACTTAAAAGCAAAAGATGGTAATATAACGGGTACAATTATAGGCGGTTGGGACGATTTTGCTATCTCTTGCACTATCAAAAAAGGCGATTGCAATTTACCTTTGAGTAAAGAAAACGGCGAAAAATCGTTTATCGCAGATTGCAACAACGGAGATATCGATATTGAATTTGTCGGGTAAGCATACGGAAAGCCGTAGTGTTTCATTATACGCAAATAACGAATAACAATAAGCGCAAATTGATATATTATGATTTGCGCTTTCCTATTTGAAAAAAATACAGCGTATTGCTTGCCTATAAAATAAAAAACGTAAGTCGAACTTTATCGGTTCAACTTACGTTTTAGGTGGTGCGGATGACAGGACTTGAACCTGCACAACCTTGCGATCACAAGATCCTGAATCTTGCGCGTCTGCCAATTCCGCCACATCCGCACGGCAGTTGTTATTCTATAATAACGCCTGTGTATTTGTCAAGGTTTTTCGTTAGGTCGAGTTTATTTTTGTAAATGTTTGCGATCAGATATCGGCTTTGCCCGCGTCGTCCGATTTTTCTTCCTCTTTATTCGCTTCGTCCTGTTTGCCCGCCGCTTCGAGCGCCGCGTTCTCCTTCTTGCCGAGGGCGTTGGTGTTCATCGACTTACGGTATACCACGAACTGGTTGAACAGGTATTCCGTAACAAGATTTATGACCATCGTGAACGCGAGCACGAGGTATTCGTTCCAATGAGCTTTGTCCGTGAGCGCGTCGCCCCAGAGGGTAGAGAGGGGAGTGAATACGACGTAGTATGCCGCGACTTTCAACATCGCAATAGGCACATTATTAGCCGATTTGAAGGTGAATTTACGGTTGAAAGTGAAGTTCCACAGAACGGAAAGCGTGAGCGCGATGAGATACGCAGGCCAGTATATCAGGTGTAATACCTCGTTCAGAATGGTGAATACGACGAATTGTATCACGCCCGCGGAACATGAAAAGCCTACGAATTTGAGTACCCGTATTATTTCGTTCTTTCGCTTCAGCTTTATTTGCTCCGGGGTGAGCTCTTCTGCGGCGTTTTCGGCTTTAGCCGTTGCTTCTTCGGCTGCTTTGTCGGCGCTTTCGTCGGCAGCGACTTCCTTTTCTTCGGTTAATTCGGTGATTTTGTCTTTTTCCGTTTCCATAAATGCTCCTTATCTAAATTATATTGCAAAATACGCGCGATTGCAATACGTTACGCTCTTTAATTTCTTATTCGATATTGCATTTCCGCCCGTTACGTTATATAATATTATTGCAAAGGCAGGTGTTTATGAAATCTGTTTCAAAAGCAATAATCCCCGCGGCAGGGTACGGTACGAGGCATCTGCCGATAACCAAAGCCCTCCCGAAAGAATTGCTACCTATCTTGGACAGACCTTCCGTCGATTACGTGGTGGAAGAATGCGTTTCGAGCGGAATAACGGATATATGTATTGTTCTTTCGCGCGGCAAGGGCGCCGTCGAAGATTACTTCGACCGTCATCCCGAGATAGAAGCCAATCTCGCCGCAAGCGGCAAACGCGACCTGCTTAAAAAGGTAAACCCTTATCTCGGTAAAGTCAATATCACATATATTCGTCAGCCCGAAATGAAGGGCACGGCTTATGCGATAGGTATGTGCAGAGATTTTACCGCGGGAGAAGCTTTTGCGGTACTGTTTCCCGACGACGTGGTATATAATCCCGAAGATCCTGCAACCGCGCAACTGGTACGCGCTTCGGAGACTACCGCCGCTACGATAGTGGGCGTGAAGGATCTTCCGCCGAAGGAAGCGGTTAAATACGGCGTCATGGTCCCCGGCGAGAGTAAAGGAAAGTACGTTCGTATCAAGGGATTTGTAGAAAAGCCGGATATCGATAAGCTGCCTTCGACGATCACGAGCGTGGGGCGGTTTGTGCTGACGCCCGACATATATTACTACATAGACCGCGTCAGACCGGCCGCCAACGGCGAAAGATATCTTACTGACGCGATAGACATGATGGCTAAAGACATGAACGTTTACGCATACGCTTTCGAAGGCACGCGCTACGACATGGGAAGCACGGAAGGCTTCCTGAAAGCCAATCTGGATTACGCGCTCCGCGAGAAAGAGCTCGGCGCGAAGATATCGGAATTTTTGAAAACTCGTTGAGCGCAGAAGGTCCCGGCGTTATAATACTGAAATAATCTAATAGCAGAACGGAAAGGTTTTATGGCAAATATCGGATATACCGAAGACGTAGCGAAAATTATAGGCAAAGCAAACGAAATTTCTAAAAAACTCGGCGTGCAGACGGCAACCGAGCATATTCTGTATGCAATGCTTACAGTAGAAGACACCTATGCTTTCGATATTCTTACTCAGCTCAAGGTGGATAAGGAAGCCGCTACCGGTATGATATTGAGAATGGTGACGAGACAAAGCCCGCAAATCATAGAAGATCAGGTGCGAAGAGCGCTCGTAAACGCCAGGACTGTGGCGGAAAAGCTCAATTACGCTTTATACGACACCCAGCATCTTCTGCTTGCTCTGACCTACGACAGGTCGTGCGGCGCGGCGCAGGTGTTACAGAATTTCAATATTTCTTACAGCGATATCAAGCAGATAGTTGAAAGCATGAGCGCCAACGGCGTGGGTAGAGAGAAAACGGAAGAAGAAGCCGGAGAAACGTCGGAAGAAGAGGAATTGAGCAACACGATAAACTCTCTTTTCGACAGGATATTCGGAGACACGATTCGCACTTCGCAGCCGATCACCTTCCGCGTAAACGCATACGACAACGGCGGGAGATCGGATAAGACAGGGAAAGCCTCGGGCGATTCTTCCGAAGACGGACTCGACGCGTTCGGGAGCGATTTCACGGAACTTGCCCGCGAAGGTAAATTCGATCCCGTTATCGGCAGAGACAGGGAGATCAAAATGATAATGCGCGTGCTTACGCGCAGAACCAAAAACAATCCGCTCATAATAGGCGAACCGGGCGTGGGCAAGACGGCGGTAGTCGAGGGGCTCGCACAGGCGATAGCCAAGGGCGAAGTCCCCGATATGCTCAAAAACAAGCGTATATTCTCGCTCGATATAGGTTCGCTCGTGGCGGGTACGAAATACCGCGGCGAATTCGAAGCGCGTTTCAAGGACATGATAGCGGAACTGGACGACGGAAAGACGATACTTTTCATCGACGAAATGCACATGATAATGACCGCGGGCGACAACGATTCGGGCGGCACGACGGTCGCCAATCTGCTGAAGCCGTTGCTTGCGCGCGGCGACATACCCACGATCGGCTCGACTACCATAGACGAGTATCGCAAGCATATCGAGAAGGACGCGGCGCTCGCAAGAAGGTTCAAGCCCGTCATGATAGAGCCGCCGTCTGTCGAGGACACGGTGACCATACTGCGCGGGCTGCGCGACAGATATCAGGAACACCATAAAGTGGTGATAACAGATGACGCTATTGTAGCTGCGGCTACATTATCCGACAGATATATCGCCGACAGGTTCTTACCCGACAAAGCTATCGACGTGATAGACGAGGCGGCGAGCAAGATGCGCGTCGCGGCGATGATAACGCCGCCGGAAATACTCGAACACGAGAAGAAGCGCACCGAGCTCAACGCGGCGATAATAGCGGCGACAAAAGGCGAGGATTTCGTCAAAGCGGGCGAGCTCAAGAAGGAGCGCGAAGCCGTCGACGCCAAGCTCAAGGAGCTCAGGACCCGTTGGGGCGAGGATATCGTCAGCGGGCATATGAAGATAGGCTCCGAGGAGATTGCGGAGATAGTGTCCGAGTGGACGGATATCCCGGTAAGTAATCTTACCGAGGAAGAGAGCGCCAAGCTCATGCACCTCGAGGAAGAGCTCGGCAAACGCGTGATAGGTCAAGAAGAGGCTGTGAGCGCGGTAGCGAGAGCAATAAAGCGAGCCAGAGCGGGGCTGAAGGATCCCGACAAACCGATTGGGACGTTTATGTTTTTGGGACCCACGGGCGTGGGCAAGACGGAACTTTCCAAAGCGCTCGCGGAAAAGATGTTCGGCGACGAGAATATGCTTATACGCATAGACATGAGCGAGTATATGGAGAAGCTCAACGTTTCGCGCCTTATAGGTTCTGCGCCCGGTTACGTAGGGTACGAAGACGGCGGGCAGCTTACCGAGAAGGTTCGCCGCAAGCCTTATTCCGTCGTTTTATTCGACGAGATAGAGAAGGCGCACCCCGACGTATTCAATATTCTTCTGCAGGTCCTGGACGACGGCAGACTTACCGATTCGCACGGAAGAGTCGTTTCCTTCAAGAATACCGTAATAATAATGACCTCCAATATCGGCGCCCGCGATATTGCGCGTATGAAGCGAGTAGGCTTCGGCGGAGAGCTACGCGCGGACAGCGATTACGAATCGATGAAGGAAAAGCAGCTCGCCGCGCTCAAAGAGTCGATGAATCCCGAATTCGTCAACCGTATAGACGATATAATCATTTTCCGCAGGCTCGACGAGGACGCGCTCGCGCGTATAGCGGAGATAATGATAAATCAGATCATCGCGATGCTGAAAGAAAAAGGCATCCGTCTTACCTATACCCCGGCGGTCGTCAAATATATCCTCGAGGGGGCTTCCGATCCCGAGTACGGCGCGAGACCTCTGCGCAGAGCGGTACAGCGGGTATTCGAGGATAAATTGAGCGACGAGATCATAACCGGCAAAATTAAAAGCGATTGCGACGTAGCCGTCGACGTCAAAGACGGCGAGATCGTATTCGATATAACCAAAAGCAAAGGAGGCACACCATGCGTATCGAACTGATTTCCAAGGGCTATAACGAAGGTAACAGACTTGTTTCCGTTATCGAAAAGAAGCTCGGCAAACTCGATAAGTATTTCCCCGACGACAGCGCTGAAGCCAAAGTCAAACTCAGCACCGTCAGCACCGACAAATTCACGATGGAAGTAACCATCCGTTTTTCGGGCTTCATAGCGAGAGCGGAAGTAACTTCCGACAACATGTACGACAATATCGACCTTGTTCTGCCCAAACTCGACAAGCAGATCAATAAGTTCAGAGCGCGCATCAACAGCAAAACGCCCAAGAGCGCGTTGCCGCTCAATCCGCCCGCCGACGAGGAAGCCGCCGTTTCCAAGGATAAGCTTGGTAAAGTCGTCAAAGAAAAGCGTTTCGATATTTCTATCGTGACCGTAGAGGACGCCATAGCGGAACTCGAACTTCTCGACCATGATTTCTACGTGTTCGTTAACGCCGAGAACAACAAAGTTTCCGTCGTTTATAAGCGCCACGACGGCGATTACGGTCTGATAACGCCCGAATATTGATAAGCGCATATATTATTAAACACGCGACGCTTGCGCGCACATCGTGCGCGCAAGCGCTTCGAAAAGGTTAAATCGGATGATGAAGATAGGAATGTCCACGGCAACCTTCTTCTCCAAATCGCAGACGGAGGATACCGTAAATCTCATACAAAGTATGGGGGTAGAAGTATGTGAAATATTTCTCACTACTTTCAGAGAATACCGCAGGGAATTCATAGACCTGCTTCTTCCGCGTATCGGTCCGAAGCTCGAGGTGCACAGCGTACATACGCTGAACCAGCAATTCGAACCGGAATTGTTCAATAAAGCGCAGAGAACGCGCGAAGACGCGGAAGACTTCTTCCGCGAATGTGCGGAAGCGGCGGTCAGGCTAAACGCGCGATCTTACACTTTCCACGGACAGCCGCGCCTTAAACGTCTGCCTTACCATATAGACTATAAATGGCTGGCGAAAAGGCTTAAAGAACTCGACGCGATACTCGCGGGATACAAAGGCAGTCGCTGTAAGATAGCCTACGAAAACGTCCATTGGACCTTTTTCAATTCGCCGGACTTTTTCCGCGAACTCAAAGAGTACAGCGACGTCGAAGTCTGTCTGGACATAAAACAGGCGATGCAGAGCAAGTATCCGCTCGACGACTATCTGGAAGTAATGGCGGACAGGCTCGTAACGGTGCATCTGTGCGATTATCACGAGGACGGAAAGCTTGCCGTTCCCGGTAAAGGTTCCTTCGATTTTACGGGATTCTTCCGGAAATTGATCTCGCTCGGTTACGACGGTCCGCTCCTTATGGAGCTTTATGCGGGCAATTACGAGAGCTTTGACGAAGTCAAGGCCTCTTACGAATATCTGAAAAAATGTCTTACGGTCGCAGAGCGCGGCTGAATTCAAGGAGTATAAATTTTATGGCAAAAAAATACGAAAGCATCAAATTCGATTACAACAACATGATGGCCGATCACGTCGGCGAAAAAGAGGGGATTTCCGCTAAGGAACTCGCCGCCATGCGCAATATGGCGGTCGCCGCTCACGCCGAAGTCAAACTGAACCGCGGCACGGGCATGATGGGCTGGACGGAACTTCCTTACAATCAGGGTGAAGTCGTCAAGGATATTATCGAAACGGCTAAAGCCGTCCGCCGCAACGCGGAAGCCTTCGTCGTTCTCGGTATCGGCGGCTCGGCTTTGGGACCTATGGCGGTATTTCAGGCTTTGTGTCATCTCCGCCACAACGAACTTCCGAAACGCTTGCGCAAGGCACCCAAATTCTACGTTGAGGACAACGTCGATCCGGAGAGAATGGCGTCCCTTCTCGATATCCTCAATCTCGACAAGACCGTTTTCAACGTGATAACCAAGAGCGGTTCCACTTCGGAGACGATGAGTCAGTACCTCATCATCATGGATATACTTAAAAAGCGTTACGGTGACAAAGCGCGCGAGCACATCATCGCCACGACCGACGCGGAGAAGGGCAATCTTATCAAGATCGCCCGCAAAGAGGGACTCAAGACCTTCTATATACCCGACGGAGTGGGCGGAAGATTCAGCGAGATATGTCCCGTGGGACTTTTCCCCGCGGCGGTACTCGGCATAGACATTAAGGCGTTGCTCAAAGGCTGCGCGGACATGGATAAAGCCTGCCGCAAAGCGGATATGAAGACCAACCCCGCGCTCACCGCGGCGGCTCTCCAATATCTTGCGATGGAGAAGGGCAAAAACATCAGCGTCATGATGCCTTATACCGATTCTCTCAAGCTTATGGCGGACTGGTACTGTCAGCTTTGGGCGGAGAGCCTCGGTAAAGCCGTAAACAAGAAAGGGGAGATCGTCAACGTGGGACAGACTCCCGTCAAATCGCTCGGCGTGACCGATCAGCACAGTCAGGTACAGCTCTATACCGAAGGACCTTTCGACAAGGTAGTCACGTTCATCGGCGTCGAAAAGTATCGCAAGGAAGTCGTTATCAGCGGCGGCGCGGAGGATTTCCCGTCGGTATCTTTCCTGAGCGGACATACTCTTAACGAGCTCATCACTTCCGAAATGTATGCTACGGAATACGCGCTCACGAAGAACCAACGTCTTAACAACATGATTATTCTGCCCGAAGTCAACGCCTACAGCGTGGGACAGCTTATGATGTTCTTTATGCTCGAAACCGCCTATGCAGGCGCGATGCTCGGTATAGACGCATTCAATCAGCCCGGAGTGGAAGAGGGCAAGAACGCTACCTACGCCCTTCTCGGCAGAGCAGGTTACGAAGCCAAAGCGGAGGAACTCCGTTCCCGTCCCGCAAAGTCGGATAATTATATAATTTGAAAGCGTTAAAACGCGCCGATGCTCGTAACTGAAGATCTGAGTCTTGAATATCTTTATGGCGCAAAAGCCTTGTGCGACGTGTCTTTCGAAATTGCTTCGGGAGAACACGTCGCCGTACTCGGCGGCGCGGAAGCGGGGAAAACCTCGCTTCTTAAAGCTATAGCGGGGTTGTATCCCGTAAGCTCCGGTAAAGTATTCATCGACGGAAAAGACGTCACCGAAGCAAAGATCAAAGACCGCGATATACTTTTCGTCTACGACGACGGCGGTCTTTTCAACCGTCGCACCGTTCGCTACAATCTCATTTTTCCGCAGAAAGTGCGTAAAGTGCCGAAGGCGGAGCGAGAGATACGCGCCGTCGACGCCGCCGACGGATTCGGACTCGGAGGATTCGAGGAGGAGTACGTTTTCAGGCTGTACGAAACGGAGAAAGTGCGTTTAGCGCTCGCTCGTACCGCATTGAGAAAATCTTCTCTCGTAATGATAGACGACGTATTTGCGATGCTTCCTTCCGCTCAGCGCGGCAAGCTTTTCCGAGAGCTTTTTCCCCGTATCGCGGAGATAAATTCTTCCCTTCTTTTCGCTACGTCTTCGGTTACGGAAGCCTTCTCCGTCGGTAAGCGCGTGATATTTCTGCGCTACGGCAGGGTGGAACAGATCGGATCGCCCGAAGAACTTATCGGAGATCCCGCGTCCGTCAACGTCGACGCATACGTAAACGTATACCGCAATTTCACGGAAGCGCCCGTGACTCTTACCGCCGACGGAGCGAAGCTCAATTTCGGGGGATACGAAATAAACGTAAGTTGTCCGGGTTACAAGTCCGACCGCGTCATAATATCTTACGTGCCGGAACCGGCGGAATACGGCGAGCCTTTCGAAGCCGTATCGAGGGCGTTCGACGGCAACGGTTTCGTTTACTTAAACGCGGACGGCATTAAATTCCCCTCCGTAGAAACGCCGCCTGCGGGCATTAAAGTCAGACCGCGCAAAAGCGATCTGCGTATTTTTTCGGTTACCGACGAAAAACGTTTGACTTTCCGCATCGATTAATGTTAAATTTATTCCAAGGTATAACCTGTATCGATGATTCGTTCGGAGAGTAAGCTTGACCGAGATTAACAAGGCGCATTGCCGTTCCCGTTAAAGATACCTCCTTCGGACGTAAGGAGGTTTTTTATATGAAAAAAATAGGCGTGGTAGCCATAATCGTTACCGACCGCGCTGTCGCAGGCAAGGTGCAGGCTGTGCTCAGCGAATTTGCCGACATCATATCGGGCAGAATGGGTATTCCCGATAAAGTGAGCGGCGTATGCGCCATAAGCGTGGTCGTGGAAGGGGAAACGGAGCGCATTTCCGCCCTTACCGGTAAACTCGGCAGGATTGATTCCGTAAACGTGAAATCCGCCGTAACAGCGGTAGAAATAGCTTAACTTCAACATAATATCCTTAAAAGAAGGAGTAAACGGAAATGAAAAAGAAATTTATAATAACGATAGCTATAACTCTTATTATGGCGCTTTCCGTAACGGTCGCTCTCGTCGGTTGCGAAAACAACGGCGACGATACAGGCGACGGCACGACGCCCGAAACCGTTACCGTGAACGTAGTGGTGCCCGACGGCTCCCCCGCCATCGCGATAGCGAAACTCGTCAGCGAAAAACCTACTTTTGCGGGTTACGATATCAAATACAGCATAGTTGAAGGCGCGACGCAGATCTCTGCGGCGATACTCAACGATACCGCCAATATAGCGATCGCGCCCCTCAATCTCGGCGCCACCATGTACAATAAGGGTATGGGCGTAAAATTAGTGACCACCAACGTGCAGGGCTCGCTGTATATGGTCGGAAAGAATATGCCGGAGGGTGCCACGACCGCCGAAAAACTCGCCTCGCTCAAAGGTAAAGTCGTCTACAATATCGGACAGGGCGCCACTCCCGATCTTACCTTCAAATACATTCTCGATCATTTCGGAATAGAATACGCCGAAGGCGATACCGCTACTGCGGGCGTAGTCACGCTTAACTACGTCAATACCGGTTCAGAGCTTATACCTCTGCTTAAACAGGGCAAAGCCGAATACGGCATAATGGGCGAACCTGCGGTCACGAAAGCCAACGCGAATGCTGGCACCTCCACGATATTCAACATTCAGGCGCTGTGGCAGGAAGCCACCGGTTCCGCCACCGCGGGATTCCCACAGGCGGGCGTATTCGTCAAAGACTCCCTGCTTACGTCCGAGCACGCCGCGTTCATCGAATGGTTCATCACGAAGCTTACCGAAAACGACGAATGGGCTCCCGCTAATGCTGAAACTGTATCCTCTGCGCTTACTTCCGCAGGTTCGACTTCTCTTGCCGGACTCACTTCCGCGACGATAGCGGCATGCAACCTCGACACGATAAAAGCCGTCGACGCCAAAGCCGCCGTCAACACCTATCTCAAAGTGTTGTTCGACTTCAACAAAGCGACCGTGGGCGGCAAGATGCCCGACGATAATTTCTTCTACGCTCCCGCGACCGACGCCGCGGCATAGTCGGAAGTGAAGTATCGCGAGCTTAAGGAACGCCTCGCTTCGAAAGCGGGTATAATAGCAAATATCGCCTACCCCGTTATCGGGGCGGGCGTTTTCCTGCTTGTCTGGTTCATCGCCGCCGAAATTACCGATATGGAGATCATTCTTCCCGCTCCGGCGAGGGCGTTCGAAGAATTTTTCGCCCTTCTCGGAACGAAGGATTTTTACGTGGCGGTAGGGGGCACGCTTGCGCGTGCGCTCATCAGTTTCGCACTCGCTTTCGTATTCGCCGTATTTCTTGCGGTTGCGGGATACCTGTTGCCACCGCTGAGCAAGGTGCTCGCGCCCGTCGTCACCATTCTCCGTTCCGTACCAACGATGTCGATAATCCTTCTGTCGCTCATCTGGCTCACCTCGAAGGAATCTCCCGTTCTCATTACTTTCCTCATCGTTTTCCCTTTGCTTTATTCGTCCCTCGAAAGAAGCCTTAAAAATATCGACGGATATGCTCTTTCGATGAGTAAAGTTTTCGGCGTTCCGCTTCTCACGAGGATATATCGCATGTATATTCCCGCGGTGCTTCCGGATACGATCGCCGCGGCGCGCAGTAATATTTCGCTCGGACTCAAAGTCATGATAGCTTCGGAAGTGCTCGCTCAGACCGTGAAAAGTATGGGCGTTGCCATGCAGATATCGAGGGTTTACCTCGACACCGCGTCTTTGATGGGCTGGACGATAGCGGCAGTCATTCTCAGCTATCTTCTCGAAGGTGTCGTGCTTCTTATCGGCAGCCTTCTGGTGAGGTGGAAAAAATGAAACTAGTCAATATTTCCAAAAGCTACGGTAAATTAAGTATTTTCGACGGATTTTCGGTGGAATTCGAAGAAAACAAAGTCACCGCGGTAATGGGTGCCTCCGGAATAGGCAAATCCACGCTCGTCAATATCGTTGCGGGACTTATCCCTTACGAAGGCGTCATCGAGGCCGAGGGCGACATTTCCTGCGTTTTCAGCGAAGCGGCGTTGCTCCCCAATCTCACCGTGCGCGGCAATCTCGAATACGCAGTAAAACACAAATTGAAAGACAAACGCGAAAGAGACGAAGCCATCTACTCCGTACTGGAAGCCGTCGAACTGGGCGACAGGGCGGGGGCGTATCCTGCGGAGCTTTCCACGGGTATGGCACAGCGCGTTTCCATGGCGAGAGGATTCTTGTTCCCGTCGAGATACATTCTTCTCGACGAAGCTTTCCGTGGTCTCGATACCGCGCTCAAGACAAAACTCGAACGTTATTTCCTTAAACTTCTCGATTCCGATCCGCGTACGGTAGTCATGATAACTCACGACGTGAACGAAGCGCTCATGTTGGCGGACAGACTGATCGTGCTCGAAGGCAATCCGGCGAAAATCGCTCTCGACGAGAAAATAGCCCTCGACAAACGTTCGAGAAAGCTCTCCGATCCCGAGCTTGTTGCGGTATCCGATAAATTCATGTCGGTGGCAGGGCTTTCGTGAATTGTATCACACTTTTTTGACGGCTTTTATACGTCCTTTACAATTGACTTATCCGCGCGAATAAAGTATTATTTATGTATGATAATTTTGGGTATCGATCCGGGTTACGGTATTCTCGGATTCGGGGTGATAGATAAGCGGGGCAGCTCGCTCAGGACGATTGCTTACGGCGTCATCGAAACGCCCAAGGTTTCTCGTTTTCCCGTTCGCCTCAAATACATCGGCGAAAAGATATCCGAACTCATCGACAAGTACCGTCCCGAAGCCGTATCCGTGGAAGAACTTTTTTTCCAGAATAACGCTAAGACGGCGATCATGGTCGCGGAAGCCCGCGGCGTGGTGCTGTATGTGACGGAGAATGCGGGCGTGCCGTTATACGAATACACGCCCATGCAGATCAAACAGGCCATTACCGGCTACGGCAGAGCGGACAAGCAACAGATGCAGAATATGATCAAGCTGTTGTTGGGACTTGATAAGATACCGAAGCCGGACGACGCGGCGGACGCGCTTGCCGCCGCCTTGACGCACGCGCAGACCAATTCGGCAATGGGGAATTTCGGAGTAAGATAATGTACGCATACATCAGAGGAAAAATGGTATCCACAGACGGTAACGTGGCGGTGATAGACGTGGGCGGGATAGGCTACGAGATATCCGTTTCGACCAACACCGCAATCAAACTTCCTTCGCGGGATAAGGAAGTCACGCTTTTCACCTATCTCAACGTCAGAGAGGACGAATTCAGCTTATACGGCTTTCTCCGCAGAGAGGAGAAGGAGATGTTCCTCAAGCTCATCACCATCAGCGGCATAGGGCCGAGGGCGGCGATAGGGATACTTTCCGGAATGGAGCTCGGCGCGCTCGCGATAGCGATAGCCACGGCGGACGTGAAGAGTATTGCCAAAATAAAAGGCGTGGGCAAAAAGACTGCCGAACGCATCGTGCTGGAGCTCAAAGAGAAGCTTCGCGGCGAAGACACGACGTTCTTTACGGAAAACGCCGTTTCTCTCGAAGAAGCGGGCGGAATCGTTCAGGACGCCGTGAATGCTTTGAGAACTTTGGGACTTACCCAGGCGGAGGCTTTGAACGCGGTCAACGCTTCCCGTTCGGAAGCGGATACGCTCGAAGAACTTATTATGTGCGCGTTAAGGAGAATCAATAAGTGACGTACGAAGAAAATTACCGCGAGGGCGACGAATATTCCGAAGGCTACTCTACCGACGAAAGGATACTCGACGGCGAGCTTTTGCCGAGCGACGAGAACGAAAACATTTTGAGACCCACCACGCTTGACGAATACGTCGGACAGGATAAGATAAAAGACAATCTCAGAATATTCATTCAGGCGGCGCGCAAGAGGGGAGAAGCCCTCGACCACGTGCTTTTATACGGCCCTCCGGGACTCGGCAAGACAACTTTGAGTAAGATAATCGCCAACGAAATGGGCGTGGAGATCAAATCCACTTCCGGTCCCGCTATCGAAAGGAGCGCCGACCTCGTCGCGAACCTTACCGCGCTTCCCGCTAATTCCGTGATGTTCATAGACGAGATCCACCGTCTCAATCATACGGCGGAGGAATTGCTTTATCCCGCGATGGAAGACTTCAACGTCGATTTTATGTTGGGGCAGGGACCGTCTGCAAAAACCATAAAGCTTAAATTACAGCCTTTCACGCTCGTCGGAGCGACGACCAAAGCGGGCAATATAGCGGCGCCCCTTCGCGACCGCTTCGGCATAATATGCAGACTGGAGCTCTACACTCCCGAACAACTCGGACTCATAGTAAGACGTTCCGCGTCGATACTCAACATAGACATACAGGATTCGGCTTGCATAGAAATTGCTTCGCGCTCTCGCGGCACTCCGCGTATAGCGAACAGACTTCTTAAACGAGTGAGAGATTTTGCCGAATGTGAAAATTCCGCCATAACTCTCGATATCGCCAAAAAAGCGCTTACCCGTCTCGAAGTCGACGGACTTGGACTCGACCATACGGACAGGACGATTCTCCGCACGATAATCGATAAGTTCGACGGCGGTCCGGTAGGTCTGGACACGCTTGCCGCGGCTACGGGAGAGGAAGCCGCCACGATAGAGGACGTTTACGAGCCTTTCCTTATGCAGCTCGGGTTTATAGCGAGAACGCCGCGCGGAAGAATATGCTCACGTAGAGCCTACGAACATCTCCGCATACCTTACAGAGCGACGGCGGAAGCCACGCTTTTCGATTGGAAAGAGGACGGTGACAAATCCGGTGAGTAAAGAAGAGATCAATATTTACGACACTTCCGCGTACGCTTACGAGCTGCCGGAAGAGCTTATAGCGCAAACGCCCGTGTATCCCCGCGACTCGTCGCGGTTATTGTATTACGACCGTTCGACGGATAACGTGGAACATCATATTTTCAGGGATATAACCGATCTTCTCAAGCCCGGAGACGTACTTGTAGTCAACGACACGAGAGTGATACCGGCGCGCCTTTTCGGATACGACGCAAAGGGCAGAGAGTATGAGATACTTTTGCTGAAAAGGCTTGATTCCACTCGTTGGGAAACTTTGCTGCGCCCCGCGAGAAAAGCCAAAATAGGCTCCCAAATCGTAATCAACGAGGAACTGAAATTAACTATAGACAGTATCAATCCCGTGGACGGAGTGCGCACGGTGAGCTTTGAGTACGAAGGTGTTTTCGAAGAGATACTGGATCGCGTGGGCATCGTCCCGCTTCCTCCGTATATCCGCGAAAAACTAGTAGACAAATCACGTTACCAGACTGTATACGCCAAAGTGGACGGCTCAGCCGCGGCGCCTACGGCGGGGCTGCATTTCACGCCGGAGCTTCTCGAGAAGATCAAAGCCGAAGGCGTCGAAATAGTCGAGGTGCTGCTACACGTAGGGCTGGGCACTTTCCGACCCGTCAAAACGAACAACATCCTCGAACACAAGATGCATTCCGAATACTACAAAGTGAGCGAGGAAGCGGCGGCGTCGGTGAACCGCGCGCTCCGCGAGGGGCGCCGCGTCATAGCCGTGGGCACCACCTCCGTGAGAACGCTCGAGTCGGCATCGCTTCCCGACGGAACTCTCGTTGCGGGCGAAGGGAACACCGAGATATTCATTTATCCCGGCTATAAATTCAAAGTGGTCAAAGGTCTCATAACCAACTTCCACCTTCCCGAAAGTACCTTGATAATGCTCGTATCCGCATTCGTAGGCCGCGAGAAAACGCTCGAACTGTACCGCACCGCAGTTGATATGAGGTATCGCTTCTTCAGCTTCGGCGACGCAATGCTCATCTTATAGTCGTCGCAATACTGCGTTGCGTTGCGGCTACCCTCGGTCATTTACGTTTAAGTAAACTCCCGTCGGTTTGTCCTCGCGCGCCTTGTCTTGCTCGACTCTAAGCCGCGCATAGCCTCCGAATGGGCGAATGCGCACGTAGGATCGAGCCTCGCGCTTCGCGTTATGCTCGTTTCTGCGAGCCTCATGCGCTTGACATACTGCAAAAGGCATATCGAGTGTTTTCCGTGCGCCTTGTCTTGCTCGACTCTGAAGAGAGCATTACGCCTACAAAGGTGCCGGCGCGCCCGAAAGCATGCGCTTGCGTTTGTCCTCGGTCGTTTACGTTCAGGTAAACTCCCGTCGGAAAAGCCTCGCGCTTCGCCTTATGCTCGTTTCTGCGAGTCTCATGCGCTTAACTTATCGTAAAGGCGCATCGAGCGCTTTCCTTGCGCTTTGTCTTGCCCGTATTCGAGCAGGGCGTTACGCCGGAATTCGATCTAATCCAATACTCTCGACACGTTCCGAGGAATTATATGTTCAAATACGAAGTAGTTAAAGTATGTAAGCAAACCGGAGCAAGAATCGGAAGATTCTACACGCCGCACGGCGTTATAGAGACGCCCGTATTCATGCCGGTAGGCACGAAAGCCACCGTTAAATCGCTTTCTCCCGAAGAAGTCGCGGAAGCGGGAAGTCAGATAATGCTTTCCAATACCTATCATCTTTACCTTCGTCCCGGTCACGAACTCGTCAGAGCGGCGGGGGGACTGCATAAATTCATGAACTGGAATAAGCCGATACTTACCGATTCGGGCGGCTTTCAGGTGTTTTCGCTTTCCACGTTGCGTAAGGTAACCGATGACGGCGTGCAATTCAACAGTTTTATAGACGGCAGCAAACATTTCTTCACGCCCGAAAAATCCATCGAGATTCAACAGGCGCTCGGCGCCGACGTCATTATGGCTTTCGACGAATGTACCGCGGCGGGTACCGATCACGCGCATTCGAAGGATGCGCTCGTGCGCACAGCCGATTGGCTCAGACGTTGCTACGATTTTCATAAAGAAAACGGCGAAAAACAGATATTGTTCCCAATAATCCAAGGCAATATGTATGCGGATCTCCGCAAGGAAAGCCTCGAACGCACTTTGCCGTACGCCAAATGCGGCGTGGCGATAGGGGGACTTTCCGTAGGCGAAGAAAAGCCCGTTATGTACGAAATGCTCGACGTGATGAAGGAATTGTATCCCGAAGATATGCCGCGCTACCTCATGGGCGTAGGCAGCGCCGATTGCATAATAGAGGGCGTGATCCGCGGTATAGATATGTTCGACTGCGTTTTACCCACCCGCATAGCTCGTAACGGTACTGCGATGACGTTTGCGGGCGACCTTTGTATCCGCAACGCGGGATACAAAGACGATTTCAGACCGGTCGAGGAAGGGTGCGACTGCTATTGCTGTCGCAATTATTCGCGCGCATACGTCAGGCACCTAATAAATACCGACGAAATTTTCGGCGGCAGATTGCTTTCCATCCACAATATACGCTTCCTTCACAGGCTCACGGAGAAGATAAAAGAGGCGATATGGCAGGACAGATTGCTCGATTACCGTAACGAAATAATAGGCGGTTTGGGAGAAAAACTCGGCTGACGTCTTTAACGCGTTGCCCGGTGCGGATAAAATAATCGGTAAAACGCTTGCCAACGGGCGGCGCGTATGATAATATTGTAACAACTCATAAAATCAAGGAGATCGAAATGTTCAACCTTTTAGCCGCAGAAATGCCCAGTTACGTTATTTATATCGTGCTCGGCGTAGTGTTCGTGGGTATGATGCTCATGACCATTATCCCTCAACGTAAGCAGAAAAAGAGAATGCAGGAAATGATGGCAAGTCTTTCCGTAGGCGATAAAATAATGACCATCGGCGGATTCGTCGGCTCCATAGTCGAGATCAACACCGAGAACGATCGTTTCACCGTCAATATCGGCGACGAAAACACTCCCGTCAACGTAGTTATAGTTCGTAACGCGATCCGCACCAAACTTTGATGTTATTTTAATTTTGTTTATGATATTCCGAAGAAAAACCGACGACGTTTGCCGTCGGTTTTTCTCTGCGTTCGGATACGTTCAGATCTTGTTTTTTCCGGTATTCACGGCGATTATCCCGGATACGGCACCGATTATCAGTCCGCTTACGGCGTCGACGACGCCGAAATTCCCGGTAAGGCTACCGTTGACTATCCAGAATATGAGTATCGAAGCGAGAGTATAGACGGCTCCCACGACAAGCCCTTTCAACGCGCCGCGCGTCTTGCATTTTATTCCGAGTATACAGCCGAGCAGTACGCTTATCACCTTGATTACTTGATTGACGGGTAAAAGTATCGCGGAACTTATGTCTACGAATTTCATTATTATCCCGAGTATCAGCACGGCTGTAAGGGATATGATTATCGCTATAAGCGACGCGCGCACTACATCCGTTACGGTCGCTTTGTCGAGCTTGAATTTCTTTATGTTGATTTCTTTCAGTTTCATACTACCTCCGTTAAGAATTTATGACGATTATTTCGCGTATATGACTTGCAATTTGCCCATTGCGCCTTTATAATGGATACATACGATATCCAAATATTACGGAGGCTATTTATGAAACATATCAAAGCTGTTTCCACCAAAATTTTCGAAAAGACGCATAAGACCGGTTGCGGCGAATGCCAGGCGAGCTGCCAGTCCGCTTGCAAGACGAGCTGCACCGTAGGCAATCAGGCTTGCGCGAAAGAAGAAAAAATCCTCAGAGAAACCAAAGAAGACAACAAATAACGATTCGATCATCCTATTTGACGGAGATCCGTTAAACTATCCTGCAATGGTCCATACCTTTATTTACAAGCATAACGGTAAACCGTTGTATTTTCTGTGGGATGTAGAAAGCGGCAGTTTGTTCAACGTGGACGATGTCGCTTTTTTATGCGCGCTCAACCGTTACGGCGAGCCCGACGAAGCCGGGCGCGCCGCTTACGAAGCGCTCGACGGGGAGCGCGTAGCCGAATGCGAAGCGGAGTTCGACGAACTTGAGAGAGAAGGCGCGCTGAACGCACCGCAGAAAATACGCGAGTTCAAGAAAAACGCAGGCGTCGTCAAGGCGTTGTGTCTGCATATCTGTCACGATTGCAATCTTCGGTGCGAATACTGTTTCGCGTCGGGCGGCACGTATAATACCGCGCGCGACTATATGAGCGCGGAAACGGCGAAAGCCTCGATAGATTTTCTTATCGCTTCGAGCGGGAATATCCGCAATCTCGAGGTCGATTTTTTCGGCGGCGAACCTTTGATGAACCTCGACGTGGTCAAGGAAACCGTAGAGTATGCTAAGGCGAGAGCCGCGGAGACGGATAAGCGCTTCAGCTTCACGATGACCACGAATTGTCTTCTGCTCAACAAAGCGAACGCAGAGTGGCTCAACGCCGAAATGGACAACGTGGTGCTGAGCATAGACGGAAGGGAATCCGTCCATAACGGCGTGCGTAAATCGGTGAGCGGGAAGGACTGCTTCGGCGTGATACTCGACAATGCAATCGCTTTCCGTAAGATACGCGGCGACAAGAAATATTACGTAAGAGGGACTTATACGGCTAAAAACAAGGATTTCTGCGCGGACGTGCTCGCTTTGAACGACAGGGGATTCGATCAGATATCCGTTGAGCCGGTAGTGCTTCCCGACGACCATCCTCTCGCCCTTAAAATGAGCGATCTCGAGGAGCTCGAAGCGGAATACGACAAGCTCGGCGAAGCCTACATCGAACGCAGAAAGACCGGTAAGTGGTTCAATTTCTTCCATTTTATGATAGACCTCGAGCACGGTCCTTGCCTTAATAAGCGTCTCACCGGATGCGGGGCGGGTACCGATTATCTCGCCGTTTCGCCTACGGGCGACATATATCCCTGTCATCAGTTCGTGGGGGGCGACGACGCCTATCTGCTCGGAAACGTGCGCGACGGTGTCCTTCGCCGGGACGTGCGCGAACGCTTTGCCGGCTATACCGTTTTAAGCAAACCGCACTGCGCCGAATGTCCCGCCAAATATTATTGCGGAGGCGGTTGTACCGCTAACGCGCTTCATTTTACCGGTTCGCCGGACGGCTGCTACGAGCTCGGATGCGCGCTTCAGCGCAAACGCCTTGAGGTGAGCCTCGCGATTTGGTTTATAGAAAACGTAACGGGAAACAACGCCGACTGAGCCTCGGCGTTGTTTGTTGTACGTTTCCTTTTTCGTTATTTATATTTTAATTATTAAAAGATAATTGACTTGCCAACAATTAAACTATATAATATTTAGGAATAACGTATGGAGGCATACTTGTGAGTAAGAAAAAATCGATTGTCATTGCCGTGATACTCGCGATAGTATTTATCGGCTTGGCACTTCTGATATTTCCTTTGAACGGCGAGGACAGCTTCGCTATCGGCAACACCAATTACGATTTCCATTGGGTCGCCGGTACTATCAAGCTCGGACTCGATCTCGAAGGCGGTATGTATGTGGTTTATGCTATGGACCTCGACGGCATAGATACGGCGGACCGGGACTCGGCGA
This sequence comes from uncultured Eubacteriales bacterium, assembly GCA_949292905.1. Lineage (GTDB taxonomy): Bacteria > Bacillota > Clostridia > Christensenellales > DTU072 > Stercoripulliclostridium_A. The sequence goes on from CASFAV010000009.1 coordinate 19,674, forward strand.
TAGAAGGTACCATCAGCAATCTCGAAGCGTTGCTTTTCTCTAAAGGTTATACCGAAGCTACCGTCACGCGCCAGGGTACCGACAAGATCCGCGTGGAGATACCTTCCGTAGAAGACACGGAAACGCTTATGAACCTTATCGGCGAACCCGCCACCCTCGAATTCAAAGACGAAGACGGCAACGTCCTTATTGAAGGCGGCAAGCATCTCGAAGACGCTTCCGCGGTACTGTACGAAGGCACTTATGCCATAAGTCTTACTTTCAATGCGGAAGGCACTACGGCTTTTGCCACCGCTACGGCGAACAACCTCAACAAGACCATAGGCATATATATCAACGGCGAAGAGATAATGGCGCCGACTGTCAATGCGACCATTACCGACGGTAACGCCGTTATAACCGGTAATTACACTCAGGCGCAGGCTAACGAACTCGCTATCAAACTTAAGGCAGGTACTTTCGCTGTGCCGCTAAGCCCCGACGAAACAGCTACCATAAGCCCCACGCTCGGGCAGGACGCTTTGAAAGCGGGTATCATGGCGGGCATCATCGGGCTTGCGATAGTTATCCTGTTCATGCTCGTTATCTATCGCGGAATGGGCGTTCTCGCTTCGCTTGCTCTTCTTATTTACTGCGTGCTCCTCATATATGCGCTCGCGCTCGTGCCGTGGGTACAGCTCACGCTTCCCAGTATCGCGGGTATCATATTGAGCATAGGTATGGCGGTCGACGCTAACGTTATAATTTTCGAACGTATCAAAGACGAACGCAAGCTTTTCGGTAAACCCATACGTTCCTGCGTTCAGATAGGCTTCAAGAAGGCGTTGAGCGCCATTCTCGACGCGAACGTCACCACGATAATCGGCTCGATCATCATGATCATACTCGGAGCGTCCACGATCAAGAGCTTCGCCATAACGTTGCTCATAGGTATACTGCTGTCGATGTTCACCGCGATAATAGTGACGAGATTGCTTTTCAATATTTCGCTCTCGTTCAATGAAGATTCCGACGTATATTACTCGCTTAAACTCAAGAAGAGCGACGACGACAAGAAAAGCGCCGATAACCTGAACCTCGGCAAAGCCGGAACGGCAGGGGAGGTGGAATAATATGAAAGATTCCAAAGCTCTCGCAAAGATCAAATTGTCCTTACAGAGACTGCCTATTTCGAAGAATACCTATTACTGGTTCATTCTTCCCGCGGTGATCATATTTATCGCACTCGTGTGCGGCTCGGTCTATACCGGCAACAACCAGTATGACGGATTTGCCAACGTAGGCATAGATTTCAAAGGCGGCACGGTGCTCACGGTACAGATGGACGGCGCGGAAATGCTCGGCGCCAACCGCAAGGCCAATCTCGAACTCATCACCGAGGTCGTGGAACGTAACGGCGCGCTGGTGTCCTCCGATCAGGATTCGGGCTCGAATACTCTCATCGTGCGCTACCCCAACTCCATCGAAGTCGACGGTATCCGCTCCGACTATAACAGCGCGGAACGCACCGAAGAGATGATCGCCATCAACCGTAAGATTGCGGATGAAGTCGTCAGCGCTTTCAAAGCGAAGTACGGCGATTCCGTCGAAGTCAAAGCCAACCCAGAGATGATCAACGCCACGGCAAGCGAAAACCTTATCCAGAAGGCGTTGCTGTCGGTAGGTATCGCGATGCTTCTCATGCTCATCTACATCGCGTTCAGATTCGACTTCTTCAGCGGACTGGCGGCGCTGTGCGCACAGTTTCACGACGTGCTCATCATGCTTTCGCTGGTCATAATTTTCCGCATACAGATCAACAGTTCGCTTATAGCGGGTATTATAACGATCGTCGCGTATTCCATCAATAACACGATAGTCATATTCGACCGCGTGCGCGAGAATATGGCTCCTTACAAACATAAGGATAAATCAAAACTAGATTTCGGTTATATCATCGATACTTCGGTCACAGAATCGTTGACCCGTGCGTTGTTCACGAGCTTCACGACGTTGATTACGATAATAGTGCTTGCCGCGTGGGGCGTGCAGTCGCTTACCGATTTCGCGTTGCCGATCATATTCGGTATCCTCGCAGGCTTGTATTCGTCGATATTCGTTGCTCCGAGCATCTGGGGACTTATGATGAACGCCAGGCGCAACAAACAGCGTAAAGCCAGGAAAGCCGCGGCGGTGAGAGGCAGACGCAGATAATTACGGAAAGTCGAAAAGAGCTCTTAAAGGGCTCTTTTTGCATATATACAAACGGTTATGGCAGACAGAACGAAACAAATGTTGATAGCCGATATAGCGGCGAAAACGGGGCTTCCCAAGATACTTGCGGAGCTCGTCGTCGCGCGCGGTTACGACACCGCCGAAAAAGCGGCTGCCTTCCTTAAGCCCGATCCTACGGCGTTGTCCTCTCCGTATTCTCTCAAAGGCACGGAAGAGGCTGTCGAACTTATCGGAAAACATTCGTCTGCCGGCAAAATACTCGTTTTCGGCGATTACGATTGCGACGGCATAGGCGCAAGCGCGATACTGAGCATCGCGCTCCGCGAGCACGGCGCAGACGCCGAAGTTTTCATACCCACAAGGACGGAAGACGGTTACGGGTTGTCGGAATACGCGCTGAAGCGCGCTTACGAGAAATATAAACCGACCCTGCTGGTGACCGTGGATTGCGGCATAGGTTCGATAGAAGAAATCAAACTCGCGCACACGCTCGGTATGGAAACGGTAGTTACCGATCATCACGAACCGATGGAAGTATTGCCGGATTCGGTGATAATCAATCCGAAGACCCAGACCGACGCGGAAGAGCTGTGCGGCGCGGGAGTAGCTTTCATGCTCGTCAGAGCATTGTACGGCGACGAATACGCGATGCGTTTCATAGACATATGCGCCGTATCCACCATAGCGGATCTCGTACCGCTTACCGGCGACAACAGGATAATCGCCGCTTGCGGACTGAAAGCGTTGAGTTCGGGGAAAGTCCGCTACGGGCTTAAAGCTTTGCTGGAGATAGCCGGGCACAAGCGCGGATTCCCCGTTAAATCAGGTGACGTCGCTTTCAAGCTGGCGCCTCGTCTGAACGCTTCCGGACGGCTGAGCACCGCAGAGAAATCTTATCGTCTTCTCACTACGGAAGACAAAGCCACCGTGGATATGCTTGCCGCCGAACTTGACCGCGAAAACAAGGAGCGTCAGGATCTTTGCAATAAGACGATAGCCGAAGCCCGCCGTATGCTCCTCGATTACGATCTTACGCATAACCGTATAATCGTATTACATAACGAAGGCTGGGAAGGCGGAGTAGTGGGTATCGCCGCCGCAAAGATAGCGGAAGAATTCTCTCGTCCGACGGTGCTTTTCGTAACGCAGAACGACGTTCTGAAAGGCTCTTGCCGCAGCATAAAAGGCGTGAACATTTACGAAGTGCTCTCGGCGGCGAAAGATGCGGTAATACAATTCGGCGGGCACACGATGGCGGCAGGACTGAGCGTCAGACCTGAAGAGCTCGAGAGATTTACCGCCATAGCCAACGCATATATCAGAGCTACGTATCCGGACGAGTATTTTCTGCCGTCATACGACTACGACGCGGAACTCGCGGTAAGCGATCTTACTACCGATTTTGCGTCCAAGCTCGAACTTTTGGAGCCTTTCGGGATGGGCAATCCGCGTCCTGTATTCAAGACCGCCTTCCGCAGGATGCTTTTCGAGAGGATCAAGACGCACACGCACATCAAAAGCAAGCTCAACGCCGTAAGCGAACTCGTAGCTTTCAACGAGCTGGACAATAAAGAGATACTCAATTCTCCGATGCTCAAAAACGTATTTTATACGGTAGACAAAGAAGAATTCAGAGGCAGAGAAACTTTGAGATGCGTGTATCGGGGTATGCAGATAGTTGAGGCGGTGCCGCCGGACGCGGAGATCATCGCGCGCGCCGCCGCGGCGTTTATCCCGAAGCGCGATCTGAAGCGCGTGTCGCGCGCATATTGCGGCTACGACGAAACTTTCGGCAGGTTGCTTATAGCTTTCACGCCGGAGACTTTTGCCGAACTGAGGCGCGAATATCCCGCTTATCTGGTCGCGACCGGACAGCTTGTCGGCGACAATCCGTACAATACGATATTGATCGCGCCCGCGCGCGACAACTTCTACGGGTATTATTCTGTGATAGAGGTGTACGATTCGCCGCCGGCGGCTTTCGTAAGCGATCTCAAAGCCGAATATTCCGCAGAGATAATCGTCCACAACAACGCGCCCGAATACGCTTCCGAATCGATGCCGCTCGACAGAGACAAATTGCTCGGATTGTTCAGCTTTATCAAGGCTTACGCCAAGGACAGGAACTTCACGAATATCCACGACGTGTATTATACGTTGAGCCTTAAAGGATATTCGGCGGCTTTCCCCGTTTTCGAAACCGGATATTGCATACTGACCGAAATAGGGGTTATATTTATCGACAAAGATAATTATCTGCGCGTCAATGCGGGTAAAAAGGATCTTTCGGAGTCGAAAATACTCAAACTTATCCATAACGCCAAACGGTAAAAAGCTATGTTTACGAGGGAACAGGAATTCATTAAAAAATGCAAAGGCATATATTCCTATGAGGATTGTCAGCAGATAGAGTACGCTCTCGACTTCGCCTCCGAATGTCATAAGGGGCAGGTGCGCGAATCGGGCGAGCCTTATATTACGCACCCTATAGCCACGGCGGAGACTCTTATCGATCTCGGAATGGATCCTGCATGTATCTGTGCGGCGCTTTTACACGATGTGGTGGAAGACACCGCCTGCGACGAAGCGACGCTCAAGAAAAAATTCGGTGAGGAAATATATACCCTCGTCGAAGCCGTTACCAAACTATCCAAACTCAAATCCAAATTCAGCTCGCGGGTCGAAGAACAAGCGGAAAATCTCAGGAAGCTGTTTTTCGCGATATCGCTCGATCTGAGAGTATTATTCATAAAACTTGCAGATCGGCTACACAATATGCGCACTTTGGACGCCTTAAAGCCGGAAAAGCAGCTTAGGATAGCTCGCGAAACTTTGGATATATACGCTCCCATGGCGGCAAGACTCGGTATATCGGGAATCAAATGCGAGCTCGAAGACCTGTCGATGAAATATCTTTATCCGGAGGAATACAAGTATCTTTCCGAGCAACTCGACGCCAAGCGCGGGGAACGTATGCTTCAAGTGACGCGGATAGCCACCGAGATAGAGAAAGAGCTTGAGAAAGTCGGCATAAAAGCGGAGATCAAAGGCAGACCTAAACATTTTTATTCTATATACAAGAAAATGGTCAATCAGCAAAAGACGCTGGACCAGATCTACGATCTCATCGCGGTACGCGTTATAGTCGACGACGTCAAGGAATGTTATACCGTACTCGGTACGATACATTCGATGTGGAAGCCCGTACCCGGAAGGTTCAAAGACTACATCGCCATGCCGAAACCCAATCTGTACCAATCGTTGCACACGACGGTAGTAAGCAATTTCGGTCAGATATTCGAGATACAGATACGTACGCAGGAGATGAACCGTATCGCCGAATACGGTATCGCGGCGCACTGGAAATACAAGGAAGGCAGAGTGGACGGCAGCGAGACCGAGATAGACAAGAGGCTTTCCTGGGTGCGCGAAGTGATGGAAGCGGAAGAGGACATCAAAGACAGTCAGGAATATCTCAAGACGCTCAAATTGAACATAGTAAGCAACGAGATCTACGTGTTTTCGCCCAAAGGCGAAGTTTTCGATCTCCCCGTCGGAGCTACCGCGGTGGATTTTGCTTACAAGGTGCATACGGCTGTTGGCAATAAGTGTATCGGGGCGCGCGTCAACAATAAGATGGTACCGCTCAATACGGCGCTCAATACGGGTGACGTGGTAGAGATAATAACCTCGAACGCGAGCAAAGGTCCTTCGCGCGACTGGCTCAAATTCGTCGTTACTTCGCAGGCAAAAAGCAAGATCCGCAACTTTTTCAAAAAAGACATGGTTGCGGAAAACATCAAAACGGGCAAAGACATGCTCGAGCGCGAAGCCAAACGCAGGGGATACCAGCTCGGCGATCTAATGAGCAATCAATCGGCGGTGGAGGAGCTTTTCAAGCGTTACTCGCTCACTTCCGCCGACGACATGTACGCTTCGGTAGGATGCGGAGCGTTGGGCACCAATCAGATATTGCTGAAGCTCATCGACCGCCACAACAAGCAGCAGGCGATGATCAAAAAAGCCGCCGGAGAGAGCGAATCCGCGGCAAGGACGGAAACCAATGCCAAGCCGCGTTCCGCAAGCGGAATAATAGTGGAAGGCTACGGCGATTTTCTCGTCAAGCTCGCCAAATGTTGCAATCCCGTGCCGGGCGACAGCATAGTAGGCTATGCGATGCGCGGAGCGGGGGTATCAATACACAGGACGGATTGCCCGAATATACGCAATATGGAAGCGGAGCGCCTCATGGAGGCTCATTGGGCGAATACCGATAATTCCGTATTCATAGCGAAACTTCACATAGAATGTATCGATCGTACGGGAGTGGTCAATACGATCTTACCGCTGCTCGCGAATCAGGGCATCTCGATCAAAGCCATGGAATTACACGTTCAGAAAGGAGTCGCGCTCATTTCCATAGCGTTGGAGATAAAGTCCATCGACGAATTGGAATTCATCATCAAAAAATTGCAGTCGCTCCCCGATATCATCTCGGTGAAACGTATGTAGTAAAAGCAAAGCCGCTTCCTTCGTACGAAAAAAAGACCGCGCGAGCGGTCTTTTCTATTGAATGGGGATTGATAGCCGAGATCAGAAATTCTTTTCGTTGACTTTGCTCTTTCTATGGAATATCAGCTTCATTTTGCGGGTGAGCTTCTCGAAGAAAGCGTATATCTTGTCGCCGTGTTTTGCGGCGATTATGTCTATCAGCTTGCGGAACACCAGCGTCAGTACCGCGGCGATGACGGCGCATATCGCGCACAGCATCCAGTTATACCAGCCGAGTTCCCAGTCGATATTGAGGAATGTGTCTCCGAAGAGGGGCACGGCGTAATAATAATCCGCCCAGAGCGCGAGCGCCGATACGCCTATCATCGCGGCGATGAGTCCCAGTCTGAACCAGTCCGGAGGCATCGAGATGATGATGAGACAGGCGAATCCCGCCATAGCGAGCGCGATAGCCGCCGTGGAGGCGTTCTCGTAGGTCGCAAACGAAGTCATGTCGCCTTCGAAGCATCCGAGCATACCGAATACGAAAAGCACGCCTACGATAAGTCCTATTGCGGACGGGAAACACGCGCGCATTATCTTGGAGAGGAATTTGTCCGTTGCCCGCGCTTTATTCGGTTGTAGCGCGAAGCAGAAAGTGGGCACGCCGATGACGAAAAACTCTATAAGCAACATTCTCTTCGTGTCGAAGGGATAGCTGTTCACTTCGGTGATAAAGGTGAGTATCGTGAACATCAACACCATGAACATGACGAAAATGTTTTTCATTATGTACAGCGAGGACACTTTCTGGATGTTCGAAATGACCTGCCTGCCTTCCTGAACGACGCTGGGCAGAGTCTTGAAATTGTTGTCCATCAGTATTATACGCGAGATGTTGCGCGCAACTTCGTTAGCCGCAGCAAACGAAATGGAGCAATCGGCTTCCTTGAGAGCCTGTACGTCGTTGACGCCGTCGCCGATCATGCCCACGACTTTTCCGCGCGCCTGAAGGATATTGACGAGTTTGCACTTCTGTTCGGGAGAAACACGCCCGAATATCGTGGTGCTTTCCGCTTTCTCCGCGAGCTCCTCGTCGGTAAGATCGTGACAGTTGACGTAGTTTTCGTATCCGCTTACGCCCGTTTTTTCGGCTATCTGACTTACCGTCACGGGGTTATCGCCGGACACTATCTTGATCTCGACGTCGTTGGCGCGGAACCAGTCGAGAGTATCTTTTACGTCGCCTCTGAGCTCGTCCTCGAGCGTTACCGCGCAGATACAGCGGCTCGCGGCGGGATCGAATTCCTCGATGGAGCCGTCGAATTCCGCAAGCGCGAGCGTTCTTCTGCCAAGCTCGGCGTTGTGATTGACGTATTCGTTGAGCTCGTCGTTGCCGCTTACGATGAAGTCGGGCGCGCCCATGACGTACGTCTTGCCGTCGGTAAGAGTGATCGCGCTGAATTTGCGCGCGGACGAGAACGCGCTAAAGTCGGTGTATTCGAGCGTCTTGGCATAAATGAAATGCTCGCGTATGGCTACCGCCGTGCTGTTCTTGTCCTTCGTGGCGGTGACTATAGTATTGAATACGTCTTCCGCGTGGGTGTTGTCGTCGGTAACGAAATTCTTGATTTCTATAACTTCGAGCTTGCCGTTGGTGATGGTGCCGGTCTTATCGAGCAACAGGGTATCGACCATGGCTATCATTTCTATACTGTACAGATCCTGCGGCAAAGTGTTGCGCTTGGCGAATTTGAGCGTAGAAGCCGCGAGCGCCGTCGAAGTAAGCAGGAACATTCCGATAGGGAGCATCCCGAGTATCGCCGCGGAGATCGTTATCACATAACTCTGGAATTTGGAGATTTCCGCCGTGTTGACGCCCGATTCGGTCAGGAACGTGCTTTCCGCTCCCGTGACGAGCAGCGATACGAGCAGAAGTCCCGCCAAAAACACGAGGACTACCGAAATACCTTTGATGATCTTGTCGAGCACGCTGAATATGTTGGAGCGCGGCTTCGAGACTCTGCGGGCTATGCGCGCCACATTCTCGATGTAGCAGTCCTTACCCACTTTGTCCGCGCGTACCGTAGCCTCTCCGGCTACGATCACGGAACCGGCGAGAACGTATTCGCCGACGCTCTTTTTGACGGGTACGGATTCGCCGGTAAGTATGGATTCGTCGACTTCTATGGTACCGTCTTTTATCGACGAGTCAACGGGCACCTGCAATCCCGCGTTGAGTATGTATATGTCGTCGAGAACGAGTTTTTTCGTGCTGATCTCGGAATGCTTGCCGTCGCGGATGACTTCGCACGTGTTCTCTATAACGAGAGAAAGTTTCTCGACCTTATGTTTCGCTTTGATCTCCTGCCATATTCCGATAGCCATATTCAATATGACTATACAAGAAGATACCGTGTACATTCCGGCGCCGGCTATGAAAAGCAGGGCGACGAGAATTATCGTCACGGTATTGCAGAAATTGAAAACGTTTTCGAGAACTATCCTTGTATAAGATTTGGTGCGGTTGATGGGTTTGTCGTTGGTGAGCTTGTCGCTCGTCCTTTCCGCGACCTGCGTTTCGGTGAGTCCTTCGTTGATATCGGGATCGAATCTTTCCGCATGTTTGAGCTTGTGACTGTCCTCGCGGATGTGCGGTCCTTTTTCGCCGTGGACAAGACTTTCGAGTCGAGATAATATATCCATTAAATTTAATTCCTTATGATGTTTGGGGAATATCCTCTTCCGCCTATTCCAATATATATAATAATATAACAAAAGAGAAAAATCAATAAAAAAATTCGCGTTAAAATAAATTCGTAGGATATCTTCACCGGAAAAGCGACGCGGGACGCGCTTCACGACGCGGCGGGCTCGCCGCCGCTCGGCGCAATGCCTTCCCGAGGCGTAAGGCGCTAAAATTTTTTCGTCCGAGTACGCGAAAATCCGTTGACAACGTCGTCAGGATATTGTATATTATTTAAGCGCGGTTGATGGTGCCCGACGGGGTGTAGCGCAGTTTGGTAGCGCACTTGGTTTGGGACCAAGGGGTCGGGAGTTCGAATCTCTTCACCCCGACCAGAACCTTACAATTCAATAGTAAATCCACATTTATGGGGGCCTTTAGCTCAGTTGGTTAGAGCGGTCGGCTCATAACCGATTGGTCCGCGGTTCGAGTCCGTGAAGGCCCACCACATTTATGCGGTCCGGTAGTTCAGTTGGTTAGAACGCTAGCCTGTCACGCTAGAGGTCGAGGGTTCGACTCCCTTCCGGATCGCCATTTTTTGCCTTGGTAGCTCAGATGGTAGAGCAGGGGACTGAAAATCCCCGTGTCGGTGGTTCGATTCCGCCCCAAGGCACCACTAAACAAATGCTGGCTTAGCTCAACTGGCAGAGCAGCTGATTTGTAATCAGCAGGTTGTTGGTTCGATTCCGATAGCCAGCTCCAGATAATTACCAAAGAGCATATACGGGTAGGTTCCAGAGCGGCCAAATGGAGCAGACTGTAAATCTGCCGACAGTGTCTTCGGTGGTTCGAATCCACCCCTGCCCACCAACAAAAGGCGTCACGAAAGTACGCCTTTTGTTTTTTTTTCTAGCGGTTGCTTCGAGAAAAATTCCGAATAAGTATGGATACGTATAGAAGACGGAAGAACGGGACTCAATCTATACACCGCTTTAACGACGTCGTCTTTATAACGGCGGTAAGCGATTGAACGATAAGCGCCGTCCAGATAAAAAATGTTGACGACGCGCACACCGGAAGCATGCGGGAGTCGACGCCGTTACCGAAGGTCATCACCAGAATGTATTGCAATGTAAGTACCGACGCCATGGATTCCTTGAAATTGATCCTCTTGAGAGTTCTGACCGCCATATTGGATTGCTTGCCTGCCGTATGATAATTTTTCGTAGCTATAGCTACTTTATATGTAGTATAGGCGGCAGTCGCTATGGCGGGCACGGCGCCGTAATCGAGCGCGCGTTGTTGGGTGACCATCAGCGAAACCGGTGCGATCAGAGTAAGGTCTATAATCAATAATACGACGCTTTCCGTTAAGCACGCTTTTACCCGTATCGGTAAAAGCGCAGCTTCGTCTTTAACGGAAAGCGACAGTCGCCTTTCGGTATACACGGTACAGGCTTTTGTGAGTGCTAGTATCGCGCAATATATCGCTGTGCAGTAATTCCAAAGCGCGCCGTATCTTATGCCGAGATATACGTTATAAAGAGCAAACGCGAGCGTGGAAAGCGACGATAAAGCGGAACCGGTAAGCGTATTGAAGACGAAATCGCTTCTGAGTTTCTTAAACAAGTTCTTTAATCTTTTTACGTCGTTTTTCATTATTACGTACATCAGATGTTTTCGGCTGAGATAAGAGAGTTGCCTTTCTCGAGAATGTTCGCGAGTCTTTCTTCGGAATCGCAGACAAGGGGAGTCACTTCGGCGTTTTTCTTCTCGGTTATCTTTTTATATATCGGATAGTTCATGCAACAAAGGGTTATCCCCGCGATGCCTATCAGCGAGCCGCATACCATAACCGCCACGCCGCCGCTACCCAGCATCACCATGCTCATACCGCCTCCAAGTATCAGTGCGGCGATGCAACCGAACAGTATAGCGAATATATTGGCGTTGAACGTTTTTGAGCGCTCGAGAGCGTCGATTTCCGCTACGGCTTCCTCTGCTTGCCTTTCGAGTCTTATAAGTTCCTGCCTGTGTCTTATATCCCTAGCCCGCTTGAGCGACAGCGTAGTGTTTCCCGCGACGGAGTTACGTGTATCGGTTATCTCCCAACCGAACGCTTCGTATACGTCGGCAGCACGAGCACGGTCTTTTGCTTTTACGGTCCTGACCGTATATTCGTAAGTTACAAAGTCTTTTTCTTTCATTGTTATTACCTCTGATGCGGATTATTTTACGGATGGCGGGTGCGCACCGTTGACAGCTCCGTGAAACATCTGTATCATATACTTGACGGACGGCAAAATCAATACTCTGCAAGCGACGCGGAACACTTTTGCCGTTTTGTATCGCGGAATTGAACATTTCGGAGGATTTTGTATCGTGGAATATGCGCCCGAAGAATACTCGAGATATTATATCGTAGAGGCGCTTTTCAAATTGATGAGCGTTTATGATTACGATAAGATTAAAGTTACCGATATCGTCGCTAAAGCCGGCGTAGGCAGAGTGACGTTCTACAGATATTTCAAGAAGAAAGAGGACGTCATTTTGTATTATTTCGAGCATAACGCGCGCGGTTTCGTGCTTTCTCAAAAGTATTATCCGCGTTGCAAAGAGGATCACGTCATGGTCGCCACCGACGTCTTCGCTAAATTCAGAGAAAACGCGCAGGTGTTCCGTCTTATACGTAAAGCCCGCCTGGAATACGTGTATCTGGACTATCTCAACAAAAGTTTCGCCGAATCCTTCGCTACGGAGCACGGCGACAGAAGCGCGTATCTTCCGTATGTTTACGCCGGAATGCTTTTCAACGTATCTATGGCATGGCTGGACAAGGGGTGCTCCACTCCGCCCGCGGAGCTCGCCGCAACCGTGGTGAACGCCGTTTACGGTCAAAGAGCTTAGTCGCTTAAAAAAATCTTTGCTCGCGTGTCGGGCGCATATCGGCAGAAATGCTCGGCTTTTCTGCTTTTTTTTGCGTTATTTTTGGGTAAATACCGAATTTTATGGGGAATAACGCTTGCGTAAAGTATACGTCTTGAAACCCGTGCGCGTATATGCTATAATTCAAATATAATGGATATAGTGAGGAAATAATTATGGTACGATTGCACGGTATAGTTCTTAAAGCGCGCGCCGTCACGGTATTTATTTTCATTGCGTCTGTTTATTGCATATTATGTGTCGAAATATTTCGGATTCCGTATCAGCTAAGCGATATCACGTTGCTGGCTGAAATAGCAACCTTTGAATATTCGATTACATATTTCTATATCATGTCGTTGATAACGCTCGCGGTTTTTGCTGTTCTGGCTGTTTGTTGCGCGTATGCCGCGGCATTGTATGGCGCGTCGAAATCTGTTTGGCGCCGCAAAAGCGTTATATTGATTTTACTTGACGCGTTTATAAATTTTGTATTGCTTGTTCAGTCGGTAAATTTCGATAAGCAAACCTACGTGAGCGAGATACCGCTCATAAATATGGCAATCTTTGCGTTGCTGACGGCTTTGACGGTATACTCGGTAGTCGCGTTGCTTTCCGATATCCTGTGGTTGATTGTAAACCGCAAAGCAAAAAAAGGGGAAATCGAAGTTCCCGCAAACGTCAGATTAGAGTCCGTGTTCGGCGTTGCCGCGCCGGCAACGATGACTTTCGGCGCGGTGAGCGCGTATATCCCCGCATTTGTCCTGGTAGCGGTAATGCTTACGAATTTGAAAAAAGGCACCTCTTTGGATATAGAGTATTATCTTGGCGCCTTGATCGCAGGAGCGGTCTTGTCGGGTATTCAGATATTGACGGCGGTAGCTACGGTACTCTCGAGAAAAAAGAAAATATGTTACGTCTTTGCCGTCGTTAACGTGCTTACGGCTCTCGGCGTGATAGCGGCGTTTATGGCGGTAATTTCATCGATGGTTGTGTGCAATTTTATGATTTACATAGGCGAAGCCGCCATGATAGTCGCTTCGTTCAAAATTATATCCGAGCACAAAGAATTCGAGCGTATGAAAAACGCGCCGCCGGCGCGTACCGATAATCGTTATCCCGAAGACGACGAAGACGTCTCCGTTATCGACGGCCGTCGCGCAGTGCGCGCTCTACCGCAAGCGTATCCGCGACAAAACAATCGCGGCGCCTACGGGAACGTACGTTATAGGTAACTCAATATAACGGCGCCGCGGGCGCCGAGCAAATGACAACGGCTGTTGAGGCGGCAGCGCGCAAACCGGAGTTTGTAAACGCGCTCGCTACCAGATATTCGATTCGTCTCACGCGTATCGCAATAAGGAGTAAATAAATGAAAATTATCAAGGCAAATAAAATATTTACCGTTTTCAGAGGTCTGATACTGCTTGCGTTAGGTTTGTTTCAGGTGGTAGTAGGCTTGATCGGTATGAATTCCAAGGGCACGAGCGACGGCAGCGCCGCCCAACAGTTCGCCGGGATTTTCATCGCGTTGTTTTCGGCAATCGGTATGATCCTTGTCATCACCGGAGCGATCACCGTACTGTATTCCTTTTTTGTGTTCGGCAATATTAAAAGGACCAGGCGCGGGATAAGCAGAGGCTTCCTCTTCATAGACGTCATCGCCAACATTATTGCCGTAGCGCTCGCCGTCGTCGTGCTGTTTGCGGACGGCGAGGACGCAAACGTGTATGCGTGTATCCTGCTGCTCGCATTGGCTATCGTCGGCTTCGCGTTCGACGCCGTCGCATTCCGCGCGTTAAAGGCGGTCAGGGGCGAAAGCTACGGTATCGAGCACAATTTGTCCCGGTCGAAAGGATATAAAGCGTTCTCCGTTCTCGGAGTTTTATTCGGCATCATACCTTCCGTTGCTTTCGCCGTTTTCGTATTGTCGATAAACAATTATTACGGGGAAAGCGAATACGACATCCCGGTAATGTATGCGGCGCTCGCCGCCGTATGCCTTTCCGCCGTATTCGCCATAGCCGCTTCCGTGGCCGTCGGAAAGGGTAAAGGCGGGGCGTCGGGCACCTTGCTCACAATAAGCTCTATTGCGTCGTGCACGCTTGTAGGGATAGCGTTTTCCGCCAGCGTTTGGTTGGCGGTCATAGCCTGTATAGGACTTGCTTTGCTTGCCGTGGCGGGTATGTGCGCGCTTGCGGAAAGCCTGAAAAGTAAACGCGAAGCGGAACGTAACGCGCGTAGATTCGAGCGCAACTATATGCGCGCGCACCGTGACAGATAAACCGAAAACAAAGATATTTATCATATCCGCCGAAGCATTTAACATTAAGCGCGCATAAGCATCCGAACAAGTATATAGCGATTGAGGAGGAGATAACGATGAGATCGGTTAAAGCTCACAACTTCTTGGCTGTTTTGAGAGGACTTTTGCTTCTCGGAGCGGGCGGTTACTTTCTTGTCAAGACTACCGCTCCCGCAATATACACGCTTATTGACAACATAGTCGGCAACAGTTACGACGGGGGCGTATTTATTTTGGCTCTGGCAATTTCGTATTGCATTAATCTTTCCGTTGCGGCGACAATTACCGTTATTTATTCCGTATGCGTTTTCGGTAGCGTTAAGCGCGTAAAGCGGGGCGTCGGCAGGGGATTTATCGCTATAGACGTTCTCGGAAACATATTCGCTATTGTGCTCGCGGTGCTCAGCTACGATTACTACAACGAAAGCACCTTAGGACTCGACGAAAGCGCATATCTTACGGTTGTCGCGCTGATCGTCTTGGCGTTGATAGGGTTCGTTTGCGATATCGTAGGCATTACAGCCGTCGGTCGCGTGCGCGGCGACAACGTATTTACCGAAACCGTTCCCAAAGTCAACAGATTGAGAAACGGCTTCGCGGCGGTAGGATTGTGCGCAAGCGTAGTGCCGGCGTTTTATTATTCGTTGTTCATTACTCTTTTTTGCCGTATGACTAACCGTTTCGAGGTTACGATTGCCGAAACGGTGCTGCTTATAGCTTCCTCGGTAGCCGTTTTGGCGCTTGCCGTCGCGGCGACAGCTTCGCGCAAAGGGAAAGGAAACTTCTCCGCAATAGTGCTCGCGGTATCTGCATTAGCCCTGGGAATATCGGGCGCGTTGGTTTTCAACGGTGTAGACGGTATCGGATATGTATATATGGCTGCGATATGTGCGGGCGCGCTTATGCTGATATTATGTTCGTTTTTCCTCATCGCAGGCAACGTAAAACGTAAACGCGACGAGCAAGAACGTCAAAGAAGATTGATTGAGCGCGAACGCGCGAACCTTATGCGTGCAAGGAGAGTTTACTGATACCGATAATTACGCGTAGATAGTTGAGGTTACGGCGATGAAAGCGGAAAAGGCGTTCAAAATTCTGGCAATCATAAAAGTCGTAGCGTTAGTAGCGCTCGCGATTTATTTTATCGCGTACGGCGCTTACATGCTGTCTGAGTCCGAAAGCGATACGGATGGTATAGAGGACCCGTGGGCGTCGGCGATAATGGGATTCGCCAAATTGTTCGGCAAGTTAGGCGCGTATGTGTTTTTTGCGATAGGTGCTTTTACGATTTTGGCAACCGTTTACGTTGTTGTCGAATTTCTTATCATTCCTAACGGCGCGAGAATAATATTCGTTATATCGGATTTTATATCCAATATCTTTATGCTTGCGATGGTCCTGCTTGTGGTGTATTCAGAAATATTTACGTTTTGTGCGATTATGTTAGCATTTCTATTATACTTTATATGCGTGGATATCGCGGGCTTTATTTCGTACAGGGAATATAAACGGTTGAAAAATGCTTCGCGCGGGCTTCGACCGCGATGAAATGGAGGACAGTTTCGGACAAACAAAAACTCCGGCAAGGTTCCGGAGTTTTTCGTTTTCATATAAAGCCTGTCGGATGAACGCGTCAGCCTTTGAACCCGTAAACGTACTGATACATCGTAATATTTACGGTGGATTCGGTGTAGGTGTAGTTAATCGGTCCGAATATTCCGGTAGAAGTAGTGACCACCGTGACGATATGGAAGGTCACCACGTCTCCGATCTCGGCTTCCGCAAGCATCGTTTCGATAGTGTACGAATCGGTAAATCTGCGCTCCAGGCCGTTTACGGTCACTCCCGTGATGAGCGTGCCCGCGGCGATCACTCCCTCGGTATCCGAGCGCGCGATGCTTCCGTACTCCGTGACTTCCGATACGTAGAAATAATATTCGTTTTCCGCGGGAGCAAGCTCGCCGATTTGCGGGAAATTGCTTTCGACGGAGTCTTTGTCTAATTGCGCTATACTTACGCCGAGACGTATCTTCCCTTCTATATATCCGAGCCCGTTATATTCGGGATTGCCCGCCGTGGAGATTATGGAGTCCGCCACGTATTTTGCTGTCGATACGGGAATGGCGTAGCCCACGCCGTCTATAGAGCTTCCCGTAGTCTTGGCGTTCACTATCCCGATGAGATAGCCGTTGGCGTCGAAGAGGGCGCCGCCGGAGTTACCGCCGTTGATCGCGGCGTCGGTCTGCAGGAGCGTCATGGTTACGCCGTCGAGCTTTACGGAACGCTCTATCCCGCTGATGATACCTTTGGTGACAGTAATGCCCGCGCCGAGAGGATTACCTATCGCGGTGGCCTCTTCGCCGAGCAGATAGGGCGAAGCCGAAACGTCGCGGCAAGTCGCGTAATTGTAACCCTTTCCCGATACTTTGAGTACCGCAATGTCCTGATCGTCGTCCATTCCGATTACCGTCGCGTCGAGGATAACGTCGTTGGAGCTGTCGAGATCGCCGTCGTTGACCGTAACTTTGATGACTGCCGCGTCTTCAACTACATGACAGCATGTGATTATCATACTGGCGTCTTCGCCTTCCACGCTACCGTAGAACACTCCCGCTCCCGCCGCGCTCGGCGCGGTGTTTAAGTCGGTAGATATGCTGATAAGCACCACGGAAGTCTGTACGGCTTCTATAACTTCGGTATAGCTCGTGGCGTTTTCCGCGGGTGCTCCGGTAGAGGTATTGACCGTGTATTGGTTATATACGATATCCGCGTCGGAGGAATTGTTGCCGGAAGACACTTTGCCTGTTTCGGAGTTTATTTCGTCGAGATCGTCACCCGTAACGCACGCGCACAGCGTCACGGCAAGTACCACCGTCAGAACGACGGCTATAAGCATTACTGAAAGCTTTTTGGGATTTCTCATTGTTAAAACTGCCTTTTTTGATTTATACATATATATTATAGCTATATTGTGTCCGTTTTGTGAAGCGGATATGAGATTTTTCTATCGTTTTTACATAAACATTATATGACATTTTTAGTGCATTTACGCCCTTTTACGCGCTTGCGCACGGTGTATCATCTGGAAGTACAACACAACGGAGAATATCGGAATGCTTAACTACGATCTTCATAAGGGCACGCTTACCGTGACCCTGGCAGGCGACATAGACCACGCTTCCGCGCCGGGAATGCGCGTATTCATGGACAATCTGATCAAAAAAGAATGTTCCGTTTATAACCGCTTCGTATTGGACATGAGCGGCATAACGTTCATGGATTCCACTGCCGTAGGGCTCATAATGGGACGCTACAAATTACTGAAATCGCTCGGAAAAGCGGTGCATTTCCGCGAACCTTCGCAAGTCGCGGACAAGGTACTGAAAGTCAGCGGATTATATACGATAATCGACAGGATAGATTAAGGCAAGAGAGGTAGGCTTATATGGCAAACAAGGACACTCTGACGATCAAAGTCAACGCGCTGGCGGCTAACGAAAGTTTCCTGCGCAGCACCGTGGGGGCATATGCGGCGCGTATAAATCCGACGATAGAGACGGTATCGGATCTTAAAACGGCTATAAGCGAGGCGGTCACTAATTCTATAGTGCACGGATACGATTGCGATCCCGAAGGCATCATCACGGTGAATTGCGATATCGTGGACGGAGTTCTCAACGTAGAGATACGCGACAACGGCAAAGGCATCGAGGACGTGGAGAAAGCGATGAGCGATTTCTATACTACCAAGGGCGAAGAGGAGCGTAGCGGACTGGGTTTCACGATAATGAAAAGTTTCATGGACACTCTTGAAGTGATATCCGCTCCCGGCGAAGGCACTACGGTCAAGATGAGCAAAAAGCTCACCGCATAAATGCTTACGCCCGAGGAAATACACGAGAAGATAGTCAAGGCACAGGCGGGCGACGAAGCGGCGAAGACGGAGCTAGTGGAAAGCAATATGCCGCTTATAAAAAGCATCGTACGGCGCTACAAGAACAAGCAGATCGAATACGAAGATCTCATACAGCTCGGAACGCTGGGACTCGTTAAAGCCGTAAACAATTTCGATACGAATTACGGCGTAAGGTTTTCTACGTACGCCGTGCCGATGATAGCGGGTGAAATAAAGCGGTTTATACGCGACGACGGGGCGATCAAAGTGAGCCGTTCGGTGAAAGCGCAGGCGCTGGAGATGAATAAGTTTATCGAAGCCTTCCGCAACGACTATTCGCGAAGTCCCACGATAGAGGAGCTTGCGGACAGGTTCGGCGTGGAAGCTTCGGAAGTCACCTTCATAATGGAAAGCTCGCGCTATCCCGTATCCATTAACGCGGAAACGGACGACGACAATCTCAGTCTCGCCGACAAGATAGCCGACACCCGCGACGAAAACGACGAGCTCGACAAGATGCTATTAAAGGACGTCATCGCAAATCTCGACGCAAGGGACAGAAAAATAATAATTCTGCGCTATTTCCGCGACAGGACACAAAGCGAAGTCGCCGAGGAACTGGGCGTGAGTCAGGTACAGGTTTCGCGGCTGGAAAGCAAAATACTTGCCCGAATGAAAGAAATGCTTTCGTAAAGGGTATAAATAATTCCCGTTTGTAGAAAATTCCTCTCAAAGGGGAATTTTTTTATGCGTAAAGAATGTAAAGAGCGCGAAGAGATATTCCGACCGGATATAGCCGAAAAGGAGATAAAAACGGATGAACGAGCCGAACGAAGCCTATCTTAAACTTATCAAAGAAAAAATGCCGAAATCCAAACATCTCCTCACGATGTTCAGGGCTTTCTGGACGGGTGGGACGATCTGTTGTATAGGTCAGGCTTTCACGGACCTGTACGGATACCTGTTCGCCGAACTCGGAGAAAAGGACGTGGCGGCGCTTACGACGATAACGCTCATCTTCATAACCGCCGTACTCACCGGCTTCGGGATCTACGACAAGATAGGCGCTTACGCCGGCGCGGGTTCCATAGTGCCGATAACCGGCTTTGCCAATTCCGTAGTTTCTCCCGCCGTGGAGCACAAGCGCGAAGGCGTGGTATTCGGATTGTGCGCCAATATGTTTTCCGTAGCGGGGCCCGTTATCGTATTCGGCATATCTTCGTCCGTGCTGGTAGGGCTTATCGTCATACTTTTCAAGGGGGCTTTCGGAGGATGAAGAACCATACCGTGTTTTTCAAGTCGGGCGTATTAATAGAAGATACCGCGACTATAGTCGGTCCCAAAGAAGCCGAAGGTCCGCTCGGTAAGTATTTCGATAAATCGGTTAAAGACGATCTGCTCGGACAGAAAAGCCACGAAAAAGCGGAAATGCGCCTGCATATTTCCGCTATAAGGTATCTTCTGAACAAAACGGGGCACAAAGACGGCGACGTCGATCTTTGCATAAGCGGCGATCTCCTCGACGAGATCGTGGGCGCGAGCCTTACCATGCGGGAATTCGATATACCTTTCATGGGCGTGTATAACGCATGCGCCACCTTCGCCGAAAGTCTCATACTCGCTTCCTCGCTCATAGACGGCGGCAATTTTGAAAGAATAATTTGTTCGACGTCGAGCCATTTCTGCACGGCGGAAAGGCAGTACAGATTTCCTCTGGAACTCGGCAATCAGAGAACGCCTCTTTCGCAGTGGACGGCTACCGGCGTGGGCGCCACGATGCTCAACAGAGTCAAGGGCAAGATACGTATCGACTGCGCCACGATAGGCAGAGTTGTCGACTACGGCGTGCGCGACGCCAACGATATGGGCGCTTGTATGGCTCCCGCCGCGCGCGAGACTCTGCTCGCGCATCTGGAAGGTAGCTCCCGCGACGTGGATTATTACGACATGATACTTACCGGTGATCTGGGCGAAGCGGGTTCGGGATTGTTGAGGTTGCTTATGGAAGAAAAAGGCGTGCGTCTCGGGGACAAGTATCGCGACTGCGGCGTATTGCTTTTCAACCGCGCGGCGCAGGACGTGGGTCAGGGCGGTAGCGGCGCGGCTTGCTCAAGCAGTGTTTTCAACAGCTTCGTGTACAAGAAAATGATGTGCGGGGAACTGAAAAGAGTATTGCTGATACCTACGGGCGCGCTTTGCTCCAAAACGAGCACGCTACAGGGAGAGACTGTTCCCGGCATCGCGCACGCCGTGAGTTTTACCATTTGACGGGAGGAGATATGGAAACGTTCTTGACTTATCTTCAGGTTTTCGCCGTGGGCGGCACCGTATGTATGATCGGTCAGGTGATCATTAACACCACCAAGGTCACTTCGGCGCGCATACTCGTAGGCTATCTTTTGTTGGGCGTAGTGCTCGAAACGGCTGGCGTCTATAAATATGTACGCGATTTCGGTAAGGCAGGCGCTACCGTGCCAATTATGGGATTCGGAAGCAATCTCGCGCGCGGCGCCATCGACGGCGCTCTCGAGAGCGGTATTCTCGGCGCTGTAACTGGCGGGATGGAAGCCGTCGCCGCGGGCATTGCCGCAGTCATATTTTTCGCATTCATAGTAGGGCTCGTAGCTACTCCGAAAACAAAGTAACGTAGCCTGCGGAGCTTATCGGCTTGACTTAATGCGACCGACGGATATATAATATCCGTGATGAAAAGTAAAGAGCTCGCTTTTATAGGAATATTCGCGGCGCTCGTTATCGTCTTGCAGGCGATCGCCGAAATAAGCAGACTCCTCGGCCTGCCGATGTCGCTTGCTCTGGGATTGATCCCCGTGCTTGTCGCCGCCCAGCTCAAAGGAATGAAGATCGGCGCGATCGTAGGTCTTGTCTTCGGGCTTACCAGCATGACGCTCGCCATCATAGCCGCTTCCTCTTTACCTATAGCCAAAGTTACGATCAATCCGTTGGTTTCCGTATTGCCCCGCGTACTCGTCGGAGTCGTTTGCGGCGGCGTGTATAAGCTCGTATCGCGTAACTCAGCTTCCAAACCGAGGCGGGTATTCAACAGCGTTGCAGCCACTCTTAGCGGTATAATCACCAATACGGCGCTTTATCTCGGGATGTTCCTTGCGTTCGCTTACGGCAGGAGCTTCGGCGAAACGACTATAGATCTCAAGTGGGTGCTTGCGACCGTCGTTGCGCTGAATACGGTGATCGAAGTCGTCGCGTTTACGCTTATCGTGCCGGCGACGGTCATCTCCATAGAAAACTGGCAAAAAAATAACGGTGAACGGATATGAAAAACAAATCAGGCACGACAGGGCTGAATATTGTGAGCGGAACTCCGGTAACGGAGAAAAACAAAGGCGTGGTAGTGCTCGACGAGGCGAATTTATTTTATTTTACGCGGTATTCGAATGCCGACGCGGCAATATTGATAACGGGCGACAAACGCTATTATATATGCGACAAGCGTGTGAGCGAAGAGGCGGGAGAATTACTCGAAGCTTACGAGATCGTCGATGCCGGCGCGCTTTCCTATGCGGAAAAAGCGGCAGAATTGGCAAAAGCCGCGGGGATAGCCGAACTCGGATACGAAGATGAACGCATATCTCATCGCGACTATCTCACGCTATCAAATAGTGCAGGTTATGTTCTTACGCCGTCGGAGGACGAAATACGCGCTCTGCGCGCCGTGAAAAGCGAATACGAACTCGAATGCGTGCGTAACGCGCAAGCGGTTACCGACGCCGTTTTCGGAGAGCTATTGTCTTATATCGCACCCGGAAAAAGCGAGCGCGAAGTGAAAGCCTTTATAGACGCGCGAATGGCGGAAAAGGGCGCTTCGCCTGCCTTCGACACCATAGTGGCGTTCGGCGCGAACACCTCTAAACCGCACGCTCATGCGGGCGATAACCGACTCGAAGAACGCGACGCGGTCACCGTCGATTTCGGGGCGAAAAAAGATGGTTATTGCTCGGATATGACGCGGAGTTTCGTGTACGGCGGCGCATGCGAGGAATACGTTAATCTTTACGAAGCCGTGCTTGAAGCACAGAAAACGGCTATAGCAAACATCAAAGCGGGTATGAGCGGCGCGGAGTGCCACGCGGTGGCGGCCGATGTGCTCGAGGCTCGCGGATACGGCGAATATTTCACTCATTCACTCGGACATTCTCTCGGCGTCGAGATACACGAGTTGCCCGCGCTTTCGCCGAGAAATCCGCTTCCCGTACCCGCAGGAGCGCTCACCAGCGTCGAACCGGGCGCGTATATCCCCGGAAAATTCGGCGTTCGCATAGAAGATATCGTTGCTTTTGAAAAAGATAGGGTGTATAACTTGACAAAGTCACCGAAAAATTTAATAATATTAGGGTAACCAACATCGGAGGTAAATATGGCAAACAGATTAGCAGGCGATTTGAGAAAAGGCGATACGTTCGAACTCGACAATACCGTACAGGTAGTCGTTGATTTCCAGCACGTCAAACCCGGCAAGGGCGCGGCGTTCGTGCGCGTTAAAATGCGCAACGTTATGACCGGAAGCGTTCTCGAACGCACCTTTAACCCCAGCGAAAAATTCGAACTCGCATATATCGAGCGCAAGAAGATGAGCTACAGCTATTCGGACGGCGATCTCTATTATTTCATGGATAACGATACCTACGATCTTATCCCGATGAATCACGACCTCGTGGAGGACGCTCTTCATTTCATCAAAGAGGGGAGCATCGTGGATGTGGCTTTCTATAAAGGTAACCCCTTCTCCGTCGAGCCCGAGAACTTCGTCGTGCTGCAGGTAGCGCAATGCGAACCCGGTATCCCCGGCGCGACCGCGCAACCCGGAAGCAAAGCCGCGACTCTCGAGACCGGCTATGTTATCCAGGTGCCGCTTTTCATCGAAGAAGGCGAAATGATCCGCGTGGACACCCGTACGGGCGAATATATGTCCCGCGCGTAAACCTCCGTACGATATAATTCTACAAAGACCGCTTAACGGCGGTCTTATTTTTTGGCATATCTCAGCCGAACGAGCAATATATTTTCGGTATGTTCAGAGCTCTTGTAGGCGAAAAACTGTATGCCGAAATCACCGGACTCATGCCTGCGGAAACGGTCACCGAAATACGCTTGCGCGCAGGGCGCGCGCTAAGTATAAGGAACGCTTCTTCGCGCGTGATCTCCTCTTATACCGTAAGCACGGGAGACGTGGCGGAAGCCATAAGAAGAGCTACCAGAAGCTCTCTATACGCCTGTCAGGACGAGTTACGCGCAGGGTACCTGCGCTATGCCGGCGGGATACGCATAGGGGTAGGCGGCGAAGGTGTGACCGAGGGAGACAGAATTATTACCTACAAGAACATTACCTCGCTCAACGTGCGTATTCCTCACGAAATAAAAGGTTGCGCCGATAGGGTGAAGGAGATTTTCGCTCCGTTCAGGAATACTCTCGTGCTTTCGCCGCCATACGGCGGCAAGACAACGATGATCAGAGATATTTCTCGTATTTTGAGCTACGTAATGGATACGCTTGTAATTGACGAAAGGGACGAAATATGTTGCAATAGCTACGAATTTGGACCATTACTCGATATAATTTCCAATACGCCCAAGCATCTTGCCGTAGAAGGCGCCGTGCGCTCGATGAACCCCGAAGCCATAGTCATGGACGAGCTGTATCCAAGCCGCGACGAAGACGTGGTGTCCGAGATACTGCGTTCCGGTATCAAGCTTGTTGCCAGCGCTCACGCAGACGATCCCAAGGAATTTTTCAAAAGAGCTCCGGGGCTCAAAGAGTGCTTCTCGTACGTTGTCGTTCTCGGTTATAAGCCGAGCGCGGGGAGCATAAAATCGATAACAAGGTTGTAATGCTTAAAGTTGTCCTCGCAGCTGTGTTGCTCGTGCTTTGCGCGTATATCGGATTCGCCGTAGAAAGATTCTACAAAACTCGGCTGAAGATGCTCGAGGAGTATTCCGAATTCGTAAGGTACGTAAAGAGGGAAACAGAATTTCTTAAGACCGATCTCGTCGCTTTGCTCACTTCCTTCGAATGTTGTAACGAGCTCAGGGAGACCTTCGGTTCGGCTGCCGCCCTGATCAAAGAGGGCAAACCCGTCGAAATAACCGGGAAATATCTCAAAGATAAAGCTTATGCGGAGATGCGCGCCTTCCTCGCGGCAATGTCCGAAGCCGATTACTACGGAAAAAACGCCGTGCTCGGGCACGCCGAAGAGGTAGCGGCGGAGTTGACCGCCGAAGCGGGGAAAGAAAAAATCCAGAAGGGGGAACTGATCCGTAAGCTGATGATACTGTTAGGCGTGGGATTGGTGGTGCTTACTATATGACGGGTATCGAAACGATCTTGAAAATTGCAGGCGTAGGTATTCTTGCCGCCGTCATCAACAGTATTCTCGACAAGAGCGATAAAAGAGAGCTGACCACCTTCGTGACGCTCACGGCATTGATAATAGTGCTCGTAATGGTCATCAATATGTTGAGCGGGCTGCTCGAGACGGTACAATCTTTATTCAATTTATACGGTTAGAGTACGGATATGGCGATAGTCAAAGTCATAGGGATAGCGTTTGTCGGGCTCATCTGCGTAGGCGTTCTGCGCGAGGTTAAACCTTCGCTCGCGGTAGCCTGCGGCATAGTAACGGGGTTGGTCATCGTATACACGCTTCTCGACGAATTCACTTACGTCATATCGAAATTCAACGAGCTTGCCGAGCTCGCCGCAATAGACAATACTCTAATCAAAACCGTGCTCAAAATCATCGGGATAGGGTATCTGACCGAGTTTTCGGCCAACATAGCCGAGGACTACGGTTCGCCGTCCATCGCGAAAAAGATACAATTCGGCGGAAAAATATGTATAGCCGTGTTGGCTGTCCCCATAATCACCGGCATTGTCACTTCCATAGCGGATATAGCGAAATGAAAAAGACGTTGACTGTTCTTGCGATCGTATTTGCGTTAGCGGCGGTTGTATCTCTGATCGCCGCGCGTGCGGAATATTCAGCGGCTTACGCCGCAAACGGCGATTCCGCAGCGGACGCGGAAGCGATAGAAAACATACGGGAAGAGTTGGAAAACGAGGTAGATAAAAACCTCTCCGGACTTATGAATTCCGAACTCGAAAATTACTTTGCCGAGCTTAACAAAAGCTCTTTTTCGTCGGGAAACTCCTTCCGGGAGCTTGTGGAAAGCGTATTGAACGGCGAAAATCCTCTTACACCGGACGCGGTACTGAAAGCTATTACCGGAGCGATCGCCGGAAACATGAGCGGGATATTGCTCGCCATGATAACCGTGGTGGTGCTGTCGTTGCTCGGAGGTCTCGGCGAAAGCCTGAGCTCCGGTTTCGCCAAATCGGGAACTTCGCAGTTGATCTATTGGTCCGTATACGGCGGTATCGTAGTGACGCTGGCGTTTGCGATAAACGGCGTTATCACGGACGCCCGTGAAACGATAAACGGTATAGCGTCGCTCATAAATTACACATTTCCCGTTTTCG
This sequence comes from uncultured Eubacteriales bacterium, assembly GCA_949292905.1. Classification (GTDB taxonomy): domain Bacteria; phylum Bacillota; class Clostridia; order Christensenellales; family DTU072; genus Stercoripulliclostridium_A. The sequence continues at coordinate 45,703 of CASFAV010000009.1, forward strand.
TAACGCTGCTTACCGCGCTCGGCGGCACGAGCGGCGTTTCTGTGCTCGCACCGGTCACCCTCATGATAAACGGAGCGGTATCGGGAATAATTCTCGCGGTAGTAATGCCGCTTTTCTATGCGACCGTGGTATTCACCGTCGTCGGCAATATGAGCGACAACGTCCGATTGGGTAAGCTTACGAAAGCCTTGAAATCGCTAGGCGGTTGGATACTCGGTATCACGTTCGGCGTAATAACCACAGTTGTTGCCATACAGGGAATCGTCGGCGCGGGTATGGATACTATCGTGCTCAAATCGGCTAAATTCGCGCTCTCAAGCTATATCCCCATACTCGGCGGCTATCTCTCGGAGGGCTTCGACCTCGTCCTTGCGAGCTGTGTCCTCATAAAAAACGCTTTCGGTCTCGCGGTATTCGCTATATTGCTTTCGATTATCGTAGCTCCGCTGATCAAAATATTGCTCCTCAGCCTTTCGCTTAAGCTCGTGGCGGGGCTTATCGAGCCCGTAAGCGACTCCAAAATATCGGAATTGCTCTATTCTACTGCGTCGAATCTCAATCTGCTGCTTTCCGCGTGCGCGGGAATGGCATTCATCGTTTTCATCATACTTTTACTCGTGATGGGCGCTTTCAACGCGGGGGTGGTATGAGCGGATTTTCGGCATGGATAATGAGTATCACCGGTGCGGTTTGCCTGGGCGCGCTCGCGAACGTCCTCATGGCGGAAGGCAGTACGAAAAAGTATGTGAAAGGCATCGTCGCTTTGATCGTTTTCGCGGCGATACTCGCGCCTATACCCGCCGTTCTTAACGGAGAATTCGGTTTTTCTGCCGATAATCTGTCTTCGACGGCGGACGACGCGTTCATTACAGATGTGACCGAAACGCGTTACAGGAATGCGGAAGCGGCGCTCGAATCGGCTCTTTCGGCACGCGGCTACGAGGGCGCTTCGGTGCGCATATATCTCGGCTACGGCGGAGATGTGCCCGAAGTGGTCGCCGTCGTGGCGGATATTACTTCCGCCGTTATAATCGGCGAAAACGAAAATATAAATATTAAAGAGGACGTCGCCGATTATATCGCGAGCGCGCTCGGTATAGAGCCCGTACGCGTATCGGTGGTGTACTGAACGGAGAACGGCGTTATATATGGAAAAGTTAAAACAAATATTCGCGAAGATCAAGTCCGTAAAAAATATCGAGATCATTATCGGATTAGTAATAATCGCGGTGATGATAATAATATACTCTAACGTAAGCGCGGCAAAGGAAAAGACGGAAGCCGCTTCGGGCGGAGAAGCAACGCTTACGGAAAACCTCGAAAATCGGCTTGCCGAGATACTCGGAGAGATCGAAGGGGCAGGGGAAGTGAAAGTAATGATCACCTTCGCGGGGACCGGAGACAAGATCACCGCCGAAACGACCAATACGCACACTACCATTACCAACGGCAGTACGAGTTCCACGACAACCACCACGACGACTTCGTCGCCGATATTATCGGGCTCCGACGTAGTGATACTTCAGGAAAAAATGCCCGAAATTAAAGGGGTGATAGTCGTAGCGGAAGGCGCGGGGGACATGACGGTGAAACTAAAGTTGATGCAGGCTACGGCAACGGTGCTGGGCATTAACGCAAATTCGATACAAATATTTACAAGGAGAGCTGTATGAAAAGCAACAAATTATCCAAACTGGGTACCACACTCAAAGCGAACAAGAAAAAGATCATCGTGATCGTGTCGATGATAGCGTTACTTGTCGCGACCGGCTGCCTCAATTACTTCCTCAACGTGAAGCAACAGGGCACCGACAACGATCTGGGACAGGGCGACGTAAGCACGCCTACGTTCTTCGCGACCTATCGCACGGACAGGGAAGCGACGAGGAATCAGGAGATAGCCTATCTCGACGAGATCATCAATTCCGCCACTTCCACCGAGACCGCGATAGCGTCCGCCGAATCTCAGAAACTCGCTATTACCGGCGCGATGGAAACCGAACTCGTGCTCGAGGGACTTATCAAAGCCAAGGGCTTCGAGGACTGCATCGTGACTATCAGTACCGAGAACGTCAACGTAGTGGTGATGGACGACGATCTTTCGCTCGAGGATGCGGCGCAGATACTCAACATAGTCGTTACCGAAACGGAATTCACCGCTCCCGACGTGGTAATAATCCCTTACGTGTAAATCGGAGCGAAAACATAATTTCAAAGATACCGTTCATAGTGAGAAACTCCGCGCGAAAGTGCGGAGTTTTTCGATATGGTACGCTTAAAATATAAATAAAGTAATTGCAATGACGTTCGGAATATGATAATATATCGTGTATGGAAGAGATGAAACCGCAGGTCGTAGACCGTTACTGTAATTTAATAGCGTCCATAGCCAACGACGCGGTGGACAAGACGGAAGGGGTGACGAGGGAAGAAGGCGTCGTCAAGTACCGTTTCGGTATACGCAACCTCAAGAATACCAACTGCCACGTGTATATCGATAACGACGGCGAGATAATCATAGATCTTTTCATAAACGCCGATTACGGATACTGTATCCCCGAGGTGGTCTGCGACCTTCAGGAGACCATCAAATCGGAAGTGGAAGAAGCTACTAAATTTCAAGTCAAAAAGATCAACGTAAACGTTGCCAACATCAATATCTGACATGCAATACCGCAAAAAGGCGCGAGACGGCGTCTATAAACTCATATACGAATTTTTATTTTCCGGCGAAGCGAACGAGAGAACGTTTGCCATAATGACCGCGGCGGATATGCCCGCAGAGGAGCTCGATTACATGAAGCGCGCATATTACGGCGTGATAGAACACATCGACGAGCTCAAAGCCGTGGTGGCGCAATATGCTGTTGGCTTCGATATCGAGAGGATATACAAGCCCGATCTCGCGGCGCTGGTGCTTGCGATATACGAGATGAAATATATGGACGATATCCCCCTCAACGTGTCGATAAGTGAAGCGGTCGAACTCGTCAAAATTTATTCTACCGAAAAAAGCCACGCATTCGTCAACGGCATTCTGAGTTCCGTTTACAAGAGCATAACTTCGGGTAAATAATGGAATCCCGCAATTATATTACCGTTTCCGAACTCAACTTTTATCTTAACCGCATCATCGACGCGGAAGAGCTCCTGCACGACATGTATCTCATGGGCGAAGTGAGCGGCGTGTCGCTGAGCAAAGGCAACATGTACTGCACACTCAAAGACGAAGGCGCGCAGATAGCGGTATGCTGTTTCGGTTACGAAAGGACGTATCTCCCCGAAGCCGGCGAAAAAGTATTGATGTTCGGCTCCCCGGATTTCTATGCGAAAACGGGTAAAATGTCTTTTGTGGCGCGGCGTATCGAGCCTTTCGGAAAAGGTAAACTGCATGCCGAACTCGAGGAACTCAAGAAGCGCCTTGCGGAAGAAGGACTCTTCTCCGACACCCACAAGAAACCGGCGCCGCGCTTTGCCTGTAAAGTCTGCGTGGTGACCAGTATAAACGGCGCCGTCATCAAGGACATCTACAGCACAGTAAGACGCTATAACAAGCTTATCGACATCGCCGTGGTCGATGTTCAGGTGCAGGGAAAATACGCAGTAAAAGAGATCGTAGAAGGACTCAAACTTGCAGACAGAGGGGGCTTTGACGCCGTCATACTTGCGAGAGGAGGCGGCTCGTTCGAAGACCTGATGCCCTTCAATTCGGAAGAAGTGGTCAGGACTCTTTACGATATGGACACCTACGTGATCTCGGCCGTGGGACACGAGACCGATTATACGCTTGCCGATTTCGCGGCTGACGCGCGCGCCCTTACGCCTACCGCCGCAGCCGAAGCGATAGCGTTCGATACCGAGAGCCTTATCCGCGACGTGATCAACGAATTGAAAGTCACTTCCCGAAGGCTCGAATTGCGCATTACTGCCCGCAGGGAACGCGCGATAGGGCTCATTCGTTCAGTTATGTACACGATAGGAGACGATCTTGCGAAAACTTCTTCGCGCGTCGAGCTGCTCACGTCGCGCGCACGCGCCGCAGCGGAAAAACGCTTCGCTTCAAGCGAAAAAGCGTGCGATCTTCTTTTGCATAAATTGTCCGCGCTCAATCCCGCGAATCTTTTGCGCACGGGATATTTCCGTGCGGAACGTAACGGCAGTCCCGTAGTCGCGGTAAACGCGCTTACCGCGGGCGACAGGATCAGACTGATAGCTTCGGACGGCTCCGCCGACGCCGAAATACTCGCCGTTCATCCCGGCGAGCCCGCGCTTGCGGAAATAGATAAATTATAGGAGGATCGATATGAGCTTTGAAAAAGATCTCGAAAAACTCGAAAAACTCGTAGCAAAACTCGAATCGGATACTTTGAGCGTGGACGAAAGCCTCAAGCTCTACAACGAAGCGATTAACGCAGGCAAAAACTGCATAGCTTCTCTCAAGGAGAGCAGGGGCAAACTCGAGCTTCTCAATAAGGATCTCAGCCGCATAGACCTCGACGGAGAGGTCGAAACGGAAGATACCGACGAATAATAAGCTTTCCGCTTTTGCGCGCCCTGAGGGCGCGTGAGAGGTTTGCGATTGCATATATCTACTTTAACGCCTTTCGGGGTGTTATATTATTTTTCGGTTATCGTTTGCATATTTTATAGATATGTGGTATAATTTAATAAACTGAATAACGGTGGTGCAGTATTCTAGTCAGGTGCGGTGCAATCGAGGGCGGGGTTAAAATACCGCTAAAGAGCATATCGATGAAGTTCCTTGTGTTTGCTTGCGTTGCCCAAACGCGGGTTGATGCTGGGAGTTAAGGTTTTTGGGCGACCGGTAACGGCATATCGGAGACGACCCAATTTCCGTGGAGACCCATATCGGTGGAATACGTCGGAGCTTCTGCTACGGGCGTTCTACTGAATGGGATTAAACCTGCAATGCGGTAATCAATATCTGTGTGCAGAGTAGCTTGCCTTGAGTGGAGTCGCGTGAATTAAGGTATCGGGCAAGTTGCGATACGCGAATCGCAGTTTGCCTCTGCTTATGAAACCTTCTCTGCAAAAGAGGATAGATTGCATCAAATCTGTAAAAGAAATTTTCTAGACTGTTTTAATCCGAGGATTATAGTGTGTACTTAGTGGCGATTCGGTTGCGCGTGGAGTAATCGCGCGATGCGGGGTTCAAAAGGAAACTGCTCGGACGGCGACGACGAGTATCCCGCAGGGAAACCCTACCGAACCTGATGGCGCAAGGTTTACTCGGATTATTGCCACCGTTATTTGTATAATAATAAGTTGACCGTGAGGCACAGAGCCGACATAAATTCATAAGGAGTATTCTGACGAAATTGGGAACAGATAATAATAACGCGACCGTGTACGAGGACAGAAATAATGACTCTGCCGAAGCGTTGACGCCTCAAGCATCGGAGAAGCAGGAAGGGGAGGACAAACCCGTTAAAGCGGTCAAATCCGAAACCGGAAACGATAAAAAGCATAAAGACGACCGCGGCAAAAAATCGAAAAAACCGCTGAATAAAGGCACGATCTGGACTATCAAGATAACCGTGGTGACTTTCGTGTTGTCGGCGTTCTTTTCGTTTATATCCGAGCTTACCTCGTCCAACGCGCATATAAGCGTGATGGCGATCCTGCTCATCGTTCTCGTCGCGTTGAGTATCGTTACGGACGCGATAGGTGTGGCGGCGACTTCTTGCGATCTAGCGCCCTTGCTCGCCATGGCGAGCCGTAAGGAGCCCGGAAGCAAAAAGGCGATAATGCTTGTCAAGAACGCCGAGCGCGTCTCCAATATCTGTTGCGACGTGATAGGCGACATCTGCGGTATCATAAGCGGTGCGTGCACTATAGCCTTAGTCATCGAGATCACTGCGGACAGCCCCACGGCAAATTACTGGGTGAGTATACTTCTGTCGAGTATCGTCGCCGCGGTAACAGTCGGAGGTAAATCCTTTTTCAAGACTATCGCCGTCAACAACAGCAAAGAGCTTATTATGTTCGTCGCGCGTATACTGAGCGTGTTTTCCAAAGAAAAATAGAGGTCGGTATAATGAGATTGGACGTGTTTTTGGCAGAAAAAGGACTTGCGCGTTCCCGCACGCACGCGGATAATCTCATCAAACTGGGCAAAGTTTTCGTTAACGGGGTGCCGGAAGCGAAACCTTCCCGCAACGTGAGCGGAGCGGAAGAGATTAACGTCGACTTTACGGACGACTACGCTTCGCTCGGCGGGCTCAAGCTCGTCAAAGCTTTTGAATGTTTCGGGATATCTCCCTCGGATAAAGTCTGCATAGACATAGGCGCTTCCAACGGCGGATTTACGGACGTTATGCTGAGAGGGGGCGCGCGTAAAGTGTATTGCGTCGACATAGGCGAGTGCGCTCTTCCCGAAGAAATGCGATCGAACGAGCGCGTTGCGGTGCGGGACAAACTCAACGCCCGCTATCTTTCTTTTGAAGACATCGGCGTGAAAGCCGATATCGTCACCGTGGACGTCTCTTTCATTTCGCTCACGTATATTCTTCCCGCGCTCGTACAATTTCTCGACAAAGATTCGGTAATAGTCGCGCTCGTGAAGCCGCAATTCGAAGTCGGCAGAGCGGAACTCACCAAAAACGGCATAGTCAAAAGCCGTCGCGCGGCGCTCAAAGCCGTCGATAACGTCAAGGCTTTCGCCGGGCAATTGGGATTGCTTTCTTCGGAGACCGCGGAAGCGCCGCATCCCTTCGAAAACAAGAATTACGAATACCTTGTGGTTTTCAGAAAAAAGATATAAAAAAATATATAATATTATTTAAGTATTTGTCCGTTTCCCTTGTATAAAATTCCGAATAGCTGTATAATAGCAATATGAAAATCGGTATTTATGCAAATTTGTTCAGGGACCTCAACGGTAACGCCACCAAAGCGTTGTTCAGCGTGCTCGGCAAAAAAGGAGTGGAAGTGCTTTTGTCGGACGAATTGAGGTGTCTTGGACTCGACGCTCGCTATTACAGCCGTATCGCGCTTGCCCGCGAAAGCGACGTGGTCGTGGTATTCGGCGGCGACGGCACGATATTGCGTATCGCTCGCGAATGCGCCCGTTACGACGCCATGATATTTGCCGTCAATCTCGGACACCGAGGCTTCCTCGCCGAGTCCGACGCCGCGAATATGGCGGTCAACATCGAAGAGCTCCTGCACGGGAACTACGTCGCGGATACGCGTACTTTCCTCGAGGTGCGCGCAAAATGCAGTAAGTTCTATGCGTTGAACGAAGTGGTGCTCGCGCGCGGCACGCGCACGAAGGTGATGAAATCGGAAGTGAGACTCAACGGCGCGCTCGTGGACAGATACACTTCGGACGGCATTATCATAAGCACCCCCACGGGAAGCACGGCGTATAACCTTTCGGCGGGCGGTCCGATAATCGCGCCCGACGTCGACGCGCTCGTCATAACGCCGATAAGCGCGCATTCGTTGCATTCCCGCCCGATAGTCGTGAACAACAAAAACGAGATCTGGGTGGAGGTTCAGCACGCCGAGCCGCACGCGCATCTCAATATAGACGGCGAAGACGTCCTGAATCTCGCCGACGGCGATACCATCACCGTGACCAAATCGGATCTGAGCGTTCGCTTTATGCGGCTCACGACCTTCAATTATTACGAAAAACTGCTTGAAAAAATGCGTTACTGGAGCTCGTTCGATAACGAATAGACGCCTCGGGATCGCATAAGTAAAAGGAGCAATAATGTCTAAACAAACACGTCAGGACGCCATATTGGCATTGATAAGGGATAACGAGATAGAGACGCAGAACGATCTCGTCGAAATGCTTATCGCTTCCGGCTACGCCGTCACGCAGGCGACCGTTTCCCGCGACATACAGGAGCTCGGTCTTGTCAAATCTACTCCGAGCGGTAAAGGGAAATCGCGTTACGTCAAACCGCTCGATCCCAAGCTTCAGCGTCTCAAAACCTTGTTCCATCAGTCGGTATTGAGCATCGACTATACCGGCAATATGATAGTTATACATACGATAGTCGGTTCCGCTAATACCGCGGCAATGCTCATCGACAGTATTTCCGATTCCGAAATAATGGGTACGATCGCGGGCGACGACACGATACTCATCATCGTGAAACACGCCGAAAACACCGAAAAGACGGTGGATATGCTCAGAGGCTTCCTCGACTGAAAGGAAACAGATGATAACTTCGCTTTACGTAAAAAACATAGCGCTTATCGAAGAACTGCGGCTGGAGCTTGCAGACGGGCTCAATATCCTTTCGGGCGAAACGGGGGCGGGCAAATCGATAATTATCGACAGCCTCAATTTCGTCTTGGGCGACCGGGCAGACCGCAGTCTTATCCGACACGGCACCTCGTCGGCTTGCGTTCAGGTTGTGTTTACCGACGACGACAAGCCCGAAATTGCGGCGCTTATGGAAGAATTCGGCATAGAACGCGACGAAAACGTTATAGTTCGACGCGTGATGCAGGATAACGGCAGGGGCGAAGCGCGCGTGAACAACGTTCCCGTTACGTTACAACAACTGCGCAAGCTCGTCGTTTTGCTCGTGGACGTTCACTCTCAGCACGAGCACCAGAATTTACTCAACGAAGCCAATCACCTCGGAATCCTCGATAAATATATAGTCGGTTTCTCAAGTCTTCACGAAGAATATTCCGCGCATTACGATAAATACCGCAAGACTCTCGGCGAAATAGAATCTTTCGGGGACGAATCGGCGCGCGCAAGACGGGCGGACGCTCTCGAATATCAGCTTGCCGAGATAGAGAGGATCTCGCCCAAAGAGGGCGAAGAAGAGGAACTCGTCGCAAAACGCGACAAATTCCGCAACGCGGAAAAGATAATCAACGCGCTCGGCACGGCTTCCGCGCTTATAGACTCGGACGACGGAACGGGCGCTTTGAGCTCCGTACAGAACGCGGGCAGGGAAATGAATTACATCGAACGCTACGATCCCGGATATGCGGCGATAGCGGAGAGACTCGAAGGCGTCAAAATAGAATTACGCGACATAGCCGACGAGATACGTAACGAGTTGTCTTCCGCGGATTACGATCCGCGCGAAGCCGGAGCGATCGAGGAACGGCTCGAAGAATTAAAAAAATTAAGAAGAAAATACGGCGACTTTGCGGAAATGACGCGATTCGCCGAAGAAGCCGGCAAAGAACTCGAAGAAATAAGCAACGCTGGCGAAAAGCTTAAAGAGCTCAGAGCGGTGGTCGAAAAAGAGGGCGCCGCTACGGTCGAATACGCAAAAAAGCTTCACGACGCACGCGTAAGAGCCGCTATGGAATTCTCCGCGGCGATAGAGCGAAACCTAAAAGAGCTCGGAATGAAAAGCGCGAAGTTCGAGGCCGTGACCGAATTTCCCGCGGGAGACGAGAACATACTTGCCGCTTGCGGCGCTCGCGGAGCGGACTCCGTGCGCTTCATGATCTCGCCCAATCTCGGAGAGCCTCTCAAGCCGCTTGCCAAAATAGCGAGTGGCGGCGAAATGTCCCGATTTATGTTGGGACTAAAGAACATCACCGCGGATCTCGAAGATATCGATACGCTCGTGTTCGACGAAATCGACACGGGGATAAGCGGCGCTATAGCTAAAGTAGTGGCTTGTAAACTCTACGACATTGCTCGCACGAGGCAGGTCATCGCCATAACCCATTTACCGCAGCTGGCGTCCATGGCGGACAATCATTATCTTATCGCGAAGCGCGAAGAGGGCGGCAAGACGCTTACGCACGTCACGCGACTGGACTCGGAATCTGAGCTCAAAGAGCTTATGAGATTACAGGGATCCAACGAGAACAGCGCGATAGGCAGGGAGAACGCCGTCGAACTCAAGAACTGGGCAAATATCTATAAAAACGGATAAATTAGTGAATTAATCTTTGTTTTCTCGAATTAGTACTCTCGCTTTTGCCTTAAATTAGAATACTCATCGACGAATAATACCTCCCGTATACCGCAAAATAATCGGGAGGTTTACAATATGATCGAGTCGATAAAGTCCCGCCGCGGCAACGCGGCGTTGATATTGGCGCTCGCGCTCACGCTGACCGTTTGTCAGATATTCGGAGCGCTCGCGTTTACGGATACCGACGGCGCGTCCTGCGGAGCTTACGCCGCGCCGGACAGCGTGTATCTCGGCGGAACGCCTATCGGTATAGTGGTGAAGAGCGACGGACTAACCGTTGCCGATTACGTCGAAGTCATCACCGCGAGCGACGCGGTATGTCCGGCGCGCGAAGCGGGAATTTTGCGAGGCGACACGCTTATCGCAATCAACGGAAACCCTCTGAAAGAAGTACGCGACATTTCTGACAACGTTGCGGCTTCTCCCGAAAAAGTCACCCTTGACATCGAGCGCGGAGGCGATCGAATAGTTGCCGAAGTCGTGCCCGCAAAAGACATCGTATCCGGCGAATACAAGCTGGGGATACTGGTCAAGAACGACATAGCGGGAGTAGGCACCGTAACGTTCGTAAAAGACGACGGCAGAGTGTGTACTCTGGGACACTGTATTTCCGATCCGGGAGAAAACGACGCGTACAAATACCAGAAGGGCAATTTTTTCAGATGCAGGATACTCGGTTCCGTCAAAGGTAAAGAGAACGAAGCGGGGGCGTTGAAAGGCGTTTTCGACAGAAATTCCGAAAGTATAGGCGTTATAGACCTTAACAACGACTTCGGCGTATACGGAGTTGCCACAGGATCGGAGCTTTATTCCTCGCGTCCTCGCGTTATGACCGGGATGCGCAACGAAGTGTCCCCGGGAAAAGCATATATTTACACCACGATAGAGGGGCAATCGCCTAAAAAATACGAGATCGAAATAGTCAAAGCCGAAGCGCAGGACGCGCCTTCCACCAAAGGAATGGTCATCAGAGTAACGGACAGAACCCTTCTCGACGTCACGGGCGGGATAGTGCAGGGAATGAGCGGTTCGCCGATCGTCCAGAACGGGAAACTGGTAGGCGCGGTAACCCACGTGTTCCTCAACGACGCCGCTTACGGCTACGGCATATACGCCGAGTGGCTGCTTCAACAGTGAAATAAGTTATATTTTGCCGGTTCGCAACATAATTTAGAGTATGTTGACGAAACTCGGCTGTTACATAAAAGATCTGATAAGCGACGTCAAGCGAAAACTTATCGCCAATAAGCTCCTATTTTATTTAGCGCTCGCCGCGCTCGCGCTGGGCGTCCTTATAGCGCTCAGTAAAGATTATTCAGATTGCGACAGTACCAATAACTTTATTTTTGTTGTGTGCAACGGCAATTCTTCCCCTATACCCCAGATATTGCGCATAATATTATGGCTTCCGCTCGTCTATTTGGCGGCTTACGTGGCTTCGGTGCATTTCGTGGCTTTCGTTGTCGTGGGTTTCGGCGGCGTTGCCCTGGGCGTCTATTTCCTTATGCGCAACGCTTTTACCGCAGTCGCGGTGGACGCGGTCACCGGACTTGCGTATCTTTTCCTGTATATCCTCCCGACGCTTCTTCTCACTTTCGTGTGCTTCGTATGCGTAATGCAGGATATCAATATACTCATCGATTTTTCCCGTAACCGCAAACACGCAACTTCTCTCAGGTGTAACCGTACGGCGCTTTGGAGCATCGTCAAGCCGTTTTTCTTCTTCAATCTTTTGGTAGCGTTCGCATACTGGCTGTTGTTTTATCTTATTCTGTTGCTGTTCTGCTGAGCGGGCGCCTCTATAGATAAGACGAAAAGTATATTTTTCTTAAACGGACAGATACTAACGCCAAAAGAGGTGAAAAATGAGAAAAAAACTTGTTGTTTTAGGTTTGATCCTCTCGACGGTGCTTCTTTTCGTTACGGGTGCGGCGGGCGCGTTTGCCGCCGAAGCCGCCCCGGACAAGCAGATCAACCTCGAGAATTTCAATTCCCGCGCGGCATATCTTATAGATTACGACACGGGTAAAGTGCTCTACGAGCGTAATCCCGACGAAAGATATCCCATAGCGAGCATGGTGAAGATCATGACCCTCAATATCGCTTTCGACGAGATAGCAGCGGGCAGACTCACGTTCGATCAGATGATCACGATAAGCGATACCGCGGCAGGTATGGGCGGTTCTCAGATGTTCCTTGACGCAGGTAAGGAATATTCCGTATCCGATCTTATCAAAGGGATAACGGTGGTGTCCGCCAACGACGCCTCGGTGGCGATAGCCGAAACGATAGCGGGCAGTAAAGAAGCTTTTATCGACATGATGAACGAGCGAGCTGCGGCTATGGGGCTCGAAAACACTAGATTCGTCAACGTGACGGGACTACCCGAAAGCGGTCAGTACTCTACCGCGCGCGACGTGACCGCCATGATGAGAAAGTTGCTCGGAAATCCCGACTATTTCAAGTATTCCACGATATATATGGAAAATTATACTCATCCCGGCGGCAGGATATCCGAGCTCGTCAATACCAATAAACTCGTAAGATTTTACAAAGGTTGCGACGGCGGAAAGACGGGATTCACCAACGACGCGATGTATTGCCTGTCCGCAACGGCGAAGAGAGGCGATACGAGAGTCATCGCTACCGTGCTCGGAGCCGAAAGCAGTAAATCGAGAAATAACGAGATATCCACGCTTTTCAACTACGCGTTTCATAATTACAAGACGGTGAAACTGCTCGAAAAGGGCAAGGCTTTCCCTGCGGAGATCAAAGTCGAGGGCGCCAAAGACGTCGTGATAGAGCTTGCGGCGGACAAAGATCTTACCGCGCTCGAGAAGAGAGGCGAAAAGGGTGCCTACGAACTGCGTTTCGTGGCAGACGGCGGGTTAAAGGCTCCCATAGCGCGCGGAAGCTTGATAGGCAAAGTCGAGCTTATCGACAAAAACAGCGGCGAGACGATAGGGAGCGCAGGCTTGATTACCCTTAACGATATCGAAAAACGCACGTTACTCGACGGTATAGGAGCTATCTTCGACAACTGGTTCTTCGGAATATAGACGAGTGAGTTGCGGAAGCTTACGGTAAATACCGGTAGGAAACACAATACGGAGCGACGGAGCCCATAAAGCTCCGTCTTCTCCTTTATCGGCGGTACGTGAATATACATATCTTTTTTTGCCGAAGCGCGCCTGCGTCGACGGCGAGCTTAGCGATCCCGTTTCCGGCTATGTTAACGCGCACGAAACAGTATAATAATAGTAAAATGTGCGCGTGCGCGCGGCTATAAAAAAGTAAAAAGCGCTCGCGCGGGTGTTGACACGCGCGTATTTTATTTATATAATTTCAATAACAAAGAAAACTTTTAGGAGCGTTATGTTCTTTTATAATCTCATTGTCGCCGAAGGCACGATCGCGGAGAAACTCATACTCGCGCTGGCTTTTCTTATAGTTGCGGCATTCTCGATAGTCATTCACGAATTTGCGCATGCGTGGGTGGCAAAACTTAACGGCGACCTTACCGCCAAAGCGAGGGGCAGACTTACCCTTAATCCCGTAGCGCATTTCGACCCCGTCGGCGTACTTATGATGTTGCTCGTCGGCTTCGGCTGGGCTCGCCCCGTTCCGATCAATCCCAACAACTTCACCAATTATAAGCGCGGTATGTTCACCGTATCGATTGCCGGCGTGACCGCCAATCTTATTGCCGCGGGGCTTATGCTGCTCATACTTTACCTTGCCGCCCCGGTATTGATATTCAATCTTTCCGCGGTGGCCTCGTTGCAGTTGTTGCAGAACTTCGTGCTCGACATTCTCGTCATAGGCGTGCAGATCAATTTCATGCTCGCGCTTTTCAATCTGCTTCCGATCTACCCGCTCGACGGCTTCAATATCGTCAATACTTTCCTCCCTCACGGCAATCCGTACGAGACATTTATGGTGAGGTACGGCGTATTTTGCCTGCTCGCTCTGATAATAATCGGTAACGTCGCCGATATGTTCGGCTTCCGTTATCTCGATATATTCGGTTTATTCGGCAACTCGATAGTTGAGCTGATAAACAAGGTGCTTATCGCAAGCGCACGTACTTTCCTGGTGTTGTAACGGAGGCTTAATGGACGACGCGTCGGTATTGGATCAGATACCCGAGATAGGGCAAGACGATAAATTCTCCTTCACCTCGTTGAGTTATCACCTCTACGAGGAGGACGTCGCGCTCGACAAATTGCTAGATATCCTTAAAAAGGATAAGGTAGCCATACGCGATATTTTCATTTCGTCAATAACCGAACAATACCTCGCCTACGTCGTAAGCCTCACCAAAGAAGAAAAGGATTACGACGACATTTCCTCTTTCCTCGTGCTTGCCGCAACGCTTATCGAACTCAAGGCGGCTTCGCTTCTTCCCAAACCCGAATTCGAGGAATACGAGGACGACGGCTTGTCCTACGAAGAGCTTTTCTATCTCCGCGCCGAGGAGTACGCCGCTTACCGCGACGCCGCGGAGAAACTGCGCTCATACGAGATTCTCAACAGATATTACCGCGAGCCCGTTTTCGGAGAAGACGATTATAAGGTCGTCATCAAGGATTTTTCGTTGCAGAAAATGATAGAAGCTTTCTCTCGCATGCTCGAGAGGGCGGAATTCGAAGAGGATCATACCGCCGAGAAAACGATCGAAAAAGAGCGTTTCAGCGTTTCCGACCGCATGGTGGACGTCGTCGAAGCGCTTCGCGCGCTTTCGCTTATCAAGCTTTCCGATCTTTTCGAGCCCGGTTTTACTAAGCTCGAAATAATCAATACCTTCCTTGCCGTTCTCGAAATAGTCAAACAACAGATAGCGGCAATTTCCGTAGAGGGAGATCCCGGCGAGATAATTATTCGTCATCTGCCCGATACCGATAAATTCAATTACGAGGAGGATCTGCTCAAAGATGCTGACGAATATAATTGAGGCGGTGCTTTTTGCGGCGGGCAAAGGGCTCGAAGTAAATACGCTGTATAACGGACTCGTCGGTTATACCCGCAAAGAGATCGACGCGGCGCTCGAGGAACTTAAAAAGCGCTACGGCGGCGAGTGCGGTATCCGCCTTATACAATATAACAAGACGTATCAGTTCCAGTCCAATCCCGATTACGGCGAAACCATAGCCGATATGCTTATGGAAACCAAAGAGCGCGAATTGAGCAAAACGCTTTTGCAAGTGCTCGCGATAATCGCGTACAAACAGCCCGTCACGCGCACGGAGATCGAAGATCTGCGCGGCGTGGGCTCCGATTACGTTATAGCGATGTTGCTTAAGCTCAATCTGATAGAAACGGTCGGTCGCAAAGAGACGCTCGGTCGTCCGTTGCTTTACGGCACAACAGACGAATTCTTGCGTAAATTCGGACTCGAGAGCTTACAGGAGCTTCCCGATTACGACGATCTTATGCAGAAGATACGCAATAACTTCGACAAATACTACGCCAAAACGCAATCTCTTTACCGTGACAGGGAGATCGATACGGACGCACCCTCTATCGGCTTCGACGACGATCCTGCAGAGGGAGAACGCGCAAAAGTCGCCGCCGCCGATTCGGAGGACGACTATTACGCCGACGACGAGGAATCCGACAATCCCGATTTCCTCAAAGGAGAGGACGTCGTCGAGGTCGATTGAGCTTACGGAAAGAGACCTCTCACGCGCTACGCGCGCGCAAGCGCGCCTGCTAACTTAAAACAAGTAAATAACTGTGTTACCCGAACACAAGGAGCATACTATGAAGCACAATACCACCGAAAAGTCAAATTTGCGTTCCGCTAAATCGAAAGCAGCTTTGACGCTTGCGTCGATATTCATCGCATGCGTCGTTTGCCTCGGCGTTTTCTGCATAAGCGACGGAGCTTTTTCGCTTGACAACGCGGGCGAACCGCTGACCGCTTACGCGGCAGACGTAGCGTCCGCTTCGGCTTTTACAAGCGCTATCAACAGTAATACCGCTATCAATCTTACTCAGGATATCACTATCAGCGGGAATTACAGCGAGAGCACATATACGAGGCAGATCAACGGTAACGGACATACCATAACGATATCGGGTTCGGGTTCCCGCTCGTTCGGCAGTCAGGGTAGTCAGACCAATCATTACGTAGGTTTGATGATGGGCATTTTCAAAGGAACACTTCAAAACGTGAAGATCAATTATACCGGGTCGTATTCGCTTCTATCGAGCAACGCGAACAATCCCGGCGATTCTAAAGGTCATAATCTTTCAACCAACGCAAACAGTACGACAATTTTCGGCGGTATAATCTGCGGCGACGCGGTGGGCGCCGTGTTTACCGACGTTACGCTAACTGTGAGCGGTTCGTTCGCTGTCGAGGGAATAGACGCTTCCACCTCGTACGGTTCGGGTAACGGCGGTGTCGCCGGAGGATTTGCCGGACGTTCGGGGGGCGCGACGTTTACCGATTGCACGCTCAATCTCAGCGGCATCATTCATGCCATCGGCGAAAACACTGAAGCCGGCGCCGAAGAAAAGACAGGCGGAAGCCCGTGGGATCCGATCTACAGACCGAACGATTGCTCCGCAAACACAAACGCATGCAGAGCGTCTTCCGGCGGTATGGTGGGCGAACTGTACGACGGCAGTACCGTTTTCGACGGATTGACCGTCGGCGGCAATGGCGCGGTAGGGGCTTACGTCTACGGTCAGGTCGGCAGCGGACGAGATCAGCAATATGCTTTGAAAGCGAATTTCGCGGGGTTACTGATCGGATTCGTTTCCGAATCGAAAGCGAGCTACGCCGTCAATTCGATGTTCTATAAATTCGAAGGCGTCGCGTACGTCAATACCAGACTGCATTCGGGCAGTCTTGCGGCGGGATTGCTGGTAGGCGAAACCTCCAACGCTGCGCTCGTCGCCAACAGTCTGTGGCGCGACGTTACGGGTTCTTCCGCAAATGCCGGTATCGCGACCTACGGCATATCGGCTGCCGGTCAGGTCACGACTTCCGTCGTGTCTTCGATACTGGATTCCGTTTCTTCTTCTTCTAAAATATCCAATTCGGGTACTGTCAAAACTTTGGCTATGGGCTCCGGTAACATCACCGGCGCCACGTATGAAAATTTGAACGAATACGAGCCGTATCTGACTTATGTGGACAAGAAAAGCGCCGAATACGGTACTTTCTCGATAGACGCCATTACAAGCTCGTCCATGACCGTTTCCGTTAAGTCGAATTCGCCTTACATGATCTCGGCGTTGCAGTACGTTTCTTCCGGTTCCGAACGCTTCGATAACGTTTACGACAAACAGGTCACGACATATACGTTCACTTCGGCAAATCCCAAAGTAACATTTTTTGCGATTTATACGGCGACAACGACTTACGAAATGGTGACGAATTATTCCTCGGAAACGGCGACTCTGGAATATCAGGGTAGAGCCGCGACTTTTTCCGGTTATCCGGGGCAAGGCGTATCCATTCCGAGCAATATGAAATGGGCTGCGGTAAACTCCGCTGACGACACCAAAAGCAATTATTCGGCGGCGTTCGGGACCAATACGGTCGGCGTTGGCCCTGCGGCAGGTACGTACAAGGTTATGCTGTATAAACAGAGCGCCGGAGACGCTATCACAGAAGCCGAAAAAGACGACGTACTCGGCGTGAACGCGCAGAATGCGCCGAGCAAGATATATCTGTACGATCCCGCAAGATTCTCTTATACATATACGATAACCAAGATCACGATCACTTTGCAACAAGTGGAATCTTCCACGATCACGAAGGAATACGACGCGACTTCCGTCATAGACGCGACAATGATCGACAGCTCGAACTTTACCGCGGTGCGCGCGGATAACGGCGGCGCGCTTCCCGACATGCCTACCATAATGGTAGGAAGCGGCAGTTATTTCGCGGAGTATTTGAACGGGGGCTATGTCGAATCAGCTTCGGTAGGCAAAAACAAATACGCCATTATCAAAAATTGCTTCGTGCCCGAAAACGGCAATTACATTCTTTCCGGCGACGCCGGCACGGAATATATATTCAGCGGGTGCGAAATAACGCCCAGGATCATGGGACTCAACTGGAGTACGCTCGAACTCCCGTATAACGGTAAATACCAATATCCTACGGCAACTCCCGCAAACCTTTTGCCGGGTGACGAAAACATGAATATCGTTATCACTTATACCGTGTACGACGAAACGATGTCCTCGACTTTGCAGTCCGTCAATATCGGCAATTATATCGTCAGGGCGTTCGTAAGCAGTGACAGCGGAAATTCGAATTACGAGTTGCCAGCGGATCTCACGATCACTTCCAGAACGTTTACGATACTTCCCAAAGAGATCGGCGTGGTGTGGTCGGAGCTGAATATGGTTTACGACACGCATGATCGTACGGTAGGGTATACGTTCGAATCGGGCGCCATAGAAGCTGTAGACGAGGGCAACATCTCTCTTGACGTATTGTATTACGATTCAGACAATATCGAATATGCGCAAATACGCGAAGCGGGAACGTACCGCGCGGTCGCGACGCTTACGGGAGCGGGTAGCGAGAACTATGTTCTCGACGAGACAGGTCGTTGCGAAAATATCGTCATAGATCCGATGACGGTAGAATTGTCCTTCTATACCGGTCTTAACGGCACCTCGGTGGAAGACCTCGTATATATGGGCGCCGATTACGCCGGCCACGACGACGGATTGCACGTTAAAGTGAGCACTCCGGATTCCGGTCTGAACGTTGAGAACCTTAGTCTTACTTTCCCCGCGGGCGTGGAAGTCAAGAGAGTGGGCGAATATACCGCGACCGTTAGAATAGTAAGCTCCGCCTCTTATCCGATAGACGTCTACAACTACAGGATAGCCGACGGTAACGATCGATGCACGGTAACGATCGTAAAGAAACCGCTCGAAATTTCTTACACAAACAATTATTTCACATATAACGGCTATTCGCAAGCTCCGAGCTATGTCGTGAGCACTCAATTATACCCGGGAGATTCCGCACCTATATCCGGACAGTTATATCGGGTAAACGGGTCCGAAGACACGCATATTACCAACGCCGTAAACGTGGGACGCTATAAATTGGTGCTTTCCATCGCGGAATGCGACTACAGCATCGCCGTCGGCGACGAAGTATGTACTTTCGATATTGCTCCGCTGTCTATCGCGAACGCATCGTCTATTTCCGTAGACGCTATCGAAAGCTACGAATACAATTCGGGCCCCAACGAGCCGTTGCCTACCGTCAGATTTAACGGCAGCATCCTTAATAACGGCACCGATTACTCCGTATCTTATTCGAATAACGTAAAAGTCGGAACGCAAGCCATCGTAAAGATAGAAGGAAAGGGGAATTTCACGGGAAGTCTCGAGCAACATTTCACGATAACGAAAAAAACGCTCACTCTCAATTTCCTTTCGGAAAGCAGTTTCATCTATAACGGGCTCGCAAGAGAAATCAACGCGGAGTTGACGGGTTACTACGAAGCTGAAGCGCCCACGATAATATTGACTTATTACAAAGGCGGCATTCAAACGACGGCAGCCCTCACGGTAGGCACATATTCCGCCGTCGTGACCTTCGCAGAGGCACAGCAAAACTATGCGTTGCCTGCCGATACTTCGTTCGATTTCGAGATCACCAGAGCCACCGTCAGCGTCAAAATATCGTATGCGGATCCCGAGGACGATCTCGTCTACGACGCTCAACCGCATCTGGTAACGGTAAGTTGGGCGGACGGCATCACGATCCCCGAAGCCGACAGCTCGCCCGACGCGCTCGACTTCAACGTCAACTATTACGGATCCGGCGGCAATCTCGTGGCGGACGGTCCGGTCAACGTAGGTAATTACAGCGTAACCATTACGCTCAAAGGCACCGCGCGCGACAATTATAATCTTGCTTCTTCCTCCTGGACCTACTCCGTAACGGAGCGCCGGGTAAGGATACGTTTCGACGAAGAGGCGAACGGAGCATTCGTTTATACGGCTTCGCTTCAGAGCGCCGTCTACTCTTATGCCGAAGAAGAAACGGACGTCATACCCGGTTACGATCCTTTACTCAGCGTGACTTATACTCGAAGCGGTATGCCGGTGCAGCCTATAAACGCCGGCACGTATACCGTGCATATCACCGCGCAGAATCCCAACTACAGAGCCGTGACGGAAAGCGGCGACGGACAGACGCCCGGAGGTCTGATGAGGATAGCGGCAGCCGAACTCCGTCCTAACGTTAACGCGACGGGCAAAATATACGACGGTACCGCGGTTGTCGCTAATTACAGCTACGAAGAGGGCTTCGGAATGCTCGGACAGGACAACATTTCGCTCGACGTAAGATATTATCTTATAGGCGAAAGCGGCCAGACGTCTGTGGGTTCCTGTATCGGTGCAGGCACTTATTTAGCGATATTGACGTTACCGGAAGCCAATTCGAATTATTTCTTCAACGAAGAAGAAAGCGTGCTCGAATGTTCTTTCGAAATATCCAAACGTGAAATAGCTTACCAATTCAATAACGCAGGCACGAGAACGTACGACGGCAGTTATCTGGTGGTCACGGCGGGGCTTGCGGGCAACAACGGTGTAGTCCCGAATATAGACTTCTCCGGCGTTATCGCAAGCGACAACGCGTACGAATTCATCGTTACGATGTACGACTCAGATTCCGAAGAAGTCGAATATATACGAAACGTTGGCGAATACACCGCTGAAATCACTTTTATCAGTGCAAACTACCGCTTGACTGACAATCAGTCGTACAGTACGGTCGCCAACATAACGATAGAGAAAAAAGCCGTTACTTTTACGCCGAAAGATATTCATAAAATATTCGGTACGTCGGATAATCCTTTGGATTTCCAGCAGACTCTCACGTATGCGGAACTGGGCGTGGAAGGCGACGAAGTAACGGTTGAACTGGAACGCGCCGCAGGCGAAAAATTCGGCACATACTCTTATACCGCCATCGTTGTGCCCGCCGACAGCAACTACGAGATAACGTCTGCGGGAGGCGGAGCCTTCTATATCGATAAAAGAAGTCTCACTATTACGCCTCCGACATTCACTATGGAATATCGCGGTACCGCGCCAGTACTGGAACAGAAAGAAATAATACAGACCGACGCACTCGGAGCTGTAGAGATTACCATAGCGTATACACGTCTTACGACCGAAACGGGAGTGGGAACGTACGATCTGTCTCCGGTATTCGAGGTGCGCGGTACTTATGCCGACAGTTTCGCGGTAGCGCTCGTAGCCGACGGCAATAAAGGTAAATTCGTTATTACCGGAAGATCCGTAACGGTGACGCTCGACGAGAGCATGCTCAGCGTTATATACGATCCCACCCGTCAGAGCGACCCAGATTTCATT
The DNA here is from genome assembly GCA_949292905.1 of uncultured Eubacteriales bacterium. Classification (GTDB taxonomy): domain Bacteria; phylum Bacillota; class Clostridia; order Christensenellales; family DTU072; genus Stercoripulliclostridium_A. The sequence goes on from CASFAV010000009.1 coordinate 67,023, forward strand.
GACGCCATAGTTTCCGTGGCTGTCGATAGATGCGCCGACGACATTAAATCCGCATACAAAGCTTATTACGATGAACACGGTACCGCCGAAGGATTCCCGTGGAGCAATTATATCAGCATAACAAGAAGCGACAATAAAAACTTCGGTTACAAAGAAGGCGGTTATACCGTGACGATCAATTTCCTTAAAAACGGAATGATAGACAATAACTATCGCGCGATAACTCCTTCGGGCGAAAGTTACGTTTATATGATCGAGAAGCTCGATCTCACGGGCAAACTTACCGAGCCTACCGTTATCAACGTCAAAAACTACGACGGAACGACGACGGCTACGATCTCATCCAACGCAACCGGTATACCTTCCGATTATTTCAACCAAGGCGTGCGCGTATACGCGAATTTCTCAGATAAAAATGCCGGAACCGACAAAACCATAACGGTTTCGTACGCTTTCAGCATCGCGTTGTACGAGAACAATTACATACTTCCCGCCTCCTTCGAATATTCCGAGAAAGGCGAGATAACTCCGCTTGCGCTTACCACCGAGATCTCACTCGCGGCGCCGGAAATAGTTTACGGTAATATTCCCGACATAAAAGTATCGCTCAGCGGGTTTATCGGCGGCGAGAACGCGGAGACCGAAGGCATCGCGCTCGTTCCCGTATACGAAGACGGTACGGCTATCGACGTTATAAGGGATGTGTCCGCCAACTACAGGATAGTGTTGCAACTGTTGCCTTATTCGGGCACAAACTATACGGTTGATTATTCGTCGGTGGCGTGTAACGTCAGAATATTGCCCAAAACGGTCTCCGTCGTTGCCGGCGCGCCTTATGAGAAGCCTGTGGACGGCACCCTCGAAGCCGTCGGATTCGGAACGGACAACTACGTGATAGAAGGATTGTTCGATGGCGACATCGGGTATGTATACCTCGAATACGACGCCATACTTAATTCTGCCGAGCCCGGTAACGCAACCGTAAACGTAAGGATCAACGGTCTCATAGGCGCTAAACGGGATAATTATACGCTCGGTAACGATACGTTCTCCGTACCCGCAACTATACTTAAACTTGCCGACGTCACGATGAGCGACGCAGTCTATTCTTACGACACCGAAGCCAAACCCGTAACGCCCGTCCTGACCAACGTGCTCGAAGGGGTCACTTACAGCGTGGAGTACAGCGGAAGAGGCGGTACCGTCTACGAAGCGAGCGAAAACGCTCCCATAAACGCCGGCGAATATCTGGTAAGATGCTATCTCAAACTGAACGATTACGAGCGTTTTGCCGCCGAATGTTATCTTACGATAGAGAAGATAACTCCTACGATTTATTTCGACGGCGTATTTACGCAGACTTACGGCGTGTTTACGCCTATAACCGCAACCGCTACCGCGGCGGGTCTCAACGAACCGCTTGACGTCGAATATTCGTTCGTAGAGCCGGGCGCAAGCTTGCCTCGATTCGCTCCTGCCGGAAATCACATTGTTACCGCAAGATTCGAAAGCACGTTAAACTATTACGCCACAAGCAGTGAAACTTCGCTCGTGATCAAACAAAAATCCGTCACCGTAAGCTTTGCCGGATACACCGGGCTCGTTTATAACGGGCTCGACAGAGCGCTTACCGACGAGATTCAGGTTACATTCAACGGCGTAGTCGACGGCGACGTATGTGAACCCGTAAAGAAGTTTTCTCCCGAAACGGTAAAGAACGCCGGCACGTATTTCCTCGAAGTTCGTCCCGGTAACCCTAATTACAAGACTACGGGAAGCATATCGATAACCTTCACCATAGCGAAAAAGACGCTCGTTGTTTCCGCAACAGCCGATGACGTGGAGGCGGGAACGCAACCTAAGTTCAACATTACTTATGAAGGATTCATCGAGAACGACGACGTTGAAGATCTTACCGTAGCTCCGAGCGTAAACGCCACGGCAGGCAGGGTGGGTGCCAATAAGATCGAATTCACGAACGGTGTCGACGAGAATTACGATTTCGTCTATAAAGAAAGCGTATACAACATTACTTATACGCCTAAACAGGAACAGAGCGATAAGCATACCGTTGCGGTGACGTTGATCGTTATCTTCTCGGTATTGGGCGCCATAGTCGTGATCGTTCTGTTCGGGTTCCTCGTCAAGACGTTGACCTACCGCAGTATGTACAACGTAAGCTCCGTAAAGCGCGACGTCCGCGAACGCATGCGAAGAGAAAAGGAGCTCGACGCGGACAAGCCGCGTAAGAGAAACAGATAACTCCCGACGCCTTTCGTAAAAATTTTACTAACAGCCATACTAACGGTATGGCTGTTCTTTTACACGTATATTTCGACGGCAGCGCCGCGATCGCCGTTGCTAATATAAATATAGCGGGTATGATCACCGTCCCTTTGCGCCTCGGCGTCACCGAAGAAGGATTCGTCATCACCACGCCTCGCGGAGCAAAACTTATAACCCCTTCGTCAGGATCCGCATATGCGGAAGCGGTAGGGAAAGCCTTGATAGGTAACGTTTCTGTATCGTACACGAAAATCACGGCAAGCGTATCCGGGAATTTTGGAAACGGCAAGATTAAACTCTTGAATTTTATAGCAAGCATTATAAATTTTGCACTAATTTATAATACTCGCTTCGATATTTTGGGAAGAAAAGAGTTTAATTTGCGATTTTTCGAAGGATTGCCGAATGTGACGATCGAGAGCCGGATACTCGTAAAAACGAATCTCGCGGGTATATTTTTTGCGCTTCTCAAGATACTATTCGCGAGGTGATAATATGATGTCAGACGTAACGTTCAGCGTAAATTTCAAGTTCGGTAAGAACAAGAAGAATTCGGAAGAATGCGACCGTTCCGTAGAGAATTGCGCGCATGAAATTCCGCAGGAGGGACTTGAGAAATGGCTCGATACCGCTCAGAAATTCGTACAGGCAATGCGCAGAAAGCACTCCTGACCGGTGTGCTGTGCGCTATCCTTATCGCGACGATGTGCCTAACGTTCGTCGCGTTTTCTTCCGTTGACGCAAACGGCGTTTTCGACGCGTCGGCAGCGGCGCAAGGTAGCGCATATGCGGTAGTCGAAGTGGGTTCTTTACGTCTTCTCAAGGGCGAGAACGTGTCCGCTCGCCTACCCATGGCGAGTACCACGAAAGCCATGACGGCGCTCGTGGTGATCGAGAACACCCCGGATCTGAATGCGGTCGTGTCGATTCCCGATATTGCAGTCGGAGTGGAAGGAAGTTCGATTTATTTAAGAAAGGGCGAGCATCTTACCGTAAAGGAGCTTTTATACGGTCTTATGTTGCGTTCCGGTAACGACGCCGCCGTGGCGCTTGCCGTCAATACCTGCGGTTCTGTAGAGGCTTTTGCCGAAAAAATGAACGAAAAAGCCCGTTCGTTAGGGTTGGAGGACACTAATTTCGTCAATCCCCACGGTCTCAGCGCAAAAGGACATTATACGTCCGCATACGACCTTGCCGTAATAGCCGCCACGGCTCTTCGCAATCCCGTTTTCCGTGAAATAGTGTCTACCAAATTCATTACCGTCGCAAGCCGCGACGGCGGGGAAACACGGTATTTTGCCAATAAGAATAAGATCTTATACAATTACGAAGGCGCGACGGGGGTAAAAACGGGCTATACGACCGAAGCGGGCAGATGCCTTATCGCTTCAAGCGTCAGGAACGGTATGGAAGTAGTGGCTGTCGCTCTCAATCATTACGATTATTTCGATCTGTGCTCTTCGCTCATGGATTACGCGCACGAGAACTATGTGCTCGAGCGCGTGCTCGACAAAGATGCGGTCTACGCGGAAGTCAAAGTGAAAAAGAATTATCGTGTGAAGAGCGCCGAGCTTCACGTAACGAACGACTTTTTCTATCCCGTAAAGAAAGACGGAAGCGAAAAACTGCGTTCGGAAACGGAAGTCGTCGACGAGATCGTCGCCCCTCATTCCAAAGGCGAACCGCTCGGAGAAGTGAAGATTTTTATGGATAACCGCTTGCTATTTGCCGAAAAATTATATACTATATATGATATAGATAAGAAAGGTTGGCTTTTCTGAAAGGTGAATAATGCGGCTCAATAAATATATCGCGGAATGCGGCGCGGCGTCCAGAAGAGGTGCGGACAAGCTTATTTCCGAAGGACTGGTCAAAGTCAATAACAAAACGGTTACCGAGCTCGGTACGGTCGTCAACGAAGATAACGACACGGTTACGGTGAACGGGAAAAAGCTCGTTCTCCGCAATCGCGACGTTTACATAATCCTCAATAAACCGAAAGGTTGCATAACCGCCGTCAAAGACGACAAAGGGCGTAAAACCGTTATGGATTACGTCGACGTCAAAGATAAAAGACTTTTCCCGGTAGGGAGACTCGATTACGATTCGGAAGGACTAGTTTTGCTTACCAACGACGGCGATACGGCGTATAAACTCACTCATCCTTCTTCCGAGATCCCGAAAACATATATTGTCAAAGTCGAAGGGGAGATACCCGAAAAAGAACTCGACAAACTGCGCGACGGTATTCCTCTCGACGGAGCTGTCACGCATCGGGCAAAAATCAAAGTGCTCGGCGTAGAAGATCGTATTTCTCGCATAGAAATCACAATTTTTGAAGGAAAAAACCGTCAGATACGCCGAATGTTCGAATATATCGGATATAACGTTATATTCCTGAAACGCACGGCGATAGGCGAGATACGTTTGGGCGGATTGGGCAGAGGACTCACACGTTATCTCACCCCGAAAGAAATACAATTTCTTAAAAAACTTTGACTCAGGCAGACAGGTTATATGAAAATACTTATCGTTAACGACGACGGATATTCCTCGGAAGGCATCGTGAAGCTCGCAACCGCGCTGAACGCGGAGCACGACGTTACGGTCATTGCGCCCGTGCGTTGCATGAGCGGTATGGCGCACGCCATGACTTTCGGCAAGCCGATACATCTCAAAGAGATCACGGGAAAATATCCTTACAAATGTTTTTCTCTAACCGGCACGCCCGCCGACTGTGTCAAACTAGGCGTCGAGCTCATGAGCAACGATCCGCCTCAAATGGTTATATCGGGAATAAATACCGAACCCAACATCGGCACCACCGTGGTATATTCGGGGACGGCGGGCGCCGCCATGGAAGCAAATCTTCTCGGTATCAAATACGCTTTCGCCGTGTCCGGCAATCCCGATTCGCATTCGGATTTCGACTATATCGTACGCTATTTTATCGAGCATTTCGATTATTACATGCATCTGGCGTCAAAGGATTACGCGCTCAATATCAACATCAATAACGAGCGTATAGGTAATTCGGAGCATAAAATTACCACGATAGGCAACAGACTTTTCAGCGACATTTACCTTGTCGGCACGCCCGACGAGAAGGGAGTTCCTTACACGCTCGTGGGCAACCCCATACATATCGCCAACGCGGACGACTGCGACGTCATATGGTACGGCAAGGGATATGCGACCGTAACTCCGCTTACGTGCAATCATACGTTGCATACGGCGATGACCAAGCTGAAAGCCAAAGCGAAAAGGTATTTATGACGGTACACGTTATCGGCGCGGGTCCGGCAGGTTGTATGGCGGCTATCGCCGCGGCGGAAAAGGGTCTCGACGTCGTTATGATCGAAAAAAATGCCAAAATAGGGCGCAAACTGTATATATCTGGCAAAGGCAGGTGTAATCTTACCAATGTTGCGGATCAGCGTTCGTTCCTTCTCAATACCGTTTCCAATCCCAAATTTCCGATAAGCGCTTTGCGCGCTTTTTCCAACGAGGATACCGAAAGATTTTTCGAGGAAGCTGGCGTCGCTCTCAAAACCGAACGCGGCGGCAGGGTATTCCCCGTTTCCGATAAAAGCGCGGACGTGATCGACGCTTTGTTGAATAAATTGCGCGCGCTTAAAGTCAGGATACTTTTTTCTGCGGAATTGCTTTCGTTAGTCGTTAAAGACGGCGTAATAACGGAGATCGTCACTTCTAAAGGAGAATTTCCTACCGACGCGGTCGTACTCGCAACAGGCGGAGCGTCGTATCCTCTTACGGGCTCCGACGGGAAAGGCTACGACATACTCGCTTCGCTCGGACATCGCATAATCCCGCCGGTTGCCGCGCTTTGCGCTACGGAGCTGAAAGGAGTCGTCGACCGTAACGGAACGCTGTTGTCCCTTGATAAGCTGCCTTTTCCTGAGGGACTGAGCCTTAAAAACGTGCGCCTCAGCGCCGTTTACGGAGGTAAAACGATCAGATCCGAATTCGGCGAAATGTTGTTCACCGATAAAGGCGTTTCGGGTCCGATAGCGCTTACGATGTCCTCATACGTCAACCGCCTCGTCGCGGACGATCTATTTTACGTTTTGGATCTCAAACCGGCACTTGACGACGCCACCCTCGATAAGCGACTTACGAGCGAATTCGCTACATCCAACAGAATATACCGCAACGTGCTCGGAGCACTCCTACCTAACAGCATGATACCTTATTTTTGTACGGTAAGCGGTATAAACGGCGACAAACAAGTCAATTTAATTACTCGTGAGGAGCGCAAGCGCATAGGTAAATTGCTTAAAAACCTCACCTTCCCCGTTCGTCGTCTCGCGCCCATAGCGGAAGCGATAGTTACCGCGGGCGGCTGCGACGTAAAAGAAATAGATCCGCGCACCATGCGCAGCAAAATAATATCCAACCTGTCCGTATGCGGCGAACTGCTCGACGTGGACGCTCTCACGGGCGGTTTCAATATCCAGCTTGCTTTATCCACGGGATTCGTCGCGGGCAGTAACGTATAAACGCAGCGTATCGCTTCGGAAAAGCAAAAACAAAGGAAAAAGGAGAATATCAATGCCACTTAATATTGCTATAGACGGGCCCGCCGGCGCGGGAAAGAGTACGATGGCGAAGCTAGTCGCCGCCAAAATGGGGATAGTGTATCTGGATACCGGAGCCATGTACCGCGGAATAGCCTGTTACGCGTTGTCCTCAGGCGCGTCGCCGGAGAAAAGCGAAGAGGTGATACCTCTGCTCGACGGCGTGAAAATGGACATTTCTTACGCAGACGGCGTACAGAAAGTGATCATCAACGGCGAGGACGTGACGCCTTATATCCGCGAGCACAAAATAAGTATGGCGGCGTCAACGATATCCAAGATACCGGAAGTAAGACTGAAACTTGTGGAACTGCAACGCGAGATAGCTTCGCATACCGATTGCGTGCTTGACGGCAGAGATATCGGAAGTTACGTTCTGCCTGACGCGGACGTCAAAATATATCTCGACGCCCGTCCCGAGGTCAGAGCTACGAGAAGGCTCGACGAACTTAAAGCGAAAGGTACCGCGGGCGAACTCACTTACGAGGAGATCCTCGCCGACATAGTCGCGCGTGACTATCAGGACACTCACCGCGATTTCGCTCCGCTCAAAGTAGCCTACGGCGCTACCGTGATAGATACTTCCGACATGACCGTCGAGGAAGTTGCCGAAGCGGTGACGGAATTATGTGAAAAAGCGGGATACCGCGCCTGATGCTTACCGATATCCGCGTTGCAAAGCATATCGGGTTGTGTCCTAACGTCGAACGCGCTATCGGTATCGCGCGCGAAGCGCGTGAGAGGTTTGCGCGACCCGTTTATACGCTCGGGTGGCTTACCAACAACCGTAAAATAGTCGATTCGCTGATCTCCGAAGGCATAGTGCCTGTCGACGACGTCGCGAAACTGCGAAAGGGCGACGTACTCGTCGTAAGCGCACACGGCGCGGCTCCCGCGATATACGAAGCCGCCGAAAACGCGGGATTAACGCTCATCGACGCCACTTGCCCGAATATCGTCGCCATACACGATAAAGTCAGGGAATATTCCGGACTCGGATACCGCATAATCATAGCGGGGGATAAGGCTCATCGCGAGGTACGCGGTACCGCAGGCTACGCCGCGGATTGTCGCGTCATAGCGGGAGCGGATGAGGTCGAAGAGGCGTTAAGCGGAGCCGAGAAGTGCCTGCTCACCGCGCAAACCACATTAGACAGCGACAAATTCGGAGAAATTACCCGCAAAATTGAAAAATCGGTAAGCAAATCCGCTCAAATGCTTGTCATATTTAATAGTATTTGTTATACTACCATAGCAAGGCAAACCGAAGCGAAAGAAATTGCCGCCGAGTCGGATCACGTTTTTGTGGTAGGCGACAGGCACAGCAGTAACGTCGCCAAGCTATACGACATAGCCAAACGTTACGCGAAAAAGGGAGCATATCTTATCGAGAACGTCTCTGATCTCGCCTCGGTCACCGATCAACGTATTACAAAGCCCGGCATAATTGCGGGCGCGTCGACTCCGAAGGAGTTGATAATGGAGGTTATCTACACAATGGATCAAAACAACAACACCGTCGACAACGTCGAAACCGTTGTCACAACCGAACCGGTAGCGGAAGCCGCCGTCGAAACCAAAGCCGAAGAAAAAGCAGCAGTAGCCGCGCCCAAAGCCAAGAAAGCGTCCAGCGAGATCACTTCGATGGAAGACGCGCTCAACAGCGGTTACGCCCCCAGGACTTATCACGAAAACATGAGAGTCAAGGCAACCATCGAATCCGTCGATCCTACCGGCGTATCCGTATCGCTCAGTCTGAGCGGTAAGAACGACGCAGGCTTCATCGCGGCAGACGAGATGGAACTTGACGGCTCTTACGATATGAGCAATTATGCGGTCGGCGACACTCTCGAGGCTATCATAATCCCCAAGGGCGACAATAAGTCGAAGACCATCAATCTTTCCAAGAAGAAATACGACGAGATACTCGTAGCCGACGAAGCGGTCAAATCCATTTTGGCGGGCGAGGAATTCTCTCTTACCGTTTCTTCCGTCACCAAAGGCGGCCTGCTCGGGAAGCTCGGTTCCTATACGATATTCGTTCCCGCCAGCCAGATACGTATCGGCTACGTGAAGAACCTCGACGAGTACGTGGGCAAGAAACTTCGTCTGCGCATACTTCCTCCGAAAGAGACCGAAACCGCGGAAGGCGAAGAAGCCGCTCCCGCAAGACGTCCCAATCCCAAGCGTATCGTAGCGAGCCAGCGCATAATCCTTGAAGAGGAAAGAGCCGCGAGAGAAGACGCCTTCTGGGAAACCATGCAGGTCAACAACGTCATCAAGGGTAAAGTCAAACGCTTTGCCATGAAGGACGGCAAATATTTCGGCGTATTCGTATCCATAATGAATAAGGATTGCCTGCTCCACATCAGCGATCTCAGCTGGTCGAAGGTCGACGATCCCGCCACCGTGCTCGAGCTCAACAAGTCATACGAATTCGTAGTGCTCAAAGCCGACAGAGAGAACGACAAGGTTTCCCTCGGATACAAGCAACTCCAGAAGCAGCCTTACGAGCTCGCCGCCGAGAAATATCACGTAGGCGACGTGGTGAAAGGTAAGGTCGAAAGGATCAAGGATTTCGGGGCGTTCATTTCCATCGAACCCGGTATCGACGGTCTCGTGCACGTAAGCGAGATATGCCATAAATGGATCTCCCACGCGAGCGAAGTTCTCAAAGTGGGCGACGAAGTCGAAGCGAAGATCATCAGCTTCGAGAAGAATAAGATCACGCTCAGCATCAAAGCTCTCCAGGACGCTCCCGTAGCGGAAGCGGCTTCCGACGAGGAAGGCGAGGAGAAGCCCAGCCGCACCGCTCGCTTCAACAAACGCGCGGCGGGCGCCGACGATTCCTTCAAAGAGAAGAAGGAGAGAAGGGCGCGCCAGGCAAGCGACGACGACGAACCGCACGAATACGTGACCTCCACTTCGGTGGGCGCGACGATGGCGGACCTCTTCAAGAGCATCGACCTCAAGAAGTTCGACGGAAACGCCGACGAAGACAAGAAATAACAGTACGACTGAAAGGGCTGTCCTTGCGACAGCCTTTTTCGAATACAACCCGTATCGGCACGCGCCGCACTGCGTTATGGAAGTACGTTGCGTGCCTGTTTTATTAAAATTCAGCCGTAGTAACCTACGCCGGAGGAAATATATGGATTATAACGTATACAATAACCCGTTGGTGACAAGATATGCGACGAAGGAAATGTCCGCGCTTTTCTCTGAGCAACACAGGATAGGGCTTTTCCGCAGGCTGTGGCTCGCACTCGCCAAGGGCGAGAAAGAGCTCGGGCTCAACATCACCGACGCGCAGATAGCGGAGCTTGCGGCGCACCTCGACGACATAGATTTCGCCGTCGAAGCCGAACGCGAGAAACTCGTAAGACACGACGTTATGGCGCACATTTACACTTACGGTCTCGTTTGTCCCGACGCGGCGCCTATAATACACCTCGGAGCGACGAGCTGTTACGTTACCGACAACGCGGACATCATTATATATAGAAGAGCGCTAGAACTCGTCCGCGCTAAAATTGTTGCCGTTATTGCCAAGCTCGCCAAATTCGCTAAAAAATACCGTTCTACGCCCACTTTGGGATTTACGCACCTTCAGGCGGCGCAACTCGTGACGGTGGGTAAAAGGGCTACTCTGTGGATACAGGATCTTTTGCTGGACTACGCAAACGTTAACCACGCTCTCGACACAATGGTCATGCGCGGCGTAAAAGGGACCACTGGCACGCAAGCGAGCTTCCTTTCGCTTTTCGACGGCGACCACGATAAGGTCAAGGCGCTCGATAAATTCGTTTGCAACGAATTCGGTTTCAAATCCTCGATACCCGTTTCGGGACAGACCTATACCCGCAAAATAGACTACAACATCCTCGTGAACCTCTCGATGCTCGCGCAGAGCGCATACAAATTCGCGCAGGATATACGGCTTCTTCAGAGCAGGAAGGAAATGGAAGAGCCTTTCAGCGAAAAACAGATAGGTTCGTCGGCAATGGCGTATAAGCGCAATCCGATGCGCTCCGAAAGGATCTGCGCGCTTTCGCGTTATATAATTTCGCTTCCCGCCAACGCCGCTATGACAGCCTGCGTACAGGGCTTCGAGCGCACGCTCGACGACAGTGCCAACAGAAGGATAGTGATGGGCGAAGCCTTCCTTGCCGCAGACGCGGTTTTGGAACTTCTCCTTAACGTCACCGACGGACTCGTAGTGTACGAGAAGGTCATCAACGCTCATATACGCGAAGAAATACCCTTTATGGCAACGGAAAGCATACTTATGGAATGCGTACGCGCCGGCGGCAACAGGCAGGAGCTTCACGAGAAGATACGCACTCATTCGATGCTTGCAGAAAAGAATTTCCGTATGACGGGGAAGCCCAACGATCTTATAGAACGTCTTAAAAAGGACCCCGCTTTCGCGGCGGTCAAGGATTTCGACGCGCTCACCGATCCTAAACTCTTCATCGGAAGGGCTCCCGAACAGGTAGACGAATTCCTGAAAAAAGAAGTGAATCCCGTGTTAAGGAAGTTCAAAGGTCAGACCGAAAATTTCAAAGGCGACATCAAAGTTTGATATATGTGATATATTTGATCTTGTCCTAAAAAAGCCCGCCGTTTCAGGCGGGCTTTTATGTAATTACTCGGTTACTCAAGCTTTGTCGAAAAGTATAATTTACGCGATCAGTACGGCATAACTCCCGATCCGTCGGTTGCCACGGGAGAGCCGCAATAGGGGCAACGCGCTTTTTCGCCGCGCTTATAAGTGAATTTCGCGCCGCAGTTTACGCATTCCGCGGCAAATTCGCGGTCGAGAATGTTAGTGTTGAAATTCCCTTCTATTTTGTCGCCGACGCGTTTGTATCCGATAAGATACTGCTTGTTGAAGCACACGTCGAGCTTTTGTCGCACCATGCGTTCGCTTAAACTGAGTTGCGAAGCTATTTCGGCTACAGTATACAGGTGCTCGTTGCGTACGGCTTGTATCACTCTGCCCAAAGATTTGGTATTGCCGTAGCCGGCAGTCCATGCGATGGGACAGCCGTAGAAGCCGGAACCGAGGAACGCTATTCCTATAGCCCATATTGCGGGTATTTTTACTCCGAGCCCTACGCCGAGCATCACGCCGCCGAGCGGCAGCGCCACCGTGAATACTATCGCGATTATCAATCGAGTCTTCAGATCTTTATTGTATTTTTCCATATCGAATTCAGTATATAATCCGTAATGTACTTTGTCAAGCGCCGAAAACGCTCATTGACATAATTTACATGTCGTGATAAACTGTAATCGTATAAATACTGCTGAAAAGGAGAGTATATGGCGTTATTACAGATCATTGAATGGTTGGGTTCTCCCGACACAATTGTTTATAAATATTCGGCTCGCGAAAATGCGGTCGAGCGCGGCTCGCGGCTCGTCGTAAGAGAAGGTCAGGCGGCAATATTCTGCGACAAAGGCAAGCTTGCCGACGTATTCGGACCGGGGACTTACAGCCTCGACGCGAGGACTATACCCATTCTTACCCGTCTCATGGCATGGCGGTTCGCTTTCGAAACGCCCTATAAGTCGGATATTTATTTCATAAATACCGCGCGCTTTTCGGCGCTTAAATGGGGCACCGCCACTCCGCTTATGGTCAGAGACAAGGATTACGGCGCGATAAGGATACGCGCATACGGTACTTACGCTTTCCACGTTACCGATCCTTATAAATTCCTTACCGTGCTCATGGGTGTGAAATCCACGTTCGTCACTTCGGACATAACCGATTATATACGCAGTCTTCTGGTAATGGGACTTTCGGACGCGATAGGCGAGAGCGGCGTTCCGATACTCGATATGGCGGCGAACATGATGGAAGTGAGCGCGGCTGTCTCGAAAAAGCTCGAAGCGGAAATATCGGAATGCGGTATCGAGCTCGATTCTTTCGTATTCGAAAGCCTGTCCTTGCCGCCCGAACTCGAAAAAGCCTTCGACGAGAATACGAGACTGAGCATGATCGGCAAGAACGTAGACGTGTACCGTAAATTAGCGGAAGCTGACGCTATACGCGAAGCGGCGAAGAACAATTCCGCAATGGGATCCGCCATGGGAACTACCATGGGCGCAACAATGGGCGCGGCGATGGGCTTCGGACTCGGCGCAAAGATGACTGCGGAGAGCGATAAAAAAGAAGCGCCCGCCGCAAGCGGAGCGACGGCGGTATGTCCCGTATGCGGAAAAACGATACCCGCCTCGTCCAAGTTCTGCCCGGAGTGCGGTGCAGCCGTAGCCAAAAAATTCTGTCCCGAATGCGGCGCGAAACTTACCGGAAACGCTAAATTCTGCCCCGAATGCGGCAAAAAACTCTGAGAGGGCGGGAATATGGGAAAGTACGAAATAATAATAACCGTACTTGCGGTAATTGCCGTAGCGATAGCTTTAGCGTTCGTAGCGGTCACCGTAGCGTATGTTAAGCTAAAGAAAAAATACCGCGACGGAGGCGCATATCCCGACGACGTCAAAGTAAGAGGCGGGGTGCGGTATTCGACGGACGACGCCGCTTTCCGCGACGGAGAAGAAAACGTCCGTCTTACCCGTCACGATTTCATTCTTGCGCGCGGTACGGTATATCTCGTGGAGAAGGGCGGCGAGCTTATGCCGGGTGTATATACCGCGCTGAAGTCGTCGGACGCCGTGGACGAATTCAAGATCAGAATTGCCGGTTATGTGAGAAATTACCGTCACGGAGATAAAGTCGTACTGCACGAGGGAGACGAAGTCGAAGCCACGTCCTCGGACGTAATTCTCGCGTAATTTCCAAAAATAGCGCAATAAATTGTGCGTAATCACTAACTTTGCGGATACCGCCATTGCTTGCATTACATTCAATGGCGGTTTAGCTTTTGTAATAATCGTCGAAAAGATCGTTCGGCGTACATTCGAGAATATCGCAAAGCGCTTTGAGGTTTTCGAATTTTATCGATTGCGTTTCGTTATTGATAAGCCTGTTGAAATTCTGATAGCTCAATCCGAGCTTGATATACAGCCAATATTTGGTCTTACCTTTTTCGTTCAGTATTTCTTTAATCCTTAATTTCATTTTTCACCGAAACAGATTACCTGTACATTATATAATGTTTACATTTTAGATAAAATCAGTTATTGACATATAGATTTATACATTATATAATGTATACATTAGATATCATTGTATTGAGAGGAGGTAATTATGCACCGCGATTATGCTATGGAAATTATTTCGACGTTTTCTTCGAAAATACCTAGCGACAAGATACCCGCTTTGAAAAGCGCATTGAGAAACGCTCCCGATTCTGCCTATAACGACGTATTCGCCGCAAAAACTTACAGTTCTACTACCACGTTACTTCTTTCGATTTTTTTGGGCGGACTCGGGGTCGACAGATTTTATATAGGGGACGTAGGGCTCGGTATTGCCAAACTTCTTTTCGGGTGGATAACGCTCGGTATCTGGCCGTTTATCGATATTTTCGTATCCTACAAAAAAGCACGTATCAAAAACTTCGAAAACATAATGGCGGTATTATAATTTCGTTAAAGAAGCGGCATAAGCCGCTTCTTCTTCATGCGCATTGTAAATTATCGGAAATATGAATTACGACAAATCGAGACACAATTCAAATCAATCCTATCCTTACGATTTTAATTCTTTACGGTACGCAGACGACGCGGAGCTCAGGAGGGTATACGATAAATTCAAAGAGTTTCAGCGCGCCGACGCAAACGAGTCTTCAAGAAAAATGTACGAAGAAAGTCTTAATAATTTTCTAAAGAATTATAGACTTAACGGGTTTAGAAAAAAAGACTTACCGGAAATAAGCAAGTGGACAAGGGCTGCGTTGAATGCGGGATATAGTTATTTCGAAATAAGAAATGTTAAATTATACGACATATTAAATATTCCTATGTCGTACTCCATATTCTTGGGTCTTGGCTTTTTCTGTCTTTGTAGATTTTATATTAAGGATTATCTTTACGCTTCGATAAGGCTTATCGCAAACATTCTGTTTGTTATCGCATCAATATTCGCACTTGGGACAAAATGGATAGCTCCCGTGATCATAATTCCTATAGTCTGGGCAAATGTTGACGTATTTACTCTCGGAAGTCGGATGCGTAAGAAGAACGGCGAAAATATTATAGCGCATTGTAAAAAGCTTGTGGAAGCCAAAAGAGGTTAAGTTTGGTTATTGCGGAAAAATCTATTACGCAAGTTCACCTCGATGATTTATAGATCGCGGGGCGTTTTTTCGGGATAGAATTGACTTTATACGGCTTTTGCGATAGAATAGGTAAAGAAAAACGGCTCGCATTACGCAAGCCGTTCTGGCAGGGGAGACGCGACTCGAACACGCAACCGGCGGTTTTGGAGACCGCTGCTCTACCAATTGAGCCACTCCCCTATAACGAACATTGTCATTATACATAAACAGCGGAAATAAGTCAATTATATTTCGTAAAAAGGAGCATATATGAAATACAAACTCGGATTCATCGGAGCAGGTGTCATGGCGGGAAGCATTCTCGAAAGGATCGTAGCGACGGATAAACTTAAAGATCACGGACTTGAGCCTTCCGACGTCGCCGTATTCGATCTCGACGAAGCAAAACGCAGAAAATATTCCGATATGGGAGTATCCGTAGCCTCAAGCTCCGAAGAATTGCTCGCGGAAAGCGATACCGTTCTACTCGGAGTGAAACCTCAGTTCTACGCAGACATACTTAAATCTGCGCCCGTAATAAACGTTAAAAACGTAATATCCATAATGGCGGGCGTGAAAATTTCTACGCTTCGCAAGTATTTTAAGCCCGAAACCGGTATCACGCGCGTAATGCCGAACACTCCCTGTCGGATAGGGAAAGGGATAGCCGCCGTGACCTTCGACAATACCGACGAAGCTACCGAAGCGCTCGTCAAAGGTCTGCTCGGTGTATGCGGCGAAGTTATAGTGCTCGAGGAATCGAAGTTCGACGCCGTGACGAGTATCAGCGGATCGGGACCCGCATATGTATTCATGTTTGCAGACGCGATGGTGCGCGCGGGCGTGGAAGGCGGCTTGAGCGTAGAGGAAAGCAGGGCGCTCGCTCTGGCGACGATAGAGGGAAGCGCGGCGTTTGCGAGCGCCGCCGGCGAAGATCTCCTTACGATGACCGACAAGGTATGCAGTAAAGGCGGTACGACTATAGAAGCGGTAGAAGTATTCCGCGCCAAAGACCTTTACGGCACGGTATCCGAAGCGATAGGCGCTTGCAGAAAGAAGTCCGAACTTCTCTCCGAGAAGCTGTAAATATGAAAAAAGTTGATATATATACCGACGGCGCCTGTAGCGGCAATCCCGGAGCGGGCGGATGGTGCGCCATTCTCATATATAAAGGTATAGAAAAGACTATTGCCGGCGGCGTAAAGGAGACCACAAACAACCGCATGGAGATGACCGCGGTCATTGAAGGTTTACGCGCATTGCGCGAGCGTTGCGCAGTCACCGTTTACAGCGATTCCGCCTATACCGTGAACGCAATAAACGAAGGCTGGCTTGCGTACTGGCTTACTCATAACTGGCGCACACGGGATAAAAGCGACGTCAAGAACGTAGACCTCTGGCAGGCCCTCGACGCAGAGATGAAAAAGCATGAAGTTACCTTTATAAAGGTTAAGGGACACAGCGACAACGCCTACAACAATCGTTGCGACGAAGTCGCGCGCGGAGAAATAAAAAAGCTGACGTTAAAAATCGGCGACGGGGAGTAAGACGAGTTATTCGGATAGTATTTCTAAAAAAGAAAGAAGCCGTGAGCGCACGCTCACGGCTTTCTGTTTTTATACGTTTTATTGCATTATAGACTTATTTCTTGAGATGATAGTTGCCGGAGCGGTAGAGAAGTCCGTAGATAAGTACCGCTATCGGTATAAGCGCCGCTATCATCACGGGTATGTAGGCGGAGCCTTTGGTAAAATCTACTTTGAGCGACGGAGCGATCAGGGCAATTATCATCGAGATACCCGATATCACGATAAACGCTATCAACGCGTAGGTAATAGAAGTACCGAGATTGAATCGCGCTTTGACCCGCTTGGTGGGATTTATCGCCCAGACGATGAACGGCAGGGCGGGAAGCAACAGCCCTACAGCCGCGATCGCGATACATACGCCGATATTCATCGCAAAACTGTCTATGGCTATCACCATTATCAGAACTTCTATTATCAGCACGAGGTATGTGAGCAAAGTCGTGTCGCGCATCAGCTTATTGCTGTACACGAATTTCATATAGTAGAAGTTGGACGCGTTCGCCTTGTTGTAGGGCTTCAGATTGAAACCTTCCTCGTAAAGAGCCTGCTTGAGATCGCCGAAATGACGCGCTCTGCCCTGACTGTCTATTTCGCGCTGTTCCGCTTCGTTTATTGTCGCGGCGGCAGGGGCGGGAGTAGCTTTCTCCTGCGGTTCGTCGGTACGGAACAAGGCGCTCAACGCTTCTCTGTAGTGCAATCTTTCGTCGGGTTCTGCCGTAGTGCGTATATTACGGTAATCGTCTTCCGTCGCTTCGCGACCGAATTCGGGTTGCGGTTTCGGCGGTACTTTATCGGCGGACATCGTAGTATACGTAAACATACTTCTGTCCGTAGCGGCAGGCTTGGGAGGAGTATCTGAATATCCGTATGCGGCGTCGCTTGCGCCGTTCCTGGGATTGCCGTATGAGGCGGGAGCAGGCGGTTCTTCGACGTCGTCGCCGAGGAGCATTTTCCGTGAAGCGAATTCGCCTATCTGCAGCCTCTTGCTCGCAGCTATCTGCTGCTCTTTAATACGCAGGAGCTCTTCCTCGTCGTATACGGAGGGCTTGACTTCGGGCTGTACGGGCGTTGTTTGAACCGCGGGAGCGCTTTCTTCCGCGCTTGCGGCAGGAACAACGGGTGCAAAAAGGGGAGAGACGTAAGGCGTTTCCTCTCTGCTTTCGGCAGTTGTACCAGGTGTCGAGGGCGACTCCGTCGTTGCGGGCGCGGCTGCCGTTACCGCCGGCGCTACGGAAGTTTCTTCTTCCTCGTCCTCACCGTTTATAAAGCCCTCGCCGTCGTCGTATACACGTACGCGGCGCGTAAGAGGGCGCAGTTCGCTCGGATTGAAGGGCGCTTCCACCGTGCGCAGATCTATTTCTTTATCGCTTAAAAGCCTGTTGATTATCGTTCTCGAGAATTCCCATTCCCGTTGATCCTGTTCGAGAGTGGCTCTGCCTTTCTCGGTCAGTTTGTAATATCTACGCCTCCCGCCCTGGGTTTCGTCTCCGTAATAAGAGGTTATAAAGCCTTGTTTTTCCAGCCTTTTGAGACAGGAGTACAACGTAGGCTGTTTGATCTCGTAACGTCCTTCGCTGAGATCCGATATCATATCGAGTATCTCGTAGCCGTAACGGTCGCGTTGCATCAATGCGTTAAGTATTATGGTATCTACGTGTCCGCGTATGAGTTCGGTATTTACGGTATCCATATTCCTCCGGTTTCCGGACGGTTTACTTTATATTTGTGCGTACGAGCCCGATAACGATACCCAATATCGCCACGTCAGTAGGATAAAAGTCGGGCATATATCTGTTCTCGGGGTGCAGACGCACTCTGCCGTTTTCGTTAAAATATCTTTTTACCGTAGCGCTTTCGCCGTCGATAAGCGCCGCTACGACCTGTCCGTTTCGCGCATAATCCTGCTTGCGTACGAGTATGAGATCGCCGTCGTGTATACCTATATCCACCATACTCGTGCCGATAACGGTAAGCATGAAGACGTCTTTTCCTTCGCAGTCAAACAAATTATTCGGCAACAGGAAGTTATCTTCGCATTCTTCGTAAGCGAGTTTGGGAGTACCTGCTGTAATGGAGCCGAGCAGGGGAACGTTGGTCATGTTGCGCACGTAACGACGATTGCCGACTTCGATCCCGCGACTTTTCTGACGATTTATCTTCAGCTCGCCCGCTTCTTCAAGTTTCTTGAGATAATACGCGGCGCTTGAAGTGGATTTGATATCGAATTCTACGCATAACTCTCTTATGGTAGGCGGGTAGCCGCGGTCTTCTACGGTCTTATAGATGTAATCGCGTATCTCCTCCAAACGTTCTTTCAATTCATGATTTTTCGTCATAAGCTCTTTCTCCCTGTAAATATTATAATATATCCTGAAAGGATATTCAACGGTGGACGGTTATAAATGAACCACGCCGCTTATATTCTATCATTATTCCAAAAATTTCGCAATCCTTTATTGAGTGATTTACGAACATTTATTCGTAAGCTTTACAAATTATTATTTTTTTTATAGTATTCAGTAACGATAAATAGCTGTTTTGGTGAATTTCGTCAGTTTTTCTTATGCAATACGACTTTAGTGGAAGCTTCGCGTTTGATGTCCTCGTCTATTGCGGCATAGTGCTTTTTTGTAGTGTTGACGTCGCGGTGACCGAGCACTTCCGCAACCATATAAATATCCTTTGTTTCGCGATAAAGCCTCGTTCCGTAGGTCGAACGCAGCTTGTGCGGGGATACGCCTTTGAGCGGATTGGCGGTAGCGGAATACTTCTTGACGAGGTTTTCGACAGCGCGTACCGTGATGCGCTTGTTCTGCAGCGAAATAAACAACGCGTCCACATCGGAATACAGTCCGGCTTTCAATAATCTTTCCTGTCGCCACGGAAGATACAGCTCGATAGCGTCGCGCACCTCTTCCGAAAAATATAGTACGGTCACGTTGCCGCCTTTGCGAGTCACGCGAAAAGCAAGATTTTTGAGATAGACGTCGTCTACGTTGAGTCCCACGCATTCGCTTACGCGAATGCCGGTGCCGAGCATTAGCGTAACTATGGCGATATCTCTGTCGCGCGTGTTAAGATTGTATTTGTCCCTGAATTCGTTTCCGAATTTTTTTTCACGCTCGACGACGTCGAGCATTACGTCCACTTCGTCGTCGTCCAGGCGGATAATCGCTTTTTCGTGAAGCTTCGGAATGGCGACCTTGCTTGCCACGTTTTCCTTGAGCTTATCCTTATTATAGAAATACTTGAACATCGAACGTATCGAGCTCAATTTACGCGCCTTAGCTTTTTCGCCGTTGCGGTAGGGCTTTCCGTTGAAGCTGTAGAAGGAGAGATATCTCAAAAAATACTCTATCTCCGACGAAGTCACATATTTATCTATATCGTCGAGAGTGATCTCCGTAATATCTTTGCCGATAAATCCGCGCACCTTATGCACAAGAAAATCGAAAAATATCATGAAATCCGTTGCGTAATTCAATTTAGTGAGAATAGACGTCCGCATATCCACGCCCGTGAAATATTCGCCGCAGAAATAGGGTAATCTCTCCAGCATTTCGTTGAATTTGATAAATTTTTCTTCAGTGAATTCGTCGTAATAAGAAGTCTTTGCCATATCGCGATTATATCATATCTATTCGCAAAAAACAATATAAAATTTATTAAAGCAAAATTTTCCGTGAGAAAACCAAAGGACTGATACCTTAAACGGCAAAAAACAGATTGTTGCTATATCCTTATATATATCAATATAATAATATCGAGCGGCATCAAGAGAAAACAAGACTACTTAAAAGGAAAGTTTAGCGATTTACAATACGCAACGACCGCCCGAAAATTCGGGCGGTCGTCGGTGAGAAGTCTACGCACGAAGACCAAACGTTCTTCTCTGTCCACGCGAGATTGCCTCCGTGGCTTCCCTTTTTGGGGGCTGACGGTCAAATAAATAATATCATGAGGTTGACAACATGTCAAATGTTAATTATAGCTTGAAAAGGAAAGGAATTAGACTTATAGATTCTTCTATAGCTTGGAAAAAGACTAAAACAGGCAAATATAAAATGAATGGTGATTACGACAATAATAGGTAAAGTATAAATGAACATGCCTAACCTTATTGTATCTGCAAGCGACAAAAGAAAAGCGGTTTATAAAGGCGACGTTTACGAACTGCCGGTAGCCGCTAAAAAACAAATTGTGGATCATTTTTATGACGCTAACGGTAAACGCAATCGTAAGTCGGTAGTTTATTGGGGAATAAATCCGGACATCACGCGCTTATCGTCGGCAAACAAAAAAGCGAGGGCGAAAAGGATGAATATAAGTATTCGGCATAATGAGAAAAAATATTTTTCGGTAAAGCCGTTGCCTTGGAAATATAAAAAAAGTAGCGCCGCCAAACCTTTCGATTCGTTCAATTGTTTCCGATGGAAACGCGCTACATTAAAAGTATATGCTCGATAAATAGGAAAGTCAAGTATGAGAAAATATAAATCTGTCATAAAAAAACGTCCCCTGGATTAAGCACCAGGGGCAATTCCGGGACACTCGCCGGTAGCTGTAAACGGTCAAGCCGTTTACCTGATATCATATTACAATTACGAACTAAATTTGTCAAGAAACGAATAGGGTTATTCTACGGAAACAAAAAAGCAACCGCCCGAATAATCGAGCGGTCAGGCGGAAGTCTACGTCTTTCAAGCCAGCGTTCTTTCCAGTCCACGCGCATTCGCCGTGGCTTCCCTATGTAGGGCTGAATGGCAATTATTATTTTATTGGGAGTTAAAATTAATGTCAAGTACCTATAGCAAAAAATAAAAAGTCCCCGGATATACCCTCCGGGGCAATCCCGCTACAGTCGAGCGGCAGGGTGTAAACGGTCAAGCCGTTTACCTAATATCATATTATAATTACAAACTATATTTGTCAAGAAAAACCGAGGTAATAGAATAGGGTATCATACGGGAAAAAAGCAACCGCCCGAATGATCGAGCGGTCGGTGAGAAGCCTACGCTAAAAGGTCCACGTTCTTCTCTGTCTACGCGCATTCGCCGTAGCTTCCCTTTTTGGGGGCTGATGACCAAATACAGTATAACATAGGAGTTTGTTTATGGCAAGAGTACATATTAAAAAATCCCCGAAACTAAACCGTTCGGGGCAATGCCGGGACACTCGCCGGCGGGTGTAAACGGTCAAGCCGTTTACCTAAAGTCAATATATCATAGTTTGAAATATTAAGTCAACAAAATTCGTCGCGGCCGTTCTACCGAAAGCATCTAAAGAAAAGTAGCGCCCACAAGAAGCCGTTACCTTCTCGCATTATGGCAATTTAATGCCGCGCTACATAGAGTAGTATATTCGCGACGAATAACAAAGTCAAGCATGAGAAGTATAAATCCGACATTAAAAAATATCCCCGGGATTCGCCACCCGGGGCAATTCCGCTACTGTCGAGCGGCAAGGCGTAAACGCTCATAGCGTTTACCTATAGTTAATATATCATAGCTTGAAATAACAAGTCAAGAAAAATCTGAGGTTATAAAAAATACAAATTATTCTCGTAAAGCGCACAGATTTACGATACGCGCGAAATAAGTTCGGAGCATTATGAGCGGAGCGGTGTTGCTTAATGTTGCAATATCTGCCGTAGTGAATCGGATAACCAATGTTGACGGTTTTTAGAAGGCAAAGAAGAGGAACGTAAAAAATGCGGTAAGAATGATATCGAAAATTATAATCTCCGCGGCTGTCCGAGATAAGCGTAATTTTTCGGTGAAGTCAGTATACGGCACACGGTAGGCGGGCAAGAAAGTATATGAACGCATAAATCGCTTAAATCCTTCGTCCGATCGCGAGAGATCTAACGGAAAATATTCGAAGATTTTTTCTCTGAAAAATTTTCCTTGTTCTCATATGAAAATTTCACGACGGATTTTTCATCGACTCGGTAACGAATTTTTTGAGTGAGCGGACTCTGAAAATCGTTTTCTGAGAGGCGAATTTTCTGAAATAAAAATAGAGGAGAAGCAAAATTTTCGAGCCGAAACATCCGTATATTTATTCGCAAAACAACAGCTTTTGCGAGTACCGGACTAAAAAGTAAAAGTCTTTGACTTTTAACTCAAATCGTGGAGGGATTATGCAAAAATACAAATTATTAGAAAGGCGCGTTGAGAAAGTCTTTATTTCTCCGAATGCCGACGTCAACGTTACGTTTGCCGGGAATATAACGAAGGTCGTAACGGCGCTGCCGACGTCTTCGATGAAAGTTAAAATCCTGTCGAAGCTTGAAGTCGAGAAGTATGAGCTCGATCCTAATAAAAAGTGGTATCAGCGTTTGTCTGACGGCGAGATCAACGAATGCGAGCTTATGGAAACGAGAGAAGACGATTACTCCGGCGTAAAAGCAACGTTGTTACGCTTGCGCGGGTATATTAACGCGAATGTAACGAATGCGCATAAATGCAGATGGATAACTCTTACATATCGTCAACGCGAAGACGAGAAGTCCGAAGCGGTGCCCATGACGGATCCGGAACGGCTGTATCTTGATTTTAAGCATTTCATTTTTCGCCTTCGTTTGAGGTATCCGGGAATGGAATATATAGCAGTTGCCGAACCACAGCAGAGCGGATCGTGGCATATGCACGTTATATTAATTTTCAAAAAACGCGCTCCGTTTATCCCGTTCGACGTGCTTCAAAATAAGTATTGGCGAAAAGGCTATGTTGATATTCAGAAGATAGACGATGATTGCGATAATCTCGGCGCGTATTTCAGCGCGTACCTTGCCAATATCGAATACGAGGAAGGGGACGAGCTTCAGGAAGGGGACGAGCTCGTTACCGGTAAAGACGCAAAGGGCAGAGAAAAGAAATTCATAAAAGGCGGCCGCTTGAAGTTCTATCCGCCGAAAATGAATTTATACAGGATCAGCCGAGGGATCGTCAAGCCGGAAGAAGCTCAGATGAAGTATAAAGAGCTTGATAAGTCGAAGCTCGGCGCATTGACTCATAGCGAGATAATCGCTCTATATAACGAAGAAACCGATCGGATGATAACGTATAAATACGAATATTATAATCGTAAGATCAAGCCTGAGGTAGAGGATCCGAGGCTTGAAAGTATCAGGCAGCGGCTACGTGAAATGACAAAACGGCGTTAAAATCCCTTAATTACAATTCATAAAAAGAGAATAACGGACCTCTCCGGAAACGAGAGGGCTTTTCCGTAACCGAAAAACGAATAAAATACCCCCGAAAACACGCGAAAAAGCCGATTTCAGCGTACTCGGCGTGATTACGCGCAGCCGGGGGAAAATTATGAGAAAGGGGGCGTGGGGGGATTGAGGCATTCCCCCCACTTATACTATTAAAAACGGTCCGGGAGAGCGGATCCGTGCCGCGACAAAGTCCGGCACGGGCCGCGAAGGACCGTTTTCCGTATAAAAAATCAGCTCATAAAACCACCGAAAGCCCTTATACGCGCGCGTCAGCGCGCGTATAAGGATAAGCTCGTTTATACAAGGATATTAGACAAAGCAAACGACAAAATTACAAAATCGAGACAAGATGATCATCCATCATCCGGAGCATAGGCTCGGGTGGGGAGCGAAGCCGGAGGAGAGCAGCGGAGCCGGGTTCGCGGAAGGAATTTTTGATTGACTCTCGTCCCGGGCTCTGCTATAATGCGTATAGGGAGCGTTATTTATTTGATTGATGGAGTTTGAAGAGTTCGATAATTATGATCAACGTTTAGAGACAGAAGCTCATAAATTCGAAGAACGAAACAAACAAATAAATCACCTCTTTTTTTTGTAAGGAAGCGGAAGCGATCCGGATAGTCAACG
Organism: uncultured Eubacteriales bacterium; assembly: GCA_949292905.1. Classification (GTDB taxonomy): domain Bacteria; phylum Bacillota; class Clostridia; order Christensenellales; family DTU072; genus Stercoripulliclostridium_A. Next base: position 91,582 of record CASFAV010000009.1, read on the forward strand.
AAGGGTGGATTTCAGTAGAGGAACTATGGACAACAGAATTAAAGTATTTGAAAGTAAGGAAGTCAGAACGGTTTGGAACGCCGAAGAGGAAGAGTATTACTTTTCCGTGGTAGATGTTGTGGCGGTCTTGACGGACAGCAAAGATCCGAGTGCATATTGGCGAAAGTTGAAGCAACGCTTAAAGTTGGAAGGCAATGAAACCGTGACAAATTGTCACGGTTTGAAAATGCAGGCATCTGACGGCAAAATGCGTATGACTGATTGTTTGGATACAAAAGGAATATTACGGCTTGTGCAATCTATACCTTCGCCGAAAGCCGAACCTTTCAAGATGTGGCTTGCGCAGGTCGGAAGCGAACGCCTTGATGAAATAGCGGATCCGGAGCAGGCTATTCTGAGAGGTGCGGAATATTACAGGCGCAAGGGATATTCTGAAGGTTGGATAAATCAACGTTTGCAAACCATAGAAATGCGGAAAGAGCTTACTGACGAGTGGAAATCGCGCGGAATAGAGCAGGAGAGGGAGTATGCCATTTTGACCAACGAGATGACAAAAGCGTGGAGCGGGCTATCGGTACGTGAATATAAAGAATTCAAAGGATTAAAGAAAGAAAATCTGCGCGACAACATGACCAATATCGAATTGGTTCTGAATATGCTGGCGGAAGTTACGACAACGGCTATTTCACGACAGGAGCAGCCCGGAACTTTTGATGAAAATAAAGCTGTCGCGCGTCGCGGCGGAAAAGTGGCGAAGAATGCCCGTACTGACATTGAAACGCAGCTGGGACAATCGGTCATATCTCCGCTGAACGCAAACGATAAACTTGCGCTCGAAGTAAAACAAGACGAAGATAAAACTTAAAAGCGCCGGTGTGGCGCTTTTATTTTAAGTTTATATTAAATTCGAAGAAAATTTTATCTATTGCTCGTTTAATGTCTTTTATGTCTTCTGCTGTTGTTCCGGCTAATTTTATTCCATGTTTTTTATATATATTTTGTGTGTATTGTTTTTTTTCGATATATCGAGGATCTTTGGTGTTTTCATATCCCCAATGTTCTATGTATAAATCATAATCGGGAAGATAAAAATCCGGGTGTAGTTCTTTTGTTTCTCCTTTTTCGTCTTTATAGAAAAAAGATTTTTCGTATTCGCATTTAATATTTCTATAATAGAGTTCGTCATAAATGATTTTTTCTTGCTGACTTCTCACATACATTCCGTTTGCAGTTTTAACGTCACGATTACCATACTCATCTATTACAACGAATTCTTTTAAATTTTTAATTATTACCGTTACGTTTTTGTCTTTATATTTATAATAATGTTCTTTGCAAAACAAATTTCCGTTTTCTGTTTCTTTGCCGCAAAAAAGACAGAATTTATTTATTTTACCTTCGTCCTTTTTTTCTTCGGAACTGTTTATATTTTGTTTACACTTGCATTCTTCGTTTGCAAGGTAGAAGGATCCGCAATCGGGGCATTGAATAAGTTTGCCTTCTTTCAGCATTTGCGCATGCTCACGGCATAAGCCGTCTTTGCGTGCGTTGCCGTACCAAACGCTTGTAGGATTTCCGCAGATAGGGCATTTAGGTTCTATTTTTTTTGTCATAAATTGTTTCAACCTTTTTATTTTTTTTGTTTTTGATGTGCAAAATTATTGAAGATATAAAGGTAATAAGCCAAATTGCAAATAAGATTACTGCTATAATCATATTAACATATCTATAGTTTTCAGCGAATTTATTGATAAAAAAGTTGTTAATGCCTATTATTGTTAAAATTACAAATAAAAATATAAATGATTGAATTATTGTTTTAGTAATTGAATCATTTTTAATTATATTCTTGTTTTTGTTATATTCTTTGTCATCTTTATATAATTTGTACGCATATTTAATATTTTTTTTAATATCCATAGTCCCTTATTTTTTTATTGTCTGATTTATTGTTCCTTTGTTGTTTCTAAAGTCATTGTTAATTTTGCCAATAGAAACGTTTTCTGGGTTATTATCTATACAGAGTATATAATTTGCATCTAGATCTAATACTTGACACAAGTTTGCAAAGGTATCTAGCGCCGGCATAGCGTGTCCCGATAAATAGCGTTGAACTGCTTGTTGACTTATACCGAGTTTTTTCGCTATTTCGGTTTGGGATTGTCCGCTTTCTTTTATTGATTCTTGTATTTTTTTTCTAATTTGGTCGAGGTCAATCATAATTCTTACCTTATATTTAACAAATCTTAGTAGTTTTGTCTTGACTTACAATTATTAGTTGTGATATATTTAATATAACAATCACTGATTGTAGTTTTTAGGAGGTATATATGGCAAAGCGAAAACGCAGTTGTATTCTGTATTCTGAGCGCAAAGCATTAGCAGACATTTTGGAAAAATGGATAAAAATGTGCGGCGTTGACTGTTCTGTGTTCAATGTTTTAACTTTTCTGAATTCTGAAAAGTTAATGGATGCAGATGCCGTTGCTGCGTTTATAAATTAGGGTGGCGTTAAACCCAATTGCGAGTATAATCCCGGCTTCAAAACAATGGGGGACATTATACAAGTCAGATATTATCCTGACGGTGTTGTAGAAGTAAAAACAATAAAGCAAAAGCGCGGTCGTCCGCAAAATATATAAAAGAGGTGAAAAAGATGGAAAACGTGCAAAAAGTGATAGTTTCCGGCTACGGTCAGACGTCTGACCGCGAGATAAGTGTAGTAGAGAAGAAATACTTCGAGCTCCCGGAAGACTTCCCGGAGATCCCGGAAGGGTATAAGGTATGGAAAGGAAGCAAAATTGTTTCTTGTCTGTCGGAATTCTTTTCGTATGAGGATTATATTTATGTTTTAAGGTCTTTTGAGAGTTATTCAGTTTGTTGTTTTAAATTCTGGTTTAAATCCCGTTCTTTCTTTATTTCATTTACTCCGGAAAATACTAATCATGAATTTTTTATATCAATATCCGGGAAGGAATATTTATATATAAAGTTTGATATATCGGGATTTCTTAAGATTCCGTATACGTCGTTAAGGCGGAAAATTTTAGAAAATTTAGGTGTTTACGATTTCGTTAATGAAACTGAGCTTCCGAACGGATTGAGTACGGATTTCAAGTCTTCGGTAGAAGCTCTTGACGTTCTGAACGTAGATCTTCAGAAGAATTTCCTTAAGATAGCGGCATATCTCAGGCTCATGAATGCATATCCCGGCAATTTCGAAAAGTTCGGCTGTAAAGACGTATATCAGTTTGCCGAAAGGCGTTGGGGTTACGGATCCACGTCGGTTAAAAATTTCCTCGCGATAGCAGAAAAATTCATGTCCGGGCAAGAGCTGTTGCCGGCTGCCGCAGGCTACGGGTATTCTCAGCTCGTGGAGCTTTCGTCCGTTCCGGACGGAGCGCTTGCGGAATTTAATCCGAAGATGACGATCGCGGAGATCCGCAAGAAGAAAAAGGAAGCCCTCGAGGGCGAGAAGGAAGAGAAGGAAAAAGCTCCGAAGAAGGAAAAAGAGATAGACGTGTTCAAAACGTCGCTTCGTGCGTTCTTCTGGGGATATAAAATTCCGTACGACGATCCGAAAAGCAGCGGATACAAGGTATATCGTAAGGCGTTACGCGAGGTTATCGAGAAGCTCAACTATAAGTTCGATCTCGGTATAAAAGCAGATTATTAATGCACCGACCGAAAGGCGGTTAAGCATAGCCCATAGGGTAAAAGGAGTAGTAATATGGCAAAAAAGTATGATTTCGAAGAAGTCAAAAACGTAAAAGATCTTCCGATCAAAGTAGAGTACGGCACCTACAAAAACGATGCCGGCGAGCTACAGGAAAGGGTGACGTTCTATGTCGAAGTGGCGGTAGACGGAGAAAGCGAGAGAGTTAATCTCCGAATTCCTTCCGGTATGAAAAAGCGACAGCTTCTCAAACGTATCGAGTCCGGCGACGTCGCCACGCTCAGAGTAAAGGCGGGTAGTTTCATTACTAAGCAGGGCGAAAAGAAATACGGTTGCTTTTTCTTCGTGCCTCTCACCGTATCGGGCTTCGAATGTGAAGTCAGAGTAAGCGTAGTCGGTGAACAGCTCGGAGATAGAGATAGCGGATTTATGGATAACCGTCTTGAACGCTTCCTCGTTCTGCGTGAGCTCGGACTCAAGATCGATTCGGTCGGCATCGAAGAGCTCGATCTTCCCTTCGAGGGAAATGAATAGCTTGTAAGCTGTACGGTATGGTATAGTTTCATCTTTTTACCCCCATGTCCTTTGACGGGTTCGGACGTAAAAGTAAATCCGTCACCATTCATAATTTTCCCCCTTGTCTTGTCCTTTGACGGGTTCGGACGTTAAATAAACCCGGCACCAATTAAATTTAGAGGAGGTATATATGGACAAGCTCGACAGACATCAGAAATCCGATAAGCTGAAGTGGGTACTCACGGCGATCGTTCTCGTAATTATTCTTGCCATGCTCGGCGGTATTGTCGGCGTACTTGCAACGAAAACGGATCTTTTGGATCCGTCCGTAGGTATCGAGTCCGGCGATCAGAGCGGCGATCAGAGCGGAGAAGAAAGTCCCGTCACCGAAACGGTAGAGCAAGGCGTATTTGTCGTGGACGTAGCAGAAGCGGCAATTTAATTTCGTCAACACTTTTTTATGTTTTTGTCCTTTGCCGGGTGTGGACGGAAAATAAACCCGGCACGAATAGGGTAATCCCTCCATAGATTTAGTCGCTCGCGGCTCAGACTATAAACGAGCCGTAAGGAGGCTCAATATGAAAAAAGTAATAATAACCGTCGTAGTCATAGCGTTGCTCGCTTCGATCTGCGTTTTCACTCTTACCGGGTGCAGTAAACTCAACGAGTGGAAGGATAAGTTTATCGAGCTTATCAATCCGGAAGACGGATCCTCGAACGAAACCGAAGAGGGCGCTTTCACCGTGATCGTTGATGAAAAGCAAAACGAAGCCGTTGTTCAAGAGGGTAACGGTGTGATCTTGGAAGTGGTTCGTTTGTCAAGCAATGACGGATCTTCGGTAAGTAGTTATCAATTAACGGCTACTATCCGACCGGAAGAGTTAAATGTTTTCGATATTTCTTGGTCTATGGAATTTGAAGACGGATCTACTGAAAATATAGAAAATTATTTAAGCTTAACGTATAATGATGAACTAAAGCATCAAGTAAATATAAATTTAATAAATAGAGCTAATAAAGCAATATTTCTCAAGGCGTTAGTTGAGGAATTAAATATTAGCGCTACTTGTAAAGTTGATTTTATGCAAGTACCAAGTTCGGCGAAAATAAGCTTTAAAGATACTGCAGATACTTATTATTTTGCAAGTTTGGGATATATCGAAAATTCATATATAAACGGAATAGTTTCGCCTTATGACGTATACAAAACTTATGACTCTCGTGGTTTAGGTCAATATCTGGATAATGCTATTAAATTTGAATTTGTTAATAATTCGGATAGTGGTACTGTTCCATATGAGTTTAGTAATATTTATATGCGTGCCAGTGATTCGTTTAAGACAGCTTTACTTAATAGAAATCCTTCAAGTGGCGAAAGCAATTATGAATCTATTTTAATCGGTAGCAAAGCTGATTTAAGCGATTTTTCTTATACAGCGTTTGATCAAATATTTGTATTTTTATTGGGTTCTACGCGCGCTAATTTAACGCCTCCTGATCAAATATTGATTTCGTCGATATATAAATTGGAGCAGGCTATCGGAGATTGCGCAGATGATCAATATCATATAGAGTTTTATGACGATACCGGTTTAATAAGTATTAAATGCAAATTTGGTGCTCCTCAAGTTGCCGGTGACTTAATAGATATTCAAATGCCGCAGAATGTGGTGATGTAATATGAAAAAAGTATTAAAAATAATAGCGCTTGTCTTGTTACTGGCGCTTTCGGTAGGCTTCATAACCGTAATGGTCAAGACAGATTTCTTCAGAAATTTCGAAGCGGTGGAAATACCAATTCCATCGCTTCCGGGTATCGTTAAAGATCCGTATCTCGAAGTAGGCGGCGAGAAGTATACGTCCGGCGTTACGGAGCTTCCGGAAGGTCAAGTTCGTATCGACGTAAAAGAGACGGATACGTTCACGGTCAATATCGTTCCGTCCGGAAAGTCCTTCGATTTTCGCCACAATGGCGCTCTGACTAAGTTCCCGTACGGGCTAGAAGCCGATTGGAACGCGATCTTTAAGCTCGAAGTAGGAGAGGGGTATTTCAACTTCGACAATTCGAAGCAGATGATGTACGTTCTCGAGTGTATATTCCCGGGCGAGGAGATAACGGAGCTCAACGGCTTCGAGAGTTCCGCAGCTTATTTCAATATCGAGGTAAAAGCCGGGGACGATACTTTGATCGTGCCTTTGTCCGGATTCTACGGATATATGAAGATAGAACTTTCGGACGAATATATCGTTTTTTGATAGGTGGATAATGAGTAAACGGATAGTTCTTTTGACGATTTTAAGTATATCGATATTTCTTGTTTGTATTACCGGCAGTGTTTCGGTAGCGTATGCGGATCCCGAACTTGAATTCGATAAGACGTATGTGCTTGACGATCTCGAAGGCAGCGCCGTAGACGGGGTTCCGTTTAACGTTGCCGATTATCCGTATGACAAAAACGGTGATGTTGAAATATTAGGGTTCGCGGAATACGGATACTCGGCGTATTCCAATATGCAGGAAAATTTCGGTCTTTATATATACCTGTATAATCCGGCGCTTTTGGATATTTCGGATTCGAGTTGTAAGATCCAGATCGGGGTCGGATTAAGTAATGCTGCGGATTATAACAAGTATTATCTTAAGATCTTGTCGAAATCTACGGGAACCGAGGCTAATCGGTTTATTAAAATGAAAGTGTTGAACGCCGATCAGCTGCTTTCGAGTCTGGATTCGGCAGAGCGAAGATATTACGTTTCCGGCATTGAAATTCTGTGCTACGGTTCCTCCGATATAATTGAATATAATGTAGGAAAACAGTTTAATTTCAGCGGTTTTTCCAAAGGTTACGGCTCAGATTCGAGTGCAGAAAGCACGCTTACACAATCGAGTTCCGATTTGGAATCTATAGAAATAACCGGGCTTTTGGACAGGCAGACTGTGTACCGGGACAATATAACGAATTCTTCCGTTACCAGTCATAACCAGGTAAACGGAGTTTATTTCGGTTTGGATCAGGATTTGATTAAAAAATATGGGCTTTTGCAGAGGATCAAAGCCGAATGGTACGAATATCGAACTTCTCCGATTTTAGTTGTAGACAATCAGGAAGTTTATAATGCTTTATATAAATATAGAGGTATAAATATCGGGGAATATAATGATAATGTTCCGTATGGTGTTTCTGTAGGTAATTACGTAGAAACTTTTCCTATTCTTTATGGTGGAATAACGTACGATAAAACTAGGTATATTTACGATTTATCCTATAATATTAGGCTTGGTGAATATACTTTTGTTCGTGAATATAATTCTAATAGTGTTTTGAATAAGCTGCCTTGGGTCATTTATGGTGATAATATCGTAAATAATTATCGTGTTTCCGAAGAAGCGTTAAAGGCTTATAAAACCGATTATGAAAATATATATTCTTCTACGTTAGTTACGGACGGAACGGTTCGATACAGTTCGGACCTTTTTAATACTGATGTAGGTGCAGGTAGAACGGCAGGGTATAACGTTTACGACTTTGACGCCAATGCCGATGCATTCGATTTTACCGATTATGGTATAGATACTTCTACATATTCAGGTTGGCAAAAATTCAAAGCATTTTTCGGGTGGACGCCCGAGACGGAATCGGTTTTGCAAAATAAAAGTCCTATTGAAATTATCGATAGCGAAAAATTACGTGAATTATCTATTTTGGAGAATGCCGACTTTGCTCGGGAAATGCTGATTGACGAGTATGAAGTTGATAAATTTAAGTCATATTGTAATTCCGAAATCGCTGCAGGGCGTGTGGTCGTACATTTTAGGTTTGCTTGTACCGAATATTATACTAAATTTGCAAATATAACGACTGATGATAATACTACTAGGCGTAGCGTTGATAATACTAGTGCTTTTTTCGCCGAAGAAAATGTTTTTTTAAATTTTGACGTAATAAGTTTGACTTTTAGGAACGATAACGGCGCTTATAGGATTATACCCGTAATAAACGATCCCATCGATATAATTTCCGGAATAGTGGGGCCTGTTGAGCCGCCGACAATGGGCGAAGAGGTTTCCGTTTGGTGGCAAGAAATGATGGAAAAAGTAAAAGATTTTTTCGGCGGCGCCGGCGATGAGGTATTGAGAATACTCGGTATTCTTGTTGGTATCGTGTTTGTGATAGGGGTTATAGCTATCGTCGTTAAGATATTCGGATTGTTCGGTTCAAGATCCAAAACGATTGTTAAGATAGATCCTTCTACGTATCGTTATAAAAAGGGAAGTAAACATGGCTAAAAAGGCAAGACGTGTCGAGGCGCCTTATCCGCACTTCAGACATTATAAAAAATCCGGGCATCCCGCGCTTATCGTCGGTGAACAAAAAAGAGAAGGCGAAAAGGACGAATATAAGTTCAGAAAGGTAATGCATTCAGAGAAAGACGCGGTGGTAGGAAAAATGAAAAGGTTTATCCTAATCCCGATCCACAAGATAAAAAACCAATGTGGATAGGAAAACGTATTCGGCATGATGAGAAAAAGTATTTTTCGGAAAGGCCGTTACCTTGGAAATATAAAAAGAAAAAGTAGCGCCCACAAGAAGCCGTTACCTTCTCGCATTATGGCAATTTAATGCCGCGCTACATTAAAAGTATATGCTCGATAAATAGAAAAGTCAAGCATGAGGAATATGAAAATGAATAAAGACTTAAAAAAATCATCAAGCAAGTTAAATATGACGATAATGGTCGTTACGTTAATAATTTGTATTTTAATGACGGGTAGTTTCGTTGTATTAATTTATTCCAACAACTCGGCAAGCGGATCTGATTCCGACGGTAATAGTACGGGTGACGATGATACTATGAATCAATTTATATATCCGGATACGGCATCTTATAAATTGAATACATCTGTCGATTGGGGAGAATCTTCTTACGTTATCCCTGATCGTAATTATGAGAAATTCGGGTGGAAAATATACGAATATAATAACGAATCTGAATATGCTGAACTGAAGGATATGTATATCTACGGCAATACTTCAGAATGGATCAATTGTGGGGAATATCTGCAATATTTTGTTGTTTCGGGGTCTTGTTATTATAAATTTTATGATGACGATGATAAAACATTTAGATATTATCCCGTAACTATTTCATCATCTTTATACGATGACATGTCTCATGTAACAGATCAAAAAATGTATAACATGATTTCGAATTGTCTTGTTGAATATAAGGTCGAAAACGGTTATAAATACTTGCGGCCCAAATCGATAAATTCTAATCATAATTGTGCCATTATTCGTGGTTTTTTAGGACAAGATTTTCCTCAAGAATTTAATGTTCCCGAGAATTTCGATTGGTGCGAGTTAGTTGTAGACTCTCTTCAATTTAGTGTTTTGGTTCAAATATATGAACCGAATAATTCTTACAGTTTATTAATAAAGGTAGGACAGTATGTGTAAAAAGAAAGAATTAACCGCAAGTGAGAAAAAGGCTAAAGAGATCCGTCGCAAAGAAAGGAGATCCTCTTTCGAAAACTATCTTGCCGTAAAGCAAACGATAGGGACTATCTTCGGTGCTATCGGGATAATTTTAACCCTTGCCGGCGTAGGCTTCCTCTTTTGGTTCCTTTATACGATCACCGAAGGTCTGAAAGGCTGCGGAATGTGATATGAAAAGTGTTAAGCGCGCGCTATTTGTTACGGTCCTTGTGCTGATAGCCTTGACGGTAGGGTACTTTGTGTACGTCGGTAGTCTGATATGAGTGGTCTATTCGGAAAAATCAGAAATATAAATCATCGTCATTACATATGTGTAGGTCTAACGCTTGCGTTTATATGTCTTGGCATATTCGTATACACGACGTCGCTTGAAAGACTTGTCGAGAGCTTCAAAGATCTCGGAACTTCGTTCGTACGGTATTTCGCTTTTTTGTTTTCGATTGAGCTTCCGGATAACGTGGTAACGGTTACGCAGCCTTCGGGAGTGACATTTCCGGTAGAAAATAATTTTGAGCAGTTTCAATTCGATTTCAAAACTTATTGGGCGCTTTTTGGGGATAAGGCTGTATTTATATCGTATTTGAAAAAGCTCTCGGGCGTTCTTTTCTATGCGATCGTTTTTATCGAATTGATTTTAGTTTTGTCCTTCGGTTTAAAGCTTGTTCTTTCTCAATGTTTCTACAAAACTAATAATAAATATAATATAGATACAAAGCCTCTTATGTTTTATAAGAGGCTTCGGGGTGCAGTAATTATTCCCATCAGAGATTATATTCGATCTTTCAAAGAGTTTTTATCTGTTAATCGCATTTATAGAGGCTTGTGGCTGACGATATGGCTTATTAATCTCAATATTTTATCGATAGTAGTAAGCTTCTTTGCTTATGTATTATATTTTAGCGTAAGCTTCGGAATAGGCGAATTGCCATTCCAGTTATATAAATTGTATTTAGATCTTACGCTTATGTTTAACGGGTTACCGTGGTATGTTTGGGTAGTTATATTTACCGTTATTTTCGACCTTTGGAGAAAGGCAAGGGCTGATAAGCGGCTACGCGGCTTCGAGCATATAGATGAAGGGTTCTTAATGGAGAATCCGATTTGTTTAATGGTTAATGGCGAAATGGGCAAAGGAAAGACTACGCTTGCCGTAGATATGATGTTGTCGCAACGGATAATCTTCCGAGACAAAGCGAAAGAGATCCTCGATAACTGTGCTGCTATGTTTCCCAATTTTCCTTGGATAAATCTTGAGCTCGAGCTTCAATACTTCATAAATAACGGACATATTTTTAATCTCGCCGGAATTGAAAAATACATTGTCCGAAAGTGTCGGATCTATGATGAGATCTTAGAATACGGCGCCGTATATAAATGTATCAAACGTAATGCCGACCGCTTGATATTTATAGATTTTAACGCGCTTTATTGGGGTTATAATATAGATCTTTACGGAATGACGTATAATAATCGTTTAAGCATTGTTCCGCTTCAGAGCGTTATTCGGCAGTACGCAGAAGCTTACTTTATTTACATATGTCAAAATTATAGTTTATGCAATATTGCCGTTCGATCCGATGATATTATGTATGACGAAGGGAATTTTCCTTTATGGGATACTGATTTCTTTTCCCGTGATCCGGAAGACTCAGAGCAGTGGAGCCGGTATTCGAAGATTCTCGATCAGGATATGTTGCGGCTCGGAAAGCTTATCAAAAAAGATAATCCGCATGCCGGAAGTCTTGAATTCGGCATTATTCTTATGTCGGAGATCGGGAAAGAACGTCTTAATCAAGTTGAGCAGCAGGGGATCAAAAAGAACGCAGAGGAAACGAACCAACGTAACGACCTCTTTAATTATTATATTAAGATGTGTCGTCACCCTTCGACGATTAGCTATTTTCCGTTCTTCAGATTTTTTGCCGACGAGCAGCGAGCTCAGAGTCTCGGCGCCGATCTGCGCGAACTCTGCGCGCTTGTAGATATAGATTCAAAGGGCGAAAACAGAATAGCTATACCGTTTTTCACGCTCGAGGATATGATCTGCGATTTTGTCGTCAAAAAATACAACGCGATTTATACGAAGTACCGTTTTCATCGCGGCGACAATACTTTGTCGATGCATTTGATAAAGGCGATAGGGACTGCCTTTAAAAGTTATCAGCTTCGCAGATATAACCGTTACGGTTTTAATCGAATGGTTTTGAATGTAGAGCAGGGCACGATGGACGGCAAAGTCAAGTCTTATGTTTATTATCTTATGCCGAAAAAGATTTATTCGGATCGTTTTTGTACCGATTGTTATTCCGGTTATTTCCGTGAACGAGCTCTTCGGACCGGCGTTGGTATGAATGATTATCCCGAGTACGGATCCACGATGGCGACGGCTGAAGAGCTTAGAGCTCAGAATAGTTACTTTATTCGTACAATTGAAGAAAATGTCAGGGGGGATAAAGAATGACGTTTACTTGGGATTGGCTGCTATCGAATTTAATATCGACAGGTATAACCGATTACTATCAGGTAAACGTCTGCCTGAACCGAACGGATTTCTTATTGTACCGGTTGGGAAGAGGGCGCGGACCGATGGTGACGGAAGCTCATATCATTAAGCGAACGTCGCAGCATTGTTACCGCTTGATGTCGTTCGACTTCGATACTGTGAACTGCGTAAGCTTTCAAACGGTCAAAGCTTTGTGCGATCATGTGATAAGAGAGTACATTCCGCATGAGTTCAGAAGAATAACTCCTGCGGAGTCTTTACGACGTCTGAGAGCGCGCCGAGAAAAGCGATCGGACGGATCCGGTCAGAAAATTATTCCGCTTGCCGGAGAAAAAATCGTTGAGAAAAATGCTTCCGCGCGGATAGAAATCGAGCGTGAATTCGAAATCGAGAGGACGTTTCACGCTCAAAAAAGAGGGCGAAAAGGTGTCCGATAATCGGGTCAATTCAGAAAACATTTATTCGCAAAACAACAGTTTTGCGAATAAATAATATGTAGGGGAGTTAAGATTTTGAAAATTTACCTTCGATTTTCGGTAAAATCTTAAAAAATGCGATTTTTGCGTTTTTCGAAAAATCTATTCGTAAAATTCTTGGATGATTTCCCGCACAAGTCGTCGACTCGGTTTTTTCGTTCGCGTCGCGTGAAAATTTGTGCGCGTTTTGAAACTCGGTTTTGTGAGCGTCACGTTGGTTCCGAAAATTTTTTCTTGTGAAATTGCGGTCCGAGTTTCAGTTCCCGTAAAATGCGCTCAGAGCTCGCGCCGACGAAAATCCGTAAATTTTTTTGAGCGAATTTGCCTTCCCTTCGGTTTTGTTCGGGCGTGCGCCGTAAAACCGGAGTCTCGGCTATCGAATTTTTATAGACTTTTACCGTCAAGACTTTTCGGATCCGTTTTCACCGATAGATTTTCAGTTAGCGATTCAGCGTTCTTTCAAGCCGGTAAACCGGCTTTAAGATTTGCATATTTTTCCGTATAGCCTGTAGACTGCGTTCAGAGCTCGCGTAACGAAAAAATCCGTGTATTTTATAAGCGAATTTTCACCCGTTCATTTCAGCGCCCGTCAACATAAGATTTCATCTCAAGTAATAACGAACATTTCCGAACTCAAGCATCTTAATATTTATTATTTCCCGTACCGGTCATTCGGAAACCGATAAAACTTTCAGGTCGCTACGGGCTTTTGGTATATACCGCGGTTATTTCCGTTTCTTTAAGCCCGTAATACCCTTCACAGTGAATTTCAGATTTACAATTCGTTTATTGCGGACATCGTAATTTATTATTTATCTCATATCGAACTTTCTCGATACGAGAAATTCATAAAATATTTCCGTATTTATAGGGATTGATTCGATAAAAACACGTGATAATCAACACATAATCCCGTCTCCGAACATTTTAAGTCAAAATTCAGTTTATTGAATTTTGCATTGATTTCCCGTATGCGTCATACCGAATATCAAAAATTCTGCACATAAAAAATAACCGGCAAAACTTTAAGTTCACTCGAAAATCTTATTTTCGTGTAAATTTTTTGCGTTTCACCGATTACGTTATTATTATGAGCACATCGGGAAAGTTTATACACGGAAAGGAAAATTTTTTTGATAAATTTTTTAGGCTTCCCCTATCGGGTTTTTATGTTTTTTTGAAAAAAGACGGAAAAGCCGTCATTTTCATGATATTACTTCGTTATTTTCAACGCTAACGGATACGGAACGGACCTTATAGCGACGGATTTTAACCTTTAAGAATACGTTTAAGGCACTCGGTAAGCGCTATTTTGCAGTGCTGATATGTCAAACCGCCTTGCAGATACGCTATATAAGGCTCTCTGACGGGTGCGTCGGACGACAACTCGATCGAAGCGCCCTGCACGAACGTTCCCGCAGCCATGATAACTTCGTCTTCGTATCCCGGCATCGCCCATGGCTCCGGAGTCGCGTAAGACTCTACGGGAGAGGCGTATTGAATACCTTGTATAAAGGATATCATAGGCTCGCGGGCGTTGAACTTGACGGAACATATAATGTCGCGAGGCATCTCGCCAGTTGCGGGCTTCACATCATAACCGAGCGAACCGAGCGCGTTTGCGGCAAGGATCGCGCCTTTCAACGCGCTTGCCACGACAGAAGGCGCAAAGAACAAGCCTTCGAAAAACGGCATATAAGACTGATAATACGAACCGACTTCCGTTCCTATGGACGGTGCGGTAAGTCTGTAACCTATTCGGGTAACTGCGGCTTCCTTGCCCGCCATATATCCGCCGGTGGGCGCAAGTCCGCCTCCCGGATTTTTGATGAGAGAGCCCGCGATAACGTCCGCGCCGACTTCGGTGGGTTCGATTTTCTCGACGAATTCACCGTAACAGTTGTCTACAAGCACGGTGACGCCTTCGTACGCCGTGCGGAAAGCTTTAACTGCTTCTCCGATCTCCTCAACGCTCAATGCGTCGCGCCACGAATATCCTCTGGAACGTGTTATCATCACGACGGCGGGCTTATGCTCGCGTAAATATTCGGAAACGCTTTCGATATCGATCTTGTCGTTTTTCAGTGCGAATTCCTTATAGTTTATGCCGTAATCGCGTAAAGAGCCGTTATTTTCGCCGCATATAACTTCCTGAAGAGTGTCGTAAGGCGCGCCGGTAGCGCCTACCAAAACGTCGCCCGTTTTCAGAAGTCCGAATAAAGCTATCGTAAGCGCGTGAGTACCCGAAACGATATTGGGAGAAACGATGGCTTTTTCCGCTCCGAAAACTTTGGCGAATACCTCCGCAAGCTTTTCTCTGCCTGCGTCGTCGTATGCGTATCCCGTGGTGGGATTGAAATGATGGTATGAAACCTTACATTCGCGGAAGGCGTCAAGCACCTTTTTCTGATTATAAACGGAAATATCTTCGTCAATAAGCTTGAAAAGATCTTGAGCCGAGGCTTCTGCGTTCTTGATAATGTCGTTTACGGATAACATATTTTTCCTTATTTTCGATATAATTTTATATTTTCCCGTTAATGTTCGGAGTTTTTTTGACCAGTTCGAGGATCTTATTCGGATCGGTGCGGAAATCCGCCGCGGAAATTCTGACCGCGAAATCCCTGTAGCGGTTATTGAACCAGGTTTCCTGACGTTTGGCGTAAGCGCGCGTATTGACAATTATCTTTTCGCGGACTTCGTCAAGCGTTATTTTTCCCCCGAAATATCCCGCCCATTCTTTATAACCTATCGCCTGCATCGATTGCATCGAAAAGTCGCATCCGCGCTCGATGAGCGCACGGACTTCGTCTTCGAGTCCTGCCGCAAACATTGCGTCGACGCGCTCGGCTATTTTCTCACGCAGTACGGCGCGATCTTCTGTCAGAATAAAGAATTTGAAAGGCTCTATCGGTCTGAGTTCGGCGCTTTGAGCGGAAACGGGTTTCCCGGTATTGAGAACGACGTATAAGGCGCGTAACACGCGCACCGTATTATTGTAATGGACTTTGTTTGCCGTCGCGGGATCGAGCGCCGCGAGCTTCGAATGCATATATTCCGCGCCGCGAGCTTCGAGCTCTTGTTTCAGTTCCGACATCAGTTCGACGTTCTCGCCGCCGCTTCCGCCGTATTCCATATTATATAATATAGAATCTATATATAATCCCGTACCGCCGACAACGACAGCCTGCTTACCGCGCAACGATATATCCCGTATCGCTTCCGAAGCCAAAGCGCGGTAGTCCACGACCGTAAAAGGCGTTTCGGGAGAAACGACGTCGACGAGATGCAACTTCACCGAAGACGAAATATCTTTAGCCGTGCCGATATCCATTCCGCGATATATCTGCATGGAATCCGCCGAAACGGTTTCGCCGCCTACGCTCAAGGCAATTTTTTCGGCAAGCGCGCTTTTCCCGGTTGCCGTTGCGCCGCCTACGATGATCATACATTTCTCCTGAAAAGCTTTTCGAATTCGTACCTTGAATAAACTATCGCCGTAGGTCTGCCGTGAGGACATTGAAGCGGCATATTGCCCGCCGCGAAATAATCCATAACGAGTTTGATTTGTTCCTCGCTCATCTCGTCGCCGCCCTTGATAGCGGCTTTACATGCCGCCGAAGCGAGCTTATTACGGCTGAACGCTTGTTTTGCGGGCAATTTCCCGGACATGAGTCCTTCGGTAAGTTCGTTAAGCATTGCACCGATATCGACTTCGCCGAGCGTAGCGGGAACGCTTGAAATTTTTACGGCGTTCCTTCCGAACACTTCCGTTTCAAATCCGCAGGCTTTAAGCTCTTCGCTCACCGAAGCGAAAACGGAAACGACTTCCGGAGTCGTTTCGTAAACGTAAGGAAGCATGAGAGGTTGAGCGGCTACTTCCGAGGAATCGAGTTCCTTCATAAGTTCGTCGAAAAGAATACGCTCGTGCATGGCGTGCTGATCGATAAACAAAACTTTGTCGCCGCTTTCTATAACGAGATATGTGTTGAAAAGCTGTCCCACGACGCGGTAAGATCTCGCGCCGCTCACGGCGGCGTGCGCAAGGAAGGTCTCCTGCTCGTGCTTTTCCGCTTTTTTCAAAGCGTTGTGTATCGGCGCGGATTTTTCATTAGGTACAGTATTATACGGGGCGGGCGTGACCGGACCTTCTCCCGGTTCGTTGAAACTTACTTTCGTTACTGCGCCTTTATTGTTGCCGCGGACGAGCGCGAGCGCGTCAGCAAGACTCATCGAAGGTTTTTGCACGCCCGACTTTTCGCTTGAGGTTTGCGTTTGAGTTTGCAAAGCGGAAGGATCGTCTTTCTTTTCAGCGGCGCGTTCCGCGCCGTAAGAGAACGGCGAAAATTCTTCTTTGCCGCCCGCAAGCCCTTCCGTAAGCGTTTCGCGCGTTTTCTCCTCGTAACTGTCGAGAGCCTGCTTCACCGCGTGATAAATAGCGGAATAAACTTTGCGAGGATTGCCGAAACGGACTTCTTTTTTATTCGGGTGAACGTTGACGTCCACTTCGTCGAAAGGCATTACGATATTGAGTACGAATATCGGAAAACAGCGGTTCATAAGCCTTTCGCCGTATGCGTTCTGTACCGTAGCCGAAATAGTCTGGTCAAAAACTATACGTCCGTTAATAATTACGGTCTGCTGTGTTCTGTTATTCTTGAAAACGTCGGGCGAGGTCGTATAACCCGTAACGGATATACCCGCAGTGTTCGGACAATCTTTTATTTCTATGAAACTGTCTGCGATTTTTGGCATGAATACGGCTTCGACGGCGCTCCGCATGCCTTCGCCCGCCGAAGAATATACCAAATCGCCGTCGGCGCAATACTCAATGGCGACATCTGGGTTGGATAATATGAACTGCATGACGTAACGTGTCACGTAGCTCTCTTCGGTGGTTTTAGAAACCAGAAATTTATATCGGGCGGGAGTATTATAGAAAAGATTTTTGACTTTGACCGAGGTCCCTACGTTACACGCGGAATCCGTTACGGTCACGTTTCCGTCTTTTACTTTAAGAAGACTTCCGCATTCGTCGCCGGTAAAGCGAGTCAGTATTTCGAGTTCGGACACGGCGGCTACCGACGCGAGCGCCTCGCCGCGAAAGCCGAGAGTCGATATCGTGAGAAGATCGTCCGCTTCCGATATTTTACTCGTTGCGTGAGCAAGTATCGCTTTCGGAAGCTCCGCTTTTTCTATGCCGCAACCGTTATCGGAAACTTCAATGTATTTTACGCCGCCTTCCTCGATGCGTACCGTGATCGCGGTGGCTCCCGCGTCGATTGCGTTTTCGACGAGTTCCTTAACTACGGAAGCGGGATTCTCGACGACTTCGCCCGCCGATATCCTGTTGTATACGCTGCTGTCAAGTACGTTTATTTTCATAACCGTTATATTCCCACAATCTATTTCTTTTTGCGTTTTTTGCCGTCGTTTTTGACCATTTCTTTCAGATTGGACAATATCGTCAGCGCCTGAATGGGCGTTATCGATTCGCAATCTGTATCGTTGAGCACGCCTGCCAACGCGGAATACCGGTCGTCTTCGGGGAATAAGCCGATCTGATCGGATATGACGGCGTCTTCGCCGGGCATGGCGGTAACTTTTTCGCGCATACTGCCGTCGGAAGAACTCTCTATGGCGCGCATGATGTTACGCGCGCGCTCCGTGATCTTGGGATTTATCCCCGCAAGCGACGCAACTTCTATACCGAAGCTCTTGTTGGCGCCGCCACGCGCAATTTTATAAAGGAAGGTGATTTCTCCGCCCGTATCCTTGATGAGCACGTGATAATTTTTAAGCGCGGGCAAGGTGTTTTCAAGTTCGCTCAACTCGTGATAATGGGTTGCAAAGAGCGTTTTCGCCTTCAATTTCAAAGAAATGTGCTCCACTATCGCCCAGGCTATCGAAAGTCCGTCCAACGTGGAAGTTCCGCGCCCGATCTCGTCCAGAATAAGAAGGCTGTTAGCCGTGGCGTTGTTGAGAATATTCGCCATTTCGGTCATTTCCACCATAAAAGTAGATTGCCCGTAGGCGACGTTGTCGCTTGCGCCGACGCGGGTAAATATTCTGTCCACCAGACCTATCGAAGCTTCTTCGGCGGGCACGAAGGAGCCGATATGCGCCATAAGCACTATGAGAGCCACTTGCCGCATATACGTGGATTTACCCGCCATATTGGGGCCTGTCACTATCAACAAACGCGAGTCGTCGGTCATAACCACGTCGTTTGGTACGAATTCGTTTTTACCTTTCAACGCTTCGACTACGGGATGTCTGCCGTTTTTGATGACGATATCCGCGCCGACGTGTTTGATAGCGGGACGACAATACCCGCCTTTCGCCGCGGCGGTCGCGAGCGAATAGAGCATGTCTATCTCCGCTACGGAACGCGCGTTACGTTGCAAAACAGGCATGACGTCGGCAAGCAGTTTTTTGATATCGCCGTAAAGCTTTTCCTCAAGCAATAGAGCTTTTTCTTCCGCGCCGAGGATCACTTCTTCCATTTTCTTGAGTTCGTCGGTAATGTAGCGTTCGCCGGTAGTAAGCGTCTGCTTACGTTCAAAGCGGTACGGCACCATTGGAAGATTGGAATTTGAAACCTCGATATAATAGCCGAAAACACGGTTATAACCTACTTTGAGCTGCTTGATACCCGTAGCTTCACGCTCTTTGGCTTCGTATTCGGCGAGCCATGCTTTGGCAGAAGTCTGCGCCGTGCGGAAGGCGTCCAGTTCCGCGTTATAACCTGTGCGGAAAACGCCGCCGTCCTTTACCGTCGCGGGCGGCGCGTCCACGAGCGCGGATTCCAAAAGATCGGTGACCGCTTCGAGCGGGTCGACGGAAGCCGCAAGCTCTTTGAGCGCAGCGGATCTCACTTTCGCAAGCGCCCTTTTCACATAAGGTAATTGCTTGAGCGAATAACCTACCGCCTGCGTCTCGCGCGGATTAACGGAACCGTAGGCTATCTTATTACAGAGTCTTTCGATATCGCGGATCTCGTTGAGTGCCTCGCCGAGCGCTTCGCGTACCAAAGGCGCTCTGACCAATTCGCCTACGGCGTCCAAACGCTTATCGATAGCTTCCGCATCGGAAAGCGGTTCGAGTACGGCGCGCCTCAAAGCGCGCGCGCCCATATTGGTGCGCGTGTGGTCGAGCACCCAAAGCAGACTTCCGGTTTTGCTTTTATCGAAGATGGTTTCGGTAAGTTCCAGATTTCTGCGCGTATTGTAGTCGATGAACATACCGCCGTTATGACGTATGACCGTAGGCGTGGTAAGATGATCGAGCTTTCTTTTCTGCGTTGAGGTTATATAACCGAGCAAAGCGCCCAGCGCGTTGACGCCTGCTCCCGTATCGAGACCGAGCGCCGCAAGATTGTAAACGTTATAAAAAGAGGTCACGGCTTCGGAAGCGTTATCGCAGCTGAAGGAATATTCGTAATACGCCTGCGCGCGCGGAAGTTTACCGAGAGCTACGGAATCTGTGGAATTGAGGAACGCCGTACCCGCTTCGTTGGCAATGATTTCGGAGGGGGCGACCGAAAGAATGAAATCTTCGGGATCTATCGTGCTGTCCGGTTCGGTCATTTTGACTTCGCCTGTAGAAACGTCAGCCCAAGCCAAACCGAATTCCCCGCTTTTACCTCTGTAAACCGACATAAGATAACTGTTTGCGGTCGCGTCGAGCATATCGTCGTCTGTAACGGTACCCGGAGTTATCACTCGGATGACGTCGCGCTTGACCATACCTTTCTGATCTCCGGGCGCGGTAAGCTGCTCGCAGATAGCCACTTTTTTGCCGCATTTTATAAGCCGAGAAATATAATTGTCTACGGCGTGATACGGAACGCCGCACATCGGGGCGCGATCTTTAAGCCCGCAGTCTCTTCCGGTAAGCGTAAGATCGAGCAATTTACTCGCTTCGAGCGCGTCGTCGAAAAACATCTCGTAAAAATCGCCCAGACGATACATCAATATCGTATCGGGATATTGCGATTTGACTTCCTTATAATGAGTCATCATCGGCGAAAGCGAATCCGGTTTCTTCTGTGATTTAGCCATTGTCAACTATCTCCCCGTAAAGCGCGGAAGCTTTGTTCCTGGTTATTTTAACATTGACGAATTCTCCGACAAGAGATCCGTCGCCCGCGAAATTGACGAGCCTTCCCGAATCGGTCCTGCCGCAGAGCATTCCGGGCTTCGGCGCGTCTTCCACGAGTACTTCGTAAGTATTCCCCGTAAATTCTCCGCTTAATTCTTCGGTTATAGCGTTCTGCACGGCGATAAGTCGGGTAATGCGGTCTCTTTTGACGGCATACGGTATCTGATCGGGCATAGACGCCGCGACTGTGCCTTTGCGCGGAGAATAAACGAACGTAAACGCATTATGATATCTCACGCGTCTGACCAGATCCACGGTATCGAGGAAATCCTCTTCGGTTTCGCCGGGGAATCCTACCATAATATCCGTAGTCAAACCGCATTCCGGCATATATTTACGTATCTTGCCGACAAGCTCGAGGTAGGTCGAACGGTCGTATTTGCGGTTCATGGCTTTAAGTATCCTGTCGGACCCCGCCTGCACGGGAAGGTGTATGTTTTTGCAGAAATTGGGAGTCTCGGCGATTATCGAGATAACTTCTTCGGAAAGATCTTTGGGGTGCGAAGTCATGAAACGCAGACGGAATTTACCGGGTAGCGCCGCGATCCGTCTCAATAATTCGGCAAAACCTACTCCGTCCGAGCGGTCGTTGCCGTAAGAATCGACGTTCTGTCCGAGTAAAGTTATCTCCTTGTAGCCTTCTGCAAGAAGGGAACGGATTTCGTCGATTATCGCATCGGGCTCGCGGCTTCTTTCTCTGCCGCGCACGTAAGGCACGATACAATAGGTACAGAAATTATTGCACCCGTAGGTGATATTCACCCAGGCGTTCGGATAAGAAGTACGCGTTACGGGAACGCTCTCGTCTATGGGCGGATTGTCGTCGTAGGATACGGCGACTACTTTTCCTCTGTGGCGCGCCCTGCGCTCCTTCAGTTCTTCGAGCCTCGCGGGCAATTCGTACAGATTTGCGGTACCGAGCACGATATCGATAAAAGGAAATTTAGCGGCAAGAGCCTCGGCGGCTCCTTTCTGCTGAGTCATACAGCCCGCTATCACGATGATACGCGACCTGTCCTCGCGTTTGAGAACTTTGAGTTCGCCGATGTTGCCGGAAATTTTCTGTTCGGCGGTATCTCTGATACAACAGGTGTTGAATACTATCACGTTAGCGTCTTCACGCGCGGAGGCGGGGAAATATCCCGAAGCTTCGAGCATGCCCGCGATCTTCTCGGATTCGTGAACGTTCATCTGACAGCCGAAAGTTTCAATATAATATTTATTCTGCATATATAATTAAGTATATATCACGCGCGCGCAATGTGCAAGCATATTTTCGATAATTGCCGCCATACTAAAGTGGATATGAGAGCCAAGAAAGCTATTAAAATCACCGCGCTTGTATTATTGTTTACGCTGATTTTTATAATACTCGGCGGTGTTTTGACTGTGTTTTTCCTCACAAAAGACACAAATCTTAAAAATAATGACTTGAATTCGGTATGTGCGGATCTTCGCGTCGTAAACGCCGCCGGAGAAGAGATCGAGTATTATTCGAAGTACAAAGCCGAGGTCGCCTATCAAGACATTTCGCCGTATATAGTCAATGCTTTCGTGGCGCTTGAGGACAAACGATTCTATAAACATCACGGTCTGGACTACAAGCGTATCGCAGGAGCAATCGTCAACAACATAAAAGCCGGGTACCTTAAAGAAGGCGGCTCGACGATAACGCAACAACTCGCGAAAAACGCGATACTGACTAACGAAAAATCTCTGGTACGTAAACTTAAAGAGGCAAAGCTCGCCATTCAGATAGAAAAGCACTATTCCAAAGACGAGATTATTACCATGTATCTCAATACGATCTATTTCGGTCACTCGTTGTACGGCGTAAAAGCGGCTTGCGCAAGGCTTTTCGACAAAACGCCGGCGGAAGTTACGCTCGCCGAAGCGGCTATGCTTGCCGGAATTGTCAAAAATCCTCTTAAAAACTCCCCTTTGAATTCCGTGGAAAACGCCACCGCTCGAAGAGATCTCGTGCTGAAACTCATGTCGGAACAGGGATATATTGACGAAAGCGAGTACGAAAACGCGCTTAAAGCTACTTACGTGGCGCCTCCCGGACAAAAGAAAGACACTGCGTCCGGATCTTACGCGGACGCCGCGATATACGAAGCCGCCGAGCTCCTCGAAAAATCGGTGAAGGAAGTGATAACGGGCGGATACACGGTCAGGACATACTGCGACCCCGAAGCGCAAAATGCGCTTGTGCGCGTATACGGCTCGGAAGCGTTAGACGTTGAAAACGCCGAAAAGATTTTACTTCTCGCCGATAACGTCAACGGCGGCGTGAGCGCATATATAAGCGGAGTGGGCGTTGTGCCCGCGGAATTCAGACGGCAACCCGCTTCCACGATAAAGCCGATAATGGCTTACGCGCCCGCTTTCGATCTCGGAATATACTCCCCTGCTTCCCCTATCGAAGATAAAATTTATGATTTTAACGGATATTCTCCTAAAAACTATCAGAATTCGTATCTCGGTTGGACCACGGTCAGGAAGGCTATATTGACTTCAAGTAACGCTTGCGCACTGAAAACCGTAGCCGATATCGGGCTCGAAAGAGCGTTCGGTTACGCCGAAAAACTGGGACTGAAGTTCGACACCAACGACGGCGCGGCGAGCGTTCTGGGCGGCATGACGTACGGAGTAACGCCTTTGGAGATAACCGAAGCGTATATGACGCTTGCCGCGGGCGGAATCCACCGCGAGCTCAAATTCGTATCGGAAATCAAGGATAAAAACGGTAAGATCGTATATTTACGCTCTAAATCCGCAGAGCGCGTTCTCTCTGAGGAAGCGACGTATATGACTACGGATATTCTCAAAGACTGCGCGAGCGTGGGTACGGCGTCGAAGCTTAAGACGCTCAATTATCCTATAGCCGCCAAAACGGGCACGAACGGCGACGAGAACGGCAATTACGACGCCTGGAACATGTCGTATACGACGAAATACACGCTTTGCAGTTGGTACGGAGCCGGCGAAGGCAAACAACTGCCGACGTCGGTCACGGGAGGCAGTTATCCGACGCTTGCCGCGCGTACGGTATACGGTTACCTGAAAAAACCTAAAGACTTTACCGAACCCGAAGGGATAATATATGCCGATATCGACTCTTATTGCTCCGAGAATTCTCATATTCTTAAACTTGCAAACGAGAATACCCCTTACGAGTATCGCGAAAAAGCCATGTTCTCCGCAAACCATATACCCGAAACGTCGGACTATTTCGACGACGCCCTGCCTTCCGATTTCGAAGTCGCTTTGGGCGACGGAGAAATTATAGTGTCGCTCACCGCGTCCGAAAAATTCGATTATTATCTTTTCGATCTGGACGGTACGGAAATATTGAAAATAACCGCGGGAAGCGGTTATACCGAAACGGCTGTACCTGTTTTCGGACTCGGAATAGAAGGATATTACGTGGAAGCGCGTACCGCGGACGGCGTAAGCGTTGCGGAAAGCGTGCCGCGCATAGTGTTAGTCACCGATCCCGACCCGTTTTTCGGACTTTTCGGTCAACACGGGGCGCCTTTCATAAAAGCCCCGGAGCAATGACCTCCTCTTCGGTTTCCGCCACGGCTTTTTCTATAAGAGTTTCTACGTCAAGGCGACTTTCGAATTCCTCGGCGTCCGACAGTTTGGGTTTAATTACCGGATTTTTGGGCAAAAACACCGTGCAGCAATCTTCGTAAGGACGGATACTTATCTCAAAAGTGTCTATTTTGTTGGCAATATCTATGATCTCGCTCTTATCGGAACCGATCAAAGGTCTGTATACGGGAAGAGTAACTACGGAATTTGTAACGATGATGCTTTGCATCGTCTGGCTCGCGACCTGACCGAGGCTCTCTCCCGTGATGATGGCGCCGCAGTTATTCGCGCGCGCGATACGCTCCGCTATCCTCATCATGAAGCGGCGCATGATAGTTATCATGAATTCTTCGGGACACTTGTCGTGTATGGCGTATTGTATTTCCGTAAAAGGCACTACGTAGAGTTTGATCTCGCCGCAATATGCGGTAAGTTTCTTGGCAAGATCCTTTACTTTCTGCAATGCGAGCTCGCTCGTATACGGGAAGCTGTGGAAATGTATCGCATAGAGCCTTATGCCGCGCTTCGCCATAACGTAACCCGCTACCGGCGAATCTATACCGCCCGAAAGCAATAGCATACCGTTCCCCGAACATCCCGTCGGAAGTCCCTGCGCGCCCATTATCTTTTCGTAGAACAAATATGTATAGCCGTTCTCGCGTATGTCCGCGAAAAGTTCGAAATCGTAGTCGAAAAGATCCACCTTCAGCTTTCCGCCGCTCGCTTTGAGAAGCTTGCCGCCTATCGTTGCAGCAAACTCCGTGCTGGTCATACTCAACCTCTTGTCGGCGCGTTTGACCGTAACGCGGAATTTACCGCTTTTAGGGACTATTTCCGCGGCGACCTTGCCGAGTTCTTCGACGTCCGTGGGCACTTTGACCGTGGGACTTACGGAGTGTATACCAAAAACTTTGGTAAGACGGGAAATTATTTCGTCTTTGTCTTCGGGAAGATATTTCTCGATATAATATCTGCCCTGCGAGCGCACGAACGTATATTTTAGCCCGCGGAGCGCGTCGTTGATATTCTTAATAAGCAGGCTCTCGAAATATTTGCGGTTGTCTCCTTTCAAGAATATTTCTCCGAATCTTATTAAAATGCAATTATATTCAACTGCCATACTTCGATAGCTCCTTATAAACTTTGATATATTTTTCCGCAAATTCGGCGGCTTCGTCAAGAGTATTGTCTTTGAAGAAACTGAGTCTGACGATACCGTCGCGGTATTTGCCTTTAAGTCCGAGCGCGTCGGGTATGCGTTCGGAAGCCTTGTTGGAAGAACAGGCGCTGCCGGTGCCCACCAATATCCCTTCGCGTTCCAAAGCGTGTTGCATGACTTCTCCGCGGACCTTACGCGAAGCGAACGTAAGTATATACGGCGAACCGTCGGCGGGCGAAAGTATCTCGATCTCCTCGATATCCGCAAGAACGCCCGCAATGTACGAGCGGATCTCGCCTACCGCGGCGCGCGTATTGTCAAGATCGGCATAACGTTCTTCGACAGCTTCCGCGAAGGCGGCTATCCCTGCCGTATTCTCGGTGGAAGACCGCAGTCCGCCCTCCTGTCCCCCGCCGAAAACGATGGGAGATACGCTGACTTTGGAACGGATATAAAGGGCGCCGGTTCCTTTCGGCGCGCCGAGTTTATGCGCGCTCATGGAGTAAAGATCTATCGCGGAGGCGCGCAGGTTTAATTTCATTTTACCGAAAGCCTGCACACCGTCGCTATGGAAAAGCGCGTTGGGAGCAACCTTTTTTACGGTCTCGGCAAGCGCGGCAACGTCGTTCACCGCTCCCGTTTCGTTATTGACGTGCATGACCGACGCAAGAGTTACTTCGGGCGTCACGAGCTCCGCGAAACGCTCCGCATCCACTTTTCCGTCGCTTCTTACGGGTGCGAATACCACGTCGTATCCGCGCTGTTTTAGCTCCGTAGCTGAAGCGTATATCGCGGCATGCTCCGCGCCGCCTATTATTATCCTGCCGTTTTTATGCTTTTTCGCTCCGAAAAGCGCAATATTATCGCTTTCGGTACCCCCGCCCGTAAAGATCACTTTACCGTCGCCGCGCAATTTATCCAAAATGACGGCGCGCGCGCTGTCGAGATCGCGTTTGACTTCTATTCCTTCGTGGTAAAGCGAAGACGGATTGTAAAACCTTTCGCGCAGATATTCGCTTACCTTTTTTACGGTGGTTTCCGACGCTCGCGTCGTCGCCGCATTGTCAAAATATATCATTTCGTAAACCTTACCATCGTCACGCCGCGTTCGCCCTCTCCGTACTTACCGTCGCGGAAAGATACGACGGCGGGATGGTTTTTAAGTAGTTTTTGTACCGTTTCTCTCAATTTTCCCGTTCCGTATCCGTGTATTATGCGCACTTCGTTCACGCCTGCGAGCACCGCTTTATCGAGATAAGCCATAAGCGCGTGCTCGGCTTCTGCGGAAGTTAGTCCCAACAGATTGAGTTCGGGGCTGAATGCCTCCGTCCTCAACGCGCGCGGTGCGTGAGAGATCTCCCGTTTGATCTCTTTTTTGCGCCCTTTCAGTTTCACGAGATCGTCGAGCTTGAAATTAGAGGTCATTTTACCTAAACGCACGGTGGCGGAATTTTTCTGATAATTCACGGCGGTGACCTCGCCTTCCACTTTCAGCGGACGTACGAGCACGGCGTCGCCTTCGCAAATATCGCCCTCCGCTTCTTCGCCGAAACCTTCGAATTCGTTATCTTCCTGAACGATATATTTTTCGAGAGATTTGCGCAGTTTGCGGGCTTTGAACAGGTTGGCTTCGGTCGGATCGTCCAACAGCTCGCGTATCGCGGAAATGATCTCGTTGGCTTCCGTCATGGCTTCTTCGACCAGACGTTTAGTTTCGCGCCTCACGTTCTCGTTCAGTTTTTCGCGCTGTGCGTAAAGCCTGTCGCGTTCCCTTTCGGCGGCTTTTCTCGTTTCTTCGGCAATTTTAAGGGCTTCTGCGGTTTTTTCTTCGTTTTCCGCAGCCTGTCTGCGCGCTCTTTCGAGCGCTTCGAGCACGTTCTCGAATTCAAGTTTCCCGCTTTCAATGCCTGCGCGCGCCCTTTCGATAATACCCGAGTTAAGCCCCAGTTTCTTCGCTATCAGCAAAGCGTTGGAAGCACCCGGAGTGCCGACAATAAGTTTATAAGTCGGATTGTAGGTTACCGGATCGAAATCCATACTCGCGTTCTCCGCACGCGGAGTGACAACGGCATATTCCTTGAGCTCGTTATAATGGGTGGTAATGACCGCTTTCGCGCCTTTTTCCTTTATGAAAGCGGAAATACTCATCGCAAGGCTCGCGCCTTCCGTGGGATCCGTGCCCGCTCCCAGCTCGTCGAGCAAAACAAGCGACCTTGAGTCCATTCTGTCGGTAATGCGCACGATATTGGCGATATGCGCGGAGAATGTGGACAGATTCTGTTCGATGCTCTGCTCGTCGCCCACGTCGCAGTATACGTCCGAAAACAACGACAATTCCGCTTCTCTTGCGGGAACGTACATTCCCGCGGCGCACATTGCCGAGAGCAGTCCAACAAGCTTCAACGCAACCGTTTTACCGCCGGTGTTGGGACCGGTAACGAAAAGCAGATCGAAGTCCTTGCCGAGTCTGATATCCGTGGGGACTACCTTTTCGGGCGCGATCAGCGGGTGTCTGCCCTTCGATATGTCTATGATGCCTTTGTCGTTGACGACGGGTTTACAGCACTTATGCGCGTTGGCGTAATACGCTTTGGCGAAAACGGTGTCGAGTTTGACGATTTTGTCGAAGCTGTCGCGTATCTTGTCGACGCTCACGCTCACTTTCAGGGTGAACGCTCTCAATATGCGTTCTATCTCCTGCTGTTCGGCAATGATGTGCGTTTTCAAGGTGTTGTTGAGCTCCACTACCGCCATCGGCTCGATATACAGCGTCTGTCCCGAAGCCGACTGGTCGTGAATGAGCCCCGGAACGGAGCTTCTGCATTCCGCTTTCACCGGGATCACGTATCTGTCGCCGCGCACGGTGACGATATTGTCCTGCAGATATTTGGAATAAGAAGGCGAAGTTATATAAGAATACAGCTTGGTTTTGATGGCTTCGCCCGTTTTACGGATACGCATGCGTATCTGCCGAAGATCCTCTGACGCCCTGTCGTGCATTTCCGTTTCGGAGACTATGGCGTTGTCGATCTCGTCTTCGAGATTCTTATCGGTATAAAGCGAAGTCGCTATCCTTTTCAGCAACCTGAGATTTTCGTCGGGCACCTTGGCTATCCCGGTACGGACGTTGCGCGCAACGCGGAGCATCCTGCCGACTCTCAAAAGCTCGCCCATGGACAGCACCGACATGACCGCCGCTTTATCGAGAACGAAATCGATATTGTCGAAAGCAAACGACAGATTGGTAGCGTATTCGAAGGCGATCTTATCGGCTTCTTCCACCTCGTCTATAAGTTCGCGCACGTAATCGATACTGTCGAAAGGACGTATCTCTCTCACCGCCGCGCGGGCGGGTTCGGAAGAAGCGAACGCCGCAACGGAGTCCAATATTTTATCGAATTCGAGTGCTTTAAGTGTTCTTTCTTCCATGATCCACGATCCTTTTTCTTTACTTACGTTCAGCGCAGGATAATGCCGAGTTTTTCTTTAAGCGCCTTAAGGGTAGCGTCTATCTGCGCGTTGACTTCGGCGTCCGCAAGCGTTCTCGAATCGCTGCGGAATATAAGCTTGACGGCAACGCTCTTTTTGCCGCTCGCGCCGAGCACGCCGCCGGTATACACGTCGAATACCGTCACGTCGGAAAGTATGTCTTTATCGCAAGCTTCTTTCACGCAATCGATGACTTTAGCCGCCTCGGTAGCCGCGTCGCACACGAGCGCGAGGTCGCGTTCCACCGCGGGATAGCGTGAAATATTGCGGAAACCCGAATATTTCGAAGCGTTTTTGACAGCGTATTCGGCGTCGAGTTCGGCAAGATACAAGCGTTTTTCCACACCGTAAGCCGACGCGGTTTCCGCGCGGACTTCACCTAAGTATCCGAGCTCTTTTCCGTCCGACGCGATCACTTTCGCGGTGCGCGTGGGGTGCATGTAAGGAAGTTCCGTGCGCTCGAAACGTACGTCTATGCGCAACGTTCCGAAAAGATTTTCGACGACGGATTTGAACGTATAGAAATCTTCGCGTTCGCCGAACGCGCCTATCGCGAGTTTGTTCTCCTCTATCGGCAATTCCTCTACCGGTTCCGTGGGGATATAAGTCTTGGCGAGTTCGAAGAATCTGCCCTCTTTGTTTCCGCGCGTGCAGTTGGTCGAAAGCGTCTTGATCATGCTGTGAGCAAGAGTCGTGCGCATCACGCTGTAATCCTCTCCGAGCGGGTTGGTAAGTCTGACGTTATCGCGTAACGGACTGTTTTCCGGCAATCCGAGCATATCCCACGCTTTGGGACTTATAAAGGAATACGTGACTATTTCGTAAGCGCCGCACCCTACGAGATAATCCTTAATCTTGTCGGTAAATTCCTGTTCCTCGGTCTTGCCGCCGGAAGCGAGCGCGCCCGTCATGACCGCGTCGTTACCGAAATGATCGTATCCGTATATGCGTATGACTTCTTCCGCGATGTCGTTTATCCCCACGATGTCTTCGCGGTAATCGGGAATCGTCGTTTCCATATATTCCCCGTCTGTCACGGTGTCGAGAGTGAGCGAATTGAGAATGGAAACTATCTTATCGGCGGGAACGGGAATTCCGAGTATATTCTCGACGTCCGAAGCGGTGAAACGTATTACCTTTTTGTCGGGCTTTGCGGGGAAGCTGTCGATCGTACCTTTGACGAGAGTTCCCCAACCGTTGGCAAGCACCATACCTACGGCTTTGCGCAGACCTGCTTCCTGCGAATAATAGTCGATGCCTTTCTCGAAACGCGCCGACGAATCGGAACGCAGACCGATACTGCGGGAAGTGCGGCGGATACTGTCGCGCGCAAAGCGCGCGCTCTCGAATACCACCGTCTTCGTGTCGTCGAAAATGGAATACCCTTTACCGCCCATAACGCCGGCTATAGCCATGGGTTCTTCGGCGTTGCAGATGGCGAGATTGCTTTCGTCGAGAGTATAGGTCTTGTCGTCGAGAGCCACTATCTTTTCATCCTTATGCGCCCTGCGCACCACTATCTTGCCTCCTTTGATCTGTCTCAGATCGAAAGCGTGCATAGGTTGTCCCACTTCGAGAAGCACGTAATTGGTGACGTCGACTATATTATTTATGGGGCGCAATCCCGCTGCTTTGAGCCTGCGTTTGATATAGAGAGGAGATTCGGTTATCACTACGTTCTCCAGCATAGCCGCAAGATATCTCGGACAAAGATCGGGCGCCTCGTTGACTATTTCGAGACGTTTACCTATCTCTTTTCCCGCCGGAAGCTCAGCGTAATCGGCGGGCATTTTGAGCGGTTGCCCCGTAACGGCGGCGACTTCTCTCGCTATGCCGAGTATGCTGTTTGCGTCGGTACGGTTGGCGGTTATCGCGACGTCGAGTATGACGTCGTCGGTACCTAAAGCTTCGTTGACGTCTACGCCCACTGGCGTTTCGGGATCGAGCAACAGAACTTTATCTTCTCCTGCTCCCTTATAGTCGTGTTCGGTGAGGTTGAGTTCCGCGCCGCCCACGAACATTCCCGACGAATGTACTCCGCGCAGATCGCCTTCGCGGATCGTTTTCCCCGACGCGAGTTTAGCGCCGTCGAGCGCTACAGCCACTTTGTCGCCGGGCTCGAGCCAGGTATTGTTGGTGACTATCCTGCGTTTGACGCCGTCGTTCACGTCGATGTCGCATACGATGAGTTTATCAGCCTGCGGATGCTTCTCGCAAGCGGTTATTACGGCGGTACGCACTCCTTTCACCGCTTCCGCCTGATAGATTATCTCTTCTATCTCGAATCCGCAGGAAACGAGTTTGGCGGCGAGCTCGTCGACGCCGATATTTATATCAACGAAATCTTTAAGCCATTTCAAAGGTACAAGCATCTTCCTATCCTCCTATCTGAACTGTTCCAGAATACGCGCGTCGTTGTCGAAAAGAAGGCGCATATCGGGAATACCGTACTTGATCATAGCGGCGCGCTCGATACCGATACCGAAAGCAAAGCCGCTGTAAACGGAGCTGTCTATACCGCACATATCGAATACCGCGGGGTTGACGACGCCCGCGCCGAGAAGTTCGAGCCAGCCGGTCCCCTTGCACAGGCGGCAACCTTTTCCGCCGCACATGGCGCAACTCAGATCGACTTCCACGCTCGGTTCGGTAAACGGGAAGAAGGACGGACGGAAACGCACTTTGGTATCTGAGGAGAAGAACTTACGCGCAAACTCTTCGAGCACCGCTTTGAGGTCGGAAAGAGTGACGTGCTTATCCACGACGAGACCTTCTATCTGCTGAAACATCGGGCTGTGGGTAGCGTCCTCGTCGGGGCGGTAAACTTTACCGGGACAAACGATACGGAAAGGCGGCGCCATGGTCTCCATGGTGCGTGCCTGCACGCAGGAAGTCTGCGAACGCAGAAGTATGTCGGGCGTGATATAGAAGCTGTCCGCGGGATCTCTCGCGGGATGATCTTCGGGGATATTGAGCAGTCCGAAATTGTATTTGGTATATTCCACTTCGGGGCCGTCCACTATCGTGAAGCCCATTCCGGTAAATATTTTGACGATATCGTTTTTCACGAGCGTGAGCGGATGAAGCGCGCCCGGACGGGAAGCGGCGGTCGTAGCGGGAGGAGATAGAGTCACGTCGAGGCTCTCACGTTCCTCTCTGGCGCGACGTTCGCTCGCCGCGATGAGCGTTTCGCGCTCGGCTATTGCGTCTTCGAAAAGAGTTTTGAGCTCGTTGATGAATTTACCTATCTGCGGACGTTGGTTCGCGGGAACGTCCTTCAACGATTTCATGAGCGAAGTGATCTCGCCGCTCTTGCCGACGTACTTCACTCTCAAGTCGTTCAATTCTTTGAAAATGCCCGCTTCCGCTATTATTTTAAGCCCTTCTACGGACAATTCGTAATGTCTTAGCAACATTGACTTAACGCTTTCCGGAAGGTCGGAATTCTCGATAGCGGACCGTCGTGCTTCGATAAGTTTACCGATTTGGTCTTTCATTTGAAAATACTCCTGAACAAAATATTGCCAATATTATATCATTCGGCATAAGCGTTTGCAATTTATTTGCTATAAAAACATATATTAATATATGCACGCGCACACATACGGCAAAAACAACAGACGCAAGGTTTGTAAAGCGACGGCATTCCTGCTTATCGCGGCGTTGATATGCACGCTCACCGCGCTGTATTTTACTAAAGTCGGCGCGCCGCTCGTAGCGGAGATCGCGGAGGCGGAAATACGCGCCCAGACCGTGGCGGCTTACGTGGAAGCTAACGCAAACATACATAAACTTGCGGATTTTTACGGAGATTTCTTCGAATACGAAAAAAATTCCGAAGGAGAGATAACTCTCGTAAGGGCAAACACCGCAGGGATAAACAGCCTCGTGGTGCACGCTCAACGCGAGGTCCAGACAAGCATAGACAAAATCACGTCGGGTTCGATAGAGATCCCCGCAGGCGCGTTTACCGGATTATCGCTCATCGCAGACAAAGGCGGCGACATAAGCATTAACGTAAGTCCCGTGGGCGTAGTCGACGTTAGAATAAACTCTTTTTACTATGCGGAAGGTATAAATCAGACTCTTCACCGACTCGTGATGCGTATCACGAGCACCGTGCACATGCTGGTACCGCTCAAAGCGCGGAACGTAACGGTCAGCATGGATTTCGTTCTCGCCGAAGACATCCTGCTCGGAAGAGTACCCGACAGCTATATCACAGGAATATCGCAGGACAATATATTCGATCTGTTGCCGTAAAAATTTACGCATGCTTCGGACAATAGCAATATCGAAGTATACGTAAAAGCGCGGGCAATGCTCAGAAAGAACGGGGACCCGCGCTTATGTTTGCATTGAAAACGAACCCTCTTTACATCATCCGAGCACTGCGCCGCCTATCGAACGGAAATACTCCTTCATGGCGGCGGCGTCCTCCGCCTGCGTGCCGTCCGACTCCGAGATGACCACCGGCTCCA
The DNA here is from genome assembly GCA_949292905.1 of uncultured Eubacteriales bacterium. GTDB lineage: Bacteria > Bacillota > Clostridia > Christensenellales > DTU072 > Stercoripulliclostridium_A. Next base: position 125,143 of record CASFAV010000009.1, read on the forward strand.
GCTTTCTAACGAGGAACATTTCCATGAGCGGACGGTAGTCGGGGCCGTATTCGGTATCCGCAAACGTAAGATGCCTTATTTCGCCCTTCGCGCCGTACTGGATCTTGCTGAAATGCACATGCATACCGAAAACCTTGTAATTTGGCATAAAATCGGTCATTTTTTGCAATATAGTATTATAGTTTTCAGGTTTATTTAGAATACCTTGTTCCCTTGCGTTGATGTGTCCGAAGTCAATGCAGGGATAAAAATCGGGGCTCAGCGCGCAAATATCGATTATCTCGTCGAGCGTTCCCATCTGCGCAAGCTTGCCCATCGTTTCGAAGCAGATCTTTATACCGGAGTACCCTGCTTCGCCGAGCACGTCGGTAAGCCGCGCCGCGTTCTCGAGCATCACCCTGCGCGCTTCCTCTCTGCCAACCTTACCTTGCGTCGCAGGATGCACCACCACGCGGTCGCCTCCGAAATCTCTCACCTTCTTACACGAGGAGGTGATATGATTGAAGGATTTGGCTATCATCTCCGGGTCGGGATTAGCGAGATTTATAAAGTACGGAGCGTGTACGCTCATCTCCACGCCGCTCGCCTTGAATGCGTCGCCGATCTTACGCGCGGTAGCTTCCGGAAGATTGACTCCTCTTCCGAACGAATATTCGAATACGTCTATGCCGCGCGCCGCGCACCACGGAGCGGCTTCAATTGTCGTCGTGTGTCCTTCGTCGAAAAAACTTTGGGAATTACCCGCTACACCGAATTTAATCATCGCTTTCAGTCACCCTTCTTACGTCGCTTTCTATTTGTCTTTTCAATTCTTCTTTGGAATCGAAACGGAATATGCTCCTTATCCTGTCCACGAACTCCACGCGGATCTTCTTGCCGTACACGTCGCCGTCAAAGCCGATAATATGAGTTTCGACGCCTTTGACGGTCTCGCCGAACGTGGGACACGCTCCCACGTTGGTGACGGAACGGTATTTGACGCCGTCCACAACGGTACGAGTCTCGTATACGCCGTCGAACGGAAGCAATTTTTCGGGCGATAAGGTGAGGTTTGCGGTGGGAAGTCCGAAACTTTTACCAACGCCCCTTCCGTGCAATACGCTTCCTTCGACAAAATATCTTCTTCCGAGCAACGCGTTTGCGGCGGCGACTTCGCCCATGGCAAGGTATTCGCGTATATCGGAGCTCGATATCTTACGGTCCCATTCTTTCAAAAGCGGCTGTCTTATCGCAAGAATACCGCGTGACCGCGCCCATTCTTCGAGCTCGTCCATCCCGTAAGCGGCGCCTTTACCGAAGCGGAAATCCTCGCCCGCTATGACCGCGGAAAGCTTGTAGCCGTCCAACATCGCGAGAAAATCGTCCGCGCTTATTTCGAGAAAGTCCGCCGAAGGCGAAGCTATCAGCGTGTTTTTACGCAAAATCCCTGCTTCTTCGAACAATTCAAGTCTTTCTTCGAGGAGATACACGAGGCGGGTATCGCTTCCGAGAGCTTCGAAGAAATCGTCGTCGAACGTGAATATGTGCGGTTCGAGATTGCACAGCTCGCATACGGAGAGCATTCGGGACACTATTTCTCTGTGTCCGCGATGCAGACAGTCGAAGAAGCCGAGCGCCAGCATACGCCCTTTTTCAATTTCTTTTTCCGCAGTGCGCTGTTTCTGCATTTTGTACGTTCCGCTCATTATATAAGCCTCGTTTTTACTTCTATTGTGCCGTTATCGTTTTCGGCAAGTCCCGTGAGCATGCCGTCGCAATAAAGCCGGAATATGCCTTCGGGCATCCCGACGAGATTTACCTTGACGCCGTTGAGAACGCGGGCGACTTCATCCGAAGGACAATCGTATCGCGGAAAATCGTTCAATACGTTTTCTACGGGAATCATCTTATCCGTTATCCCGCTTTCGAGCTCATCTACGGTATAGGCGTTCTCTATTGTAAATATGCCGCTCCGCTCCCTGCGTATATAGCGCATATATCCGTAGGTTCCGAGAGCTTGCGCCATGTCGCGCGCGATACTCCTTATATAAGTACCGCCCCCGCACGTAACGCGGAACGCGTGCGCGCCGCCGTCGCGTTCGCCGCAATATTCTATGCTTTCTATACGCACTCTGCGCGCTTTGAGCGCAAATTCCTTGCCTTCGCGCGCAAGGTCGTACGCGCGCCTGCCGTCCACGGACTTTGCGGAGTATGCGGGCGGTATCTGATCGATATCCCCGATAAGCGAAGGAATAGCCGCGAGTATATCGTTTTTTTCGGGCATAACTTCGGATAAGGCCGTCACGACGCCCGAAGCGTCTAAAGTATCCGTAGTCTTACCGAAAACGAATTCCGTATAATAAACTTTGGTCTTTTCGCTCAGGATATCGAAAAGCCTCGTTGCTCTGCCGACGGCTACGGGTAAAACGCCTTCTCCGTCGGGATCGAGCGTGCCGGTATGCCCTACCTTTACTCCCGATATGCCGTTGGCACGAAGGATACCCTTCACTTTCCCCACTACACGCGAGGAAGTCATCCCTTTTTTCTTGTTCACGTTCAGGAACCCGCAAAGCATTCCGTTACGCTCCGTCGCCGTCCAGGACGAGTTTTGCCGCTTCGGTGAGCCTTCTCACGGTTTCGTCGTAGTCCGCGTATATGCGACAACCGCTCGCGTTGGCGTGTCCTCCGCCTCCGAAAAGCGCCGCATATTTACCGGCGTTTACGCCGTCTTTGGTGCGGATACCCACCTTGAACGCACGTTTATCCGCCGTTTCCGCAACAGAAACGGCTATTTTTACGCCTTCGATATTGATAAGAGAATTGATGATGCCTTCGGTGTCTTTGTCCTCGGTCCCCGTAGCTTCGAAATCGCTCCGCATGAACGCTATCATTCCCATACGGTCGTCAAAGAAAAATCTCGCCTTACTCAAAACGCGGTTACGCAGTTCGAATATCTGCCGACGCTCCTCTTTGACGAGCTTATAGAGCAAACGGTAGGCGTCTATGCCGTAGGAACGTAATTCCAACGCGATGCGCAACGTTTCGTCGCTCGTGTTGGAAAAAGCGAATCCGCCGGTATCCGTAAGAAGTCCTGCGTACAGGCAGGTCGCGACGTCTTTATCAATAGCGGAAGCGTCGTTTTCTTTGAAAAACTTATACAGAATCTGCGCCGTAGCCGCTACGTTCTCGAATACCGTTTCGTCGGCAAAAGGCTCCGAGGTTTCGTGATGGTCGAAGCATACCCTCTCGTCGCACTTGTCGAAATACACTTTAGCGGAGGCGCTCCCCATACGGCTCGCGCTTCCGCAGTCGAGCGCGATGCCCAGATCGTAATGCCTGCCTTCGCACGCACCTATAACTTCGATATTGGGTAAAATACTGAGATTTTCGCGAATATCTTCTTTTTTTTCGACGTAAACGTCCACCGTTTTACCGAGATTTCGGAGATAGCCGTACATGGCAAGACTGCTTCCGACGCAGTCGCCGTCCGGGTTTATGTGCATAAACACGGCGACGCTCTCTGCCGAAAACAGTCTTTTGGTGATCCTCTCGTACATTATTTCTTTTCGTCCTTATTGAGTTCTTTCAGAATACGGTCTATCTTGAGTCCGTATTCTATACTGTCGTCGAGCACGAATATGAGCTCCGGCACGGTGCGTATCTTGAGTCTTGCGAACAGTTCGTTCCTGAGATATCCCGAAGCCGCATTGAGCCCCGCTATCACCTCGGAAGGATCGGGCGCGCCCATAACGCTTACGTATACTTTGCAGTATTTGAGATCCCCCGTCGTTTCCGCACGCATTATGCTCAACATTTCGCAATCGTGCACGCGCGGATCTTTGACTTCGAGCGTTATGAGTTCCATGAGCTCTTTACGGATCTCCGAATTTACTCTTTCTATTTTCATAAAGATATCTCCCGCTTACGCTACGCGCTTCAGCTACGGTCCTCGACTACTTCGAAAGACTCGATGATATCGCCTTCGAGTATGTCGTTGCAGTTGGCAAGTCCGATACCGCATTCATAGCCCGAAACGACTTCCTTGACGTTGTCTTTCATGCGCTTCAGCGAATCTATCGCCGTGTCCGCGACCACTACGTTGTCACGAATGAGACGGACTTTCGCGTTCTTGACGATCTTGCCGTCGAGGACCATACAGCCCGCTATCGTGCCTACGCCGCTGATCTTGTATATGGCGCGTACTTCTGCTTTGCCGAGATACTGCTCTTTATACTTCGGCGCGGAAAGACCTTTGATAGCGTATTTGACGTCGTTGATCGCGTCGTATATCACGCGGTAAAGCCTTATTTCGACCTTCTTCGCCTCGGCAGCCGCTTTCGCGTTGGCGTGCGGACGAACGTTGAATCCTATGATGATGGCGTTGATAGAATCGGCGAGAGCCACGTCGGACTCGTTGATCGCGCCCACCATGGCGTGCGCCACGCGGACGCGCACTTCGTCGGTGCTGAGTTCGGTAAGACTCTCGCGGATCGCCTCGACAGAGCCTTGCACGTCGGCTTTAATGATGATGTTCAGATCTTTAAGCTTACCTTCTTCTATGCCGCGGAATACGTCGTCAAGCGTGATCTTGCCGCTGTTGAGCTTCTTCTCTTTATCGCGCGCGATACGCTCCGCAACGACGCTCTTCAACAATTTCTCGTCGTCGACAGCCATGAGCTGATCGCCGGAATCGGGAACTTCGTCGAGTCCGAGAATAGCCACCGCCATGGAAGGTCCCGCCTTCTTGACGTTCCTACCCTTGTCGTCCTGCATCGCTCTGACTTTACCTATCACGGTGCCCGCCACGATATGATCGCCTACCGACAACGTTCCGTTCTGGACGAGCACGGTCGCGATGGGTCCTTTGCCTTTGTCGAGTCTCGCTTCCACTACCGTGCCGCGAGCCTTACGGTCGGGATTGGCGGTAAGCTCCATAATATCCGCTACGGTAAGGATATTTTCGAGCAGAAGATCCATATTCTCGCCGGTCTTGGCGCTGACGGGGACTACCGGGATTTCGCCGCCCCATTCTTCCGGGAGCAGATCGTATTCGGTAAGCTGCGATTTGACCCTTTCGACGTCCGCACCCGTTTTGTCTATCTTATTGATAGCAACGATGATCTTGACGCCCGCGGCTTTACAGTGGTTGATGACTTCCACGGTCTGCGGCATTATGCCGTCGTCGGCGGCAACGACTATGACGACTATGTCCGTCACGTTCGCTCCGCGTGCGCGCATCGCCGTGAACGCCGCGTGTCCGGGCGTGTCGAGGAAGCATATCGGTCTGCCGTTAACAATAGTCGTGTATGCGCTGATATGTTGCGTTATTCCGCCCGCTTCGCCAGCAGCTACGTTGGATTTCTTGATATAATCCAGTATCGACGTCTTGCCGTGGTCAACGTGTCCCATGATCGTTACGATAGGAGGACGAGGCTTGAGGCAGGAAGGATCGTCTTCCGCTTCGTTCTCAAAGTAAGAAATAAGTTTTTCTTCGGAAGTTTCTTCTTTCTGTAACTCGATAGAAATACCGAGGTCGTTAGCGACGAGTTCCGCCGTTTCGAAGTCGATATTGTCGTTAATGGTCTTCATGATACCGAGCTGGAAAAGCCTCTTAATGATCTCCGCGCCGGCTTTGCCTATCTTTTCGGCAAGCTCTTTCACCGTGAAATTCTCTTTGGTGAACACCGCATGCTCGATGACCATGGCTTCAGTCACGGTAAATTCTTTCTTCTGCGCGCCCGTCTTTCTCGTGCGGATCTTCTTGATCTCGCCCATCTCGTCGTATTCGACTACGGCGCCGTCGGTAACGTAACCCTTCTTGGTCATCGCCTTCTTATTGGTGCGGGTCTTGTCCTCGGGACGATTGTCCGCCACTTTTTTCTTGGGCGCGTTTCCGCCTGCCTGCGGCAACGGCGCGTTGTTTATGCGATCGATCGCGGACTGTCTGAACGAGACCGACGCGCCGGGCGCTCCGCCCTGCGGTCTGCGTCCCTGTCCCGCCGCTCCCTGCGGACGATCGCCGTAACGTCTTTGCCTGGGTTCTTCCGCCGGCGGGATATACGTCTTGATGACCGGTTTCGCGATGACCGGCTTCTTGTTTTTATTGATAATGGATTCCGCGGCAGACTTGGCGGCAAGCCTCTGCTTGGAAAGAGGCTCCTCCTCGGTAACGCTCGCGCGCGCCTTATCCTCGGCGGGCTCCGCTTTGATCTCCTGCTTCTGCTCGGGAAGCGCCGTCTCCGCCGCTTTTGCGGGTTCTGAAGTCTCTTCGGGCGCTTTCGCGGCTTCGCCGTTCTCCGCTTCCGCTTTCCGTTCTTCCGGTACTATAGGAGTCGCGGTAGCCTCTTTGATTGCTTCTTCTTTCTCTTTCTCGGCTCTCAGCTTCTCCGCTTCGAGCGCTTCGCGTTCCTCCGCTTCGCGCAAAAATTCCGCGTACTTTTCGTCAAGAGATTTGCGAGCGCCTTCGAGTACCTTGCGGTATTCCGCTATGGTCTTCGCCACGCTGTCTCTCTTCGCTTTAAGCACGCTTTCTATTTTCGAGATGTTGTGCACGGTATTTTGTTCGTTGTTCACGCTTCCTGCCATTCTCTTTCCGTCCTCTATTCAGTAATAAGTTGATTATTCTTGTTTTTCTATTTGCTTCAGGATAGCTTCCGCGATATTTTTCTCGCGTATCCCTACGGCTTTGACGCCTTCGCGCGGTATTATCGAGCGCATACCGGATATCTCTATCACCCGCCAGCCATTCTCGCTTGCGTGCGCCGATATCTTCGACGCGGCGTTACCGCTGAGTTCATCCGACACGAGCACCAGCATGCGTTTATTGCTTGCAAGAATGTTGTCGGTGCCGAATACGACTTTGCCCGCTTTGAGTGCAAACCCGATATAACTACTTATCTTCGCTGTGCATTCCGGCGATAATTTCATATATCTCCTCCGGCACCGCGGTCTTGAACGACCTGTCCAATGCGCGCCTTTTACGGCATTGCTCGATGCATTTCGCGTCCCTGCAGACGTACGCCCCGCGCCCCGGAAGGTTATCCGCGGAATCTACCGCGAAACCGCCTCCGGGCAAACGCGCTATGCGTATCAGTTCGCTCTTATCCTTCCTCGTGCGACAAACGGCGCACATTCTCTCGGGTCTGAACATTTACCGTACTGGGGTTATTCCTCGGTTTCCGCGCCCTCGTCGTCGCCCACCGCTACGGAATAAGGCTTCACGTCGATCTTATAGCCGGTAAGTTTGGCGGCGAGCTTGGCGTTCTGACCGCCCTTACCTATAGCGAGCGAAAGCTTGTCGTCGGGGACGATGACTCTCGCCTGTTGCTCCGTTTCGTTGAGCTGAACCATCAGAACTTTAGCGGGCGACAGCGCGCGCACGATATATTCCGAAGGATTGGTGCTGTAAAGGATAACGTCCACCTTTTCGCCGTTGAGCTCGTTGATAACGGCGTTAACGCGCGAGCCCTTGGGTCCTATGCAGGAACCGATCGAGTCGATATTGGGGTCTTCGCTGTAGACGGAAAGCTTGGTACGAAGCCCCGCTTCGCGAACGATATTCTTGATCTTGACGAGATTGGAGCGGATTTCGGGGACTTCTATCTCGAAAAGCTTCCTTACGAAGCCCGCGCAACTGCGCGAAACCATTACGCGGGAAGTTCCTTTGGCGTCGGTACGCACCTTCTTGACGTAAACCTTGATCTTGTCGCCCACGTTGAGCTTTTCGCCGCGCACCTGGTCTCCCGTCGCGAGGATGCCTTCCATCTGCGTGCCCACTATCTCGACGGACACGGTGCCGGTAGACTCTATCCTGCGCACGACAGCCTGCATAAGTTCGCCTTCGCGCTCGTTCATTTCGCTCATGACCTGTTCGCGCTTGGCTTCGTTGATGCGCTGGGTTATGACCTGCTTGGCGGTCTGCGCCGCGATCCTCGAAAGATCGTCGGGCGAAACGACTTCGCCAATAAGTTCGCCGACTTCGGCGTCCGGCTTGATGTCGCGCGCCTCTTCCAAAGATATCTCGGAATCTTCCTGAGGTTCGCCATCCACCACGGTCTGGTATGCGAAAAATTCGATGGTATAAGTTTCGGGATTCATCCTTGCCGCGACCGCGCGGGATTCGCCGCTCTCTTTCTTGAAGGCGGACGCGAGTCCCGCTTCCAGAGAAGATATAAGCAACGATTTGTCGATTTTGTACTCGTTTTCGATCTGGTCGAGCGCAAGGAACAGTTCTTTGTTTTTCATTTTGGGGTAACCTCCGTATTAAATTGTTATTAAATTGTCCGGTCTATTTAAGACCCTTCATGTCCACGTAAGGGCGAAGTACTTTGATATTCGCCTTGGGTATCGGCGTTTTCAGGGTCTTGACCTCGAGATAAACGTTTTCGTCGTCGTGTCCGAGAAGGAGCCCTACCGCCTGTTTCTTTTTGCCGACGGGTTTAATGTAAACGGCTTCCACCTTTTCTCCGGCGTTGCGCTCGAAATCCCTGTCGGTCACTATGGGACGATCGAGCCCGGGCGAAGAAATATTGAGGGTGTAGGCTCTGCCGTCGGTAATATCGGCTGCTTCGAGCGGCGCGTCGAGCGCGTCGTTGACCTTTACACAATCATCGAGGTCGACTCCGCCTTTTTTATAAATGTAAACGGTAAGCGTATCGCACTTTCCGACGCAGTTGAAAGTAACCTCGACGACTTCGTAGCCGAGTTTTTCCACGACGGGCACTATCACGCTTTCCGCGCGTTCTTTAACCGATCCGTAGTCCATTTGAGACGCCTCACTCCTCTATATATCGATTGAGAGTGGCCGCCGACCACTCTCAAGTAACCGTAATAATTACTATTAAGCATTAAAATATTAACATATAAAGAAAAGTTATGCAAGCGTTTTGCGCAACTTATCGAGCACATCGCGGAAATAATCGGGAAGCGGCGCCGTGAATTCCATGCGCTCGCCCGAAACGGGGTGGTTCACCACGAGTCTTGCGGCGTGCAACAACTGCCCTTTAAGGCCGAACGCGTTGCTTCCGCCGTAGAGAGGATCGCCCACGACGGGATGCTTCATGTAAGCGCAATGCACGCGGATCTGGTGCGTTCTTCCCGTGAAAAGCTCGAACTCCGCAAGCGTATAACGCCCGAAACGTTCTATCACTTTATAAGCGGTCTTTGCGGGGCGTCCGCCTTTGACGACAGCCATTTTTTTGCGGTCTTTGGGATTGCGGTCCAGCGGCTGCTCGATAACTCCGGAGTCCTCTTTGATGTTGCCGTCCACAAGCGCTATATAAAAGCGTTTAGCGGTTTTTTCTGCGATCTGAGCGGCAAGCGAGAGATGCGCGCAATCGTTTTTCGCTATAAGTATAAGCCCGGAAGTATCCTTGTCGAGTCGGTGCACTATGCCGGGACGCAGCACGCCGTTAATACCCGACAGATCTTTGATGTGGTACAGAGCGGCGTTGACGAGGGTGCCGTCGGGCGAGCCCGCTGCGGGATGGGTGACCATTCCCTGCGCTTTATTGATCACGGCGAAATCGGGATCCTGGTAAACGATGTTGAGCGGAAGATTTTCGGGCTCGACGCTGAGCTCGACGGCGTCCGCTACGGCTATCTCCACGAGATCGCCCTCTTTCATCGCGTAGCCGCCTTTGGACACCTGCTCTCCGCGCACTTTGACCATACCCATTTCTATACAGCCTTTAATGCGGCTTCTGGAGATGTCGGGCAATTTATCGGCGAGGAAAACGTCAAGACGCGCCCCTTTGTCCTCGCTGCCTGCCACAAAAACGGAAACTTCCACGTCAAGCCTCCGACTTTCCGTCGTCTGCAGACTTGTTCTCGGATTTTTTATCGGGACGATAGAAGAAAATGATATAAACTATCATGCAACCGCAACCGACGCAAAGTCCGCTGTCGGCAAAATTGAACACGGCAAAGTCGATCAACTCGAAATATATGAAATCGCGCACGTAGCCGAAAGCGATGCGGTCGACTATATTGCCCAGAGCTCCGGCAAGCATAAGAATGAGCGCGGCGCGAAAAAATCCGTTACGTTCTTTGACCGAAAACACCCATAATGTCGCCAGAACGACGAAAGTAACGCAGGCGACGGCGAGAAGAACGCTCGTGGCGTCCGAAAAAATACCGAACGAAGCACCCGTATTCTCCACTGCGGTAAAGCGCAACACGCCTTCGATAAGTATGATATCGGGCTTGCCGGCGGCTATCGGACCGTAGACGAATTCCTTGGTCAGGAGATCGAGCGCGAGATACGCGAACATAATGACCGCCTCTATCCCCAGATAAAGCGCCGTCTTACGCGGATCGTCGTAAAAATATTTCCTCAAATCGGGTTTTCGCATACGGATAGTATACAATAAAAGCGGACGTTATGCAAGAAAATAACGCCCGTTAACGCAAACGCAAGGATATTACGCACGAATAAGGTACCGAAACTCAGTTTTCGTCCGCACGACTCGCCGCACAGGCAATCTCCACGCCTTTGGGAGTGATGAGATAGGTCCCGTCGCCTATCCGCTCCATTCGACCGTCGAGCGCGCAGACAGCGCCGCTCAGGAAATCGAGAAGTCTTTGCGCCGTCACGGGCGGTACGCCCTTGAAGTCGGCGACCACGCCGCGATTGCGCCTTATCTCTCCCACGATCATACGCACGTCGTTATATCCTGCGGGCGTCGTGACGCTTACCCGCGCCGCCTTCGGCAGGGTGTCGGGACGCTTGCGCGCCATATATCTGTCATAAGGAGTAGGCTTCGGGATTTTTGGCTTTTTCTCTGGAATTTTGCCGGTTTTCAACGTTTCAAGATAGCTCATACTATGAAAATGCGTCTAAATTAGAATACTCGAAAGGCTAATCGAACAATATTCGCCCCGGACGTATCATCGTGGAACCGCATTCGACGGCAAGCTCGAAGTCGTGAGACATCCCCATCGAGAGAATGTCGAAGCCCTCCCTATCCTTGCCTAGTTTACGGAACAACCCCTCGACTTTGGTAAAGCACGCGCGCAGTTCGCTCTCTTCGATACCCTGCGGCGCGACCGCCATGAGCCCTCTCACTCTGATATGCGCGTAAGCTCCGAGCGAAGCGAGGAATTCCTCAGCCTCCTCGGCTATCAGTCCGCCCTTGTTGGCTTCCTCTCCGCTGTTGATCTCGATAAGGCACTCCTGCACGACGCCGTGCTTTGCCGCAAGGCGCTCGATTTCTTCTGCCAGCGCGGGTCTGTCGAGACTTTGTATGAGACGCACCTTCCCGATGAGATATTTGACCTTGTTTGTCTGTAACCTACCTATGAAGTCCCACGTGAGGTTTTCGTCGTATTTGGAGCAGAATTCCTGCACTCTGTTTTCGCCGAAAGCTTCCACGCCGCCGTACGCCCACAGCTTCCGCAAGGTCTCTATATCGCGGAACTTGCTCGCGCCCACTATCTTGATCTCTGCGGGATCGCGCCCTGCGCGCTCCGCCGCGCGCGCTATAGCCGATTTTATATTTTCGAGATTCTCTATAACCTTTTCCATAAGGTTATTATAACGCCGCCGTCCCTCCTTTGCAAGCATTGTTTCTTTTACTCGGTCATTTCTTCCTCTTCGGAGCATGCACCCGCAAAACAAAGCCTGCCTATGCTTATTTCGTAAGCGGTACGCGTTTCCTGCTCGCCGCTTTCGAGCACCTTTTGATATTCTCTGCTCTGTATCCTTCCGCTGAGACTTATTTTGTCGCCCACCTCGAGTTTCGCGGCAAACCTCGCGTTCCTTCCCCACGCTATGCACGGTATGTAATCCGACTTGTTATACGCCCTGTTCACGGCTATCAATATGTCGGCTATTTCGCGCTTGAACGGCGTCGTGCGGAATACCGGCGGCTTGCACACGTAACCGGTGAGCTCTATACGGTTGGTGTTGAGCGCGTATTCGTCGTCGGTTATCTCGCGCACGAATACCGTCAGCATCAGTTTTGATTTGCCGTCGATAAGCTTGTTGTAACTGCGGAATTGTCCCTCTATGCTGACCTGACTGCCGTCCTCGAATCCGCCTTCGTCCAGCAGTCTCTCCGATACCGTTACCGGTATCACGTCTTTCTGCGACGATAATCTTTCCACTTCCACGTGGGTCTCGTAAAAGCCTTCTCCGAATACGCTGTGCGAGTACTTCGGCTCGCCCGTGATTTTTCCGGTAAGATACACTACGTTGTTGTTCATTAGATTGTCCATTGGTTTTACTCCCGTGATTCGTTATTGATTTTTGATTTGTTTGCCGGCGGCGTCTATCGTATATCCGTCTTTATATACAAGTTCGTCCAGTCTTACCGCGCTCATCCCCTTATTCTTTATCGCAAGCAATATCAGCGGTAATGCTTCGGTAATGTGCTCGGAATTGTTATGGCACAATACTATCGCGCCTTTATCGAGCTTATTCACGACGTTTTCGGTTATCTCCGCCGCGCTTATGCCCTTCCAGTCGAGGCTGTCCGCGCTCCATTGTATGCATTGGACTCCCCGCGCCCCGAGCGCGTTGATAAGTTTGTTGTCGTATTCCCCGAACGGCGCGCGATAATACGCCGGCTTGTAGCCTACGAGAGCTTCTATTTTCTCGGCGGTAACGTCTATCTCGCTTCCCATCAAGGTTTCGTTCAGCTCGCTCAAATGCTTATGGTTGTCGCTGTGATTCCCGATGAGATGCCCGCGTTCGTTTATTTCCTTGACAAGTTCGGGGTATTCGTCCACCCATATCCCCGTAAGAAAAAACGTCCCCTTGAAGCCGTATTCTTCGAGGATATCCATTATTTTCGTTGTCTTGTCCGCGCCCCACGAAGCGTCGAACGTAAGCGCCACTTTATTATCTTCCGTTTCTACCGAATAAACGGGCACCAGTCTTTTCGCCGCAGCGGCTTCGGTCGCGGCTTGCGCGCTTATAAGCGCCACCGCCGCAATAAGCACGAGCACGGACGCTATCACGGTCAAAGCCGTGCGCTTTCTCATAACGAGGAACATTTCTTTACCTCCATATTAACGTTTTAGCTTTGTCGAATTCCGACGATTATTCGGGGAATAGAACTTAATTTACCTAACAAAAAAAGCATATCCCTTTGCCATAGGATATGCCTTACGGAACATGTTTATGACTCGACGGTCTATTCGAAATATTCTGACAGGTCGCGCCAGTATTCCGACTCCTTATAACTCTCCGAGAGAGCGCCGGCGCGAATATACAACCGTCCGCTTCCGCCCGCGGCGCCTTCCACGTCTATCGGGACACCGCCGGCAACGGTCGGAGCCGAAGTATTGAGCCACACGGTAAGGTTCGCGGAGCCGTCCCAGTCCACCGCGGCGTTACCCAAATAGGTAAGCTTATCGAATCGATACGTGGTGATAGAAGCGCAACCGTAAAATGCGTAAGCGCCGACGCTCGTCACGGACGAATTGGGAGCGTCGAGAGCCGCAACGCCCGAAAGCACGGAGGTTTCGGGTGTATTGGAATAATATATTTCCGAAAGCGAAGAGCAACCGTAGAAAGCGTAATCGCCTATCGTGACGAGATTGCCGCCGTAGCCGACGCGGACAAGCGAATCGGCGCCGCAGAAAGCGAAAGGCAATATCGTCGTGCATTGCGATCTGATATTATATTCCGTTGCCGCGTTGCCCGCAGGATAAGCGATCAGATCGTATTTATTCGCAGTCACCACGCGGTAAAGCGCGCCCTGAGCGTCGTTTACGAATGAGGAGTTATTCTCGCTTACTCCTATGTACTCGAGCGCCATACACCCTAAAAACGCGCCCTTTCCTACCGATTCGACGTTGCCGAGATAAACGTACCTGACGTTTTCGAGTCCGTACAACGCGTAATCGTCGAGTATCCTCACGTTGCCGAGAGTGACGCCGAACACGTTAGCGCCTTTCGCCGCGAACGCATAAGGCGCTATATACGAAACGATGCGTCCGGAATACGATTGCATTATATTGACGTAACCGGAGTTGCCCACGTATGCGTACAGTCCGTAAGACGCGTCTTCCCGTTTATACAGGATACAGTTGTCAATCTGTTTTATCCCGTTCAGAAGCATCTGCCTGTCTTCTTCGGCGTTGCCGTTTACGGAAACTATAAAGAAATTGTAATCGATATCGACGTCGACGAAGGCGTCTTCGGGATAATCGCGCATAATGCGTTCCACGGCGCGTTGAACAATGGCGGTGATCTTCATGAGGGATTTGACTTCTATCACATAGAAATCGTGCCCGTATTCCGAAACGGCAGTAACGACGCCGTCGACGTAACTGAGAATAGAATTGAAATTATTACCTCCGAACAGCTCTCTGATCTGATAGCTTTCGCGGGAATATTTAAGGAAAATACCGGCTGAGGCGAAGCTGTCGCGATTGCGCTCGTAAAGAGTATCGAGCGTAAATCCTACGGGAGTAATTTCGACGAATTCCGCCGTGAGGGTGACGTTCGTCGCAGGCATCGTAAACGTATCCGAGACGGCGTACGAAGAATCGGACGTGGTCAGAGTAATACTTTTCAATTCATAGCCTTCGTTGGGAACCACGGTTATGGGCACCACTGTGCCTGCGTAGACCGCGTTGTAGTTGGGAACGGTGATGTATCCGCCCTTTACGTTGTCGATCCTTATCGACGAATAATCGGAAGAATCGCTGACTTTGTCGTATTTCCCGTCGTCGTACATAATACCGACGTCGCCCGCATACTCTGCGGTAAGGATAAATACGCCCGACTCGTCGAGCGCGCCGCTGTAACCGCCGCCGGTGGTGACCGTAAGCTCTATCGAACCGTAATTGTAATCGCCGCGCGTCGTGGCTATGAACTGTACCGCTTCGCCTACCGCGATCTCGGTAACGCTCGGATATACGGAAATATTGTATTCGTCTATACACCCTACTTTATATACCCGCTCGAATTCCGCGGTAACGGTAACGTCGCTGTCGGGCATTACGAATTCCTCGTCAACCGCTACGGTGACGGGAACTCTCGCCGAAATATAACTTATTTTAAGACTGCCCGATTTAAGACGGTATCCCTCGTCGGGGGTAACGGTGGCATAAACGGTTTCGCCGTAGCACGCTGTCGCATTATGGAAAGAGACCGTGCCGCCTTCGAATTCTTCCGCTTTCAAAGCAAAAGACACATTGCTGACCGCACGAGTGGAAACGCAAATAAACACGTTAGCCTTAGGCATGACGAAGCTGTAGTCGTCGAGTTCGAGGACGGAAACGGGATTTTCGTCCTCGCCGAGTATTTTAAGCTGCACGGAAGATATAAAATATCCCGCGTCCGGCGTAATGTCGAAAGCTATCAGATCGCCTTCGTAAGCGTTGTTGGCGGAAAGCGTGCCTTGGAAATTCATGTCGCCCGAAAAAGCCACGTAATAGCCGCGCTTCACGAATTCCGCTACGACGACGGTATCCTCGGAGGGCATTATAAAAGTATCGCCTTCTATATAAGAGCCGTTGACGCTCACGGAACCGATCTCGTAGTCGGTGAGCGGATTGAGCAATAAAGTGACTTCTTCTCCCGCCGCGTAAGAATATCTGTCGTCGTCGGTGGCTATCACTCCGTCGGAAGCGCTCAAAGTAAGCTTATACAGATCGTCGTCATCGTCTATATCCGCGAATACGGCTTCGAGCGTAACGTCGTTGTCCGGCATGATGAAACCGCCGTCGTCGAGGATCACCCCTTCGGCGCCGAGACTGACCAGTCGGCTGCCTTCTCCGGGTCTGACTTCGAATTTAACGAACAGTCCCGCGGCGGACCTGTCGGTTTCGAGGACGATCTCGCCGTTTCCGCTACTTTCGCAGTCCACGGAATACAGCGTGTCGTAGTCGATCGGCGCGAATTCCGCCCCCACGATCACGTCGGAATCGGTCATCACGAAATAATTATCGGTGATATCGACGCGTCCGCCTTCCGCAGAAGCGAACATATACATTTTTACCAGTCTGTAGCCGTAATCGGGTATGGCGCGCACCGTGACGATGTCGCCGCGTCTTGCGGAGTCCGTTCCCAAAGCTATCGTACCGTTCGAGGTGAAAGGATATACCGATACGGCGTGCGCCCGTAGCACGAACGTGACACGGATCGTGACCGGCTCCGCAGGCATTACGAAAACATATCGGTTGCCGGAAACGTATTCGAGAACGGTGGTAGTCGAAGCGCCTACCGCGACCACTCCGCCCGAAGCCACTTCGTAAGCGTTCGCAGGCGTCACCGCAACCGTGACCTCGGTACCCATCTGCGCCCTGTTTTCAATTGGTGAAAGAAGACTTACGTTGCCTTCGGCATATTTTTCCAAAGTGATGGCGTGCGGATATGTTTCCACGCTCTCCCACCCCGCAAAAATCGTCATATTGCCGTTAGCTTTGAAAACCGAGGTATTTACCGGTCGTTTGCATTCGCGGTCGTTATACCAGCCCGTGAAAACGTATCCGTCCTTCGTGGGCGGATCGGGAAGAACTATACGCTCTCCCGCTTTCAATATGATACTTTGGACTTCGCTGCCGCCGTCGGTGTTGAAAGAAATAATATAAGTCGTGTTACCGTCGCCCACGCTTCGACAAGCGACGAGCGTCGTGAGCAGAAGGCAGACTGCGATAGCGGCCAGCAGTAAGATCGACGACCTTCGTTTCATGATTCGATTACAGTTTAACTCGCGCGCGCACGTTTGTCAACGGTGCTTTCTCGATGCAAACCAAACTTTCACGTTAAATTCACCTTTCGTCCAATCCGGCGAGCACTTTAAGGACTTTGGCTGTCGCTACGGCGTCGTGAACGGCGCGGTGAGCGTTGGTAAGATCTATTCCGAAGCGTTCGCATAGCGCGCCGAGATTGACTCCCCTGTCGCGTTTTACGACTTTACGCGCCAGCGGAAGAGTGTCTATCACGGGATTGTCGAAATTATATAGATATTTCGCGGCGTGATATGTAAGGAAGCTCATGTCGAAAGGCGCGTTATGCGCCGCAAGCGTGGCGCCGTACGCGAATTTATAGAAATCCCCCACCACGTCTTCGAAAGAAGGCGCGTTCGCCACGTCCTCGTCGTAAATATGGTTGACGGCGGAAGTTTCCTCGGGAATATGCGTGCCCGGATTGACAAGCGTGGAGAATACCGATTTCATAACTCCGTCTTCCATGAGCACGGCGCCGATTTCAATTATCTCGCAAGCGGTGGGAGAAAGTCCGGTCGTTTCCAGATCGAATACGACTATTTTCCCTTTGAGAAGCTCGGGAAGCTTGCCCTCTTCGTCGAACATGCTGCCCTGAGCGCTCTCCGCGTAATCCGCGGGTTCGACGGTATAATAATCTTCGGGTACGTCTTTATACACCACGTCGGTGCGGATGCTCGCGTAGTCTATCGTGCAGGTCGATATCTTCCTTACGAACATGACGTGCTTTGCGGAACGCTCGTCCATTTTGAGGTTACCTTCGGCTACGGCGCACACGTCCTGCAGAAGATAGGTCCTGAGACGCTCGATCTGCGAAGGGAACCTCGAGAAGAAAAGACATTCGATTTTCCCCGTAGTGTCATCCAGAGTGAAACGGAAATATTCCTTCCCCGCCTGCGTTTTGCGTTCTTCCACGGCGACGACTTTCCCGCATACGGTCACGCTGTCGCTCTCCTTGGAGCCTACGTCGGTAATATAAGCGGGCTTTTTCGCTATGGCGCCTACGAGCGGAACAACGACGTTCACGTCCGCAAGCCTTATCGACGGACGTACGGACTCTATCTTGCGTATCTTCTTCCGCGAGAGCGCGGGATTGTTTTCCGTCCTGTAGAATTCCACTTCCACATGCTCTATTATCTGCGTGTCGAGATAATCGGCGAGGTTCCTGTCTAGTTCGCCGCTTTTGGCATAGCTGAATACGTCCGGGGGAAGCCCTATGCTCACTTTCACGCTCCCTAAACCTATCTCTACGGATATCGGAGCGTCCTTCATTTTCGCCGTCATTATAGGGCTCGAATCGTAGAAATAAGCGAAGATCTTTTCGCGTATGAATCTTTCGTCGGTGTCGGTCTTCCTGTAGACCACGTGCACGGCATAAGCCGCGGGCACCGTTTCGCGCACGATCTTCTCGACCTTGGCGCGCAAACCGTCGTTAAGTTTAGCGTCGTAATCCGCCGCCGCTACGAGTAGCGTTATAACGACCTCTTCGCGCTCGTTGAGCACCGCTCCGGTAAATTTGAATATCCTTTCGTTCTCGTCGAGCGCCTGCTCCAGTACGTAAGAGAACGATCCGTACGAACCGCCGTTATCCACGATACACCTCTAACATTTTCTTTAGTTCGTCCTCGATGCAGGAATTGTCGACGGTCTTATACGGCTTTCCGCGCATGAATAGCACCGATCTTTCTTTGCCGCCGCACACGCCGAAGTCGGCGTCCCTGCTTTCGCCTATACCGTTTACCGCGCAGCCCATCACGGCGACGCACATGTCGGAATCGACGTCGCGTAAAGCGTTTTCCACCTTCTCGGCAAGTTCTTCGACCGGTATCTGCGTCCTGGCACAAGTGGGACAGGCTACGACCTTAACTCCCGAGCGCAGTCCGACCGAGCGGAGAATGTCCTTCGCCACGGCTATCTCTTTCACGGGATCGCCCGCGAGAGATACGCGCACCGTATCGCCTATTCCGTCCAGAAGCAGCGCACCTATCGCCACCGCAGAACGTATCGCGCCTTTTGCGACTGTGCCTGCTTCGGTAAGTCCCACGTGTAGCGGATAATCGCACATCGCGTGAAGCTCGCGGTACGCCGCCACCGTGCGCCTTACGTCCGAACACTTGACCGCGAGCACGAGATCGCTTAAACCCGCGTCCTCGAATATCTTTGCGTTGTCGAGAGCAAGTTCGGCAAGCGCGCGAGCGGAACGCATTCCGTCCAACGAACCGGCGTTCACGCCGACTCGCACGGGTATTTTGCGTTCGGCTGCGAGTTTCGCCATCTCTTTTACGCCGTTTGCTCCGAGATTGCCGGGATTTACGCGTATTTTACTAGCTCCGGCTTCTATCGAAGCCAAAGCGAGTCTGTAGTCGTAATGTACGTCCGCAATTATCGGTACGGGAGAGTTGACGACAAGCTTGCGGAGCGAAGCGACGCTCTCGCCGTCGGGTACCGAAACCCGCACGAGCTCCGCGCCCGCCGCGGCAAGCGCTTCCGTCTGTCTTATCGTGGCTTCGTAATCGCTCGTAAGGGTATTCGTCATCGACTGAATGCTCACGGGCGCCCTTCCGCCAATTTTCACGTTACCGACTTTAACTTGTTTCGTCATATGTGAACGCCGCCCTCCTCAGGTCACGAACTGGAATATGTCCGCGAAAATAGCGAATGCGAATATCAAAACGAACCCCACGGTATGCAAGACCGCTTCCACCTTTTTGTTTATCGGCTTCTTGAATATCCATTCTATAAGGCAGAAAAGCATTCTCGAGCCGTCGAGCGCCGGTATCGGCAACAGATTCATTACCGCAAGGTTTGCGGATATAAGACATATAACGTAAGAGAACGTCGCGAAACCGCTGCTTGCCGCCTGCGTCATGACGGTAATGGTCGTGACGGGACCGCCTACGGTATTCAACGCTATCTGTCCCGTGATAAGACTTCCGAGAATGGCAAGGATCTTGTAAACGAGGAAGAACATGAACGAAAACGATCTTCCGAGCGCAAGGAAAAACGGCAATTTGACCGCATACGACACCGAAGTGAAACCGAAACCGTAATAAGTTTCGACTTCGCCGGTTTCCTCGTTGACCGTTGGAGTGAAATTACCGTCCGCATCGTAGGTACCTGCTACGCAGGTTCCTTTGCTCAAAGTGATCGTAACTCGCTTACCGTCGCGCAATACCACCGTTTCGACGGTATCGCCCGCTTCCGAGAACATTTTCGTGGCGTCCTCCGCCATGAGAACGTTCATTTGTTTGCCGCCGACTTTCAGGAAAACGTCGCCTTCTTCGAGCACGGCGGCGTTGGGAGAATCCGCGTAAACGTTGACCACTTCGGGAAGCACCTGTCCGTAAGCGGAGAAAAATATAACTATGATTATCCAACCCGATACAAGATTGAAAAACGCGCCCGAAAAAAGTACTATCAACCTTTTCCACGGCGGTTGATTTTCGAAAGCGGCGGGATTTTTGTTTTCGGCGTCGTCCTCGCCTTCGAAGGCGCAGAAACCGCCGAGCGGAATGGGACGGATAGTGAAGACTTCCCCCGTTTTCTTATTGGTACGCTTGAATATCGGCGGTCCGAAACCTATGCCGAATTCGTTTATTTTGAAGCCGAGCAGTTTACCCGCGAGGTAGTGCCCGAGTTCGTGGATGACGACCATGAACATCAGCGCGCAAAGCGCGAGCAGAACGTAGCCTATGGTAGTCATCACCTGTTCAAATGAGGCGGCTAAGAGCATCCGATCCCTCCGTATTTCTCTAAAATATATTCCCCTACCTCGCTTTCGATACTCGCTAATTCTTCGGGAGCGGAAAGTTTACCGCCCGCAAAAGCGTCGAGTGCGTCCGAAACGACCTCGTTTATACCGTAAAAGCCTATCGCGTCGCACATATACAGCGAAACGGCGGCTTCGTCCGCCGCGCACAGCACTGCGCCGTTATATTCGGAGTCACCGCGCGCTACTTCGAGCGCGAGCTTCAGGCAGGGAAACCTCACGAGATCCGGTTTCGAAAACGTAAGTCCCGAAAGCGCCTCGAAACCTTTGGGCACGGCTTGCGCGTCTCCCGCGAACACCTCACGCCTTACGGGCGCAGTAAGCGCATATTGAATGGGGATACGCATGTCGGGCGGCGACATGCAGAGTTTCGAAGTGCCGTCCTTGAACTGAACGAGCGCGTGTATCACGCTTTCCCTATGCACGACGATATCTACGTTTTGTACTCCGAAAAGTCTCTTCGCTTCTATTACTTCGAGCCCCTTATTCATGAGGGTCGCGGAATCGACGGTGACTTTTACGCCCATTTTCCAGTTAGGGTGCTTCAAGGCGTCCGTGGCGCGGGTACGCGCTATTTCTTCCGCGCTCATATCGCGAAAAGCGCCGCCCGAAGCGGTAAGTATTATTTTTTCGACGCTTCCCGCGTCCTCTCCGAGCAAACATTGGAACGCCGCCGAATGTTCGGAATCCACCGGTATCACGGGTACGGATCTTTCCTTTGCCCTTTTGAGGAGCATTTTACCCGCCGCGACTATGCTTTCTTTATTCGCCGTTACGAGTTTGGCGCCCGCCTCAACGGCGGCGAAAGAGGGTAACGTTCCGCCTATCCCGCCTATTCCGTTCACCACTATGTCGACGTTTTCGTAGGTTTCGGGCTTCGACAGTGCTTCCGTGCCTTTGACGTGCGCGGCAGTGCCGTGAGCGCCGAAATTGTCGTCCGAAATAACGGTGACTTTTCTGTCGCGGAATCTGTCGTAAAGCTCCCTGCCTCTACTCCTTGCGGAAAGCAAGACTATTTCCAGCCCCAATTCCTCGCCGTAACGGTCGAGAACGTCGAGTACGCTTCCGCCTATGGAGCCGCTTGCGCCGAGCACGGCGACGCGCTTTACGTTACCGCTCATAACGGCAGGAACGCCATGACTATCGACATGAAGACCACGGCGAATATGATGCTGTCGAGCCTGTCGAGCAGCCCGCCGTGGCTTCCCAAAAGGCGCGAAAAGTCTTTGATCTCGAGTTCGCGCTTGATACGCGAAGCGAACAGATCCCCCACCTCCGCAACCACCGCTATAGCGGTGCCTATAAGGCAATAGAAAAGAATGTAGGTGTCAGGGAACACTTCCGAAAATTTAACGGGAGCGTTCACGGGGAGCGGAGCCACTTCGAACATGGCGTAAACTATCATCGCGCCCGCGGCGCCGCCGATAAGTCCTATTATCGAACCGGCATAAGTCTTTTTGGGGCTTATGGTCGGGAAAATCTTGGGTCCCCCGATCGCGCTTCCCGCATAATAAGCTATCGCGTCGGAGAGCATCGCGGACGCGGCGGCGATAAGGAGCGGTATCATACCGTAAGCGGCGGTAAGCTGCATCGCGAGGATTATCGGAGCTACGGGATAAAGTATGACGAAAGACGTCATAAGCATATCTTTCAGCGTAACTTTTTTATCAAAGATAAAAATGCAGAAAGCGAGCGCGAGGCATACCGCCATAAGCACGGCGAAACCGTCGTAACCCAAAAAAACGGTCATCGGGTAAGCCGCTACCACGGCGAGGCATACGGGGGTGAGTATCACGCGATAACCTTTTGCCTTGACCGCGACTATCATTTCGTAAGCGGCGACGGCGAGCACCACTATAAGCAGAGCGTCGAAAAAGGGTTGCCCTTTCCCGCCCCACAGTCCCGTGAGGAAAATGAACCCCAGCAGAACGGCGAGCAATATGATGCCCGTTAAAGTTCTTTTCAATACTTTCATCTCAGATCTCCGAAATTTCGTTTGATTTTCTTATACTCTTTCACGAGGTCGTAAATATCTCCTTTGTCCGCGTCGGGGAAAAGCTTTTCGCTGAAAAAAAGCTCGGCGTAAGTGCATCTGAACGGCAAAAATCCGCTCAAACGCCTGCAATTACCGTAACGGAGCACGGCGTCCACGGGTGGAAGGCTTGCCGAATACATATAAGGTTCCACTTCGGCAATGGTCGCTTCGGTATAATTGGCGTTGATGAGCTTCTGCTTGAATACGTAATTGAAAGCTTTGGTGACCTCTTCCATGCCGTTATAAGCGAAAACGAACGCCACCGTCATGCCGGTATTATTGATCGTAGCGGCGTTGGCGCGCGAAATGCAACTCATGAGCTCCGGCGTAAGACGGGCGTAATCTCCCACGAAAAACAATTTGTAATTGCGTGCGATACTGACGGGAAGAAGCGTTTTTACGATATAATCCACGTAAACGGAAGACAGCGCGAGAATCAGACTGTCCCCGCGCTTGTAGTTTTCCATACTGGAAACGTAGAAAGATACGCAACCGATTTTCAGTTCGTCGGCGGCGTCGATGACGTCGCTCACGGCGCGCATACCGTAAAGATAGCCGTTAACGTGCGGTAATTTGCGCGCCGTAGCCCATCTGCCCCCGCCGTCCGGAATTACGGCAAGATGATCCATCGCTACAGCCGTTAAACGGACATTATCTCGGTTTCTTTGTCGGCGCAGATCTTATCGATATCGGATATCGCGGCGTTGACGGCTTTGTCTACGTCCTTCTCGAGCGCGAAAAGATCGTCCTCGGTAACGACGGAATCCTTCTTATAGCCGCGCAGAAGATCTATTGCGTCCCTGCGGATATTGCGAACGGCAACCTTGGCGTTCTCGCCCGCCACTTTAACGTCTTTAACGAGCGATCTGCGGCGTTCCTCGGTAAGTTCGGGGAATACCATTCTCAATACCTTACCGTCGTTGGTGGGGAAAATGCCCACGTTAGCGGCGATGACGGCTTTCTCGACCGCCTTGAGCGCGCTCTGATCCCAGACGTTGATGACGAGCATTCTCGCTTCGGGCACGGTGATGTTTGCCATTTGGTTGAGCGGGGTGTCCACGCCGTAATAAGGCACGGTCACTTTGTCGAGAATATGAGGATTGGCGCGACCCGCTCTCAAGGACTGCAGCTCGGTGCGAAGGTTGGAAATAGTCTTGGCGGTGCGCTCTTCGAGGTCGTCGAATACCATTGCGACTTCGGTTACTTCGTATTTGGACATAATATCTCCTTAAAGTCGTCGTAAATTTTGATACGCCTATTTTACCATAAATACGCCGCGCGTTTCAAGAGAATATATATAAAAATTAAATATAGCCTCAGAGCCGCCGCGCGCTCCCGCGAACGCCCCGACGGCATTAAAACGGATATGTTACAAAAATCCGATAGCAAAACACCCGAATTTCCGAAAATAAGCACTATTCGGTAGCTATAGCTACATAAAATTTTACGCATTATATTAAATTCCGTAACAAAAATTTCGGTGCGGAACGCGCGGAATGCACCCTCATCAACCGTCGCCGAATACGGAGTGGAAACGAAATATGCCGCTTCCCTATTGCTTGAACCGTCTGCGTCGCTCTGCCGCCGTAGTCCGAGCGCACGCCGAAAGCGCTCATTACAACGCCGTTTAAAGTAGCGCAGACTCCGTCCTCAGCGGCCGATTTACCCGCACGTGCACGTGCGGTTCTATAAACCGCTTCCGCGGTTTGTTTTTACGTCGGGTTTTTACGTTCGCAGGGAGCAGTTTACGCGGATGATCCGAACGGTATTTCGGGAATGTTTTTACGCTCTCGGCGTTACGCGCCGCTTCTCGCACGAGCGTTGACTTATCGTATTTACGCGCGGAATTATGCGCTCTTTTTTCGCTTGAAGGCGCCGAGTTAAGGACGTCTCGACGCGCCTCCGCAGCGCTTCTTATACGGGTTTACCGATAATCGGTATGTCGCTCGCTTCGCCGCGAAAGGCGCTTCGGAAGCGCCTTAAAATAGCGCGCCCGTTTCGGGCGCGCGTACCGTATAATAAATACATATTCTCTGCGTTAGTCGTTTACCGCACTCGAGAATCGTATCGTCCCCTCCCCTACCGTAACGGTAAAGGATATCGCCTCGGGCACGTCAAGTTCGCGGTTCAGAAAATCGTTCTCGCGGATAGCGTCGGGGTAATTGTCCTTGACTTCGAGCGTATTGCCGTTCACGCTGACGGAATAGCCGTTAAATTCGTAAAACTCCACGAGTTCGTCCACGGGGTTATCGGTGAATCTCAAATCGGCGTTATTCTCTATAGTACACGAAGCGTCGCTGTTTATCGTTACGCACTCGGCGTTAGGATCCGTCAAATGCCACGGGACCATAATATAGGCGTTACTCTCTCCAAGCCACACCGCGCAAGAATATACAGTATACAAGCTCGTACCGTCGTCGTTTTTACCGCCATAACGTATGGCAACGGAGCGCCCGTATCGGTCGGAGAGCACTTTGCCCCATATATTTTCGCCGTGAACGACGTATTCCACACCGTCGTCGGCAACCTCGTCGAGCATGGCTTTAACGGAGTCGGCTGTGGCTTTATCGGTTTTGAAGTATGCGGCGTGTTTGGTATCCCCCAAAGGTCCTCCCTTTTTCGGATATCCGCTGTCGATATGCAGGTAAAAGAAACCTTTTCTGAAAGTTAATACGGTCACGTAATCGTCCCGATTTGTCACTTTACTGCCGTCGCACGCCGTAAATATTAGCAGACATGCGCTCACGATAACTGTCGCGACAAGAAGTATTGCAGTTTTTCTATAATACGTTTTTTTCATAACCGCCTCTCGATATCGATATAACGACAACGGCTGACGCGTTTTGTTCGGAAATATACGGAAAAATTATAACATATAAATCAAGTACCGTCAATACGGTTGCCATAAACATGAAAGCGGCGGGCTATGCCCGCCGCATCGCACGTTTAGAAACGCGTCGTATTCCGTAATTCTGTCTTAGGCTCAGCTTATCACCGTGCCGAGTTTCTCGCCCGTCACGACTCTGAGAATGCTGTCGCGCTCGTTCAGACCGAAAGCGACGACGGGAATATGGTTATCCATACATAGACTCACTGCCGTCGTGTCCATGGCGGTCAATCCGCGCGCTATGAATTCGAGCGCGGGAATTTCGTCAAATTTCTTCGCGTCCGGGTTTTTCCTCGGATCGGAATCGTATATGCCGTCCACGTTCTTGGCAAGCAGCAATGCGTCCGCTTTTATTTCCGCGGCACGGAGCGCCGCTGTGGTGTCGGTGGTAAAGTAAGGGTTGCCCGTACCGCCTCCGAATATGACGACTCTGCCTTTCTCGAGGTGTCTCAGCGCCCTGCGAATGATATACGGCTCCGCGACTTGAGCTATATTTATAGCGGTCATCACGCGCGTGACTACGCCCGCGCGCTCGAGCGCGTCTTGAAGCGCCAAACAGTTCAGTACCGTCGCCAGCATACCCATATAGTCAGCGGTCGAGCGATCCATCTGCCCGCCCTGTCTGCCGCGCCAGAAGTTGCCCGCGCCTATCACTATGCCCATATCCACGCCGAGCTCGTGCACGGAGATTATCTGTTTGACTATACTCGCGATAACTTCTTCGTCGAGTCCGAATCCGTTCGCTCCGGCGAGCGCTTCGCCCGATATTTTGAGCAATATCCTTTTGTATTTCGTTTCCATCATGCGCCTCCGAATGTATTTTGCGGATAACCGCTCAAAAAAAACGAGATACCGAAGTATCTCGTTTATCGATTATTTTTTCATGCTTGCGACAGCCGCATTGATCTCTTCTGCGAAATTATCGACTTTCTTCTCCAGCCCTTCGCCCATTTCGTAACGGGTGAAACGACGAATGGAAACTTTCTCTCCGCATTTAGCGGTGGTTTCGACGACAAGCTGTTTGATCTGCATGGAAGGCTCTCTGACGTATGCCTGCTCGAGAAGCACGTTCTCTTTGTAATAGGTTTCGATCTTGCCTTCGACGATCTTCTCTTTGACGGCGTCGGGTTTGGAAGCCATCTTCGGATCGTTGTTGATCTGCGCGAGAGCGATCTCTTTCTCGTGAGCGATCACTTCGGCGGGAACTTCTTCTTTGCTTACGTAAGTAGGTTTCGCCGCGGCGATCTGGAGAGCTACTTCGTGTACGAACTGAAGGAAGCCTTCGCCTTTTGCAACGAAGTCGGTTTCGCAGTTGACTTCGACGAGTACGCCGACTTTGCCGCCCATGTGGATATAGGAATCGACTACGCCCTGCGAAGCGATCCTGCCCGCTTTCTTTGCCGCGGTGGCGATGCCTTTCTCGCGGAGCCATTCGGTCGCTTTCTCGGCGTTACCGTCGGTAGCTTCGAGCGCTTTCTTGCAATCCATCATGCCCGCGCCGGTGCGCTGTCTTAATTCTTGTACGTCTTTAGCTGTGAATGCCATATACTTTACCTCTCCTGATTTTCCTATTGATTATGCGTCGGCGCCTTCTTCGGCGGTGGCGGTCTCTTCCGCTTCTGCCGCTTCTACGGGCTCCGCGTCTTTATCGCTTACGTATTCGGCGCCTTCTTTGGCGGCTATAACGGCGTCTGCCATGATGCTTGCGATGAGCTTGACGGCACGGATAGCGTCGTCGTTGCCGGGGATCACGTAATCGACGAGCTCGGGATCGCAGTTGGTGTCTACGAGGCCTACGATCGGGATACCGAGCGCGCGGGCTTCTTTGACCGCGATGTGCTCGATCTTAAGGTCCACTACGAACAGCGCGCCGGGAAGAGTACGCATGTTCTTGATACCGCCGAGGTTCTTCTCGAGAGTGTCGCGTTCGGCTTTGAGCTTGATGACTTCCTTCTTGGGAAGAAGCTCGAATTCGCCGATGGCTTCCATCTGATTGAGCTTGTTGAGTTTGTCGATACGGGTGCGGATGGTCTGGAAATTGGTAAGCGTGCCGCCCAACCATCTCTGGTTCATATAGAACATGCCGCAACGTTCCGCTTCGGACTGTATGGCGTCCTGCGCCTGCTTCTTCTTACCGACGAAAAGTACGCTCTTGCCTTCGGATACCGTCTTGTGTATGAACTTATAGGCTTCCTCTATAAGATCGACGGTGAGCTGAAGATCGATGATATGGATCTCGTTCCTGGCGTCATAGATGTATTTCGCCATTTTGGGGTTCCATTTTTTGGTCTGGTGTCCGAAGTGGACGCCCGCTTCGAGAAGCTGCTTCATTGTGACAACTGCCATTTGTAAATCCTCCTGTGTTTTTATTCCTCCCCGCGTTTCTTCGCGTAGAGCGACCTTATAGGCAACCGCTCCGCGCTCCGCACGGGTGCGTTATGGCGTATGATATGATAGCATACCGGAAGTATATTTTGCAAATACTTTCGGGCTAAATATTTTATATTTTTAATATAAATGCGATACGATGGCGGCGCGCACGCAAAATGTCACCATCGGTAGCCGCTCTTACCTTTCCTGCGACGGCGTTTTGCGGCTTCGATATCCTTCTTGTCGTTGTAATAACTCACCTTGGAAGCTATCAGAAGCAATATAAAGAACAATACTACCGCTCCCACCACTATGAGCCAGACTATGAGCGTTTGGGAGTCGCGGTAAATTATAACGGTACCTTCCGCGGCATAGGCGTTGAATTTGAGAGTGCCGTTGGCGTATTCGTAATTGGTTATCTTGGTAACGCCGCCATGCGAGTCCATGAATACGATGAAATATTCTTTGGAAGAATCGAGAGTAACGTTATGGAAAGTGAGGGTAGCGTATTCTATCCTGCCTTCCTCGCCCTCTTTGAGCGAATCCTGACGCATACCGCCGCTCACGGCGCTTATCGCGAAAATATGCTCCGGAGTCGCCATGAAATTAGCCATACGGTATTTGTTGACGGTGTCGTCGATATTCTTTCCTTCCTCTCCGTCGGGATCTACGACTCTTCCGGTATAAGAGGTGCCGGGAGCGAATACGCCTGAAAAATCTATGGTCACGGCAGAAGCTTCGATCCCGCCGGAAGCGGTACGCGAATTGATGGTAAGGCTACCCTGCTCGTAAGTAAAATCGTAATTATCCGCTTTGCCGCCTGAAGGCATTACGGTATGCACGCCCACTTCGGTCGCAGAAGTGCGCACTACGGGCATTTCTTCTATCACGGAAACGTTCTCGTTATTAACGAATCCGCTTACGGTCACGGTAAGCTCGGGCTCTCTGCCCTCCGTGACCGACACGTCGTCCGCTTTGGCGACGAGAGTGCGCTTGGTGATCGTGAGCGTCTTGTTGCCGTTAAGGTCGGTGACCGTGCCCACTTTGTAATTGGGGTTGTCAAGCGCAAAGGTCATGTCGTAGGTGTCAGCTGCGACGGGGCGCTCGCCTGCGGCGAGCGTGTGGAAAGAACCGGTATAGGTAACTATGACGTTGACGGAATTCTCGTCTCCTATGCAAATGCCGAGCGGCGAAACGTTACGCGAAAAACTCGCGCCGTTATAGGTGTAAGATGCGGAGCCGCTGACTTCTATTTCGAGCGGCTTTGGGGAAATGACGTACTCGTATTCGGCATAAGTACCTTCGCCGGATGCGCCGTTCACGCTCACGACGGCAGAATAAACGCCGGCTTTGACGGGAGCGATAGTGCTTCCCAAGGCGTAATCTTCGAGTTCCGCACAGGTATAAGTGACGGTATAAGCGTCGGAAGAAAGTATCGCGCCGTTCTGCTTGACGGTGACGGGAAGCGGTTGTTGCGCCGCGCTATAAGGGACGTCGAGTTTGCTGTGATCCGCTTCGAAAGAGTATTCGCCTTCCGCATTCGCCGTAAAAGCTTTCGGAGCGGCGAATTCGGCGAATAAAAACGCGCAACACAATATCGCGACGAGCGCCGCCGCGACGGAAACGATTATCCCTACCGATCTTACTGACGAGTTCATACACATATACGATAACACATACCGCGCGCGTTTTCAAGGGGGAAATGCGCCGTTACGCCTAAAAAAATTATTTCCTGACGTGCGACGCGCATACGCGAAAGGCGAATTTGCGTTACTGATTCCCGAGCGCTACTCAACTCTTACGCCGACTATGGTCACGAGAGGATAAGGGAAAGTATTGAAACCGCTTCCCGCGTTCACGTAAGCGCTTTCGCCGAGCGCGGCGATATTTTTAAGACTTTCCTCGTCCGAGGCTTTGCCGAAAGCGGCGTATTCGCCGTCCCAGCTCGGATAGCTTCCCACGCAGATAAAGAATTGCGAAGTTGCGGAATCGGGATCGGAAGTGCGCGCCATGGAGATAACGCCCGCTTCGTGAGCTATATCGTTGGCAGTCCAGCCGTTGGAAGCGAATTCGCCTTTAATGGGCGCGGGTTCGCCTTCGGGGTATTCGAGCGAAAGCCCTTTGTCGGTCTCGATTATCTTATAGCCGCCTCCCTGGATACAGCCTCCCGGCACCACCCTGTGGAAGGCGAGTCCGTCGTAGAAGCCCGAATTGGCAAGCTTGGTGAAATTCTCCACCGTGATCGGCGCTTTGTCGGGATAAAGCTCTATGCGCACGTTAAGAGACTCGCCGTTCTGCGCTTTGATAACGAAAGTCGTTACGGGATTTTTATTCATATCCTCTTTCTCCTTTTCTTTACAGCCGAAAGCGGTCGCGGCGATCAATATTACCGTCGCGATAAGCAATACGGTCGCCGCTATGCGGCGCGCGAGATCATTCTTCCTCACTGCCGTCGCAATGCACGCCGTAGCGCTTGAAGTACTCGTCGTCGAATGCCGCGAAAGCCGCTTCTATCTCTTCGTCGTCCTCCACGGGCAGGAAACGTTCGTTTCCGTCGTCGTCCCACTGCACTTCGTTGATGAGCAGATCCCCTTCGTCGAAGCCTTCGATAGTTTCCACGGGTTCGAGATAAGCGTAAGTTTTATCGCCCACTTCGAGCATCGCGAGCAGCGAAAATTCCGCTTCTTCTCCCGTTTCCTCGTTCACGAGTACGATAACTTCTTCTTCCTCTTCGAGATCTTCTATCTCTTCGGGTTTAAGGTTCTTGTCTTTTTCTTTTTCGCTCATGTCGGGTTCTCCTTTAATTGCGATGAATTATATTTATATCGGTTCGATATCGATTCTATCGGTGAGAATCGAGAAACGCCTGTAAAATAAGCGTAGCCGCCACTTTGTCTATGACTTTTTTGCGTTTTTCGCGCCGCACGCCTCCCTGTATAAGCATACGCTCCGCCTGCACGGTGGTAAGCCTCTCGTCCTGGAATCTGACCGGAACGTCGCCGAGATAAGCTTTGAGTTCTTCCGCGAAAGCGCGCGTGAGCTCCGCCCTCGCCCCTTCCGTGCCGTCCATATTGACGGGTAGTCCCACCACCACTTCGTCCACGTCGTGCGCTTTGACGAAAGCCGCTATGTATTCGTAGTCGGCGTTGCCGCCCTTACGCACGTATGTTTCGTAGCCCGAAGCTATTATTCCCATTATGTCGCTCGTGGCGATACCTATACGGACGTCGCCGACGTCCAATGCGAGTTTACGCATCGCTAACCTCCTATCTCGTCAAAGAGTTTCTGCGGTTCGGCGGTAAGCTTACCGAAAGCGAGCACCGCTATTATTATCGGCGGCACGAGAGCCGCGCCGAAGAATATTCCCGTAACGGCGTAGGCGTTCCCTCCCACTTTGAGCGCTCCGAGCACGCACGCGAATACCGCGTAAACAAGTCCCACCGCGAGATTGATTAACATCGGTTTGACGAGACGCTTGTTGTTCTTGGATATCTCGCTGATGTTGTTCCAAGTATAATTAGGATTTTTGAGGTCGTTATAGAGCAACATGCAATTCGAAGCGAAGCTTCCCGCAAGCATAAGGAGCGGGAACAAAACTATCGCCACGGGATTATATATTCCCGTACAGAACGGGAACGCGACCGCCATGAATAGCGCGGAAATCACGCTCACCACGGTAGCGAAAGCGAGTTTTGAATACACTATGACTTTCGCAGAAACGGGCAAAGTCTTGAGATACAAGAGGTTCTTCCCCTCTCTGGAGAAGCCTATAGACGAAACGGGATTGGAGGAAGCGCTTACGAGGAAGCAGACGTAAGTAATCATACCTACTACCATCATATTTACTCCGTCCACGGTGAACGTGTCGAACTCCTCGCCGCCCGAATACACGAATCTGAAAAACACCATCATGACCGCGGGAAGAACGAGCGTAAGGATGACGTTCATAAGGAGCACGGGCGTATTCAATAAGGTCTTGAATTCCTTGATAACGAACGCCGAGTAAGCCGAACGCTTTACGCCGGGCAAAGCGACCGAATCGAACGAGGATCTGCTTCTGCGTTTACCGCCCGCGCTACGGGCGAAGCCTTCTTCGCTCGCAAGAGAAAAGAAGATCCCGACGAAGAAAGTCAGCGCGAGAAGCGCGACAACGCCCGCGGCTACGCCGCAGGCGATGAGGATGCCCTTCGTCGAGAGCTTTAATCCCGTCATGAGCGCCACGAGCGGAAGGTTCATAACGCCGACTTCCTTGATCGTTTTGAGCGCGCTCACGGCTCCGCCGCCGAGCATTTCTCCGGGTTCGGTCGCGTTGAGCCCTATTATCATTGCGAAATACAGGGCTATGAAAGCGCCGTACAGTACCGTCATCGCGAGAGCCTGACCGACTTTATGTCGTCTGAATATTGCCGCAAGCCTCATAAGCGGTACCGATATAAGCGATATTATCGCAAGCGGGACTATCGGCGCGACAAACGCGGCAACCACGCACAGCGGATAATAATACCACGGGAGCGCAAAGCCGCTCGAAGCCGCCACTATACCGACGGTAACGGTAGTCGGTATGACGAAAAGCGCCGAGATAAACAGTTCTCCGAAATACGCCACGGTGAATTTTGCGGAAAAGACCACCGCTCTGCGGAAAGGCATGGGCGCGAGGATCGCGTTGTCTTTGGAAAAATAAAGATTGCTCGTGACCGTGAGTATCCCGAAAAAGAATATTATCAGTTGCGCCGCCGTGAGAAAAACGTAGATAACTTCGTCGTAAAGCCCGCTCTTGAAGGCGGACGAAGCGAGCGAAAGCGCGATACCTATTTCGAACGCGACGAAAGCGATGATACCGAAGATCGCCGCAACGGCTATCCCGACGCTCTTGGCTCGGTCTTTGGACGTTTTGATACGGTTGCGCCTTGCGCGCAAAATATTATACAAGTTATTGCGTACGAGAGTCTTGACGAGGACGCCGTACTGTCTGAAACCCTCTTTCATATTCCCCCGTGCGCCTCGGAAACCGAATGCTCCGTTTCCGCTCCCGTAAGTTTAAGGAAAAGCTCCTCGAGCGAAAGATCGCTCCTCTTCTCCTTGAGTTCCTGCATGTCGCAGACTGCGATTATCTTGCCTTCGTTTATTATTGCCACGCGATCGCATATTTTCTCGACCACGTCCAGGACGTGCGAAGAGAAAAACACGGTCTTGCCGGCGTCAGCGTACTCGCGCATGAGCTGTTTGAGGTTATAGCTCGACGCTGGATCGAGCCCCATCATCGGTTCGTCGAGAACGAATACCTCGGGATCGTGCACGAGCGCGGAGATTATCGATATTTTTTGCTTCATACCGTGAGAGTAGGAGGACACGGAGTCGTCGAGCTTATCCTTGAGCCCGAATATTTCCGCAAGGCGTTCCGTTTCGCTTTCGCGTTTTTCGGCGGAAACTCCGAATACGTCCGCCACGAAATATACGTACTGCCTCCCGGTCAGTCCTTCGTAAAGAACGTGTTCGTCGGGAACGTAGCCTATTTTGCGTTTGGCTTCCACTGGATCGGCTTTCACGTCGGTGCCGCATATACGTATGGCGCCTTCGCCGAAATTGAGCATTCCCGTAAGACATTTGATAGTCGTGGACTTTCCCGCGCCGTTGGGTCCGAGAAAGCCGAATATTTCGCCGTTATTCACGGTGAAGGAAACTCCGTCGACGGCTTTACGCCCCGAACCGGAGTATACTTTGGTCAGATTGTCGATTTCTATCATAGTTGTCGCACCGAGGGCGCCGCAAAGTCCGAACGGCTTTGCGGCGCGCCGTAGTCGGAAATTTTAATAATTTTGTTTTTCGAGTTCGAAGTATGCTCTGGGGTGAGCGCACACGGGACATTCTTCGGGAGCTTCCTTGCCGATATGCAGATGTCCGCAGTTGCGGCAACGCCATACCTTAACCTCGCTCTTTGCGAAAACTTCGCCGTTCACGACGTTGGCGAGCAGCGCGCGATAACGTTCCTCGTGCGTTTTCTCGATAGCCGCGACGCCCCTGAAACGCTCCGCAAGTTTAGGAAAACCTTCTTTTTCGGCGGTTTCGGCGAATTCTTTGTACATCTCTACCCATTCGTAGTTCTCGCCTGCGGCGGCAGCCGTGAGATTGGCGACGGTGTCTCCTATCCCGCCGAGCTCCTTGAACCACAGTTTGGCGTGCTCCTTCTCGTTGAGAGCGGTTTCGGTGAATATCGCCGCTATCTGCTCGAAGCCCGCTTTTTTGGCTGCGGAAGCAAAATAGTCGTACTTATTGCGCGCCTGGCTTTCGCCGGCAAAAGCCGTCCAAAGATTTTTTTCGGTCTGAGTTCCTTTGAGATCTGCCATAATAATGTTTCTCCTTTCAGTTAGTTATTTGTTTTGTTTACGCGGATCTTTACCGCGGGTTTCTTTCAGTATGACCGCCCCTCGCTCCTCGCCGTTGTCGCCGGGGAAATAGAATCGGGCGTCCTTCAGCGCGTCGGGAAGATACTGTTGCTCCACCCAGCCGCCGTAATTATGGGGGTATTTATAGCCCGTGACCTTTTCGGTTTTGTAGTTCGCGTCTCTCAGATAATACGGTATCGTGTCGTCCTCCGCATTCTTGCTCGCGTCGTCCGCCGAGTAAAGCGCGTTCACCACGGAATTGGATTTAGGCGCCTGCGCCACGTATATTATAGCCTCGGTGAGAGGTATCCTCCCTTCGGGAAGCCCCAGTTTCTCGAGCGCGTACTGCGCGCTGACCGCCACCGTCAAAGCTCTCGGATCGGCGAGCCCCACGTCCTCGGCGCTGTGCACGATAAGCCTTCTCGCCACAAGCATGGGATCGCAACCGGCATTGATCAGACGCATCGCGTAATATACCGCCGCGTCGGGGTCGCTTCCTCTCAGACTCTTGCAAAACGCGCTCAGAATATCGTAATACAGGCTTTCGTCCACCGACAACGCCCGCCTTTGAGTGACTTCGGTAGCCGTCTTACGGGTAATGTGCACTTTGCCTTCGGAGTCCGGATCGGTGGTAAGCACCGCAAGTTCGAGCGCGTTGAGCGCCGTGCGTAAGTCGCCGTTGCTTACCCACGCGATATGGTCGAGCGCGTCCTCGTCGAGCGCGACGTTATAGTTTCCGAGCCCTTTAACCTTATCGCGCACCGCGCGCAACAAGCCTTCCTTGACTTCGTCCTCGGTCAGCTTTTTGAATTCGAATATGCGACAGCGGCTGACTATGGCTTTCGTCATCGAAACGTAGGGATTTTCGGTGGTACTGCCTATAAAAACGATCTCGCCTTTCTCTATCGCGCTCAGTACGCAGTCGGACTGCGCCTTCGTCCAACGGTGACATTCGTCGAGCAGAAGATAGGTGCGCTTGCCGTAAAAAGACAATCTGTCGCGGGCGTCGTCGATGACCTTCTTGGCGTCGGCGACTCCAGAAGAAACGGCGTTGAGATAGACGTATGCGGCGCCGGTACTCTCCGCGATGATATTCGCAAGAGTCGTTTTGCCGGTGCCGGGAGGTCCGTAAAAAATACAGCTGCCGAGCCTGTCCGCTTTTATGGCGCGACTGATGAGAGAACCGTCGTAGATAAGGTGCTTCTGCCCTATGAAGTCCTCTAATTTTTTTGCCCTCATTCTCTCGCTCAAAGGCGCGAGCTCTTGTCGTGCGGAATCGAAAAGGTCCATACGGCTTTATATTATCACGCGCGAAAAATAAAGTCAACACGCAAGCGCGCATTGCGGATAATCGTTGACAATAACGCCGACGGGTGGTAATATTTATGCGTTAGCCGGACGGTTGCACCCTACGGGTGAGGAA
The DNA here is from genome assembly GCA_949292905.1 of uncultured Eubacteriales bacterium. Classification (GTDB taxonomy): domain Bacteria; phylum Bacillota; class Clostridia; order Christensenellales; family DTU072; genus Stercoripulliclostridium_A. Next base: position 160,669 of record CASFAV010000009.1, read on the forward strand.
AGTCCGAGCATCACAGGGCAGAGCGGCAGAGAAATCCTGCCGGAGGCAACTCCAGGGAAAGTGCAACAGAAAAGTACCGCGGCGCGAGCCGTAAGGGTGAAAAGGTGCGGTAAGAGCGCACCGGCAGTTCGGCGACGAAATTGGCCGTGTAAACCCCGCTCGATGCAAGAGAAAAGGAAGAATGGATCGCCCGTCCCTTCCCTCAATCGCTGGAGTCCGCAGGCGACTGCGGACCAAGACAGATGACCGTCCTCGACAGAACTCGGCTTACAGGCTAACCCGGACCCGCCATACGGCGGGTTTCGGTTTATAGACAGCTCGCAAACGCCGTTCTTTAGCGCTCCCCTATCGCTATATTTTTGCAAGAAAACTTTATTATTCCGAAGAAAAGCCCTCTTAACTTACATATCGCGAAAATTGTCAACTTTTGTTCTGGAAGCGAATATAATAACCTTGCACGGGGGTTGATTATAATTATCGAGGGATTTTTCGCGCTGCTTTCCAACATACTGCTTCTCACGTCGGGGATAGAGAACGCCAACTCTTTCCCGCACCCTTTATCGCACGAAAAGGAAAAGGAATACCTCGAAAAATATCGCGCGGGCGATATGAAAGCGAGAGAGATACTCATTAATCACAATCTGCGACTTGTCGTGTATATAGCCAAAAAATACGTCAATTATCCCGACAAGGACGAGCTTCTGTCGGTGGGCACGTACGGGCTTATCAAGGCGATAGACAGTTACAAACCGGGGAAATCGACCACTCTCGCGACGTATGCGTCGCGCTGTATAGAAAACGAGATACTTATGGCGATGCGCGGCTACAAGAAGCGCAGAAGCGACGTATCCATATACGACCGCGTAGGCGCCGACAAAGAAGGAAACGACGTGGCGATCGTGGATATGCTCGCGGTAGAAGAAGACTCGGTATATACGAATATGGAAGCGGAGCTCAAGCGCGGCACTTTGAAGCGGCTTATCGACCGTACGCTCAAGCCGCGCGAGAAACAGCTCATACGCTACCGTTACGGACTCGACGACGACGTTCCGCTCACTCAACAGGAAACGGCGGAAAGGCTGGGAATATCGCGCTCGTATGTATCGAGAATGGAGAAAGCGGCGCTCATAAAGTTAAGGCGGGAAATAGAAACGGAAAATATCGAGCTCTGACTCCCCTATCGTATTTTTTCGGTAAGATTATAAACCTTTTTGCAGAAAAATCATAAAAAAGCGACCCCTCTCGGATCGCTTTGAATTTATGTAAAATGCGTGTTGACCGCGTGCTTTAGGCAATAGAAAACTTAAAAATCGGGTGCTATCGCAAACGCCTTTTCGTTGAGATAACGAAGCGGACTGCCGTCGGGAATACGGAAAGCGAGCTTGCACGCCGTAAGATACTGGCGCTTCGCGCGGAACATGCGGTTCACCTCGAAATCGCCGTATTTCGTGTCGCCTATCACGGGATAGCCGGCGTGAGCGAGGTGAGCTCGTATCTGATGCGTTTTACCGGTATGCAGGGTGACTTCCGTAAGCGTCGCGCCTTCGCGCGCCTCCAAAGGCGCGACTTCGGTGCGTATCGGAACGCTGTCCGTTACCTGCTTATCGTATATCTTCACCATGCCGGAAGCGGCGTCTTTGACGAGATACGCTTTGAGATCGAGTTTTTCTTTGAGTTCGCCCGCGACGAGCGCGACGTATTTTTTGATAACGTAGCCCTTCCTGAACGCCGCGGCGAGTTCCGCTTCCGCTTTCGCGTTCAGGCTCATGACTATAAGTCCGCGCGTGTTCGTGTCCAGCCTGTGGGCGAGAACTGCGCTGACGTTTTCCGTGGAAGAAACCCTGCCCGCAAATTCCTCCGAGGATATCCCCCTCGGTTTCACCGCTATTATCACGTTTTCGTCCCTGTAAACGGTCTCGAAATTGAATTTGAGGAGTTTCGATTCGTCCGCGAACACCTCGACGGTGTCGCCGTTACGCAAATATACGTCCTCGGTCACGCGCTTTCCCGCGACCGTTATCGAACGCTGTTTGAGCAATATTCTGAAATACGAAAATCTCAATTCGGGAAAGACTCTCCCCAGATATTGAGATAATTTACAAGGTTTACCTTTGAATAGATAGCTTCTCACTTTTCCCCTAATCGGCTTCGCCGTTGCCGTCCGACTTCTCTGCCGCCATAAGTTTCTTGATCTCCTCCATCAACGTGTTGATGTCTTTGAACTGGCGGTGCACGGAGGCGAAGCGCACGTAAGCCACTTCGTCGAGCTCCTTGAGCCCTTCCATCACCATTTCGCCTATCTTTTTGGACGAAATTTCCTGCGCGAGAGTGTTGTTGACCTGCTTCTCGATATCGGCGACCATCTTGTCTATCTTCGCCATGGACACGGGACGCTTCTCGCAAGCCTTTATGATGCCGTTTTTAATTTTGGATATGTCGAATATCTGTCTGTTGCCGTTGTTTTTGATGACGAGTATCGGCGTGGATTCGATTTTTTCGTACGTCGTATAACGCTTCGAACAGCCCGCACATTCCCTTCTGCGCCTTATCGAAGTGCCGTCTTCGCTCAAACGAGAATCTATTACTTTACTTTCCAGACTGCCGCAAAACGGACATTTCATACACTTACCGCCTATTTTTGATTACGGTAATTATATCTTATTTTTCGGCGTTTGTAAACATTATTTGCTTAATTCTCGCGTATTTACGGGTAATAATTCCACAAGTATCACGTCGTCGCCTATTTTAATGACTTTCTGCCACGGTATGAAAACGTTTTCGTTACCGGTAAAATTCTTGAAAAACTTTTTTTCGCCCGCGGCTACGAGCCCCACGACTTTACCCGTGCAATGTATGGCTATATCGACTATCCTGCCGAGCTGTTTGCCGTCGGACACGTTGACGACGTCTTTTTCGCGCAATTCGCAAAAGGTATAATCTATTCCCGCGTTATTCTGCATCTATGTACTCCGCACTGCTACATATATTGTATGCGCGCGGAGCCGGCGTCAGAACGTAAAAGACTCCCGCAGTCTTGCGACCGCCGACTTCTCCAGTCTGCTCACCTGTGCCTGAGACATCTCCAGCTCATCCGCTATTTCGGTCTGCGTGCGCCCGTGGTAATATCGCATTATAATGACGCGCTTCTCGCGCTCCGGCAACGACTCTATGCCGTCCCTGAGCACGATCCTGTCCGCGTAATCGCTGTCCGCACGGGGATCTTTGACAAGATCGATTATTTCCGCTCCTTCCTCGTCGCTTCCGTAAGCCTGTTCGTAAATGGACTGCGGCTCCGCTATAGCGTCGAGAGCGCCGACGACCTCGCGGTAAGGTACTCCGAGTTCGTCCGCTATCTCGCTCAAAGACGCTTCGCGTACCCCGCGGGCTTCCAGACTCTCCCTCGCCTTGACGGCGCGGTAAGCGATGTCTCTCACGTTACGTCCCACTTTGAAGGCGCTTCCTTCGCGAATATAGCGGCGGATCTCGCCTATCACCATGGGAATGGCGTAAGTGGAAAACCTTACGTTGAGCGTGACGTCGAAATTGTCGAGGGCCTTCATGAGCCCTATCATCCCGACCTGAAACAGATCGTCCGGGCTTTCGCGTGTGTTGTCGAACCGCTGTACCGCGCTCAATACGAGCCGCGCGTTCGCAAGCAAAAACTTTTCCCTTAACTCGGTATGCCCGTTCTTGATAGCGAGCAAGGTTTCGTGTTGCTCCGCTCCGCTCATTTTCGGCAGCTTCGCGGTATCGATACCCGTTACTTTCTTTACCATCCGGATAATGCCTCCTTGTAAAGAAAGTATGGTCTATCGCGATTTTTTTACTCCTCGCCCGATAAATTCCTCGGAAACCGTCAGATCCCCGATCTGCCTTCCGTTTTAAGATATTCCGCTTTGAGCTTGTCGATGATCTTTTTTTCGAGGCGGCTTATGTAAGACTGCGATATGTTCATCATATCCGCTATTTCCTTCTGCGTGCGCTCCTTGACGCCGTACAGTCCGTAACGCATACATATTATCGCCCGATCCCGCTCGTCCAGTTTGGAGAATATCTCCCGCAGGATGTTTTTCTCGACGTCGGCTTCCATCTCTTTATATACTTCGCCGCCGTCGGTGCCCAAAACGTCCGACAAAAGCAGTTTGTTTCCCTCCCAATCCACGTTCAGAGGTTCGTCCAGGCTGACTTCGTTGCGCGTTTTGACCATTTTCCTCAGATACATGAGTATTTCGTTCTCTATGCAACGCGAAGCGTAAGTGGCAAGTTTGATCTTTTTGTCGCCGTTATACGAGCGCACCGCTTTGATGAGCCCCATCGTGCCCACCGATACGAGCTCTTCCATGTCCATTCCCGTATTGTCGAAGCGCTTGGCTATGTAAACGACGAGTCGTAAATTGTGCTCGACGAGTTTATTGCGCGCTTCGGGGTCTCCCGAAGTGCTCGCTTCGAGAAGCCGCGCCTCTTCGTCGGCGTCCAGCGGATTGGGCAAAGCCACCATATAATCGAGGGTATTCTCCTCAATAGACAACAATCTGCGTAAAAATGCTCTGATCTTTTCGAAAATGATGTGCATCGTTCCTCCGTTAAGCGCGGTTTCGTCCCGAAGCTCAGTTCAACATATCCTTATGCAACAGAACGTCGTATCCGCGCACCTCCATTTTATCCGAGACTATCGCGTAACTACTGTATAGCTTATGCGTTTTTTTGTCGGAATATATCTTATAACTCAATTCGGTAAGCGGCATTTCGCGCACACCCGAAACGGTGCGCACCGTAAGAGTGTCGTCCGTCGAAAGCGACAATTTTTTGGCGATCCTTCCCGAAACTACTATAACGGGTTTGCCGTCTTTGTAAAGCGCGTTGCCCGTATCGACGTAGCCGCGGAAGGAATAGGTTTTGTCTCCCGCCGTTATTTCGACTTTAGGTTCGAGCGCTCTAGTCTTACGGGCGTCGCGGACGCCCGTAGCCGCCTTGAAAAGCACCACGCAGACGATAACGCTCGCGCTGACCACGAGCCCGAAAGCGTTGTTATCCTCTCCGAAAACGTCATAAAAAAAGTTTTTCGCGCCCGTAAGCGTCAGCCTTATCACGACGTAGAGGGCGGCGAAGCGCAGGAATTCTCCTATCGTGAAATACTCTTTGGAAACGAGTATCCCTATCACGGAAAGTATCGCTTTCAAAAGAAGCATATCGACTTCGAGATACGGTTCGAGCGTTTCTGCGGCTGCGTAGATCCCACCCGCGAACAACAGCCGCCATATCGCCGTTTCCGCGCGGAAAAATCCCGTGACGAGATAGTACACGAGATAATTTACCGCCAGAGCGTTGAGATAATCGAGCAACAGTCCGTATTCCATTTTTTTCGCACGAAAAAAAGCAAGACCGTCGGAAAGTCCTGCTTTTTCATTCGTAAACAATATTTATTAGGTCAAATGCGGCGCTATGCGCCGTGAGAGCGCCGTCGTCTTAATTATTTCTTATCCTTTATCCTCTGAAGGAAGGGAGGTACCGCTTTGGAGCGCGTGACGTCTATCCTTCCGCTCTGCGGAGGAGGCGCGACGGGAGCTTCCTCGACGTTGCGCGTAGCGTGAGCAGGCGCGTTGTCGGCGGCGACTTCGTCCTCGGAATAATAGCCGTACATCCTGTCCACGCGCTCGTTACGCTGAGCGTCGTTGGTGAACATCGGTCTTTGCATATTGTATTGCGCGCGTCCCTCGGGTTTGGTCGTGAAGCCCGTGGCTACGACGGTGATGACAACTTCGTCGTCGAGGTTCTCGTCGATACCCATACCGAATATGATATTCGCTGCGGGATCGACGACTTCGCGGATAAGTCTCACGCTCTCGTGGACTTCGTCCATAGTAAGTCCGGTACCGCCGGAAACGTACACGATTATGCCGGTAGCGCCCTGAATGTTGGTCTCGAGAAGCGGGCTCTGAACAGCCTGACGCACGGCGTCGAGGGTGCGGTTCTCGCCCTTGCCTTTACCGATACCGATATGGGCGTTGCCCTTATTCTTCATAATGGTCTTGATATCGGCGAAGTCGAGGTTGATGAGCGAAGGAGTCGTGATGATCTCGGTAATGCCCTGTATGCCCTGACGGAGCACGTCGTCCGCCACTTTGAAAGCCTGCACGAGCGTGGTGCCCTTCGGAACGAAAAGCTGTATCTTTTCGTTGGGGATAACGAGCAAGGTGTCCACTACCTGCTTGAGCTTCTCGATACCCTCGTTGGCTCTGTCCATACGCGGCTTGCCTTCGAACTGCTCGAAAGGCTTGGTGACTACCGCGATGGTGAGGATATTCATCTCTTTCGCCATCTGCGCTATAACCGGAGCCGCTCCCGTTCCGGTGCCGCCGCCCATACCCGCGGTTATGAACAGAAGATCGGTATCCTCGAGATGCTGTCTTATCTCCTCTTTGCTCTCCTCAGCCGCACGCGCTCCGATCTCCGGATCCGCGCCCGCGCCGAGACCTTTGGTCAGATTGGCTCCGAGTTGTATCTTTATAGGCGCTTTGCTCATGTTGAGCGCCTGCATATCGGTATTCGCGGCTATGAACGTGCAGGAAGTTATGCCCGCGAGTATCATACGGTTCACGGCGTTGTTGCCGCCTCCGCCCACTCCGATAACCTTAATATTGGCTACGCCGTAGGAATTCGCCATTATTTCTTGTTCCTCCCGAAAAATTTGTCTTTTAATTTGTAAAGCAAGTCGAATAATTTGAGTTTGCCTTTGACTATCTGATGTTGCTGCACCACGAGCAATCCGGCAAGCGAGGCGTGGCGCGGCTTATTGAACTGCATGAGATCGGGCGAGAGTATCTCCACGGCGCGACCGGTGACTTTCGCAAGACACTCGCGGGCGCCCGGAATATTAGCGATCCCGGATCCGGTAAGCAATATTTTCGCTTCGCGCGGTACTTCGTACTCGCTCATCTTGATCGCTTCGTGGACATATTCGGCGATGTTCTGCACCCTGTCGTAAGCTATAGCGTTGATGCGGCTGACGTCGTAGGAGAGCGTTTCGCCGTCGCGGCTGACGTAGTAAGCGTCGCCTACCGAGGGCTGAAGATTGAGGTTGAGCTTGTCCACGAGTTCGAGCGAAACGTCGAAAGGCACTCCGTCCACCGTGGTTATGTCGCCCGCGATGTTGCCCCTGCCGAGAGAAAACGCCGTCGCATGCAATATCCCGTCGCCCATGGCGTACGCCACGGAAGTGGAAATATAGCCCACGTCCGCAAGTATAACCCCTTCGTCGCGGTACTTCTCGGGCACCACGTACATCACTTCGGCAAGCATAGCCGAAGCGTATACGAAAGGTACTCTGACGGATTCGGATATCCTGTTGAAAAGAGAGATAAAAGAATTCTCGCAGACGGCGTAGGACATAAGGCAACCTATCTTGGATGCGGTACGTCCCGCGGGCGTTATCGTATAATCGTTGTCGTCGAGCACGTAATACACGGGAGAAGCGCTGATACAGGTATAGCCGGCTTCGCCGTTATAACTGTTGCCTAATGCGTAAAGCGCGTCGAGATCGCGATCGGTTATTTTGCGCTCCGCGCCGAGCTCCTGCTCAACGGTCTTACAGACTATGGAAGTGAATTCTCCGGGGACGCCGACCATGATCTCGTCCAGCTCGCAGAAAGCGGAAGCTTCGCATTCGCGCACGAGCGAATCCACGACGCGGAAAAGACCTTCCATGTCGAGGAACTCGCCGTCCTGAAAGCCGTCGTATTCGGCGGAGGCTTTGAAGGCGAAATTATTGGCGTATTTACGGTCCTGCATTACCAGAGTGACGGCGTCCGAACCGATATCCAATACAGCGACTTTTTTTGCACTCATCCGGAAATTCTCCTCGCGCGTAGGCGTTTAGTAATTAGCTCTATCTTTTATTATATAATTATAGAAAAATCGTGTCAATGCTTTTCGGGAAAATATTATAAATTAAATCGTTTTTTATAAATTTGCGGCATATTCGCGATAAGCCGCGGACACTCTTTCGCCTATATTTTCGGCGGGCGATCTGTCGATCGTAAGCGTATCGCCGGTGCGCGTATCGAGTTTGATCTTGTCCCCTTCGAACGCTATCGACGCGAGAAAACGCGGTTGCGCCGCCGCGGGAATGCCTTCCGCTTCGAGCGCGAGGAAGACGTTCCTCAGCGTGGCGAAATCGGCGGTGTCGTAACTGTTGCCGACGGTAAGTCCGATAATCATTATCAAGTTGTTTTTATCCAAATCGGCTTCGCGAGCCTTGCGGTCGAGCGCGAAATCTCTGTCCGCCACGGCGTAACCCGTCCCGTCGCGCAACGGCACCGCGCACATCGGCGCGTGTTCCTCGACGTACACTTTGACTGTATCGGGGAATTCACGCACGACGTCTTTAACGGTTATCAGTCTGTCCGGATAAGCCGCCGCGACGCGTTCGCGGATCTCGTTCTCGTTGAGATTGAGTATCGAACCGTTGGTCTCTATCGCGCAGACGGAATAAACTTCCGCGGGATCCACTTCCGTGGGGGACGCCCCGACGTACTCCACCGAAACTTCGCGTACGCGGAAAAGATTGCCGAAAAGCGCGATCATCGCCACCAGCACCACTCCCAATACTATCGCAACGGCTTTGTACTTCATAAGTTTACCCGAACCTTCCTTCCTTTCAGGGTATGATCACACTTTGACTATGTCCGCGCCCAACGAGGACAACACCTTCTCGGGGGCTTCGTATCCCCTCTCGATATGATGGATGTCGTTCACTACGGTGGTCCCCTGCGCTTTGAGCCCCGCGACTACCAGAGCCGCGCCACCTCTCAGATCCATCGCGGTTGTTTCCGCGCCGCTGAGCGCTTTCACACCGGTAAAAACGGCAACCTTGTCTTTTACTTTAACCGATGCGCCCATTTTTGTCAACTCCGCAACGTGCTTGAAACGCGTTTCGAAAATATTTTCCACCACGACGGTCGTCCCTTCCGCCACCGAAGCCAGCACACCGAAAGGCGCCTGAAGGTCGGTAGGAAAGCCGGGATAAGGTCTTGTCTCTATACACCCGGGCGCGCGCAACCTGCCGTCGGAACGCACCGTGATGTCGGAACCGTCGACATCTATCTCCGCTCCGCTTTCTCTGAGCTTATCGGTGAGCGAAGTTATATGTTCGGGACACACGCCGCGTAGAAGCACTTCTCCGCCGCATACCGCCGCGGCGATCATATAAGTCCCCGCGACTATCCTGTCGGGCATAGTGGAATATTCGGTGCCTTGCAGGGAACGCACGCCTTCCACGCGAATAAAAGAGGTTCCCGCCCCGCTTATACGGGCGCCCATTCTGTTGAGAAAGTCCTGAAGATCGACGACTTCCGGCTCTCTCGCGGCGTTGGCTATCGTCGTTACCCCGCCTGCGGTAGCCGCGAGCAACATGACGTTTTCGGTCGCTCCCACGCTCGGATAATCCAGAGTGACGGCAGCGGGACGCATGTCCGTCGCGTCACATAGTATGTAACCGTAACGGTCGGCTATGCGCACGTTCATTTCTTTAAGGGCTTTCAGATGAATGTCTATGGGGCGCAGACCTATGTCGCAACCGCCGGGATAAGCCACTTTGGCTTTTTTGGCTCTTCCGAGGAGCGCGCCCAAAGTAAAAATAGAGCTTCTGAGCTCCCCCGCGAGCCTCGAAGGTATCTCGTGGGAGCGCATGTATCCCGTGTCTATCGTGACGGAATCGCCTCTGCGTTCCGTCTCCGCCCCGAGAGAATTGAGGATACGCGCCATGTTGGACACGTCTATGAGATCGGGGCAATTATGTATGACTACTCTTTCGTCGGTGAGGAGCGCCGCCGCGAACAGCGGCAGCACGGCGTTTTTCGCGCCCTGAACGCACACCGTCCCGCGGAGCTTCCGCCCGCCGTTGATTATGTACTTGCTCATATATACCCGAGGCTTAACGCCTACCACATAGTATGTCTAAGCGTGCGTTTTGTTTACAGCGTGCGTTCCGTTCAAGGCGCGCCTTTCGTTAGCGGCGTGCGTTTGGTTCATTTTGTCGATATTCATAAGAAGCCCCGAAGCGAACATGAACACCATGAGCGAGCTTCCTCCCGCGGAAACGAACGGCAGAGGTACGCCCGTGGGCGGCACCGCGCCGCTCACCACGGCGATGTTCAGAAGGCTCTGAACGGCTATCACGGCGGTGACTCCCGCCGCCAGCATGCGGGTATAATTGTCTTTGGCGTTTATTGCGATGCGTATCCCCGAGAAAACGAGCAATGCAAATACCGCCGCCACCGCTATCGAGCCCACAAGACCGAGCTCCTCGCCTATCACCGAAAAAATAAAATCGGATTCGGCAAAAGGAAGATAGAGATATTTCTGCCTGCTCGCGAAAAGCCCTACCCCGAAAATACCGCCCGATCCGAGCGCATAATAGGATTGAATGAGCTGATAACCTTCGCCTTTCGGGGTAGCCCACGGATCAAGGAACGCCGCAAGACGCTTGAGACGGTACGGTTCCGCTATAACGAGCGCGGGTATCGCCGCGAGCGCGGCGCCCGAAAAAAGCGCGATATGCTTCCCGCGCATACCGCCCACGAAAAGCATCGCGAAAAGGACTGCGGCTATACAGAGAGTGATGGACATATTGGGTTCGAGCATCACGAGCGCGCACATCGCTATGCCGGAAAGCACGGGGATAATAAGCCTTTTAAGGGTGACGGGCGGATATTTATCGAGATAGGCGGCGAGGAATATCACCAATCCGAACTTGGCTATTTCCGAAGGTTGGAAGGTGATGAAGCCGAGATCGATCCATCTCGTGGCGCCGTAGCTCGTTTGCCCCAGTCCCGGAATGAACACGGCGGCTAGCAACAGCATCGAGACTATGTAAACGGCAAGCGAACATTTTTTCAGAAAGCCGAGGCTTATCTTATAACCCGCCGTCATGGTGAATATTCCCACGACAAAGCCGAGTATCTGCTTTTTGACGTAGAAGAAGGCGTCGCCGTAGTCGAGTTCCGCCGAATAGGAGCTCGCGGAATAGATCATGACGATACCGAAAAGCGAAAGCAGTACCGTCGATATGAGTACGTTATGCTTTAAGCGCATATACGCGGCTCTTGAAATATTCTCCGCGCTCGGCGTAGCCTTTGTATCTGTCGAAGCTCGCCGAGGCGGGCGAGAACAGCACCGTATCGACGCCTTCGGCGTGCGTCAATACTTCTATGGCTTCGTCGAGCGTGTCGGTGATTTTAATGTCGGTAAAGCCCACTTTCATCGCAGAACTGTAAATTTTTTCGGCGTTTCCGCCGGTAACGGCTACGAATTTGACTTTATCGTATATCGCCACGAAAAAGTCGCAGTAATCCTCTTTTTTGTCGGAGCCTCCCATAATGAGCCCTATGCCGCCGCCTACCGAATCCACCGCGCTGAGACATGCGCCCACGTTGGTGCCCTTGCTGTCGTTATAGAAGCACACACCGTCCGCCGTGCCCACGTATTCTATGCGGTGCGGCAGAGGACGGTACTCTCTCACGAATGCGGCAAGCTCCGCCGCCGTCGCGCCCATGCGGTACGCCACGTTCATCACCGCAAGCATATTGAACCGGTTATGTTCCCCTTTCGCTCTGCTCTCGCGCACCGAGATGAGCGGCTGACCTTTCATATAGAAATAGTTGTTTTTAAGATAAAAATCGCCTTTTTGCTCCTTTGCGCTTACTCTTATGACCGTGGACGGCAGACCTTCCGTCAGGTCGCGCGTCACCTTCGTATCCCAGTTCACCACGGCGAAATCCGTGGCGCTTTGCCCCATGAACACACGCTTCTTCGCATTGACGTAATCCTCGTAACGGGCGTATCTGTCCATGTGGTCGGGAGAAATGTTCAGCAAAACCGCGAACTTCGGTCGCAACGTATAGCAGAATTCGAGCTGGAAACTGGAAGCCTCTATTATCGCGTAATCGGGTTGATCGCCGTCGAGCACTACCTGACTGACGGGATAACCGACGTTACCCATCGTGCGCGCCTTTTTACCCATGATTTTGAGTACTTTGTCGAGCATGTCCACCGTAGTGGTCTTGCCGTTGGTGCCGGTGACGACTATTTTCGTGCCCGTTAATAATTTTGAACCGAATTCCATTTCGCTTTCCACGCGGATACCGCGCGCGAGCGCTTCCGCGACCACGGGATGCGTTCCGGGTATCGACGGACTTATCACGACGAGATCGAGTCCCGCGAATATATCCTCGCCCCTGTCCCGCCAGTTGTTCTCTATCTCTTGTCTGTCGTCGTAGAGTCTTACCTCGTATCCTTCGCGCTTGAGCAGAGCCGCCGCCGAGATACCGCTTGCCTGTATACCCATTACCAATGCCGTTTTCATAGCCGAATACCCCTAAAAAATTATTATGAGCGCCGTGAGCCCCGCTATCGCGGTCACTATGCAGTAACACGACACTATCTTGCTCTCGTTGATCCCTTTAAGCTCCAGATGGTGGTGGAGCGGCGACATCAGGAATACCCTCTTGCCGCGCGTCTTGAAGGAGATCACCTGCACAATTACTGATATGCAGGAGATGACGTATATTATACCTATGAGAATGCTGACGAGCGGATTTTTGGTAAACAACGCTACCGCCGCGGCAAGCCCTCCCAACGCGAGCGAGCCCGTATCCCCCATGAAAATAACCGCTTTGTTGGAATTGAACCAAAGGAACGCCGCCAGACCGCCTATGACCGCGGCAACGGCGAGCGCGAGAGAACGGAGTTCGCCCGCGTAAACGGTACTGCCGAGCGACACCGCGTCGGCGTAGCCGATAAGGATGACGATAAGATAGAATACGAAATAAATGCTTCCTGTGCCGGCGGCGAGCCCGTCGAGCCCGTCGGTGATATTGACGGCGTTGGACATCGCCACGAATACGAGCATCGCAAAAGGTATATACCAACCGCCGAGATCCCATTCGCCCGCGCCGAAATTCAACGCTATCGCGCTCCCGACGAATTCGCTTTTGTAGGCAAAATACGCCGCGAAAGCGGCGACGGTGAGTTGCGAGATTATTTTCTGCAACGCCGTAAGTCCCTTATTGCGTTTCAGTTTAACTTTGATGAAATCGTCCGTAAAACCTATAACCCCGTATCCGAGGAAGATGAGCATCGACATAAGTCCTATGCGATAGCGGAAAACTCCCGCTATAGCCGCGACTATACACGACGCCGTTATGAATATGAGCCCGCCGAAAGTGGGCGTGCCCTGCTTGGAATTGTGCTGTTCGACGTAGCTCAGAATGCTTTGTCCCGCTTTGAGCCGCGAAGCGAGCGCGATCACTGCGGGAGCCGCGAGCATGCCCAGCAGGAACGCCCCGATAATTACGGCGGGAATGATGATTTTATCGCTCACAAGTTATATCTCCTGAATATTTCGAGCACCTCGGCGCGATCGGAATACGGGCGTTTGACGCCGCCTTCGTCCATATAAGGTTCGGCGCCTTTGCCGGCGATGACCACGACGTCCTCGGGACGCGCCACGACGACGGCGTAGGTTATCGCGCTGGAGCGCTCTACTATAGTGATGTAAGAGGAACTTATTTCCTTGTATCCGTTCTCTATCTGACGGATTATGTCATTGGGGTCTTCGGTGCGCGAATTGTCGGAAGTCAGTACCCCGAAGTCGGCGTATTCGGCGGCGATCCTGCCCATGACCGAACGCTTCTTCGGATCTCTGTCGCCGCCGCATCCGAACACGACGATGAGCCTTCCGCGCGTTATCGCGCGCGCCGCGGTAAGTAAGTTTTTGAGTCCGTCGGGAGTATGTGCAAAATCTATTATTACCCTTTTGGTGCTTTCGATAATATTAAATCTTCCCGCGACTTCCGGCATTCTGAAAAACGCGCGCACTATCGTATCGGTATTTACCGAAAGGAGCCTCGTCACCGTGATCGCGGCAAGCGCGTTATACAGATTGAATTCGCCGCTGAACGGAGTGACGAGCTCGAAAATATCGTCGAAACTGTTGACTACGCACCGCGTGCCCGAAGTGCAATCGGCGTCGATGGCGAAGGTATCTGCAGGATTCTCGACGCCGTAGGTCGCCGTCGGAAGCGGCGTTTCCGCTATAATGCGCCTGCCCCACTCGTCGTCCGAATTGACCACGGCGAAATCGGCGTTTTCTTTGGTAAAATAGCCCGCCTTGCATTTCCCGTAGGTTTCCATATCTCCGAAAAAGTCGAGGTGATCCTGCGTGAGATTGGTGAAAACGGCGACTTTCGCCCTGATCCCCGTAAGTTTTTTTAACGCTATCGCGTGCGCGCTCGCTTCCATTACGACGTATTCCACGCCCGCAAGATGCGCTATCTGGAAAAGCCTGTGCAGTTCTATGGGATCGGGAGTGGTGAGCTCGGAAGGTATTTCCCTTCCGTTGATGGTCACGCCGAGAGTGCCGAAAACGGCTACGTTTTTGTCCGCCGCCCGCAATATCTCGGATATCATCCGGCACGTCGTGGTCTTACCGTTGGTGCCGGTCACCGTGATTATTTTCAGCTCGCGGTGAGCGTTATAATAGAAATTGCCCGCGATGAGCGCGAGCGCCGCCCGCGCGTCGGGAACGAGTATTTCTATGAGTCCGGAACGGAGCGGACGTTCCGTCACTACGGCTACGGCGCCGCGCGCCGCGGCGTCGCTCACGTAATTGCCGCCGTCCTCCTTGCCGCCTCTTATCGCGAAAAACATAGCTCCTTCCGTGCACCCTTCGGAGTGCATCGACAACGCCGCGATCTCGGTCTCGTCCGCTTCAGCGGAGCCTTCGAGCAAAGGTACGCCCTCAAGTAATTCTTTTAATTTCATCTCGCCTCCGTCAACTCCGGTATTGATACAGATTTTTGAATATCTCTCCGACGTACGGGGCGGCGACTATGCCGCCGTAATATGCCCCTACCGGTTCATCCACCACGATAAGACTTATATATTCGGGATCGTCCGCGGGCGCGAAGCCTATAAACGTCGATACGTACTTACCGCGCGCTATCGCGCCGTTTTCGTATTTCTGCGCCGTTCCCGTCTTACCGCCTATCCTTATGCCGGTGACCTGCGCGTTCTTGCCCGATCCCACGAGCACTACCGATTCGAGAACTTCGCGCATGACAACAGAAGTGCTTTCTTTGATAACTCCGCTTACGATCTCCGGTTGCGCCTTATATAACTCGCTCCCGTCCGCCGCCACGATGCTGTCCATGATATACGGAGTCACGAGGTTGCCGCCGTTCACTACCGCCGCCGCCGCGCGCAGAAGCTCTATCGGAGTCATCGCTATCGCCTGTCCGAAGCCTATTCTCGCGAGATCTACCGTTTTCACCGCGCTCTCCGCTATCGTCAGTCCCGAAGCTTCGCCGCTCATATCGATACCCGTTTTGGACGTCACGCCGAGTTTCTCCAGTCCCGCGTAAAATCCGCTCACGCCCACGTTCATCGCAATATTCATGAACATACAGTTACAGGAATTCTGCACTCCTTCGGCAAAGGTCTGACTTCCGTGTCCTATCGTGCGCCAGCACTTGATACGCTGACCGTCCACCGTGAGCGCGCCGCCGCAGTAACAACGGTAATCCGTGGTGATCGCTCCCGTATCCAGCCCTATCGCCGCCGTGAGTATCTTGAAAGTCGAGCCCGGCTCGAACACGTCCGATATTAGTTTGCACCGCGAAGTTTCGAGTAATTCCTTAACGTCGTCGCGAGGCACGTTATTCAGATCGAAAGAGGGATTTTCCGCCATGGCGATTATCTCTCCCGTCTTGGCGTTCATCACCACGCAGCTCACGCCTTTTGCGTTATGCGTCGCCTTTGCTTTGGCTATTATGTTTTCGACGAAGCTCTGCACGTTGTAATCTATCGTAAGTTTCGCCGTGGCTCCCGCGGTTCCAGGTACGTAATACGTGACTCCGTCCTCGATCTCGCGTCCGACGAGGTCGGCTTCGGTGAGCACGTATCCGTCTTTACCCTCGAGATAAGCGTTGTAATAAGCTTCCACGCCCGTCTGCCCGACTACGTCGGAATTGGTGAAGCCCATCACCTGCGTGAGCAGATCGCCGTAAGGATACACCCTCTCGATATTCTCCGAAACGTAAATTCCGGTCGCCCCCGATTCCGCGATCTTCAATACGGTATCCTTGTCCACGCCGTGTTTGACGGTGACTTCCGAAGAACGCGAATTTATCTTCGAAAGCACCGCGTCGTACTTGAGTTCGAGAGTTTCGCTGAGCACCGCGGCGGTCACTTCTTTATTGGTCACCGCGACCGGGCGCGCGTATATCGTATAGACTGTAGCCGAAGTCGCCAGCACCACTCCGTTGCGGTCGGTGATCTTACCGCGCTCCGCTCGGAGCGGCACGTCGCGGTACCACTGCTCGAGCGCCCTCGCCTGCAATTCCTCTCCGGTGACCGCTTCGATGTATATGAGTCGCGCTATCACCGCGATAAACAAAAAGGTTATCAGCAAAACCATTGCCAATAACCTTTTCTTTTGTCTGTAAGCTGTAACCTTTCCGATAATGCGCTCCTTCGGCGCGACGGAAACCTATTATTTATTGCTGATACCGTCGAGCAGGTCGTCGAACCAGTTGCCTTCTATCTCGCGGCTCTCAACAGTCAACGCTTTGATCTCGCCCGAAGCCGCATCCGCGCTCGCGCTCACGCCGCCTTTGCCGTCGCCACTGTTGTTCACAGCTATAATAATAGATGCTATGGCGATCACGGTAAGAACGTAAACAAGCGTAAAAATTTTGCCGGCTTTCGTCATGCGCTTCTTGGTCTTGCGCGCCTTGGAGGGGGTAGCCTTGCTGACGCCGGACGAATTGAATTTAGCCTGATAGAACTCCTCTTTGCTGAGAAGTTTTTCGGGCGATCTGCGGTTGAGCTGCGCCCTCATGTATTCGTTGTAATCGGCGTACTCGTTGTTCGATTCGGGCTCTCGTTTCGCTTCGTACGGACACCCGTACACTTCGTTAACGGAACCGGCGTGCAAGGCGGTATCTGCGTTGCGGGAGTTGTATTTCTTCTCCTCGTTACGCATCTTGTCACGCATAAAAATGTCGTAATCCGTGAGCCCCGCGTCCCTGTCCGCTCTGTCGAATATCCCGTTGGCTGCTACCGCCGCAACATCTCTTCTCATCGTGACCATACTTACCTCCTTCTTTTATACGCGCTCCGCTATCCTGAGTTTAGCGCTTTCCGCCCTTCTGTTTTCCTTGAGTTCTTCTTCTCCCGCCGTTACGGGTTTGGGCGTCAGTATCTTTATCTCCTGCCTCTTGCCGCATACGCATACGGGCAGGCGTTTGTCGCATATACAATCTTTTTCCAATTCCTTAAAGACGTTCTTCACTATCCTGTCTTCGAGCGAATGGAAGGTTATCACCGCTATCCTTCCGCCCTTGCGGAGCCTTAAAGTTATCGCCTCTATGAATTCGTACAGCCCGTCAAGCTCGCCGTTTACTTCTATCCTTATCGCCTGAAATACTCTTTTGGCGGGATGTCCGAATTTGTAACGGTACGCCGCGGGATAACATTTTTCGACTATGGCGGCAAGCCTTCCCGTCGTTTCTATCGGTTCGCGCTCGCGCTCCCTGACTATTGCCGCGGCAATTTTCGCCGCCAGTTTGTCCTCTCCGTATTCGCGTATCACGCGGGTGAGTTCTTCGCGGGGATATCCGTTCACGACCGCTCTTGCGTCGAGCGCCTGCGTCCTGTCCATTCTCATGTCGAGAGGCGCGTTTTTTATGTAACTGAATCCCCTTTCGGCATTGTCTATCTGCGGCGAAGATACTCCGAGATCTATGAGCACTCCGTCTATCTCGCCTATTCCGAGCTCGTCGAGCTTTGCGGGAAGATCTTTATAATCGCCGTGAACGAAAGTAACTTTGTCGGAATACTCCGCAAGAACTTTCCTTCCGTTCTCCAGCGCTTCTTCGTCGAGATCGTTGGCGACGAGCCTTCCTGAGGTGTTGAGCTTCTCAAGTATCCCCTGAGAGTGCCCCGCGCCGCCGAGAGTGCAATCGACGTATACGCCGTCGGCTTTGACGTCGAGCCCTTCCAGCACTTCGCGGTACATTACGGGTATGTGTCTGAATTCCATTTATACGCCGTAATCCCTGAGTTTAAGAAGTTTCGCGTCGAGGCTCTCCTCTTCGGCGGAATCGGAATTCGCGTTATACTTTTCTTCCGACCATATCTCTATATAGTCGCACGCGCCCACGATAACGATGTTTTTGGAGATCCCCGCATACCTGACAGCTCTTGCGGGAAGAACGAATCTGCCCTGCGCGTCTTCCTCCGGTACTACTACCGATGCCATTATCTCAGATACCACTCGGCGAGCGGCGGAGTCGCTCAGAGGAACGCGCGCGAACTGCGCGGTCATGTCGTTGAAGCGCTTGGCGTCCATGACGAGCAAACAACCGTTTGCGCCGTTGAGAATATAGTACTCCGAGCCGAGCTGCATTTTGAGCTTCATCGGCATCCGCATACGGTTTTTACCGTCGAGCACTTGATTGTATTCTCCGTAGTACACCATGACGCCTCCTTCTTTATTACATATAAATTGTAACACAAGTTAAACCACTTGCAACCACTTTGACCGAATTTCAAGGTTCAAAAAGTATAATTTTAGGGAAATTATTTTCTCACGGACTCAAAAACGTGAAATTTTATGAACGCTTGTTCGAAACGCCGCCTTTACGGAAGTTGCGTAGAAAAAATACCGCCCTCTCCGAAGGAGGGACGTAGAAGCCGCCTGAAAAAAATCCCCCTCGCGAACGAGGGGGAAATTGGGGTATAAGATTTTAAGAACGCAAAGCGGAGCGCGGCTCAATCGACGAGTTTCAGGACGTTTCCCAGTTTGTCGCAGGAGGTGAGAAAGTACTCGGCGCCTTGCTTGACGCGCACGAGTTCGGTGCGGGATTCCACGCCGTGAAGATGCCCGTAAACCACCTTATTTACGCCGAAACGGCGGAAAAGCTCCGTAAAAGGCGAATTTTCGTACCGTGAATTGAAAGGAGGATAATGTATCATCGCGATGAGCTTGTCGCCCTCTTCGCGCAGTTTATCCGCGGCGGTGAGACTCATCTCCATACGGATTATCTCGCGCTCGAATATCTTGGCGTCCTCGGCGCTCTGCGCGGCTCCGGTCTCGGGCACGCTCCAGCCCCTGCTGCCCGCAAAAACGTATTTCCCTATTTTCAGCGCGTCGTTCTGCAGGCAATACGTTCCTTCCGGCAATACCGCCCGAACTTTGGATATCCCTGACCACCAGTAATCGTGATTGCCGCGAATAAGTATTTTGGTACCGGGAAGCGCGCCGATGAGCTCGAGATCCTTAACGGCGTCCTGAAGGTACATCGCCCAGGATATATCGCCCGCGATGAGAACTACGTCGTCGGAGCGTACTTTGTCCTTCCAGTCCGTCGTTATTTCGTCCCAGTGGTTTTCCCATACCGCGCCGAATACGGACATCGGCTTGTCCTCGGTAAATGAAAGATGCGGATCGCTTATCGCGTAAACGTGCATTATTCCTCGCCTCCGCCGTCTTCTTCGTCGTCGCCTGCGTCGCCGCCGAAAGAAAGTATTTCGTCGATGCGTTGAAGTATATCGGCTTTTCCCTGCTTGGTCAGCGCGCTGGAAACAAGAACGTTGTCCGCGCCCAGTTTCACGGCTTGAGCGATCTTGCGTCTCCTGTCCATGGCGGCGCTTCTCGACAGTTTATCCGATTTCGTGCAGATGACCGTGAAAGGAATGTTGAAATGGTAAAGGTAATTTATCATCGTGACGTCGTCGCCGCTCACGTCCCTGCGGATGTCGAGAAGCAGGAACACGTTGCGTAAAGAAGCGCTCGTCCGGAAATAAGCCTCCATCAATTCCGCCCACTTCTTTTTCTCTGCGTCGGAAACGCGCGCGAAGCCGTAACCGGGCAGATCGACGAAATTGAATTCGCCGCCGTTGACGGAAAAATAATTTATGAGACGGGTACGCCCGGGCTCCTTGGAAGTCCGGGCGAGTTTATTGTTCGCGGTGATGAGATTTATGAAGCTGGATTTGCCGACGTTGGATCTTCCGACGACGGCGATCTCCGGCGTTTCGCCTTTCAATATCTGCGCGGCGCTTGCCGCCGACGTTAAGTATACCGCGTTCTTTATCACCATATTATCGCGTTTTTGATGACCGCTCCCACGTTGTCGACAAAGCGGAAATCGATACCTTTTTTGACGGCTTCGGGCAACTCTTTGTAGTCTTTGCGGTTATCTTCGGGAAGAAATATGGTTTTCACGCCGTCGCGAAGCGCGGCTAACGATTTCTCCTTGAGCCCGCCTATCGGGAGCACCTTGCCGCGCAGAGTGAGTTCGCCCGTCATCGCGACGTCTCCTCTTACGCATCTATCGGTGAGCGCCGAACAGACCGCGGTGGCTATCGTTATGCCCGCGGACGGTCCGTCCTTGGGCGTGGCGCCTTCGGGTACGTGGATATGTACGTCGTGATCCTTGAAAAATTCCTCGGAAATACCCCATTCCGCAAGGTGAGTGCGGCAATAGCTCAAAGCGATACGGGCGCTTTCCTTCATCACGTCGCCGAGGCTTCCCGTGAGCAGAATCTCGCCTTTACCGGGCGTGAACGCCACTTCCACTTCGAGGGTGTCGCCGCCCACTTCCGTCCAGGCGAGTCCCGTCACGACGCCTTTCGCGTCGGGGCGCACCTTGCTTTTTTCGAGGAATTTCGGTTCGCCCAAGAAATCCGCTATGTTTTTCGCGCTGACGGTCACCCTTCTCGAATTGGGCTTTTCGACGAATCTGCGCGCCACTTTACGTACTACGGCGTTGATCTGTTTCTCAAGCGCGCGCACGCCCGACTCGCGAGTGTAATTCTGGATCATCGCTTCTATCGCGTCGTCCGTGAGCTTTATCCACGCGCTTTCCACGCCGTTCTGCTTGAGCGCTTTCCTGACGAGATAACGCTTCGCTATCTCCTTTTTCTCTATATCGGTGTAACCGCTCATCTCTATTATTTCCATACGGTCGAGAAGAGGTCTCGATATGGTGTCGAGCGTATTCGCAGTGGTTATGAAAAGCACTTTGGAAAGATCGAACGGTACTTCGAGGAAGTGGTCGCGGAAATTGACGTTCTGTTCGGGATCGAGCACTTCGAGAAGCGCGCTCGCCGGATCGCCCTTATAATCGGACGCCATCTTGTCTATCTCGTCCATAAGGAATACGGGATTCATGCTGCCAGCGGTCTTTATGGAAGTGATTATCCTTCCCGGCATCGCGCCGACGTAGGTTTTGCGGTGTCCCCGAATTTCCGCTTCGTCGCGTACCCCGCCGAATGAGAGTCGCACGTAATTTTTGTTCATCGCGCGCGCGATGGAGCGCGCGATAGAGGTCTTGCCCACTCCGGGAGGTCCCACGAGGCAGATGATGGGGCTTCTGCCCTCTTTGCAGAGCTTACGCACCGCGAGCGCCTCTATAAGGCGCTCCTTCACCTTCTCGATGCCGTAATGGTCTTCGTCGAGTACGCGTTGCGCTTCCTTGAGGTCCTCGTTGTCCTCGGTGTAAATGCCCCACGGAAGCTCTATCACCGTGTCGAGATAATTCTTGAGAAGCGCCATATCCGGCGAGGACGGAGCCGTCCTTCCCAGTCTGCGTACCTCCCTTCTGAATTTTTCCTTGTTTTCTTCGGTGGTCTTGAGTTCGTCTATTTTTTCGAGATAGCTTTCGCTCTCGTCGTCCTCGTCTATTTCCTGCGACAACGCTTTGATCTGCTCGCGCACGTAATATTCGCGCTGATTTTCGTCCATACTTTCGCGCACCTGCTGCGCTACGGAAGCGTCTATCGACATAATCTCCATCTCGTAAGCGAGCGCGTTGATGAATTTCACGAGGCGCACTTTGGTGTCGAGCGCGGTGACGAATTGCATCTTGTCGACGTTGCTCAAATGCATGACTATCGCGTCGATGTCGGTATTTAAGGTGTCGAATTCGAGTTCGATACCCTTACCGCCCTCCGCCTCGAGATAATCCGCGTAAGCTTTTTCGGCTCTCTTATATAATGCGAAGATCTCTTTGTCGTCCGCAGTCGTGAAAAAACGCGCGGGAATGAGCGATATCTCGGTGATACCGTTCTCGTTCACGGGATTTTGCACGAAATAACGCATTCTGTCCGCTCTGTAAATGAGCGTGGCGCCGGCGTCCTCCGGCGTCATCATGAATTGCTCAACGGTCACCACTATGGCGATATCGCCTTCGCGTATATCGTAAGGCAATTCTCTTACGGGCACCAGCGCTACGCGCTGTCCCGCGTTGACAGCCGCTTTGACAGCGGCTATATCGTCGGTAAAACTCAGATCGGTCCTGCCGTTCTCGTACGGAAAAACCGCTTTTTTTACGGCGATCGCTTTAATTCTTATGTCTTCC
The DNA here is from genome assembly GCA_949292905.1 of uncultured Eubacteriales bacterium. GTDB lineage: Bacteria > Bacillota > Clostridia > Christensenellales > DTU072 > Stercoripulliclostridium_A. Next base: position 183,093 of record CASFAV010000009.1, read on the forward strand.
ATGATTTTTTCCTGCCTGTTTGGAATTTTACCACCCACGGGCGGTAAAATCAATGCGTAAATATTGGCAGAACCATTTTAAGGTCAGCCTACCTTGTTACGCCTTATCACCACCGGCGGCGTACCTTTGTCGATACAGTCGGCGGTGACGATTATTTTCTCTATGTCCTTGTCCCCGGGCGCGTCGTACATAAGCCCGAGTATGGCGTTCTCCACTATGGTGCGCAATCCGCGTGCGCCGGTCTTGAGCTTGAGCGCGCGGTCGGCTATCGCCCCTATCGCTTCTTCCTCGAATTCGAGATCTATCCCGTCCATATCGAGCAGTTTGCGGTATTGGTTGACGAGAGCGTTCTTCGGCTCGCACAAAATGGACATCAACGCTTTGCGGTCGAGCGGTTCGAGGGTTGCGACTATCGGCACTCTGCCCACGAATTCGGGTATAAGCCCGAATTTGATGAGATCGTCGGGCTGAAGATCCTCGAGCATCTCCGAATAACTCTTCTCGTCGGAATGCACGGTGCCAGTGAAACCTATGGAAGAAGTTTCCTTGCGCTTACCGACTATCTTTTCGAGCCCAACGAACGCTCCGCCGCAAATAAAGAGTATGTTTGTGGTGTCTATCTGAATGAACTCCTGCTGCGGATGTTTGCGCCCGCCCTGCGGCGGCACGTTGGCGACTGTGGATTCGAGTATCTTGAGAAGCGCCTGCTGAACGCCTTCTCCCGAAACGTCGCGCGTTATGCTCACGTTCTCGCTCTTACGGCAGATCTTGTCTATCTCGTCGATATAAATAATGCCTTTCTGCGCGCGCTGAACGTCGCCTTTAGCCGCCTGAATGAGCTTGAGGAGAATGTTTTCGACGTCCTCGCCCACGTAGCCCGCTTCGGTGAGCGCCGTGGCGTCCGCCATCGCGAACGGCACGTTCAGTATGCCCGCAAGCGTTCTGGCAAGCAAGGTCTTGCCTGAACCCGTAGGTCCGAGCATAAGGATATTGCTCTTCTCGAGCACAACGTCTTTGAATTTCTCGCTGCCCGACGAAAGCACCCTCTTATAATGATTATAGACGGCTACGGACAGTATCTTTTTCGCTTTGTCCTGCCCGATGATGTACTCGTCCAGACGCGCTTTGATCTCCTTGGGCGACAAAAGATTCACCCCGCCGTCGTTCTCGGCGGAAGCGGAGTTCTCGCGGAACGCGAGAGCTATCTTTTCCGCGCAATCCCTGCAAATGTACGCGCCGTTCTGTCCGGCGTACAGAATATCCAGACTCTTTTCGCTCCTGCCGCAAAAAGAGCATTTGATCTCGTCTTTGAAGAAAGGATCCATTTTACCTCTCACGCGGTCCTGACCGCTTTAAGTTTATGTATCTTGCCCGCTCAGCCGTTGCGGGAATAATATACGGCGTCCACGATACCGTATTCTTTCGCTTCCTCGGCGGTCATATAATTGTCGCGGTCGGTGTCGCGCTCGATCTCCTCGTAAGACTTGCCGGTCGCTTCCGCAAGGAAGGTATTGAGTTTCTTCTTGGTGCGCATGATGTGATCGGCGACGATTTTGATGTCGCTCGCCTGTCCCTGCGCGCCGCCCAAAGGCTGATGTATCATGACTTCCGAATTGGGAAGGCATATCCTCTTGCCTTTCGCGCCCGCGGCAAGCAGGAAGGCACCCATGGAAGCCGCAAGCCCCACGCATATCGTCGAAACGTCGCACTTCACGTAATTCATCGTGTCGAATATAGCCATACCCGCAGTCACGCTTCCGCCCGGCGAATTGATATACAAAGAAATATCTTTGGAGGGATCTTTGGTTTCGAGATAAAGAAGCTGTCCCACGACGAGATTCGCCGTGGCGTCGTCTATCGCTCCCGTAAGGAATATGATCCTGTCCTCGAGCAATCTCGAATAAAGATCGTACGCCGTCGAGCCTCTGTTGGTCTGCTCGATGACGGTAGGAATAGGCATCATAACGGATTTGACGGTATTGTCCATCTTTCGCCTCCTATCGTTAAGTGTACTTACGCCGCGTGCCGCTTATGCGGCGGCGACGCGACGTTTGAGAGTGGTTTTGTTGAATTTTAGCGAAACGCCACCGCGTTCCGCTACGCGGAAAAGCGAAGGCCTTACGCTATTTCGTTGTTCTCGCGCAGGAATTTGAACAGCTTGTCGTCGACGAGCTTGTTCATCGTGTAGTTGTAACGGTATTCGTCCCAGTCCTTGGTGTATTCTTCGACGCTCTTGCCCGCTTCGTCGGCTTGCTTCTTGAGCTCCGCTTCGAATTCCTCTTTATTGGGGATGAGGTTCTCTTTCTTGACTATCGCTTCGAGCACCACTCCGGTCTTGCAGTCGGCTTCCGCCTGCGCCCTGCGCTCTTTGCGGATATCGTCTACCGTGGTATTCATGTATTTGAGGTAGTCCTCGAACTTCAGACCGTAACGGCTCATGCTCGCCTTCATGCCTTCGAGCTGACGGTCGAGCTCGTCCTCTATCATCGCGTCGGGAAGCTCCACGGAGGTCGCGTCCATTATCGCTTTGATAAGCGCCTCGTCCTCTTTCGCGGTGGCTTCGTCGTCGGCTTTCTTCTGAAGTCTTGCCTTTACGCTCGCTTCGTATTCCTTGAAAGTGTCGAATTCTCCGAGATCCTTTGCGAATTCGTCGTCGGCTGCGGGAAGCTCTTTATACTTGATCGTGTGGATGAGACATTCGAATTTAGCCGCTTTGCCTTTGAGGTCCTCGGCGTGATAATCTTCGGGGAAAGTGACGTTAACGTCGAATTTCTCGCCTATTTTCTTGCCGACGAGCTGATCTTCGAATCCGGGTATGAACTGCTTGCTGCCCACGGTAAGAGTGTATTTCTCCGCGGTGCCGCCGTCGAATTTGACGCCGTCTACCGAACCCGAATAATCGAATTCGATCATATCGCCTTCCTGAACGGCTCTGTCGGTGACGTCTATAAACCTTGCGTTGGCTTCACGCTCGCGGTCGATCTCCGCGGTAACGTCCTCTTTCTTGACTCTGCGGGCAACCTTTTTGATCTTGAGACCGGTGTAAGCTCCGAGCTCGAATTCGGGATAAACCGCCACGGTGCAGACGAATTTGAGACCGTCGGCGTCGATAACGTTGATATCCACGTCGGGACGAGCCACTACGTTGAGCTTTTCCTTCTCGACTATATCGCCGTAATGCTTGCCGATGGCGAGGTCGGCGGCGTCTTCGTAGAATATCTCTTCGCCGTATCTCTTGGCAAGCACGCCGAAAGGAACCTTGCCGGGGCGGAAACCTTCGATACTGAAACGGCTCTTGTTCTTGATGAACGCCTGTTGGATGAGATCTTTCCATTCCGCTTTGTCCACGCTGACGGCGATCTCAACTCTCGATTTTTCGAGCTTTTGAATTGAGTACTCCATATTGGTAAACCTCCAATTATTATCGATAATAAGTATAGCCTACATATATTAACATATAAAAAAAGGTAATGCAACCGTTTGAAGGGGCAAATTTAAGCGCGACGAAAAACATTGCTTAACGCTTCACGAGGTGCGGAAAGAGTGGAAATCGATTGATTAAGGAGCCCGTTCGGGTTATAATGGGGATATGCCAAACGATATGATAACGCTGAAAGCGTTCGCGAAAGAAACGCATAAGAATTACGCCGAGGGACGCGTCGACAGGATAAGCGCGCCGTCCGAGGACGAGATAATACTCAATCTGCGCGCGAGAGGCGCAAATTCCGCGCTGACCATAAGCTGTCGGGCGGGAATGCCTCGCATGCATTTAAACGCCGAAAAGGCTCGCGGCGGGCAGATACCGACGCCGTTTTGCATGGTTTTGCGCAAATATCTGAGCGGTTCGCGCATAGACGGGATACGGATTCTCAACGAAGACAGGATCGTAGAGATAAACGTAACGAGCCGCAACGAACTCAACGACGAACTTAAATTAAAGCTGATAACCGAATTAATGGGCGGCTCGTCCAACGTGATACTCACCGACGGAGATTACGTGATAATCGACGCGATGAAGCGCGTCGTGGGAGAAAAGACGCGCACGGTGCTCCCCCGTCACCGTTACGAATTACCTCAAAGAGACAAAACTCTCCTGAGCGAAAGCGCGAAGGTGAGCGAAATAATCGGAAACGCCGCGCCCGAAGACGCGGTGAAAACGTTGTGCCGCGAAATTAACGGGTTGTCCAAGGAAAGCGCCGCCGAGCTGTACGCGGCGAGCGCCGAGATCGGCGCCGAAAGAGCAGCCGCCCGAATGAACGACCTGTTCGCATACGAGGGCTACTCCCCCTGCGTGATACTTACCCCGGACGGAACGCCGAAAGGCTTCTACGCATACCCCTACGAAACGGCGAGGGAAGGAAACAAGGTAGTAAGATACTCGACGCTCTCGGAAGCCATGGAAGCCTACTACTCGGCGGGCGTCGCCGCGGCAAGGAAAGCGGACGACACGCGCAAGCTGAACAAGAAGCTGAAAGCGCTGAAGGCAAAAGCCAAACGCCACCTGGAGGAAGCGGACGCGGTGCTTGCCTCGAGCGGGGAGAAGGAGCGTTACCGCGAGCTCGCAGAGATACTGCAATGCAACGTTTACCGCGTCGAACGCGGTGCGAGTATTATAATTTGTGACGATTTTTATAATACTCGAAGTGTGGAAATAGCTTTAGACCCCACTATTTCGCCCCAAAAGAACGTCGAACGCTATTTTCGCAAATACTCCAAGGCAAAGGGCGCGGAGAGCTACGCACGGGCGGAAAAGACGCGTTCCGCAGAGCTTTTAGACTATCTCATGACCATTGAAACGGCTATCTCGAACTGTTCTTCGGAAGCCGAGTACGCGGAAATAGAAGCGGAGCTGGACGCCCTCGCCGGCAAGCGGAAAGCCGCATCCTCACGAGGCGCCAAGACTCCGAAAAAGACTCCCCCGCTACGCCTCGTCGTGGACGGATTCGTAGCTTACGTCGGCAAGAACAACGCGCAGAACGAGGAAGTGACTTTCTCTATAGCTTCGGGTAAGGACCTGTGGCTCCACGTCAAGAACTATCACGGCGCGCACGGCGTGATACTGCAGCCCGACGGCGCCGCCCCGTTGAACGTCATACGTAATGTAGCCGAAGCGGTCGCCTACTATTCCGAGGCGCGCGCTGCCGCTTCGGTCGAAGTGGATTACACTTTGAGAAAGTTCGTCAAGAAGCTCGGTAAGCCGGGGCTCGTCCGCTATACCGACAACAAGACCGTGGTCGTCAAGCCCGTCGATCCCGAGCGCGATTGATCAGCCTCCCTTTCCTTTACCCCTGTTCAGCACGTCGGTAAAGAATATTTTTTCGGAGTTTACGCCCTTATCGAGGGCGTTTTTTATGAGCAACGACAGCAATTCGGTATATCCGTATTCGGGGAACAGATAATGCGCGAGCGAGCCCGGCACGGTATTTATCTCGTTGAGATATATCTTGCCGCGCTCGCAGATGAAGTCCACGCGGACTATTCCGTCCGCGCCCACCGCTTCGAAAGCGCCCGAAGCCAGTCGCTTGAGCTCGGAACGCGTTTTTTCGCCGACTTTTGCGGGGAATTCCCTCTCCGAGCCGCTCATTCCACCGCCTCGGCGCATGTATTTGTCGTCGAAAGTCAGGAATTCGCTCGCTCTCGTGGGACGCTCCGGTTCGCTTACGTGCAAAATCTTGCCGCAACGCAATACGCCCACGTTGTATTCTTCGGCTTCCTCGACGCATCTTTCGACTAACGCGAATTGGTCGAATTCGTGAGCGAGCGCGAGCTTTTCCTCCAGTTCGCGCCTGTCCCGCGCGATCCCCGCGCCGATACTGCTTCCCTGCGAATTCGGCTTCACGAAGAGCGGATATCCCGTCTTTTCCGCGCTTTCAAGCGCGTTTTCGTCGTATCCGCGCCCTATTTTCACCCCTTCGAGCACGGGAAAGCCGGATTTGGAGAGGAAATTCTTGGCGACGAATTTATCCATACAAACCGCGCTCGCGCATACGCCCGACGAAGTATAAGGCAGGCGGTTTATTTCCATGAGCCCCTGCAATCCGCCGTCTTCGCCGCTTCCGCCGTGCGCAAGTATCAGCGCGCAATCGAGCTTTTCCCACGCTTTTGCCCTGCCGCTACGCTTGATTTTATACAAGACGCCGCCTTTCAGGAACACTTCTTCGTGCTTTGAGGCGTCGAAAGGCATATAGCTTTTCACGTTTACGAGCTTTCCGCCCGTGTACCACTTCCCGTCGCGCATATATACGGGGATACACCTTACCCCCGCCGACGGCATGGCGGCTATGGCTTCCAATGCGGTTATCACGGATATGTCGTGCTCCGACGAATCGCCGCCGAAAAACGCTCCGACTTTCAGCATATTCCCTCCTTTTTACGGTATATCGTTCTGAATAAGCAATACGTCGCCGGGACGCAAAACTTCTTTGAAGCCTTCTTCGGCTTCTTTAAGCCCCTGATAACGGTGAACTTCCCCCGAAAATCCGCTCTCCCGAAGCCCTTCGTATATCGCCTGCGCGTTCACTCCGCTCAATATCACCGCGTCCGCGACTGCGGCGACAAGCCTGCCTACCTCGCGGTTTACGGACTTCTGCGCCCGCCCGAGCTCAACTATGCCCTGCGTGTATACCACCTTCCTTCCCGGAAACGCCGCCAGTACTTCGAGCGCGTAACCCACCCCCTCGATATTGGCGTTATAGCTGTCGTCTATCACCGTTATGTCGCCCGCGCGGCTCGCTTCCAGCCTGTGCGGCACGGGACGCAGTTCTTTAACACAACGGGCTATCTCCGGAAGCGAAACGCCCATTTCGTGCGCGAGCGCCGCGCATAATACGATATTCAACACGTTGTGCCTTCCGAGAAGCCTCGTCTCCATGGGTATCCTGTCCGCTTTCGTCACGAGCACGAACTTACACCCCTGCGAATTGAGGCGCACGTTCTCGGCGCGGTACTCTCCCTCGTTGTACCCCGCGCTCACGCTCGGCGAAGGAGAATTCTCACGCATTCTGCGCGTGTAGGGATTGTCGCCGTTGAATACCGTGAGTCCGTCCTCCGGTATCGCTTCCGCAAGCTCGAACTTCGTGCGAGCTACGTTGTCGATATCCCCGAAACTCTCCAAATGTTGCGGCGCAACTCCCGTTATTATCGCGTATTTAGGACGCACGATGTCGCAAAGCTCTCTTATATCGCCCCGCCTTTTGGCTCCCATTTCCGCTATGAATATCTGTTCGCCCGCATATCTGCAGAGCGTTTTGGCTATTCCGAGCGGCGTATTGTAGTTTCCTTCCGTCTTGATGACCTTATAGCGCGTAGAAAGCATCTCCGCAAGTATATTTTTACAGGAAGTCTTGCCGTAGCTTCCCGTTATTCCCACGCTGACCACGTCCAGACCCGCCAGATAAGCTTTAGCCTTCTCCGTGTAACGCCTGTTGTTTGCTTTTTCGAAAGGAAGCATTACGAGCGCCGCGAGTTTCGCTATCGTGGGCGACAGTCCGACGCAGAGTATTACGGCGGAAGCGCCTGCGGCTACGCTCGAAAACGCGAGAGCTACGGCCGCTATAAGCGCCGTTACAAGCGCCGCGTAAGCGAGCGCGAGCCTTGTCGCCCGCTTCGTAAACTTGTATCGGGTGCGCATTCTTAAATTCGCGGTGTTTATTAGTATGAAAGCGACCGCCGCTTCAGCGGTGAACGCGACGAACGCCGCCCTGTCAGACCACACGGCGCACGCCGCCGCAAGCGCCGCCGCAAGCAATGCCAGCGCGTAGACGACAAGCATTTTTTCCGCCGCCCGCACGGGGCGGTAATTATTGAGCTGAAGATCCTTAAGCGTTCCGTATCCCGCAGATAGCGCGACGACGACGCCTACGGGAATTATATACGCATCCGTCATATCACCGTCCGTCTGCGCCAATATATGCTTTTATCGCAAATAATGTTTCGTAAAATGCGTCGAGATAGGAATAATGTCCCGCGTCGGGGAATATGATCGATATACTGCCCTTTATCCGTTTGCTGAAGCGTTTCGCCATATACGGAGGGGTGTCGCGGTCGCGCTTCCCCCAGAGAACGAGCGCGCCGGAAGTAATGTATCTGAGGTCTTTATCCGTATGATCATTTATTATGTTGACGAAAGTTCCTTTCATCGCGCCCGAAAGCGCGGCGTAGTCCTCCGATCCCTTGAGCCCGCTCATACCCATAGCTTTACGTAATTTGTGCGCGAGAACGCGCAAGGTTTTTTTGAGCGAAAAGCGCGGTCTTAATCCCGCGGCGTCTATCAGGACGAGTTTAAGACAATGACCGGGATATTTACGCGTGAATCTTACCGCCACTCTGCCGCCGAACGAATGGCCGACAAGCACCGCTTCAGCCATGTTCTCTTTGCGCATGACTTCCGCGACTCCGTCCGCGTAATCGTCTAAAGTGAGCGACTTATCGGGATGCGGGGTTTTGCCGAAACCGTAAAAATCGACGAGCGTGACGCGGTATTCGGAGGACAAAGCGTCGGCAAGACCTTTGAAACTCGCCGTAGAGCCTCCCCAACCGTGCAAAAAAATTATATTCTTTCCTTTACCGTACGAAATGTAATTGAGCACGGCACATAGTATTCCGCCGCGCCGAAATGTGTGAATGAGCGGTAATTTTTCAGAATCTCAACCAATAAATGCGCGCGGGCTTGTCCCAGCCGTAATAGTGCGGTCTCAATCCCGCGCATACGAAACCAGCCTTTTCGTAGACGGCTATCGCGGCGGCGTTGGAATCGTCCACTTCGAGCGTCATCGCCTTTATGCCGAGGGAACGGGCGCAAGCTATGAGCGCCTTCAGGACGGCGCTTCCCACGCCTTTACGGCGCGCTTTTTCCGTAACGGCGATATTCATTATGTGCGCCTCGTCTTCGACGTGCGCGAATCCGCCGTATCCCAGGACTTCCCCCTCTGCGCTCCTCGCCACGTAATAATGCTTCTTCTTATCCGCATATTCCATGCAGAAACTGTCGTAGGACCACGGATGCGCGAAACATTCCTTCTCTATGTCCGCTATATGCTGTAGATCTTCTATCTCGTAAGGGTGTACCGCGTATTCCATTTCACGCCTCCGCGGAAGACTTCTTGATATAGAAAGGACGCGCTTCCTCGACAAATTCGCCCGCAGTATACTTGCGGATAAACGCAGATACGAGTTTGTCGGTTATTGCGCCTTCGAAAAACACTTTTTTGAGCTCCGGTTCGTCGATATCGGCTATATTTGCCGAAAAATATTCCTCTTTACCTCCCGCGCGCTTCAGCGCGTAATAGTTGTCGTGCTTGCAATCGATGAGCGCGAGCGCTTCGGTTTCTCCCTCGATCATCGCTTCGAGCTCCGTTATTTCCACTATTTTCGCGCCTGTCGCTTTCGCCATGGCGTTCGCGGTCGCGACTCCTATCCTTATGCCCGTAAAAGAGCCCGGTCCCACTACCGCGCCCACCGCGTCGAGATCGGCGGGCTTCAAGCCCGCCTCGGTAAAGAGTCTGTCCGCTTCGGCAAGCACCGTCGGAGAATGTCTGCGCGCGCCTGCCTCCCCGACGTACGGATATACCCTGTCTCCGTCTATGAGCGCCAATACGGCTTTTTCCCAGGTGGTGTCTATTATCAACGCTTTCATCTCTCAATGACCTCTATAGTACGCGAGCTGTCCGGATTTACGGTAAAAACTATCTCCGTGACTTTGCCCGGCAGCCTGCTTATCCTGTTCCACTCTATCACGACGACGGAGTCGTCGCGGAAATATTCGTCGAGTCCCAGTTCTTCGAGCTCGCCCTCGTCCTCGATGCGGTACAGATCGAAATGGTAAAGCTTAAGTCTGCCTTCCTCGTATTCTCTCACGAGCGTAAAAGTGGGCGAAACGACGTTGCGGGTCACGCCGAGCGCTTTGGCGAGCCCTTTGGTGAACGTGGTCTTACCGGCGCCGAGACCGCCGCGCAAAACGAGCGTTTCGCCGCCTTTGAGTTTTTCCGCTATTTCCGCCGCCAAAGCCTCGGTTTCGGCAGGAGAATACGTTACATTCGTCATAAATGGAGTATCGGGGACAGTTTCTTATAAAGCACGAAAGTCACTATCGAAGCCGCCGTCGATTTGATGAGGTTGAACGCGAGCCCGTATTCGCAGGCGAATTCCATTCTCACTTCCATGACGACTGGAGCGAACTCGGCGTAAAGCGGAACGGTTATGAAATAGTTGTTGAATATCGACACCGCCGCGTTGACGAGCACGCCTATCACGAGCGCTATAAGCGCGCCCTTACGGGTCTTATGGTATTTGTAATAAAGACTTGCGGGCAGCACCAAAGCGCAACCTACTATGAAATTCGACAGCTCTCCCACGAACATCGTAGAAGACGTGGATAATTTGATAACGCATTTGATAAGCGCGATTATCACGCCCGCTACGGGTCCCAGAGAGAACCCCCCGAGAAGCGCGGGAATGTCCGAGAAGTCCATGTCCAGCACGCTGAAAGGGAACACCGGGAAAATCGGGAAACGCGCAAACAGATACAATATCGTCGAAAGCGCCGATAATATCGCCACTTTCGTGATATAAGCGGTAACGTTGCGCTTCGTAAGCGGACGCGCCTCGGATTTTTTGCGTCCCTTCTCTTTCGGCGGGTCGCAGGGACCCGCGGGAGCAAGGATCACGACCGGCTTGTCGCCGCCCGTACTGCCGGCGGAAACCGCCGGAAACTTCTCCGTTTCGATATTTTTCTCCATTTTCAATACTTCCTTACGCTTTCCCCGTTACGATTTCGATACGGGGCTCATTTTTTCTTTTCTCGATTTCCACAGCTTTTCGAGACAGTAGAATTCGCGCGTGTCCGCGCTGAAAATGTGCACGATCACGTTGTCGTAATCGATGACCACCCACCTGCCTTCGCGTAAGCCTTCTCTGCGGGTGGCGAGTACGCCCTGCTCCGCGAGTTTGTCCTCGACTTCTTCGGCAAGAGCGCGAACGTGATTGAAGTTCTTGCCCGTGGCTATCACGAAATAGTCCGCTATCTCCGATTGTCCGAGTTCCACGACTTCGATATCGCCGCCCTGCTTGTCGTCGAGCACTTTGTAAATAAGTTCGGTAAGCGCCAATGCTTCCATTCGTACCTCCAAAGGTAATTTTTACTCCGCTATATTGTACCATGCGTACGCGCGCGAAGTCAACGGGTCAATTTGCGCGCCCGAACACTTAAGGTACTCGTAATTGTGTCTGAGAAGCGCGCGGAAACACGCCTCGATGTCTTTATCCGCGAGCGCGCGCAGTTCTTCCACGCCCTCGTAGCTTCTGCCCGCCTCCAGTTTGTCCGCTATGAAAATCAATTTGCCGAGAGCGCTCATATCGGGTTTGCCTGTCGTGTGATAACGTATGGCGTCAATTATCCTCTCGTCCTTTACGCCGTACACGTCCAAAGCCGCTTCGGCGCCGTCGTACTGATGTATGACTTCTTTGGAAAGCGTGTCGTAGCTTTCCGCGGGATGTAACGGCGGGCACTGCTTGCGCGAATCGTGAAGCATCGCCGCAAGAAACGCCGAGTCGAAATCGACGTCGTAACTCCAGGCATGTCCCACGGCGAATTCTGCAGTACGTACGGTATGAGCGAAAAGTCTTTCGCTCATTTCGCTTTTCAGGCGCTCCGTGAGCGGAGCGTAGAAGGAATATAAACCTTTGCTTTCGATATAACGCAAAGCCTTTTCGGGCACGTAACGCGCCGCCTTCGCATAGTCTTTGAGTTCGAGATAAAGTTTGATCACGCTCGAAGACACTTCCTCGCACGTAAAATCCGCAACGGATATGTCCGCGCTTTCGTAAAGAGAGTTGAGTTTCACTGCCTCCGCTTCCGCTTCTTCGCCTACCTCGCCGCGCGGCACCGCAAGTATCGGTATAAGCGCCGCCACCTTGTCGGGATTGCGCCATTCGGTAAACTTCATGAGGCTGTCCGAACCGATAAGATACGTGAGTTCGTCTGTAGCGAATTTCCTTTTGAGCTCGGCAAGCACCAGATAGGAATAAGCGTGATCGAGCGCCATCTCTTTTTCCGTTTCGTCCACTTCGATAAACGGATACTCTTCCGACGCCAATCTCAGCATTGTCAACCGCTCATCGTAAGGAGTTATCCTGCAATGCTTATGGGGAGGATTGAACGTAGGCTCCAGAATCACCCTGTCGAAGCCGTAACGCTCTTTCGCCTTGAGCGCAATCGCTATGTGTTCGGAATGCACGGGATCGAAGGTCCCGCCGAGAACGGCTGTTTTCATACACCCCGATTATACTATATCCGCGCGCGATATTCAACGAATGAAAGCCACCTTTCGGGGAAATATTTTACTTATGGCAAAATTCCTCGACAAGATAATTTTTTCGGCGGCGTTCATCGTCGTCGCATACGGCTTGAGTTCAAGATATCTGGGCGAAAATTTCGCCCTCGCACTGACCGCATCGGTATATGTCGCGGCGGTACTCGTCTATCTCGGAGCGAAGGTCCGCCGCGATCTTAATAAAGATATAACTCCGCAGGAAATGTGCGCCTATCTCGCGCTTATGGGAGCCGAAAATCAAACTAAACTCTTTTACCAGACCATACCCGACGAAAGGCGCATACAGCTTAAGCCGCCCTATTTCGTATTTGAAAAGGATGGCGAAAAGTATATGGTCGCCGCTTTATACAAGTTCCTCAATCTGGCGCAGGAGGATATCTCCGCGGCATACCGCGCGGCTAAAAATTTCGGAGTCGGGAAGGTAATTATACTGACCCGCGCTCGGGACAGAAAGACGGTCAATCTGGGCGCGCTCATCCCCATGGAAATATCCTATCCCGACAAGCGCGCGGTGTACCGTTATCTCAGAAAGCACAACGCCCTTCCCAAGCCGTTGTGCGAAAAAAAACGGGTACGGAACGTGCGTCCCGAACCCGGTGCGATACTCGATACGGTGTTTGCGCCGAACAAGCTGAAATATTATCTTTTCGTGGCTATTATGCTCACGGCAGCGGCGTTTTTCACGCCGATCAAAACCTATTATTACGTATGCGCGGCGATACCTCTGCTGCTTGCGTCGGGCTGTCTCTTACGCTCCGCGCGCGAGCGGCGGTGAACGGTACATTACGGTACGTACTCGAATTCTACGCCCATTATGTCCACCACGTCGCCGTCCTCTATCCCTTGCGCTCTGAGTTCGGCTATCACGCCCTTTTCGCGCAGCGCGCGCTGGAACCAACGGAAGGAGTCTCCGTCGTTCAGTACCACCCTTCGCGCGAGCTCCTCGACGTAGCCGCCGGTAACGTAATATACGCCGTTCTCCTTATGCACTTCGAAGGAGTCGCGGTCCTTGGCTTCGTATTCGAAAGGCACGAAACGTAGAGGTTCCGCAGGCGGGAGTTCCTCGAGCTTTGCGGAAATAACTCGCTTGAATTCCTCTATGCCCGCCGTGGTCGCGGCGGATATGCGCAGAACCTTACTTCCGCAGACTTTTTCCAGAGCTTCGAAGGCGCTTTCGTCGGGTTGAAGGTCGCACTTGTTGGCGACTACTATTTCGGGAAGCGCGCCGAGCTCCGGCGAATACTCCGTAAGCTCTTTCCTGATCGCGATGTAGTCTTCCGCGGGATCCCTGCCCTCTATACCGCTGATGTCCACGAGATGCACTATGAGACGCACGCGCTCGACGTGGCGCAGAAAGCTGTGCCCGAGCCCCACTCCCTTGCTCGCGCCCTCGATGAGCCCCGGAATATCGGCTACGACGAAGGATTCGTCGCCGTAGACCACGGTGCCGAGATTGGGCGAAAGCGTCGTGAAATGATAATCTGCTATCTTGGGACGCGCGGCGGAAATTACCGATAGAAGCGTCGATTTCCCGACGTTGGGGAAGCCTACCAGTCCCACGTCCGCTATCGTTTTGAGTTCGAGCACGATCTTGCGTTCCACGGTGCGCTCGCCGGTCTCCGAAAAGCCGGGAGAACGCCTCTTGGCGGTAGCGAATTTCGCGTTGCCGCGCCCGCCGCGCCCGCCTTGAAGCACGAGCACGCGCTCGCCTTCCTTATATACGTCCGCTATTATGCCGCCGGACTCCGCGTCTTTCACCACTGTGCCGCAGGGTACCTTGATTATAACGTCTTTACCCGCTCTGCCGGTGCAGTTTCTGCCGCTTCCGTTCGCGCCGTTCTCCGCCCTGAAATGCTGAGAATACCTGAATGCCGCGAGCGTATTCATCGCCGCGGACGCTTCGAAATATATGTCGCCGCCCTTGCCGCCGTCGCCGCCGTCCGGACCTCCCGCCGCCACGTATTTTTCACGGTGCCAGCTTACCGCTCCGTCGCCGCCGTTACCGGCTTTAATGTATATCGTCGCAACGTCGAGAAACATCTTTTGCCTCCTCCGTTTCTTTATCTTTACCCGTCGAATAAAGACAGATACCTTTGAGCTTACACTCACCGCAAGCGGGTTTGAGCGCCTTGCAGACGTACCGTCCGTGGAATATAAGCGTGTGATGTAATGTATTCCATTGCTCCGCGGGATACGCTTTGCACAATTCGCGTTCCACTTTCTCGACGGTATTCCCCGAAGCTATGCCTATCCTTCTCGAAACGCGGAATACGTGCGTGTCCACGGGCATCGCGGGCTCGTCGTAAGCTACCGTCATCACCACCGACGCGGTCTTGCGCCCCACTCCCGCGAGCGCCACGAGTTTATCCATTTCGCGCGGGACCTCGCCCGAATACTTTTCGACTATCTCGCGCGAAGCGGCTATGATGTTTTTCGCTTTATTGTTGTAAAACCCCGTCGAAAATATGTACGGTTTGAGTTCCTCTACGGTAAGCCGCGCGAATTGCTCCGGCGTATTATAAACTTTGAAAAGCTTATCCGTTACTATATTGACGCGCTTGTCGGTGCACTGCGCGCTCAATATCACCGCGACGAGCAGCTCGAACGGCGTAGAATAATTGAGCTCACAACCGGCATTCGGGTGCATTTCCTTGAGCTTTAAGTAAACTTCCGCGTAGTTCATACATAAATTATACAATAGAACGACACGGAACGGAAAGGATTTGAAGCTATTTCCTGAAAATCCCTTGTGAACTCACGAGATTGAGTTTCGAAACGAGTTCTTTGACAAGTTCGAGGCGGGAAGAATCGAATACGACCGTAAGTCCGCAACTGACTCCCAGCGAACGCGGGGTATTGACAATGGCGGAAGCAATATGTCTTTCGTTAAGCGCGCGACTCAGCCTGAAGGCTTCGCTTCTCGATCTGAAAGGGGCGAGGTAATTCATGTTAGGTCTCCGTACCTTATTCTACAATACAATCTATTATGGGCTACGTAAAAGCGTGTATTTATCTGGACAATTCCGCCACGTCGCGGTTCAAGCCGCGCGCCGTGGTAAAAGCGGTGGAGCGCGAGCTCAAATGCTCGGCAAATGCCGGCAGAGGCGGACATAAAGCGAGCGTAAGAGCGGGAATGATGATCGAAGATTGCCGCGAACGGATAAGAGCGGTCACCTTCGACGGCTATGCGGTGATGACGAAAAGCTGCACCGAAGCGCTCAATACAGCTATCTTCGGCAAAAATTATTTCGGCAAGATCGTCACTTCCGTATACGAACACAACAGCGTGCTGCGCCCTCTCGAAAAGCTGCGCGCCAAAGGCGCGAACGTCGTGCACATATCCTCGCCCAACGGCGTGATATCCCCCGATATACTGAAAGCGCATCTGAGCGCCGACACCTCTCTGGTGGTACTTTCCGAGATGAGCAACGTAACGGGCACAATACAGCCTATAGACGAATTAGGCGCCCTTTTAAGCTCAAAAGGGATACCGTTTATCGTAGACGCGGCGCAGTCACTCGGTCACACCTCAAGCGCATATACGGGAGTCACGATGCTTGCGGGCGCGGGACATAAAGGCTTACACGGACCGCAGGGAACGGGCTTTCTCGTATTCAGGCAAGGCGCAGAACCCGCGCCGCTCATCTACGGCGGAACGGGCACGGACTCCGCCTCGCTCGTACAGCCCTCCGCGCCTCCGGAAGGACTCGAAAGCGGCACTCTGAACGCGGCGGGGATAGCGGGACTACAGGAAGGCATACGCTGGACTCTCAAGCACAAGGAAAACATCGTAAACAAAATAACCGAATTATCTTCGGAACTCACCGAAGGGTTGAAAAGCATTCCGTCGGTTAAACTTTATTCCGACAACGCTAACGGCGTGATCTCCTTTAACGTAGGCGATCTGACGAGCTCGGAAACGGCGGACATACTCGACGCGGAATACGGTATCGCGGTGCGCGCGGGGCTGCATTGCGCGCCGCTCATACATAAATGGCTCGGCACCCTCCGCCGCGGAGCGGTACGAGCGAGTATAGGCGTATGCAATACCTCCAAAGACGTCGAAGCCCTCTTACGCGCCGTCAGCGCGATAGCCGCCCGCAAAGGATAGATGACCGCACCGCGACACAGCGAAAAAAGGCAGGATACGGTCTTTGTTTTTTACGATTTCCTGTCTGTTCTGTTCCCGATCGCGCGTTTTTACTAAACTTTCAAGTATCCGATCATCTGATTATGGACAGCTTGCCGGCGACGTCGAAAAATTTCCACGGGACGTCTTCGACGGGCGGATATACGCGGAATACCATCGTTTCCTTGTTCGTGGGGTGCGGGAAACGGAGCTCCACCGCCCATAAGGCGAGATTGTATCCCGAGGGGCTTTTGCCTTTTGCGTATTTCGCGTCGCCGAATATCGGCGTGCCCGCCGTGGCGAGCTGTACGCGCGCCTGATGGCTCCTGCCCGTTATGAGTTTGATCTCGACGAGCGCTATTTCTTTCTTGACGTCGAGAGTTTTGTATTCGAGTACCGCGAGTTTAGCGCCCTCGGTCGCTATCGGCACGCAATACACCGAATTGGTGTTTTCGTCCTTATAAAGGGCGTTCTTGAGGACGCCCTTCTTGTCGCGCATCGCTCCGCAGGTCACGGCGAGATATTTTTTCTCGAGCTGTCCCGATCTTATGCTCTCCGAAAGGCGAGCCGCCGCCTTCGACGTCTTGGCGAATACCATTACGCCGCCCGTGGGTCTGTCCAACCTGTGCACGAGCCCCAGGAAGGCGTCTCCGGGCTTATTGTACTTCTCGACGAGATAGCGCTTCAACGCGCTCAGAAGATCGTCGTCTCCCGAATCGTCGGGGCAACTGGGCACGTTCTGCGGCTTCACCACTACGAGGATGTGGTTGTCTTCGTACATTATATTGAGTTCTTCGGTGTCGATCTTATTCATAAGTTTCAATGTTTTTTCGGGTCAAAAGTAAGCATCGCGCCCGCTCCACAGGGTAGTATAATATTTTTTTGCTCCGTTGGCAAGCCTAATTCGTACGCTTCGGCATTATGCGGGATATTTTCGAAAACAAGTTCGAGAACGTTCTTCATGACCGTAGGTTGCAAGCCCGTGGTGTAGCTGTTCAGCAAATAAAATAACGGCTTGTCCGAAACGATCTGCGAGGTGAGCGACACGAGCTCGTATAGCCTGTCTTCCAGCTTCCACAGCTCTCCGCGCGGTCCCCTGCCGTAACTCGGCGGATCCATGATGACGGCGTCGTATTTGTTCCCCCTGCGTATCTCGCGCTCCACGAATTTGAAGCAGTCGTCCACGATATACCTTACCGGGCGGTCTCTGAGCCCGCTCAAAGCCATATTGCGCCCGGCGCGTTCGCACATCGCTTTCGCCGCGTCCACGTGACAAACCTTTGCCCCCGCGGAAGCGCACGCCACGGTAGCCCCTCCGGTATAGGCGAAAAGATTGAGTACGTTTATCTCCCTTCCCGCGCCTTTTATGAGTTCTATGCACTTTGCCCAATGATAAGCCTGCTCGGGGAAAATACCGGTGTGCTTGAAGCCCATCAGTTTAAGCGAAAACCTGAGATCGCGCCAGCCTATCACGAATTCTTCGGGCACCTTTTTGCGGTACTCCCAATGCCCGCCGCCGGCAGCGCTGCGCATATAGACGGCGCTCAGATCGGGATATTCGTAAAGATCGAAGGGCGGCGCCCATATTATCTGCGGATCGGGGCGCAACAGCACTACTTCTCCGAAACGCTCCAGTTTCATGCCGCTCCCTGTGGCGATAACGCCGTAATCTTTCCATTCGGTATCGTATCTCATTTATAATAATATAATTAACGGTATTTCTTATCGCAGCGCTTCAGGTGAGATTGATGAAACGGTCGAGTTCCGCCACCATGTGCCCGTAATCGTTGGACTTGTCGATAAGCACGAGAGATGAAAGGAATTCCTTGGCTTCGATATACTTCCTCTCTTTCGCAAGCGCGCGTATGAGTTTCATAAGGTTCAGTATCATTTCCTGCTTGATGCTCGTGCGCTCGTGCTCGAAATCGGCGTAATTCATATCGAGCGCGAAATCGGACTTGTATATCTTGAGGATTTCCGACATAATAGCCGCTTTGCGCGACACGTCGTCTTCCCTTAAAAACTTTTCCGCAAGCTCGCGGTAAGTGTTCAGGTCGCTGGAAATATTGTAAACTTTGAGCGAATATCGCGAATTGAGATAGTCGAGCCTGAAATCCACGTTATGCGCCTGAAGAGTTTTGCGAATGATATTGTTGGTCGTCTTCAGATTGTTTATCGCGCTCTCGTAAAGATAATCCTTCCACAGGAAATCGATTATCACGTTCCTGTCGATGCCGATGTCGCCGGCAACGAGATAATGCAGGAAAAGTTCCTTGCTTTTGCGGGTTTTCCATTGCAATTCCTTGCCGCCCACGGTGATGCTGACGTCGCCGAACATGTTGACTTTGATGCCGGCGCCCTCCTGTTTGGCGCCCTTCCTGCCCGCGACGAGCGCGTCGATACGCGCTACGGTTTCGGGTTCTATGCCGTGCTCGCGCGCATAGCGCAGGATAGGTTCGAAAATATCACCCGCCGTATCCACGAGCACCATTCGCATACCGTAATTCTCGCTGTAACGCAAAATGTTGCCCACGAGCGATTCGACGTCTTTGAGCTCTCCCTTGACGAGCAGACAGTTGGTCGCGAGCCCCATACTGAAAAGCCATATAAACGACTTGTGTTTGGCGGCGTTGATCGCCTGCGTGGCGGCTTTGTACGCCCTTTCGCCGTCGCCGGAACGGAATAACGCGTAAGCATACGATTGCAGCATCATTTCAACGTAGGCGGGCGCGCGCTCCCGCGCATATTTCAGATATATCTGCGCGAGATTCTTCGCATAAGAGACTTCTCCCATAGACGCTTTCGTATAACAACGCACGTATATGGTAAAGAATTTCTCGAAATTATCCTCTTTCGTGATCAGCGAATACGCCTTGTCGCAGTAATATTTGACTTCTTCCGATTTGCCGTGATAAGCTGCCACAAGCGCTTTTACGCTGTAAAGCATGTGCGTATCCGCAAAAAGATTATTCGTTATCGCGAAATCCAGCGCTTCTTCGAGGAGCTTCGTGGTTTCCTCGATGTTGCCCTCGAAATAATTCATCGCTATCACGCGGAGCGGTATCACGTACCCCGGACAAACGGCTTTTATTTTACGCGCCGTATCCATCGACTGACGGTAATTGCCGACGTGATAATAATAGAGTTCGAGATCTTCGTAAAGCTTGAGGTACCAGAAATATTCGTCTACGCCGGGAGCGGCGAGCATCTGTTCAAGCGTTGCCACGCCGACGTCCGAGTTATGCAGAAAATCGGGAAGAAGATTGCGCAGGATAGTAAGATAATTCTCTATCTCCTCGTTGCCGGAATAACGTTGCTTGAGTTCCGCCATACGTTCGCGCACCTTATCCGTGCAATCGAGCTTTATAAGGCAGTTGAGTTCCACGTATACGGCGCAGAGATACGCTCTCACTCCGTTGTCCAATTCGAGGAAACGTTCCTGAATCTGCGGCAATTCGACGAGAGTCCTCTCGAAATACCTGCCGTGTTTGGCAATATGCGCGATGCGCAACAACGCCGTATAAGGATATTTACGCACGTCCACTTCGTCGCCTATTCCCAATTCCGGATGAGAACTGATGAAATTGATTATATTGACTATCTCGTCGGAATTTATCGCGAGACTGCCCGCGATCTCTATGCGGTCGTATCGCTTATCCGCGACGGCGCGTTTCAACGCTATAAAATATTTCCCCTCGGCGCAAAGTGAATCGAAGATCTCGCCCGAAAGGTCTTTACCAGCATATTCGTTAGCGTATTCAGCAAAATCCTGCTCAATATTGCCGAGATAATCCGCGAATTCCTTTTTGAAACAGTAATATTTACCGCCCGTTCCCGAATCGCGCGCCGCTACGTAAACGCCTTTTCGCGCGAGCATATCGAGAAGTTTTGTAGAGCCTCCGGCTATACGCTCCGCCGTCTTATCCGATACGACTCCGTATTCCGAAACGAATTTCAAAAACGCCAATTCCTTGCCGCCGAGATCTTTGACGTATTCTTTGGGTTGGCATATATCGGAGCATTTAAGAAGGGAATTCTCGTCTATCAGCATCGGGCAGTTGGGCTCGAAACTGTTGATCTCCATTGAAAGGAACTTGTCCGAAGAAAGCACTATCTTCACGTTGGACGGAGCGTGCTTGATAAGATATACGTATTTAGAATAATCGTATCCTTCCGGTAAAAGATCCATTTTTTCGAATACGATGATTATTTCCCTTTTCGATTTCGCGAGATGGTCGAGCACGGCGCTCAACGCCACGTCCGGACCGTTGTAACGCGAGTTGCAGAATAATAACTGTTTAAGCCTTTTGCGCAGTTCCGGCTCCCCTTCCAGCAAGCCGTCGATAAGGCATATAGCGGGTTGATGAAGATCGTGCACTACGGCGTTGAACCAATAGCTTTTATAATAACGTGTACCCAGTTCGCCGAGGAAATCCTCTTTGTCGTATTCCGATGGCGCATATAAAAGTACAGCGGCGTTTTCACCAGCCATAATGTCGTTGAGAACGGCGTTAACCGTGCTGTCAAGCTTCATTGAAACCTCCGAAAAGGGTAAGATTTTCAGTTATATTATCAGTAAATATATTGTAAATTATTCGTAAATACAAGTCAAGTGAATTATCTGTGAAATAATCGGAAAGAGAATCGTGCGCCGTATGAACAACAGCCCTACGAAGCGCATAATATGGAACGAGGTGGCGAATGAACATAAACGAATACATCAAACGCAAAAGCGGCAAAGCGCACGCTCCGCAGATGACGCCGGAGGAAGCCGTAGCAAAATATGCGGGAATGGACGAAGCGGAACTTATGTCGGAGCTGTTCAAAGCCGCGGAACAAGGACGAGCGAGCGGCGAGCTCAATAACGACGTGATAGACTCGTTTTATACCCGATTACTTCCCCTGCTCACACCCGAACAGAGCGAACGCATGCGCGAGCTCATCAACCAATTGAAAAGGTAAGTGAGGTAGAAATATGGACATAGGTTCGTTATTACCGTTACTTATGATGGGCGGACTCGGCGGCGCGGGCGGCAAAGGCGGTATGGATATGGCGCAGATGATGGCGCTTATGAACGCGATGGGCGGCAACAAAAGCGGCGGTAATCCGTTCGGGAACCTCAATAACTTCGGAAATTTCGGCGGAAGCGGCGCGCAACAGAGCGGAAGCGGTTACGGCGGAGGTTACGGAGCGCAGAGCGCGCCCGATCCGAACGGGCTGAACGGACTTAACGGAATGATATCGCCCGAAATGCTCAAAGTGCTTGCAACGCTTGCGAATTCAAAACGTTGAATAAATTCCCGTATACTTGTTGCAAAAAAGGCGAAAGCGATATATAATGATAAGCGACAAGCGAATTGCGAAAGTAGTTCAACGGTAGAATCCTGCCTTCCCAAGGCAGTTGTTGCGGGTTCGAATCCCGTCTTTCGCTCCAAAAAGCAATTAAGGCACGAGAATTCGTGCCTTAATTGCTTTTTTACGCTAAAAACGGGATAACGCACCCGTTTCGTTTACGAAATCGGGTGCGCAAGTTTGCGCTTCTGCGCAAACCTGACGAGCTAAACGTACACTTGTATCACCTCTGCACTCTTAAACAAACGAAACCGTCTGAACAAGCACAGATGTGAGCGAGTGATACCGTCTTTCGCTCCAAAAAGCAAAACAGCGGGTACAACAACCCGCTGTTTTTTGCGTTTTTACGCTAAAGACGGGATAGCGCACCCGTGCGCTTTAGCGCAAATGGTGCGCTAGTTTACATCGCGTAGTGATGCAAACCTGACGAGCTAAACGCACACTTGTATCATCTCCGCACTCTTAAACAAACGAAAAATTCGTCAATCGTGAACGGTATTTCTGTCAAAAAGCGGAGAATCAAAAAATTCTTTAAGACTCATTTCGAAGCCCTCGCAAATCGCGTACAAAGTTTTCAATTTAACGGAAGTGCTACGCTTCTTCTTGATAGACGTAAGAGTCGTTTGCGGCACTCCGCTTTTCTCCGATAACGCATATTTGGTCATCTTCCTTTCTATACATAACTGCTCTATTCTCAAAGCAACTGCATCTTCCAACAACATTTTTCACCTCTCCGTCATGGTCAACTGCAAAATCAGTATAGAAATATGAAATTTATTTTTACTGCTATGCATAGCATATTTGCTATTTTGTGAAATTTATGTTATTGTATTAACGGACATGGCAATGAAAGTTACATTTATAGGTCACAGAAACGCAGAACTGGACGTAAATCAGCGGAACAACCTTAAATCGCTTATATTAAATTTGATAGATGTACGCGGAGCGGATACTTTTCTGTTCGGCAGTAAAAGCGACTTTAACGCAATATGTTTAGACATTGTAACGGAGTTGTCCGAAATAAGACCTCATATATCCAGAATATATGTAAGAGCCGAATATCCTTACATTAGTAAAAACTATGAAAATTATCTATTAAAAAATTATGAGCAAACCTATATGCCAGACAATTTGATTAACGCAGGCAAAGCGGCATATGTGGAACGTAATTTTTATATGATAGATAAAGCAGATATATGCATTTTCTATTTTGACGTCTCTTATATACCAAGCAAAAACAGGCACGCAAATAAAATAACTTACACAAATAAGCAAAGTAAAAGCGGCACTATGGTTGCATACCGTTACGCCGTACAAAAAAAGAAAGAAATTATCAATTTATTCTGAATCCCAAACTTTAACGCAGGACGCGCCCCTATCCGCGTGTTCTCAATTTAATGTTACCCTTTTAATATTTATTCAAGTGTTATTCGGAAACATATAGCAGCAATTTCGAGAATTTTTTACGAGATCGAGCGAAAGTATTTGTTTTCGCCCGATGTCGTGAAAAAGGCTCCGAAAGCGCGTGTAAATCCCCGCGCGATACTTCTTTTACCTCATAAAAAAGTGTGTGCAAGTAACTTCGTTAGCCTTTCCGCTTATCTCGTCACGGGCACACACTTTATTATAATTTATTTTCGCGCGGGAATTTAACGTGCGCCGCCTCCGCCCCCTCCGAAGCCGCCGCCTCCGCCGCCGAAGCCGCCTCCGCCGAAACCTCTTCCGCCGCCGAAGCCGCCCCTGCCGCCGAATACGCCTTTAACTCCCTGCGAAACGATATTTGCGGACCTCGACACCACATTCATGGTTTCTCCTATCGTTCTGCCTAGGTCCAAGCCTATTCCGCGCGAGCTCAGCATTACGTAGGTAAAGAGATAGCTCCTTCCGAATACGTATCCCGCGGCATATCCCGGTAATCCCGCCCCTTCCGGCGGCGAGTTAAGTTCGGGATAATTGGCTTTGAGCTCTTTGACGACCTTCTCGGAAATACCCATCATAGTGGCGTAGACCATATACTCTTCCCACAACGCAAGATGCGGTATCTCATATTCCTTTAAGTTACTGAACTCGAGCATATAGCGTTCGAGGGCTTTCGATTCGGCGTGTTTGCGCTCGCCTTCCTTCGTAAGTTTCCCGACCGTAGGCGTGAAGTATACGAAAGATACGCCGGTTATTAGCGCGCCTATCGCCGAGAACAGTAACTGCGTATTCGCAAAATACATTCCTACCCCCGCCATTATTAGGAGATATCCGAGCGTCTGCAATATGCTCCGCGCCGTAAGCGGCGAAGAATATTTTTTACTGCGCGCTTCCGCACCTGCGGACTTGTCGAATACCTTTAGATATTTGCGAACCACGCCTTGGAAGGAGGAAGCAAATTTGCGCATTTCGTCGGTAGTGAACGAACCGCCGTAGTTTTCGGCAACTCTTTGCAAAAGCGCGTACACCGCCTTTTCGTGTTCTTTGAGATCGTTGAGTTTGGCTTCCGCCACGCTTTGCGGCGAAATACGGTATTCCGCTTTATCGCCGTTCTCCGAGGGCTCTATCCTTATATATTCACGACGCGCGAGATCCATAATTGTAGCGGATATAAGTTTACCGACGTTGTCTTTACCGTTTCCGCCGCCCTCGTAGTAATAGAAGAAATATCCCATTTCCGCGGCGCTGCCTTCGGCGTCTATCTCGCGAACGTAAGGCGGATATTTGCTTTTATCGTATCTGCCGAAGAAGAATTGCGAGTATACCGCATAGCCTATAGCGATAACGACGCCGAGAGCCGCAACCACTATACCCACGATATAGACGGTATTTTCGCTTTTGATCCGCGCCGTCCACTCGTCGTACCACTTCTGTTCTTCGGCAACGATACTTTCGCGGACCGCTTTTCCGTTTTGTTTTGCGACTTCTTCGGAATTGAAAAGCGATTTATCCGTTAAAATTCGCGTTTCGATATAATTACCCGCCGCCACGTCCTCTGCGGTGTATTCGAAACCGTCGGCAGTCTTCTGCACGGCGGAGTCGGCGACTTCACAATGCAACCATACGAGGTCGTTATCGCTTAACGCCGTCCCGTCGGGAAGGTATATCGTGCAACTGAAATTCTCTATGGGAAGAGTGAATTTTTCGGAATATATCTTCCAGTACAATACCGCCGTGTCTTCGTACAACGCCACCGCGTCGGTTATCGTATAACCGAACGTGATACTCTTTGTGCCGCGCGTAATTTTCGGGAAATAACACCCTATCTCCCGCTTACTGCCCACGCCGTACATATAATATTCGTATTCGGCGTAAGGATTGGCGCCCGATGCGGACGGATTGTCGGGATCTTCGATATAGGCGTATTCTTTGCCGGTGTCGTTGTCGTATACCGTAAGATCGGTAATTCGTGAGGTTATCGTCGGGAAAGAGCCGTCGTATAGATCTATTTCCTTATAGAAATTCCTTATTCCGTTGTCGGAGTTTATCGTCGCGTCCCACCGCTCGGATACCGTAAGACTGCCGTCCGCGTTCATTTGCGCCGAAATAACGACGTTTTTCAGTACGACTTCGGCGTCGGACGACTTTCCGAACAGCGCCGAACAACCGTACAGAATAAAGAATAACAGTACGATCAACAGCGCGAATATTGCTATTCTCGTGACCTTAGTCTTCATAAGATTATATTTAACCGACTATCAGAATTTGACTTGCGGGACCGCCTTCTCCGCTTCCTCTATCTCAAAATACGGTACGCCTTTGAATTTGAAGGCTTTGGCAACCAAATTCGAGGGGAAAAGCTGTAATTTCTGATTGTAATTCATCGCGGTGTCGTTATAGAACTGACGACTTATCGCTATTTTGCTCTCGAGATCTCTCAAGTCGTTCTGAAGCGACATGAAATTGGCGTTCGCTTTGAGCTCGGGGTAACGCTCCGCCACCACGAGAAGTCTCGACAACGCGCCGGTCAGCTCGTTGTTCGCCGCGATGACGTCCTCTTGCGTTTTCGCGCTCCCTACCGACGCGCGGGCGCGGGTGACTTCACCCAAAGTTTCTTTCTCGTGCGAAGCATAACCCTTAACCGTTTCCACCATATTGGGGATAAGGTCGTAACGGCGTTTGAGCTGTACGTCTATCTGCGACCAGGCGTTGTCCACGCGGACTTTGAGCTTGGTAAGTTTGTTATAAGTGACTATGGTGTAAGTTATGATGCACATGATATTGCGCTCCTTGATTTATTACGGATACCCGTTTCAATTATTATATTACAAAACGCGCCGTTATTGCAAGCAATGCGATTTTATCTTACCGCGCCTTTCTCACGCGCTGTGCGCGCAAGGGAAAATTCGGATAAATTTTGTTAATAAATAATGGACAAGCCGCATATCCTTATGATATACTATCAAAGCAATCGGCAAAACCGGGTGTGGCGCCATAGCCAAGTGGTAAGGCACGGGTCTGCAAAACCCTCACCCCCAGTTCAAGTCTGGGTGGCGCCTCCAAACTCTTTGCCGTTATGGCGGAATAGGCAGACGCAAGGGACTTAAAATCCCTCGATGGCAACATCGTGTCGGTTCGACCCCGACTAACGGCACCAAAAGGAAACGGCAGGAAGCCGCTTCTTTTTTTATAAAATCCTATTGAAAATCAAAAACCAAGGTTAAACTTATTCCACCCGTTTAGCGTTAATAATGAAATACGACGTTACTCCCGCGGCGCCCGCGCCGTGAGAGCGCCCCATTTTACGCAAAAACGCGGAGCTTTACGCCCCGCGTTCATTACGTTGTCGGTTATATATTAACCCGAAATCTCTACCTTGCGCCAGTCATAATTGCAATATGTAGATTTGAGATACGTAGCCGCTGTGGAAGCGTCCGCGAGATCCGCGCTCGCGAGCGAAGTATAATTACTGAAAGAGCTATACCACGACACCTGCCAGCCCTCGGTATCCTCGAAAACGACCGAGGTAAGTTTATTGCATTCACGGAAGGCGTATTCTCCTATGCTCGTGACCGAATTCCCTATCGTCACCGAGGTAAGTCCCGTGCAACCGTAGAAGGCACCTTTGTTTAACCCTGTTAGAACACCATATAAGATTGCCGCCTGAAAAAATAGCGAATCAAACCTTATTTTTTAATGCCTTTCGTGGTGTCGTTGTACCACGGAATTAAGCGGCAA
>CASFAV010000010.1 GCA_949292905.1 uncultured Eubacteriales bacterium
CCTCAAAAAAATTAACCGTCCCTTCCGGGACTTTCTTCTTGGTTTCTTTTAGGTGGACTTCTCCACCTCTCGCTTCTTAACAATCTGTTCAACTTTCAAGGTGCTCGCTACCGCTTTTTGCGACAGCCTTTATATAATATACCAACTCTTGCGCCGATGTCAACGGATTTTCGCGAGATTTTTTGAGATTTTCACCGCGCATACGCGCGTTCCGCGCGATTATTATATTCCGATAGACAAAAACACGCGCTTTGCCGACGACACGGTTTACAATCGCCGCCGCAAGTGGTATAATTTCATAGTCGCTTCGGACAGAAATTTCTAAAATGAGGTGTGAATATGAAAGTTTTACTCGTAAACGGCAGTTCCCGCGAGAACGGTTGCACCGACCGCGCGCTCAATGAAGTGGCTAAAGCGCTGAACGCGGAAGGCATAGAAACGGAATTCTTTTTCATCGGCTCCGCTCCGATAGCGGATTGCATAGGTTGCGGAAGCTGCAGGGTCAAAGGCAAATGTATCTTCGACGACGTTGCCGTAAGGCTCGCCGAGAAAGCCGCCGATTTCGACGGTTTCGTATTCGGTTCGCCCGTGTACTACGCGCACCCCAGCGCGAGACTTCTCGCCGTGATGGACAGAGCTTTCTATTCGGGCGCGAAAAACTTCGCCTTCAAACCCGCAGCCGCGATATTCAGCGCGCGCCGAGCGGGCTCCGTCGCTTCGATGGACGTGGTGAATAAGCATTTCTCGATAGCTTCGATGCCTATCGTCAGCTCCAATTACTGGAATCACGTCTTCGGAAGACAACCCTCGGAAGTGGAGGAGGACGGCGAAGGTCTGATGACCATGACCAACATCGGCAAGAATATGGCGTGGCTTTTGAACTGCATAGAGCTCGGCAAGAAAAACGGAGTTACGCATCCCGCAAACGACAAAGTGATGACCAATTTCACGAGGTAAGCGATGTCGATAGTCAAAGTACGCGAATATCTCAAGGCTTTCGGCGCGGACGGAAGGATACTCGAATTCCCCGTGTCGAGCGCTACCGTCGAGCTCGCGGCGACGGCGCTCGGGACCTCTCCCGCAAGGATAGCGAAAACGCTCTCCTTCCGCGTAAAGGACGGCGTCATACTCGTGGTGCTCGCGGGCGACGCCAAAACGGACAACAGGAAGTACCGCGAAACTTTCGGCGAAAAAGCGCGCATGCTCGATCGCGAAGAAGCGGAAACTCTCGTAGGACACGCCGTGGGCGGCGTATGCCCCTTCGCCGTAAACGACGGCGTGAAGGTATATCTCGACGTAAGTCTCAAGCGTTTCGCCACCGTTTATCCCGCCGCGGGAAGCGCTAATTCCGCCATCGAGCTTACGCCCGCGGAACTCGAAACTTTCTCCCGCGCCGCGGGTTGGGTGGACGTGGGAAAACTCCCCGGCGAAGCCGAATAAAACTTAAAAACAAGCGAAACGCCCGTCCTTCCCGGACGGGCGTTTTTTCATGACGCTTCCCGGATCGTCATTCCTTTACGTTCAGCGCGGGCGTGAAATTGTCGATAAAAACGATTATGTACGCCGCCCACATCGGCAGACTTTCGATGAAGCCGTTTTTACCCGCCGCCAGAAGCGCGATTATTATTGCCACGAGAATGGCGGCGAAACAAATGAGCGTTATTTTATATTTTTTATTGGGTTTTTCGGGGAACAGGAGGTGCAGGACTATTGCCGCCGCGAAGAATACCGCAAAAAGTAGCGCCGTCGACCAGTGCGCATACATCTGAAGCCCGGGCTCTCTCGTCGAAGGGATATGTACGCAGGTCATAAGGCATATAACGCCGAGCGCCATGCAGACGTATCCCGCTATCGTAGCAGGCTTATTCGAAAGCGGCTTCCTCGTGTAAGAGTATACGAGGTTGACGGTGAGCGCGAGCGAAGTGGTCACTCCCCAGAACTTGAACGCCGTGGGGTATTTGAGTCCTATCTCGGAAGCCGTGCCCGACGGAAGGAAGGGATTGCTCAAGAACCCGTATACCGTGAAATAGATAAAGCTTCCGATGAGCAATACCATTGCGGTATACTTGAAAATCTTTTCCCGGATATCCGCTTTATCAGCGCGCTTTTCGGAAGGCGCGGCTCCGTCCGCTACGGCGGCGTCGCCAGCCAAAACTTCTTCGACCTTCTTATTTTCTTCCATATCTCCTCCGTGTGCCGAAACGCCGCATACGTTTCGGGAAATAAGTCTTGCGATATTTATTCTACAACCGTATTCATTCGGAACGCAATACCTTTCTTTTGCCGGTTATCTCGTACACCTTTACACGCCATATCGCGGTGCGCGCGAGGCTTCCCTTGACCGCCGCGTCGAAATTCGCCATATTGGCGGGCGTGTGCCTTAAGCAAAGCATTCTTAACGCCTCGATCTTTTCCTCGGTATCGTTCACTTCTTCCGCCCTGCCGCGTATGCAGGCGGACTCGTAAGCGGTGGTGAAAGACTTGGTTGCCCTTCTCGTATCCCCCACGAAGGTCATGCATACTTCGCCCGAACGGCGCATACAGTCCACCTTGAAACCTTCATGCGCGCAATGGAAATAAATACATTCTCCTTTCCGCGCTATCGAAAGCGTTACGCAGTAAGGCTTCCCCTCGCCGTCCACGGTGGCGAGAGTCGCCCATTCGCACTTATCTATCACTTCCCACGCGAATTCCGCGGGCATCTCCCTATCCTTTCTTCGCATATCCTTTCACCGTCCTTACGAATCCTTCCTCGAACGGGACCTTCGGCTTCCAGCCGAATTCCGCGCACATCTTCCCCGAGTCCAGAGCGTAACGCCTGTCGTGCCCCGCCCTGTCGCGGACGAATTCCCGACTGCCTTCGCCGAGTATTCCTATGATCCCGTCCACGATCTCAAGATTGCTTCGCTCGTTACCGCCGCCCACGTTGTAGACCTCGCCCGATCTACCGCGAGCGAGGATAACGTCCACCGCTTCCGAATGGTCCTCGACGGCTATCCAGTCTCTCACGTTGCCGCCGTCGCCGTATACGGGCACGGGTATCCCTTCGAGAATATTCTTCACGGCGAGCGGAATGAGCTTTTCGGGATATTGGTTCATTCCGTAGTTGTTGGAAGAACGCGACACCGTCACGAATAAGCCGTAAGTCCTGTGATAAGCGAGCGCAAGCAGATCCGCCGCGGCTTTCGTAGCCGAATACGGCGACGAAGGTCTGAGCGCGCTCGTTTCGGTAAACTTTTCGGTGCTCGTAACGGGCAGATCGCCGTATACTTCGTCCGTAGAAATCTGATGGAACCTCGCGCCCGTCAAACGCGCCGCTTCGAGAAGCACCCTCACGCCCTCCACGTTAGTGCGCACGAAATCTTTTGCGTCCGCTATCGAACGATCTACGTGGCTCTCCGCCGCGAAATTGACTATAACGTCGGGCATAAAAGACTTCAGCGCTTCGTTCACCGCCTTTTCGTCGGCAATATCTGTTTTTGAAAATATAAAATTCGGGCTCCCTAAAATTCCTTCAAGGTTATCCAAACTTCCGGCATAAGTCAATTTGTCGAGGCACAATATCTTGTGCTCCGGATGCGCGGAACGCATATGACGTATGAAATTGCTTCCGATAAATCCGGCCCCGCCGGTCACGACTATCCTCATAGGTATAAACTTATCCGTTCAAGGTTTATGTTACGATTATACCGCCCTTTCGTCCGCTTGTAAACAGTTAAACCGAAATCAAAAGGCTACGTTGCTCAACGGACGGGTATTCGAGGAGCGCGGCGTTACGTTGAAATTCCTTACCGTGAGCCCTTCGGCGTACGCGGCGTACAGACCGTATACCGGCAGATCGTAATATCCGCTCAAAGTGTGGTTGATGAAATATGCGTGAGATACCCGCGTGATCTCGGGATAACCCCCCATATTCATTTTGCCCGCACAGACTTTGTTCCCGAGATATATATCCGTATGCTCCTTCGCTTCGCGGTAAGTGACATCGAAGTCGGCAAGCGTCACGTTTTTAACGCTATGCGTTTCGCCGCCCTTCTTGTAGCCGACTACGGCGGACGGCAGATCGCACCCTACGGAGGTTATACCCGTAACGGATACGTCTTCGAGCGCGGAGCCGTCCTTGCGGTATCCGAGCCATATAAGGAGCGGCGAAGTAACGTGCTCCATATAAATATCGCTGACCGTTACGTCGCTTATCTTGCCGCCGTCCGTGGCTTCTATCGCTATCCCCGAGTATCCGCCCGCTATGCCCGGCATAAAGAAATAACAGTTCCTCACCGTCACGTCGCTCACGTCGTGATAGGTGGCGGTGCCTATCTTGAAGCAGTTGGCGAGGGAGAACACCTCGCAGTTTTCGACAAGCACCCCTTCGACGGGTACGTTTTCGGGGTCGGTCTTCAAGCATATACCGTCGTCGCCCGTCGATATGAAGCAATCTCTTATTACGATATTCTTGCCGCCCATCACGTCGATACCGTCGGTATTTGCGACGCGCACGTTATTGTTGATCACCACTTTTTCGACGGTAAGCCCGTCGATACCTTCCGTTCTCACCGTCCACGAACCCGCTTCGTACAGCTCCGCGTTGCGTATGGTCGCGTTTCTACAATAATTTATCGCAATGAGATAATCCCTTTCCGTCTCGTGTTCCTTGCCCGGCATTATGCGCTTGCGGTGCTCGAGAACGTACGCTTTAAGATCGAACTCGTCGAGCGGATAAAAAACCGAAGCGTCCTCGGCGGGCTCGCAATACGTAGCCCCCTGCCCGCTTATCCTGCCAGGACCTTCTATCACGATATTCTCGGCGTTCTTTGCAAAAATAAACGCGTTGTCCGTTGCGTCGTTCACGTCCGCCGCCGCATTGTGTTCGGTATTTTCCGAGTCGTCCGTTGCGTAGGAGATATTCCTCAGTTCTCCGTCCGCGGCGATACGTAAAGTGACGTTCGACTTGAGTTCTATATTCGCCGCGGTATATACGCCGCCGCTCACTTTAACCACTCCGCCGCCCGCTTCGCTCGCCTCGGTTATCGCCGCGTTTATCGCCCTTCTGTTCGTCTTGAAATCTGCTTCGGGCGACGCGCCGTAGCTTCTTATATCGAATATCCTCTCCCCTTCGACAACGTATTCCGCACCGTCGGTGATATATTCGTCGCGCGGAATATCAGCAAGGAAAAGCCCCTCCTCGTCCATATAATATTTACTCTCGAAAGGAGTGCCCTTCACGTCAAAGGTCGCCGCCTCTATGTACATCGCGGCGACGAAGGCGCCGAAAGAGATACCCGCAAGCAATACCGTGCCGAGGACGACAGCCACCGTTATTTTCAGTTTCCTTTTCATCGCGAAGCGCCCCTTTCCGAAATATTTACGCCCGCACGATGCGCGGGCGTATGCGTTCGGCATATTCAGTTTAACCTTTATGCGTAGCCGATGTCAACGGCGTAGCCTAAATCGTTCTGACCGTTCCCGCAAAAAGCGTCGTGCCGTAAGGATCGAGTATCACGAAGCCGAAGGCGCGATCGACGACGAAATCCTCGTACACGTTCCTGTACTCGCCGGGGTCCGACGACGTATTGCCGGGCACCACGGTGACAGCCGCGCCCTCTATGCCCTTCCTGTCCACTTTAAGCTCCGTTACGTGTCTTAACTCGGAGCAGTACAGACCTCCGCCGGGCACAAGCGTGCCGAGATCGCAGGCACGCGCGTCGAAAAGGTCGGAGATACCGAATCCGCTACCGAGTACGCCCGCCACGTCCGCGTCGTAGCTACCGTTGAATTCGGGGAATACACAGCGCGTGAAATAACGTATCTTGTTGACGTCGTCGACGGCGTTATAGTCTTTATTCGAACCCGCTTCCGCAATGTTTTCTGCGGTGAACGCTTCCGCGAGAGAATGTCCGTCTTTCGGCACTATGAATTTTAATTTGTAACCGTTTGCGGTAGCGGAGTAAAAACTTCTGTAAACTTCGCTCTCGTACGCCCTGCCGCCGGAATAGTATCCGCGCAAGAAATTCTTGTTTACGGTTCCCGAACCCGTGTCGAAAGAATACTTTTCGCCCGTTACTTCGAGATCTTTACCGAGAGTATTCCAAACGTCTTTAAGGTAAAGCGTATTGAGCAGTACGAACGCCGTGCTCGTATCGAAGTTGAAATCTATGTCGATAAGTTTCCTCGTGCGTTCTTTGACGAAATTCTTTATCGCGATATTGGCTTTTTCGTTATCTCCCCTGAAGTCGGCGGAATAGGAATAACAATAATACTTATTAGCAAGAACGTCGAGGGTGTTTCGGTCGAAATTCACCGCGGAATCGAGCCATACCGAATTGGTGACCTCGCTCAAGCCGCCCGTATATTCTCGCATAACGGAGGAATATAATTTGCCGAAATCGTTTAAGAGATTTTCTCTCGTAACGCCGAGGACGGTAAGCAGTTCCTCGCGCGTATTCCCCGCCGCGCTTTCCGCAGCGAGCGCGAGCGCCATATACACCGATATCGGCGACACCGTGAAATTCCCCTCTCCTTTATACGCGGAATAGGCTTCGGCGGCGAATTTCGCGCCGAAAGCTTCCGCCGAGGCATTCATCGCGATAAAGCCTTCGTCTTTTGCGTCGGCGTAACCGAACGCCGAGCTTTCGGCGGGCGAAGCAAGCAAATTACCTTTTATATTGTTCTTGCATCCCGTAAGCGAAAAAACGAATATCGCCGTCAGTAAGACCGCGACCGACAAAAAAACGCCTTTTTTCATATAATTCCTCCTTATTTATCGGCTTTTACCGGTAAATATATTGATTTGATTGCCTTTACATAAACAACAACGGTAATTCCGATATGTTCGGCTCCATGTAAAACTTGATTTTCCGTAAATATTGTATATTACCGCGGAATACCATGTCAATGCGCAACCGCACGCTATTTCAACCGAATTCCGATTACCGCTTGAATTTTATTTCGGCTGAGAGTATAATTATTTAACAAATACAAATTTCATTTATGGATGGAGGTATTATATGGCAAAAAAAGCTACTACTGTCAATACTCATAACGATACCGTTATGGCGGCTCTCGCGTTCATCATTCTCGGCACGATACTCGTGTGCGAGCAATCCCTGAACATTGTCAAGCTTGCGGTAATAGTTTTCGGCGTCGCTCTGCTCACGCTCGGCGTGCTCGAACTCATCAATAAAAATCTCATCGTCGCCATCTGCGAAATAGTGGTTGGCGTGGCGCTCATACTGCTCTCCGTTCTCGCGCCCGACATAGCCACTCTGGTGCTCGGCATCGCGCTGTGCCTGTACGCTATCTATTTCCTCGTCGTCAACTGGGGCTCCCTCACGGGCGGCAAACTCACTCTGCGTAAAGTCATCATTATTCTGATGATACTTTTCGCTCTCGTGGCGGGCATCCTTCTCATCGTAGCCTATGCGGCAAGCGTAAGCAGCGACGTATATATCGCGGCGGGCGCGTTCGCTCTCGGCGCCGGCGCTATGATTATAGCTAAAAAAGCCGTTAACGAGATTAACCGCAATAAATAATCGAAAATTCATCTTAAAAAGGACCCCGACGACGTCGGGGTCCTTTTTTGCGTTATGTGGGGCTCGCGCTCATGCGCCGCGCTTTGCGCGCGTGAGAGCGCGGCTACATATCCTATTATTTCGGCGCGTCGATATTTATCGTCGGATCGTCCTGTTTTTTACGGAAATATCTTCTGATTATCAGCAATACCGCCACCCCTATCAACGGGAATACCGCCGCCGACAATATGCCCGCTTTGATGCCTATCTGTTCGGCGGTGAGAGAAAGAGATGCGGAAAGCTCCCGTGCCACGGCGCTTACGGACACCGCGTCCACTATCACGCCGACCAACTGCGGCGCCACGGCGGCGCCGAAGTCGCCGCCCGCCGCGAGCAGAGCGTAAGCGCCCACTCCGGAGCGCGGAAGATTCTCTTCCATAAGTATGAGGGTGCCCGGCCACAGCATAGAGGTGCATAAACCTACGAGCACGCAGGCTATCATCGCCACCGTACTGTTCAACGAAAGCCCCGCTACAACGTAAAATAACGCCGCCCCTACCATTCCGCACAGCAGAACGACGGATATGTTTTTACCGAACCTCGCATAAAGCGATCTTCCCGTGCCGAGAAGTATCGCGAACAGCGCCATTCCGAAAATATCTCCCCACAGCTTCGGGATACCGAGGGCGCTTTCGGCGTAGACTGATATCCAGTTGGTCATCGAGTTTTCCGCGGCGCTTCCCATGAAAATACATATCACGCAGAGCATGAGACCTACATTTCTTTTTTTGACGGCTTCGCCCGAAGCAGGTTCGACCATTTTTATTTCGGGCATCGGCGAAATGGCGAAAAGTACGAAAGAAACTATCGGCAATGCCGCCCAGAACAGCGTAAGATACATCCAGTTCTCCGTACCGAAAAGCCAAAGGAAAAGGGAGCTCAACAGTATCACGCCGACGAGCCCGTATGCGTAGAGCGAATGGAGCGCGCTCATGTCGCGTTCGGGGTTATCGGAAGGAAGCGCGGCTACCGTGGGGCTCAGGAGCACTTCGCTGAGTCCCGCCGACACCGAGAAGAGCACCGTCCCTGTCAGGAGCCCCACGTAAGCGTGTTCGGGGAAAAGCGCGGGCGCGAGCGCGTACACGCATAATCCCGCCGCCGTAAGCAAAGGCATGACGCGCACGGTGATTTTCAGATTGAATTTTTTATGGAAAAAAGTGAATATCAGATCGATCGAAAGCTGCGTCAGGAAATTGACGAGCACAAGCGTCCCGAGAAGGGTGTACGAAATACCGTACATATCGCGGAAA
Source organism: uncultured Eubacteriales bacterium (assembly GCA_949292905.1). Classification (GTDB taxonomy): domain Bacteria; phylum Bacillota; class Clostridia; order Christensenellales; family DTU072; genus Stercoripulliclostridium_A. The sequence goes on from CASFAV010000010.1 coordinate 8,819, forward strand.
GCGGCGAAAAGAAGGGGCGGCAAGCCGAACGCCGACGACATGGCGACGTAAGTATAGAAGCAAGCCCGTTTGGTACGTTTGTAATTGGGAGTATCCTTCATATCGGCACGTTATCCTATATTTCCAAAGTTTCGCCGTAAGCGCTCAAGCCATTCAGCCCGGCTACGAGAGTTTTTTTGTTGCAAGCGTAGCCTATGCGGAAGCATTGAGGCTCGCCGAAGCAGTCTCCCGGCGTAACGAACACGCCTTGCGTTTCATACAGCCCGCGCGCGAAACGGTACGAAGGAATATCGTAATTATAATAGACGAGCGCTGTAGTTCCCGCAGAAGGCTTTATGTAATAGAAATTCTTTTCCCCTTTTATCCAGTCGTCGAGGATAGCAAGGTTTTCGCGCACTATGTTGCGGTTACGCGCGAATATCGCCTCTTGGTTTTTGAGCGCGAGCGCGGCGACGCGCTCGTCGAGCATACCGGAGCTAATGTGATCGTAGTCTCGGTGAGTAAGAAATCCGCGCATGGCTTTTTCGTCGCGCGTTGCGAGCCAGCCGAGCCTTAATCCCGCCATCGAGAAGGTTTTCGACATGCTCCCTACCGAAATACCCTTCTCGTACATATCCGCTACGGACTCGGAGTAAGTATCGTCCTGCGTGAGATGACGGTAAACTTCGTCCGCCATAAGGTACGCGCCTGCGCGGCGGGCGATCTCAACGATGTTTTCAAGCGTTTCCTCGTCTATCAACGCGCCCGAAGGATTGTTGGGATTGTTTATGCAGATAAGTGCGGTATCGTTGCCGACAAGCCTTCCGAGCTCTTCAAGATCGGGGAGAAAGGCGTTTTCTTTACGGAGTTTGAGTATTTCCACGCGTGCGCCCAGCGAGCGCGGTATCGAATAAAGCTGTTGATAAGTGGGCATAACGCTCACGACCTTGTCGCCGGGCGAAAGAAGCGAAAGAAAGAGATGATGATTCGCTCCCGCCGCGCCGTGCGTAGTGATGACGTTTTCCCCTTTTAATCCGCGGTACAACGAAGCGATCCCCTCTTTGAGCGGCGGATAGCCGGTTATGTCGCCGTAAGTGAGTTTGAGCCCCGCAAGTTCGCTCATAAAAGCGGCTTCGTTCTCCCCCGAAAGCGCGCAAAGCTCCCTCAACGACATCGACTCGACGCAGGTTTCGGCGATATTGTACTTCGCGCCGCCCTCGTATGCGTTCATCCACTCTTCCACTAAAAAAGGCTCGATATACATAGATCCCTCGTTCGCTTTATCGCCGCCGAAGCGACTTCCGTTTTATTCTAACACCGAATCCGCCTTATGTACAAACGTAATGAGCGTATTGCCCTTTTTGCCGAAGTTTGTTTTTTGCGTTTTGCATTAAAATACGGGCTTGCGCGTTGCGTAAGCCCGTACCGATCGTTCGTCATCTATGCCTTCCGTTTTGACCGTTTAAGCCTCGGCACCCTTTTTACGCGCTTCTTTCAGCGCCGCGAGATGAGCCCTCGCGGTATCCTCCGCTTCGGCTATCGCCGCTTCCATCTTTTCTTTTTCCGCGGTAAGTTTTTCGCTTACCTTCGCTTTTTTCTCGTTGAGCTCCGCAACTTCCTCCGCACTCAGCTCGTTTTCGAGTTTCACGCGGTATTCTTCGGATTTGGTCTCCAGCCTCTCCACATAATTTTTAAGTCCTTCCACGCTGAGTTCGCCGTTGGCGACGACCTCGTTGAGCTCCGCAAGTATGGCGCGCATATCGGCTACGCAACTCCTCAACTGCTCCTCTATATCGTCGTCGAGAAGCGCGGAGATCATGCCTTCCACTCCGTCCGCAACGAGCTTCGCGCTTGCACAGGCTTGCTCCAAAAGTTCGCGGTGTTCGTCGGTAAGCTTATATATTTCCGCTTTGACTTCCGCTTCGGCTTCGCCCAAAGCCGAAGCGAGTTCGCTTTTCATTCTTTCGAGCTCCTGCCCCGCTTCGGAATTCTTGAAGCGGATATCCGCGTAATTTTCTATACTTGCAAGAGTGACCTCGCCGTCGGCGTTCTTCAGAGGCTCGTAAGAGTCCAGACCGAGTATCGCCGCAGCGTGCGCCGCCGTGGCTTCGTCGAGCGGATATTCGAAGGTGTCCGCCGCGTAATCGGCTATGTTCGCTATATAACCTAATCCCGTCGCTCCCGCGGAATACATCTGATACACGAGTCCGTAGTAAGCGGTCAAAGGTTCCGTGATAAGCCTGTCGTAGCAGTATTCCGAGTACACTCCGCATACCGCAAGCTCCACCGCTTTATCGTAGGCGGCGGACGCGGAAGCCTTGGCTCTCACATAAGCGTCGGTAGCGAATTCCTCGATGTTGTCGCTTGCGTTTTTAAGCATTTCGATAAGATCCTTATCGTTGAGCTCCGCCGCGGCGTCGATCGATATTCCGCAAGTTTCGGATACCGAAAGTACGAGTTTGAACTTCTGAGTACTCATATTTTGTACCGCGGCGCTGTCGGGATATTCAGCTTTGGCTTCCTCGAGACGCCTCAGGAGAGAGAATGCGCCCTCGTGGTCTATCGTAACCGTAATGCCCTTCGCGGAAGCCGTCGCCGTGACGCTCGCGTCTACGGTACTCTGTATCGACGCAATATTCGCGGAGTCCTGAGCCGCCACGAGCACGCTGACCGCTTTGTTGTCCTCGTTGAGATAGCCGTAATCCACGCTCAGTTCGATTATTCTCTTGACGGCTATATCGAGTTTCTCGCCGACTATACCTGTTTCGTTATACAGAAGTACATGTCCGTCCTCGTTCTCGCCGCGCACGTTTGTCACGACGTTTTCTCCGTCCGCTATCAATTCCACGGCGGGGTTTATATCGAGACTCACATAGGCGCGATCGGCTTCGTTGTTCTCTCCGTCATCCTTCGTGCAGGCGATCAGACAGGTCGAAACCACCGCAAGCAGTAATATCGCAATAAGTATTTTCTTTTTCATGACACGTCTCCTTTGCGTTTTTCGTGATGTACCCGTTAAACACCGCAGGATATGCGTTTTATTGCACGCCGACGTAATTTTTCCAAAAATTTTCCGTTGAGCCGTATTCGCGGGCTATCCTGTCTAAAAATGCCGAGTATTCCGCGTCGGTAAGCGCTTCGCGCGCCGTAGCGTAGCCTTCCGAGAATACCTTCGTCCTCGTCTCGTATATCGCGGTCACGACAGAGCGCATCTCGCTTATATATTCCGCTACCGTAGTCGGCGCCTGCGACAATGCTTCGGTAAGGTTCGGATCTATTCCCGACTTTGCGAGTATCCCGCGGTATTCGGATAACGACGATAAGATCGTCTGCGGCGTTAAATCTTCCAGTATCTTACCGAAATCTATCGCGGCAAATTCCTCGAAGGCTTCGAATATCGCCTGTGGATCGGTGATGCTCTCTATCGCGGACGAAGCGAGCGAGAAAACGAGATCCTCGAATTCTTTGCCCGCCAAAACGGCAAAATCGTATAATTCGTCGTAAAATTCGTCTTTGGAAGTAATATCGGCGCCGAAGTTCGCGGAATAATCCGTAAGAAGCGCCTTCATTCCGTCGGTAAGCGCTCTGAACTCGTCGCTGAAATAAGCTTCGTCGAATCTCTCCGTCACGCTCCAGTAATCGGTAAGCACGGCGCTCGGATTGTCCCTCGAAAAGGTTATTTTGAGATTGAGAATGCCTATTTCCGCTAAAGCTCGCGCATTGGAAACGAAATCGTCGGTCCCGGCGAGAAGCGCGGTACGAATGTAACCGTATAATTGCGAATTTACGATATAACTTTCGTGTAAACTCTTAAGTCCTTCGGCATTTACGCCTGCGGCGAGCCTCTCGCCGTATGCTACGGCGGCGTCTTGCATGGCGCCGACAAGATCGCTCGTCTGCTTAGCGCCCGCGACTCCGAGAATTTCGCCCATCTCGCTTACTCCGACGACATCCTCCGCCACCGCGACGTACGCTCCCTTATCCTTGAAGTAACCGCACAGATTTTCCGCCGCGTCGGATAACAATTTTTGACATTTCCCCTCGCTTCCGCTCAGGCGCACCGCGCCCGCTGCGGTATTGAGATCGAGATATCCGAGTCTTGCGGCGGTATCCGTATATGCGACTACGGCTTCGTCGAGAGATTTACCCTTTATCGCGTTCAACGTGCTTTCGTCCGATAATACGACGTCCGCGTCCGCGTTAAGGGAATTCACGCTCAATACCTTTCCTTCCGAATCGGTCACGAAGGAAACGGCGGGATTTATCTCGAAAGCGAAAACGTAAGTTTCTTTGCTATCCGCACCGCCGAAAACGCCCGCCAGAGCAAGCGTAACAAAGACTACGACGAGCACCGCCGCTACTCCCGCAAGCCCCCAGAAACCCGCTTTCCTTCCCGAATATGCGGACTTTTCCTCACGCTTGTATTCTTTGCGCTCAGTCAAAATGGGAGCGGTGCGGACTTCGTCCGACATTTCGGGCGCCAAGGCGTCGAATTCCTTATTCAACCGCTTTTTCCAGGATGTCATTTCGCTTCCTCCTTTAACGCCTCTTTCAGTTTATCCACGGCGCGCTTATATTTCGAAGTCACCGTTCCTGTGGGACAGCCGATCATCGCGGCTATCTCTCTGTGCCTGTATCCCCACACGACGTGCAGTACAACGATGCGCTGTTCCTCTTCGTCGAGCGTCTCCCTCATCGTCGTGACGAGAAGATCTTTTAGCGCCGCCCTGTCCGCAACCTCGTCGGCAACGGTTCTGCCCTCGTAAAGCTGTTTTCGCCTGCTCGCCTCCGCGCGAAGTTCGTTCAGAGCCGTATTCTTCGCTATCTCCAGTATCCACGCGAGCCCGTTCGTCCCCGGTCGGTAACTCCGGATATTGCTTTTTATCTTGAGATAAACGTTCTGCACGGCGTCCTCCGTATCGAAGCGGTTGCCGAGGTAGGTGTACACAAAAGCGTATACCCCGCGCTTCGTCTCTATGTACAGCCTCTCGAAGGCTTCGTTGTCGCCTGCGGCTATGCGCGTAAGCATAGCGTCTATCGTATGTTTTCTCAATCTGTCACCTGTACGTTAAACACGCCCCGAACTCGAATTGTTGCATAAGCGTGTGAAAATATTATATCACAAAAAGATCGAATACCCCGTTCGCCGCTTTTAAGCCGAATACTCCGAACTCAATTTTTTTCTTTGATATAATCGACGAGCGTTACGCCGTCTTTTAACGTTCTCTCCGCGCCCGTCTTTTTGTAGCCGAGTTCTCGTACAAACGGCAATTACCTTTTTCCTGCCCGATCGTATCCAACCGCCAAACCTTAATTTCGGGATAATAGCTTTCTATCTGCCGAAGCGCGCTCTGCGCGATCCCCCTGTTTCGGAATTCCGGAAGTACCGCAAGCGCCGAAACTCTGCAAATCGCGCCTTCTTTAACTATTCTTACGCACCCGACAAAGGCATTCTCCGACATGAACAGATACCCGTCGGTATCGTGTCGGGTATACTTCGCGAGTACGACTTCTTTGCTTTCGCAATAAGGATTGGTATCGAAATCGTTATACTTTATAAACAAAGGAAAATACGCTTCCCTTTGAATATCGTAGACGGTATCGAGGTATTTATCTGTAAATGGTATTACTTTTAATTCAGTATCGTGCATGCAATTTATATGATTCAGCTTTTAGGTCGGGTGAATTTTAATAATTGTAATGGTAAAATACCACTTTGTCAATATTAAGGCGCGCCAAGAAAAAGGGAGTGCCTTGACGGTACTCCCGGCGCGCCTGTTCTTAAGGAACAGCGGCAGTTGCTTTTGTACGGATATATTCTTTTCGTCTTTGTATATTGTTTAGTTTTTGATATACTGTAGCAGTTTTCGCCGGGTTTCGCCCTATCGGGCGAAACTAACGCATCCCGCCGCAACGCATTTATTGCGTTGCGGCGGACAAGTGCTTATTAAGGCGCGCAAAAAAGGGAGCACCACGACGGTGCTCCCTTTTGGCGCGCCTTAAGGAACAGCGGCAGTTGCTTTTGTACGGATATATTCTTTTCGTCTTTGTATATTTTTTGCTTTTTGATATGCTTCGGCGGTTTGCCGCCAGGTTTCGCCCTATCGGGCGAAACTAACGCATCCCCCCGCAACGCAATAAATGCGTTGCGGGGGACAAGTGCTTATTAAGGCGCGCAAAAAAGGGAGCACCACAACGGTGCTCCCTTTTGGCGCGCCTTAAGGAACTCGAATCCCTAACCTTTGGTTCCGTAGACCAACGCTCTATCCAATTGAGCTAAAGGCGCATATTCGATGGCGCTCGCTTACCGAGCACAATCGATATTATAGCCGCTTATGCGGGCTTTGTCAAATATTTTCCTATCTTATTTTCAAAACCTCTCGCTTACTTCGCGTAAAGCTCGTCGAGGAATTCGTAGACCGTCTTCATCGTCTCCTTGCTCGCCTTCGTCCAGTAATTGAAGTGGTAGCAATGGTTGTCGATGAGCTTCACAGAATGGGCTTCGCGCACGGGTACGCCCGCCGCTTTCAGTTTATCGAAAAGTATCTCGCCGTGTCCTTTGCAGAATACGTCCTTTTTCGCCATGGTGAGCACGGTAGGGCACCAATCGGAATTGACGAATACCGAAGGGCTCACCTCGTTGATATACTCGTAATCCCTGACGTTGGAAAAATCTTTCTTGAGCTTCATTCCGAGGAAGCTCTCCCCTATCGAACGCACCAGACCGAACGGGAGTTTAGCGCCCATCGCCGCCACGAGGTCGTACGGTCCGCAGAAGCATACCATTCCCGCGGGTTTCACGTTACATTCGGGCATTCCGAGTTTTGCGGAAAGCTCGGGATTGGTGATGACCGCTTCCGTTTCCGCCGCGGCGTATGCGCCCGCGGAATCGCCCGTCGTCACCACTTTCGTGAGGTCGAGATCGTATTTCTCGGCAAGCTTCGGCAGGTAATTGAGCGCGTCGATGCAGTCCTCTATCACGTCGGGGAAGGCGTATTTAGGGCTCAATCTGTAATTTATGTTCATTACGAACCATCCCCTGTCCGCGTAAAGATGCGATATGCTCTTACGGTGTTTCTTGTCGCCCTTGACGAAGCCGCCGCCGTGGATATTGACTATTACGGGCATCGGCTTTTTGGCGCCCTCTTTATAATAAACGTCGAATTTGCAATCTTCGTAACGGTCGTCGTAAGAAAAATTCTTCTCGCATATCACGCCCTTCCTGCTTATGTAGTTCTGCATCGGGTGGAATAGTACGTCTATCGCCGCGAAAATGAATTCTGCTCTGTTCATTACGTTTCTCCTCCGTAAAAGTAATATATGCGCCGATAATTCTCGGGATAACGCGGTTATCTCTGGATCACGGTGATGAATTTTGCGAATTTCTCCATCGCGACCTGCGCGTGGGGAAGGGTAGCGTCGAAATAGAGGCTGTCGCCGCTACGGAGATAATATTCCTTCTCGCCCACTATGACGCGGAGCGAGCCCTCGAGCACGTAGTTGAATTCCTGTCCCGTGTGTTTGACAAGCTCCGGAGTGACTCCCTCTTCTATGGTCACTATCATGGGCTCAAGCTCGCGGTCGACGAAATCGGCGTTCAACGATATGAACGAATACCCCTCGTAACGCTGTATGCTGATGCCGTTGCCGCCGTAAACCGCGGTGGCGTCACGCTTGGTGGCGCCTTTGCCGAAAAGCACGAACGTGGGGTCGATCTCGAGCACCGTGGAAATATTATACAAAAGCCCTATCGGGATATCTTTTTCGCCCGATTCGTATTCCGCGTATTCTTCGGGGGTGATGCCCACTTTCTGAGCGAACTCCTCTATCGTGTAATCGGAGAATTCTCTGAGATCCTTTATTCTTGCCGAAACTTCTTTGATGTTATACATATTCTATCTCCCGTACGGAAATTGTTTGTTTCTGCGTCTTCCCTCTTTCATTTTGAACTTGGCGGGTTCTATTTTCTTTTTGACGAACTCGCAGAATTCTATAAAAGTGCCGGTAGTCATATTGTCGTAGCGGATATAATACGCGAGCGCCGCGCCGCAATAGATATATACTCTGTCCTTGCGAAGCGCCACTCTTTCCACTCTGTCGTAGGAAAACTTTTCCGTATACGGCTTTTCGCCGTTCTCCTCGAGCGTTTCCACGGAGAATTCTTCTTCGTAAAAGGTGAATTTCCATTCGCGCGTGTTGCGTTTGACGAATTCCTCCCGGTAACCCTTACGCGCGAGCGCGATATACACGACGATAGCCGCCGCCATAAGAATGACGGTAACGCCGCACAATACGAGGATAAGCCACTGGTTGAACGCGAAAAACAGCACCAGTCCTCCGATAAGCAGAAAGCCCACGAGGATATATTCCTTGACGCCTACGAACTTCTTGAGATAGTAGAGAGTGCAGGCGTTATAATCTTTCGCGTTGATGTCTACGGTAGCTTCGAACATTTTTTCACCGATCAGGAGAGCTTCAGAGTGGGATACACTCCGGCTTGCACGTTGAGGTTATTGAGATTCCAGTAATCGGTGCTGAAACCGAGGCTCGTCGTGTAGAAACTCGCGTTGTTGAGATAGTTGTAACTTATTTCGTCCACGGAATTGTAGCCCGACGAAGTGTCGTATACCGCGCCGTTGCGGGTGACGGTAACGTCGGGCGCGACGTAAACTCTCATGTAGTCGGCGCTCGAAGTAAGCGCCGTGCTGTGACCGACGAAGTTGTCGCCGTAAGCCACGTTATGCGTATAAGTCTCGTCGCCTACCGCGGCGTCGGAAGCGGAGCGGTGCGAAATGGCGTCGACGTCGCCGAAGCCCACGCAGTTACGGATATAAAGTTCGTATGCCTGACCTATGAAATTGCCCGCGAAAACGGCGTAGAAAACGTTTGCGGTATATTCGTTGCCTTCGTAATCCTTGAAAACGGTGGTGGAGGCGTTGGCTTCCACGGCGCCGTAAGCGAGGCAGTTCTCTATCATGAAGAACGTCGTGGCGCTCGTGGCGTGCTCCGCGTCGTGGTCGTAAACGGTATCGTCGAAATCGGGTCTGCCGAGGTAAGGAAGATCGGAGACCGCCCTGCCCACGAGTCCGCCCGCGTATTCGGAAGCGAATACGTCGCCCGAGGCGTAGCAGTTCGAGATGGTGCCGCCTTCCGCGGTCTCGAAGTCGAAAATGTTGACGCCGACGAGTCCGCCCGCGGTGCGCGCTTGCGCGTGACCGGTCGCGTAACAAGCGCTGATAGAACCCGCATTATAATTGTAAGCCACGAGACCGCCCGCGATAGCCGGATAAGAGAGCGAGCCCTCCACGTCTCCTATGGCGAAAGAGGCGCTCACCGTGCCGTTGTTGTAGCCGATGAGTCCGCCGGCGTATCTGCCGTAGACGGTAACCGCCGAATTGCAGTTGCTGAGCGAGCTCGGCTCGTGTATACTGACGTTCTCGCCTTCCTCGTCGTAGGAGCCCACGTACCCCGCAACTCCGCCGAAGTAAACGTTTTCTTCGTTGCTTTGGGAAGTGATCTTACCTTCGGTAGAGACCTTGGAGACGGTGCTGCCCTGCACGTAGCCCACGGCGCCGCCGCAATACAAACTCGTGGTCGGTTCCGCATAACTGCCGAGTAAGGAATCCCAAATGCCGCCTTCGTAGTCGATCTCTGGGTTATTGAATTCGCCTATCGCGACGCAATTGGACATGCTCGCGCGGCTCAACCAGCCGACAATGCCGCCTATGTAGAAGCGCGACTGGTCTCCGTCCAGCTCGATATAATAATCGACGAGCGTCACGTTACGGATGGTGCCGGTGACCTTGCCGAAAAGCCCTATCGGAAGATAATTGAATTCCTCGTCCGCTTCGAGACCTTTGATCGTCATACCGCTTATGACGTAGCCGTTGCCGTCGAATGTGCCGGAGAATTCGTTACCCTCTTCGAAGCCTCCTATCGGCTCCCAGCTCTCTATCTGCGAAAGATCTATATCCGCGCCGAGCGCGTAATTTCCGGAAGGCTTCTGCGCTATGTCGGCGAGCTCTTCCGCGGTGGTTATCCTTATCGTGGTGTTGGCTATCCACTTGGCGTACAGCGTGGTGTTGCGCGTGAATTCGTATCCCGCGATGATCTTGCTTCCGGCGTAATCGGAAGTGAGATACCAGCCTTCGAATGTATAGCCGGGCTTGTTTTTTGCGTCAGGAGTGGGGATCTGAGACTGCAAAAGTATGCGCGTCTCTATCGCGGGGAAAGTTTCGGAGGTGCCCGTAACGAAGGAGATCACGTAGCTGACCTCGGCGGGAGGGTCGTCGTTTTGCGGCGCGTTCAGAAGCGCGGGCGTCACCTCGCTCTCGTCAGCGCTCGCGCCCCATGCGCCGCATCCCGTGAGCAGGACGCTTGCCGCAATTACCGCGACTAAAAGAATTAAGATGCTTTTACTTTTGAAACGGCGCATACGCTCTCCCGAATATATATTTAATTATACGCGAATAGTATAGCACAACGGGTAAAGGCTTGCAATACTTTTTTTCGGCGATTTACTATTCATATACTTCCTATTCGCCGAGCGCGTCAAGGATATGTTCGGCGAATTTACCCGCCACGTTGACGCCGCTCACGCTCTCTATACCCTCGAAATAGGCGTTGGAATTCACCTCGAGAAGCAATGGCTCGCCACGCTCGCCTTCGAGAAGATCCACGCCGCAGTAGTCGGCGCCCACGCGCGCGGCGGCGATCTCCGCCATACGGAAAAAGCTTGCGTCGGGCACGAATTTTTCCGCGGTGCCTCCCGCCGCGATGTTGGAGAGGAACCCCGTAGTGTTACGCCTTCTCATAGACGCGACCGCCTTGCCGCCTATCACCGCTATACGCACGTCCGTACCCGCCGAAGAAGCGACGAAGCGCTGATAATGATGCGGCACCGACGAAAATTCCGTCATCGCGGCTTCCAGCTCTTCCCTGCTTACGATAAGCCTCGTACCTATTCCCAAAGAGCCCACGTTCAATTTGAATATCATCGGCAATCCGAGCGTTTGTATAACCTTTTCCGCTTCTTCGGATACCCGTATACGCATTTTAGAAAGATCGCTGTAACACAGCGGCGCATAGATCGTCTGCGGTACCGCCACGCCTTCTCCCTCCACGGCGAGGTAAGTTAAAGTTTTGTCCTCGCATATACGGATAGTTTCCGACGAGTTGAAAACGCGCATGCCTTTTTTCTCGAACTCCGCGGCGAGCCTGACGTCTTTGTCGAGGAATACGACAAAGTCCGCCGAAGGATATTCCGCGCAAAGCGCATTGGGGAATACCTCCAATTCCGCGCCGAATCTTGAGAATTCTTCTTTGAGCCGCATTGCCTGTTGCGAGCCTATCCCGCTGTAACCGTTCACGATCGCTATACCGTACATTTCACACCTCGCGCTTATTTTAACACACTTCACGCGCTTTTACAAGCACGCGCCGCGCCGATTTTCCCTATTGACGGCTAAATTTTTATGGATTATAATGGAAAAAGCGGATTATCATACCCGTCCGCGTTTCATTAAAGGAAATTTATTCATAGGAGGGCAAATGCAAAATGCCAAAAAACGTTTCTGTGCAGGAATTGAAGGGTAAGGCTAAAGAGTTGCGCTTGAATATCGTCAAGACAGCCAACTACGCCGGCAGCGGTCATCTCGGCGGCTCGCTCAGCTGCGCCGACATCCTCACCGCGCTCTATTTCAAATATCTGAACGTCGACAGCAAAGATCCCGACAAGTTCGACCGTGACAGATTCATTCTCAGTAAAGGTCACTGCGCTCTCGCGTACGTTCCCTGCCTTGCCATGGCGGGTTTCGTTCCCATGGAATCGCTCGAAACGTTCAACCATTACGAGTCCCCCTACGGAATGCACCCCGACAGCAAGAAGGTACGCGGTTGCGACGCCTCCACCGGTTCGCTCGGACACGGACTGCCGATGGGCGTAGGCATGGCACTCGGTCTCCGTTATCAGAAAGTCAACGACGCCAAAGTTGTCGTTCTCATGGGCGACGGCGAGCAGAACGAAGGAAGCGTATGGGAAGCCGCGATGGCAGCGTCTCACTATAAACTCAAGAACCTCATCGCCATCGTAGACCGCAACAAACTTATGATAGACGGTCCCACCGAAGAAGTCATGAGCATCGAGCCCATCGACAAGAAATACGAAGCTTTCGGCTTCAAAGTCATCGTCTGCAACGGCAACGACATGGAGTCTCTCGACAAAGCTCTCGCGGAAGCGTGGGCAAACGCCGAGGACAAGCCCGTGGCGATAATCGCTAAGACCGAGAAGGGATACGGCGTCAAACGCTTCCAGGGCAAAGTACCGTGGCACTACGGCGCGATGAACTCCGACCTCTTCAAAGAAGCGGTTGCGGACATAGAAGCAATGGATTAAGGAGGTAACAGAAATGGCAGAAGGCACTACTTGGACAACTTACGATGCCAATAAAATGGCGTCAAAAGAAATATACGGCAAAGTTCTCGCCGAGCTCGGTGAAAAGAACGACAAGATCGTAGGCGTCACCGCGGACCTTGCGAAATCCACGAACATAGGCAACTTCGGCGACAAATTCCCGGAGAGGATATTCAACGTGGGTATCGCGGAGCAAAACCTTTTCGGTGTGGCTGCGGGACTTGCGAAAACGGGACTTATCCCCTTCGCGTCCACGTTCGCGATCTTCGCGTGTCTGCGCGGCGGCGAGCAGGTCCGCACGGATATAGCTTATCAGAACCTGCCCGTTAAGATCATCGCCACCCACGGCGGCTTGAGCTTCGGCACGGCGGGCACCACCCACCACTGCACCGAAGACTACGCGATCATGAGAGCTATACCGAATATGACGGTCGTTATCCCCGCCGACGGCTTCGAAACAGCCAAAGCGGTACGCGCCTGCATAGACATTCCCGGACCATTCTATATGCGCGTCGGCAGAGGCTTCGAACCCCCGATGCACGACAACGAAGACTTCGAATTCACCGTCGGTAAGGCGATAACCATACACGAAGGTTCCGATCTTACGATAATCACCTGCGGCACCCCCACCCTTCAGGCCCGCGAAGCGGCCAAAGACCTCGAAGCAGAAGGCATCAGCGTGCGCGTGTTGAACATGCACACCCTCAAGCCCATCGACAAGGACGCCATCATGCAGGCGGTCATGGATACTCGCAGGATCCTCACTGTGGAGGAGCACAACGTTATAGGCGGACTGGGCGACGCGGTCGCGGCGGTCATAGCGGAATCGGGCAAAGGCTGCGCGTTCACCAAACTCGGCATCAACGACGAATTCAGCGTGATCGGATATCCCGAAGATCTCTACGCGAGATACAAACTCGACGCCACCGGAATAGCGGAAACGGTTAAGGAGCTGCTTGGCAAGGAAATCGAAGCTGACGAAGACTGGACGGACGAAGATTAAGGAGGCAGACATGAGTAATATCGCTTCAGAAAACGACGTATTGGTAGCGAAGCTATACTTTACCGCGGCTTTCCCCGCGATGAAGATACCGCTTACCGAAGATCCCGCGCAAGTCAAGAAATTCGCCAAGATAAACGCCGTCGTACAGTTCAAAGCCGCCGACGACGTCAATCCCATCGCCTGCCATATCGTATTCCTTACGGAGGAGAAAGCGAACGAGCTCACCGAGAAAGCGAAAGCGGAAGCTCAGAATCCCGACGAAGTCAAGGCGGTCCCGCGCTTCAAAGTCTATCAGGGCGAATACGACGGCAGATACGATTTCTGCCAGTTCGTGAATCTGCAGTTCAAATCCATCAAGAGCCTGCTCGGAGTATTCAAAGGCAACTCCCCTCTCGAAATGCTCGGAATAGTCGCGCCGCTTCTCAAAAACATCACGAAGAAAGCGACGCTTCCCTTCCTCTTCCTGATGCTTTCGCTCACGAAGATGATGCCCGACAACAATCCGTCGATAGACGATCCGTGGGAGCAATATCTTAAAGTTAAGATGTCTCTCTACATGATAACGACGGCGATGTCGAGCGCTACGAAACTCGGCTGGCAGCCCCTCGTGAGCTGGACGGCGAAGCAGACCGACAGGATCTATCAATTCAAAGTAGGCGCCACCTACGACAGCAACGGCAAAGAGATATATCCCGCGATCGCGGCGTATCTCCGCGTCAAAGCGGGCAAGACGAAAGCGGGCAGAGGCGAATACACCCGCAAACGTCCCTTCGTGCTGTTCGACTTCCCCAATCCCGACGGCTGTCTCGCGGTATTGAGCGGAAGATACGAATTCGTCGAAGCCGCTACGAAAGGTTGCATTACGGTCGTTGGTTCGGGAGACTCCTACGCGGTGCAGTTCAACAATATGATGACGCAACTGCAGAACATGTTGATACCTTCCAAATTCCTGAGCTGAAAACATTGACTTCTATGATCGGCGCCCGTCGGGCGCCGATTTTTTTGCGTAAACGTAAAGGGCGCGACATTGCCGCGCCCTTCTGAATTACGGAAAAACCGGTTGACTGCGCTTACGACCGATCCTCGATAAAGAACGTCCTTATTTCAAACGGTTTGAACGCGAGATCGTTAAGCTCCGCTTCTCCGATCACGTTCTCGAGAAGATCGGTCTCGTATACCTTGCCGTCGAGCGGAGTGGTTATCGTAGCGGTACGCGCGATGCCGGAATCTTCGTACACGCGCACGACGACGCCATTGCCGTTCTCGGCGCGTTTGACGGTCTCAACGACGATATGTGTATCTGAGGATACAAAATACGACGGTATATCGACCTCGTATTCGGTAATGAAGGGTCTATTGTTATAGAGATATCCGTTACGCTGTATGTCGGCGTCGTTATGATCGCCGCCGTGCGGGCAGAGCGCGTAGCAAATGGTGTGCATACCCTTGTCGGCGTCGGGGGCGGGGAACATCGGGCTTCTCAGAAGGTTGAGCGAGATGAGCCCCTCCTTCACTCTGTAGCCGTACTTGCAGTCGGTGAGCACGCTTATGCCCCTGCCGCCGTCGCTCAAATCTATCCATTTATGGGCGCATATTTCGAACTGCGCTTTCTCCACCTTCGTATCGTCTGAGGTACTGCGCTTGAGGTTTCCGAGCTGTATGTCGCAGGTCACCTGCTTCGAGAACACCGCGGGACGGAAGTCGGCGCGCAGCATCTTGTGCGTCTCCTGCCAGTCCACCGTGGTCACGAAGTCCACGATAGGTCTGCCCGCTACAAGCACTACCTTCTGACTGATACTGGAGCTTCCGTACTTATACATATTCTCTCTCACGACTGCGCCGTCAGTTATCGTGGTGTGCGAATCGATGAGCTTGAATTCGGCGGGGGCTTTTTTGGTGTACTTGATGTCGATATCCCATGCATTGTAGTGCAGGCGCTTGTCTCTGTACACGTTCAGCTTGTTCATGAAGCTTCCGCAGTATTCCTTGCCGTCGCGCTTGTCGATAAGGCTCTTGATGTTGCCGTAAGGATCGAACGTCACCGCGAATATATCGCTCTCGATGGTATTGCCGTTTACGGAAAGCACGCTCTTACCTTCGGGTGCGTAAGGCGTGAGCGGAGCGCTCGAATAAGGCGCAACGTCCACAGAGTACCACTTGTCCTTATACGGCACCAGCCCTTTGAAGCGGTAAGAGTTCCCGTTGACGACGGTAAGGCGCTTCTTGCCTGCCGACAAGAATTCCAGAGCGCCGCGGCGCATCTCCTGCAATTCCTCGAGCATCTTCTCGTATCTCGCGACGCTCTCCGTATATACGCGGGCAATCGACGAGCCGGGAATTATGTCGTGGAACTGATAAAGAAGCATTTCCTTCCATATCTTGTCGAGCTTCTCTTTGGGATAAGGATAGCCCTTCGCCTCCGCTACCGCCAAGATGAATTCGGTATTGTGCAGAGAGAATTCTATCTTTCTGTTGTTGAGCTTGTTCTTGCCCTGAGTGGTATAGGTACCTTGATGCTTCTCGAGATACAATTCGCCTTTATGGCGCACCATAACGTCTTCCTGCTCCTTGAGCTTGTCGAAAAGGTCTATCGCTTTAGCCATTTTAACTTTCGGAAGCCCCTTCATGCTGCCCGCGCGGCGCACCATTTCTATGTGCCCTTCGCTCGGTCCGCCGCCGCCGTCGCCCACGCCGTAAAGCAAGCCGATGTTTTTGATCTTATCCCTTTCGGGGAAATTCTTGATCGCGTTAACGTAGCTCCACGCGCTTCCTTCGCTGTTATAGGTCTCGTCCGGCGGCATGTGTACTATGACGCTGCTGTCGTCGATACCTTCCCATATAAACGCGCGATGAGGAAATTTATTGTGTTCGTTCCAGCTCAATTTGATCGTTTCGAAATAATCCATACCGCACTTTTTAAGTATCTGCGGCAGGTTCCCGCTGAAGCCGAATACGTCGGGAAGCCAGCACATACGCATATCCTGTCCGAATTTTTCCTTCCAGTACTTCTTCCCGTAAAGGTTCTGCCTGATAAGGCTCTCGCCCGAAGTGACGTTGGTGTCGCATTCTACCCACATTCCGCCCTGAAGCTCGAGCTGTCCCGATGCCACTTTCTCCTTTATCTTCTCGAAGAGCTCGGGGTGACGTTCCTCCATCCACTCGAATTGTTGCGGTTGAGAGGCGCCGAATACGTAATCGGGATACTTGTCCATATTCCAGACCTGATTGGCGAACGTGCGCGCCGCTTTGCGCTTCGTCTCCCTTATGGGCCACAGCCACGCGAGATCGAGATGCGCGTGCCCCGTGGCGTAGAACGTGTACGGACTGTCTACGCCGGTATCCGCTTCCTTTTTAAGGATTGCGCGCGCGCCTTCGAGATCGCCCGCAAAGTATTTCCTGAGCGCCGCTTTCACCGAAGCCGCTATGGACGATACTTTACCGTCGCCTTTCCCCGCCACGGACTGCTGGAAAAGAAGCGCGAGCACGTCGTAATACAGCGCTTTCACGTCATCGTGCACGACGACGATGTCCGCCTGCTTCAGTTTTGCCTGTTTACAGGGAAGGGTGGGCAGTTTATTATTGCCTGCGTCCATAAAAATATCTATTTCCTCGCCGCCCTCGGCGCGCTCGGCAACTTCGTAATACCGTTTGCCGATATGCGGCTGGGCAAAATCGATGAACGCGCCTATATCCGTAATACCTTTCACGGGCACCCCCGCTTCGTCGTATATACAGCCTTCTCCGCCGTCGGAGATGAGCAACGCGACCTTCTCGCCTTTGGCGGTAGCGGGCACTTTGCCTTTCAGGCGGAACCAGGCGCAACCGTAGCTCTCGTTGCTCCATACCTGTCCCACGCGGATAGGCTTGTATGTAAGGGAATCCTTATCTTCGAAAGGCACAGGTTCCGCGCTCCACGCATAAGACGCTTCGAGGGCGCCTACCTTGGTATAACACTCTTTGCGCAACCTGCGCAGTGAGCCCATTATGCCCATTTTGACGACGAATTTAATGATATTCGGAATATAACTACTCATATCTGCTCCTTCCCGCGACATTGAGCCGCTCGTAAAGTTCGGTAGAATAATATTAACATAATTCCGCGCTTATTACAATACGAAATGCCGAAATACTTACTGTATTCCGGCATTTTTGCGTCAATAATATGCGGGTATGAGACGGTTATTCTTTATCGCTATCGCTCTCCGCTTCCTCTTCGGACTCGGCGCTTTCGTCCTCTCCGTCGTCGACTTTCGCTACGGCTTTACGCACCATTCTGCGCGAGCCTTTCTTCTTCACGACGAGGAAATAGATCGCTACGCCGATAGCGGCGGCACCCACCACGCCGAGCACTACCCACAGTATCCAGAGAAGGCTCTGATTGCTGCTCTTGACGTTCTCCCACATCGTGACCGCGGCTTCGTTCATCGTGCCGAAATCCTTCATAACGCCGAGCTTTTCGGTCGCTTCGGGATAACGTATCTCGTCTGCGAAGAATTCTTCTGCGTCGTATTCGTTGTCGGCGAGAATGGCTAAAGCCACCTCGTCGTTACGCAGTACCTCTTTGTCCACCGCGGAGGTGTAGCCTATCGCCATTGAGTTGCTCATCGCTACGTCGGGACGGCAGAGATAATCGAGGAACATATAAGCCGCCGCTTCGTTCTTCGCGGTCTTGGGCATTACCCAGCCGTCGAACCAGATGTTGCCGCCTATCTCGGGTACGAAATAGTTGAGGTTGTCGGCGTCTTCCATAGCCCACAGCGCGTCGCCAGACCAGGCGAGGTCAACGTAGGCTTTACCGGAAGTCATGTCGGCTTTACCGAAATCGACTTCGTATCCGCTCAATACTTCACCCTGCTCTATAAGCACTTCCTGTACCTCGTTAAGCAGTTCGTCGTCGATCGTATTAATGAGGTTTTCGATACTTAAAGAAGCATATTGGGAGCCCAATCTTCCGGTTTCTTTGAGATAAAGCACCGCCGCCACATAGGCGTCGCGGATACTGTCTTTCATAAGTATCTTGCCGTTGAGCTTCTCGTTGCCCGCCGCGTTCCAGAGGAGTCCGTAGCCTTTGGCGAGGTCGGCTTCGGTGACGACGTCGGTATTGTAGAGGATACCGAGGGTGCCCCACATATAGGGCACGAAGTAATCGCTCATTTTCTCCGTTTCGCCCACGCCGGGAACGTTGATAGCGGTGAAAACTTCGTCGACCTTCGTATAGATCATATCGTCCACGTTGACGTCGTTGGCAATTTTGCTCTTGTCGAGCTTCTTGATGAGCCCTTTCTGCATGAGGCGCTGTATGGCGTACTCGGAGGGGCAAACGAGGTCGATGGTCTCCTCGCCCTTCTCAAGGTTGGTAAGCATTATTTCGTTGGTGTCGAACGTGGAATATACCACTTCGATCGTTTTACCGGTGGCTTCGGCGTAATAGACTTCGAAGCTGTCGATAACGCTTTCGTCGATGTAATCGCCCCAGTTGTAAACAATGAGCTGTTCGTCCGTCGCAGCTTCTGCGGTTACGGCGCCGTCGGTAAGGACAACGCCCGCGAGCATTGCGCATACCATAGCGAGAACAAGCGCGATACTACCTGCTTTTTTCATTCTTTTTCTCCTTTTCCGTTCCGACCTTCTTATAGGAACGCAAATTTATTATCAATACCGCCGCTACCACGACGACAATGATTATCGAAAATACGGGAAGCCACAACGGTCTCAAGCCGCTCGCGTTGCGGAGCGAGGAATAGAGATATGTCGAGAGCGTGTCTATTCCCGTCGAAGCGCCTTTGTTGAGCTGAGTTATGATGAAATCGTCGAGCGAAATGGTGAACGCCATCGCGAATCCCGAAACGATCCCCGGAAAAATTATCGGCAGAATGACCTTGAAAAGCGCTTTTATCGGGCTTGCGCCGAGATCCAGTGCCGCTTCGTAGATATTGGGGTCCATCTGCATGAGGCGGGGCATCACCGACAGCACCACGTAAGGCGTGCAGAACGATATATGCCCTATTATCAGTCTCACGTAGCCCTGCGGGAAAGCGAACGTCGAGAAGAACAGCATCAACGACACCGCCATAACGATTTCGGAATTGATTATGGGGAGCTGGTTGATGTTTTCGACGACTTTGCGCACGCGGGGTTTCAGATTGAAGATACCTACCGCCGCTATCGAGCCTATCAAAGTGGACGCGACCGAGGAAACGACCGCGATGACAACGGTGTTTTTAAGGCTGTCCCAGAGTTTGGCGGGCGCCGACGTGAACAGCGACTTATACGCTTCGAGAGTGAATCCGTCGGGGAACGTGAAGTTGGTGGTATTCGAGAAGGAGAACACTATCACCATCACTATGGGCGCGTACATAAGCGCGAGAATAAGGAAAATATAACCTCTTTCGGCAAGTTTCTTTACCATAAGTTACGCGCCGCCTCCCCTTTATTGATCTTACCGATAATGAAATTGGATATGAGCACCAGAACGAGCATGAGAAGGCTCATCACGGAACCGACGCCGTATAACTGGTTGGTAAACTTGAGATTGATGCTGTCGCCGAAAAGCATGATACTGTTTTTAGAAAGAAGCTCCGAAATGGCGAAAGCGGATATCGTGGGAATGAATACCATCGTAATACCGCTTATTATTCCGGGCATTGAGAGCGGGAGCGTGGTTTTCAGGAAGGTCACGACGGGATTCGCGCCGAGGTCCTGCGCCGCTTCGGCGTAGCACTTGTCTATATTCGTTATAGTGGTGTGCAACGGCATTATCATATACGGAATGAAGTTATACACCATACCGAAAATGACCGTACCCATACCGAGCTTGATACCGATACCTTCGAAAATATTTTGCAATGCGTAAGTGCGGATAAGGAAATTCACCCACATCGGCAGGATGATAAGCACCACTATTATGCTGCCCGAAGACCACTTGCTGAGTATATACGCGACGGGATAGCCGATAACGAAGCACAATACCGTCGTAATGACGCCTACCGCGAGCGAAGTGGCGAGCACGCTCAGGCTGCTCGCGTCGGTGAAGAACGCTCCGAAATTGCGGAAAGAGAAGTGTCCGTCGTATATGAATGCGTTGACGAGCACGATGACGAGCGGCGTCACGACGAATATCAACATGAAAATTATATACGGATAGGAAAACACGCTCCGCGTGAGACGGAAGTGTTTTACTTTCCCTATCAGTTTTTTGCCGAATTCTTTTGCTTTCATCACTTGTTGTCGGTATCGGGCAACGCCTCTATGATAAGTTTTTCGGGAGCGACGCTTATGCCCACTCTGTCGCCCTTCAGCCAGTCGTCGTCGGTATCGACGAAGAAATTGTAATGGTTGTCGGCACGTACTATGCACTGATAATAACTGCCCTTGTAAATACTGCTCACGACTTCGCCGCCGATGATGCCGTCCTCCTCATCGTCGAATACCATGACGTCGTCGAAATCGATACTGACTTTGACGCGCGTGCCGCCGGGAAGATCGGAATTGCAGGGGAATTTCCCGCCGCAGATCTCCACCACTCCGGTATCCCACATTTCCGTTTCGATCTCGTTGATGATGCGCGCTTTATGCATGATATGGAGATCAAACGGCTTGATAAAGATACCTATTTCGTCGTTTACCTTAACTTCGGTCGTGTCGTGGATAAGGAGTTCGTTTTCGCCGTCGATGAGCGCGAGTATCTGATAATGATCGCCTTTGAACACGCAACTCGTGACCTTGCCCGTCATCATCGAAGCGGAATTGTCAGGAGGAAGCACGTAGACGTCTTCGGGACGGATTATGACGTCGATGGGCTCGTTGTGCTTGAAGCCTTTGTCCACGCACTCGAAGGTCTTGCCGAAAAACTCCACCTTGAAGTCCTCTATCATCACTCCCGAGAAAATGTTGCTCTCCCCGATGAAGTCCGCTACAAAAGCGTTGGCGGGTTCGTCGTAGATCTTCTGCGGAGCGGCTATCTGCTGTATCACGCCGTCGCGCATGACCACTATCGTATCGCTCATAGTGAGCGCTTCTTCCTGGTCGTGCGTAACGTATATAAAGGTGATGCCTATCTTCTTATGCATATTCATAAGCTCGATCTGCATGTCTTTACGCATCTTGAGATCGAGCGCGCCCAAAGGTTCGTCGAGAAGAAGCACTTCCGGTTCGTTGACCAAGGCTCGCGCTATCGCCACGCGCTGCTGCTGTCCGCCGCTCAGACTGTTCACGTTGCGGTGACCGTAATCTTCGAGGTCCACGAGCTTGAGCGCCGCGTTCACCTTGTCGGTTATCTCCTGCTTGGTGAGCTTACGCATTTTCTCGTACTCGTTGCCCGCTTTGTCGGTATAAGTCTCGCCGGACGGTATCCTCTTGAGCTTCAAGCCGAACGCTATATTTTTGAACACGTTTAGGTGTGGGAAAAGCGCGTATTTCTGGAAAACGGTATTCACGTTGCGCAGATGCGGCGGAAGCGTGGTGATATCTTCGCCGTTGAAATACACCGTGCCCGACGTGGGTTTCTCGAAACCCGCTATCATACGGAGCGTGGTGGTTTTGCCGCACCCCGACGGTCCGAGGAACGTGACGAATTCGCCGCGCTTGATGGACATGCTGACGTTTTTGACGGCGGGTTTGCCGTTATAGTCTTTGCATACGTTCTTCAGTTCGATAATTACGTTTTTCTTCTTCTTGGGAGCCATTTCTTCCTCTCAGAAATTGCTGGGCGTGGTCACCCAAAGTATTTTTGCGTCGCGCGTGCCCGCGTTGATTATCTTATGTTCGTGCGCACCGTCTATATAGAAAGCCTCGCCCTTCTTGGCGGTATAGGTCTTACCCTCCACTTCGAGCGTTATCCTTCCCTCCATAACGTATCCGAATTCCTCGCCCTCGAAAGGCACCCGCGTTTCGCTCTCGCCACCTTCGGGCAACACGAGCATGATGGGTTCCATTTCGTTTTTCTGTGAATTCGGGATAAGCCAGGTGCTCTCGCCGTCGCCCGAGGCGGAAACGAAGAAATCGGATTTGCCGAAAACTATCTGCTCTTCCTTCTCCTCCGCAAAAAACGCCGGCAAAGTAACGCCCAGTACGTTCAGAATGTCCTGAAGCGTGGCGATGGAAGGGCTCGCGAGCTCGTTCTCGAGCTGGCTGATATAGCCTTTCGTGAGTTCGCAACGGGTGGCAAGTTCCTCCTGCGTGAGCCCGCGGCGCAATCTTATAGCTTTTATTTTAGACCCTATTTCCATACTCCTCCGCATTCCGCGCGACCCGTATGCCGCGACGGTAAGAATATCATACAGTATAGCCGCGACAGTGTCAAACAATTTGATTAAAATTATTAAACTTTTATTTGTAAGATTTTACTAAACTTTTTGTCAAAAATTTTCTAACACGCCCCGTGCGGCGCTCAGACTCGCGCCGTATGCCGATAACGGAAAAAAATACGCGCTCCGTTGATTTCGCGGAGCGCGTTCTTTTTGCTTTCGTTCGAGCTTGCTTTACTTGTTGGCAGTAGTGATTTCGATGTATCTCAGGTTGCCCGTGTAGTTCCACGTATACTTCCACAACAATTCCACCGTGCCGCCCGTCTTCTCGCAATCGGGGGAATATACTGCGTTGTCTCCCGCAAGATCCTCGATGTTTGTGCCGTCGATGTCGTGCGGTACGACAGAAGACACGGAACCGGTGATACCCACGTAAGTCACGGTAGCTTTTCCGAACAAATATCCCGTAGCGTAGAAATACCAGGTAAATCCGGCTTCGACTTTCCCCGGAGTGTATTCTCCCGAACCGCCTCCGCAATATTCCGCCGTGGCGAAATTAGGCGCAGATACGAAATTGGATTCGGCAGAACCTTCGTTATCGCCGTATACGCCGCCCATATTTAAGTACTGCATTTCCTGCTTATCGGAGCCGGATTGCACGACGTACACGTAATGGAAGAACTTGATGCCCCACTCGTTCGCGGATATGTTGCCGAGCGATCCTCCGGCAGCGTTATAGCCTACGCCCGCGGCGATATAGCTCATATTGCTCGTGGCGTCCGACGAACGCCTGTTGAACATAAGTTTACCTACGAAAGTCGCCGTATTGATCGTCGCCCTGTTATATCCCGCGATACCGCCGATATAAACCGTAGTGCCGTCCGCGAATACGCCGGGCTCGTGCATGGGAGCGTTCTGTCCGGAAGTGGGCGTATAATAATTACCGTTGTTGGTGATCACTTCGAGCGCCGCGCTGCCGGCATCGTAATTGTTCCCCACGCTGCCCGCGCTGAAACTGACGTTGGACACGGTGCCGCTCCAGTTGACGCCCACGATACCGCCGTAACTGCCGCCCGCATATACCGACGAACCTGCGGCACGAGAAGAGTACATCCTTACCGAAGACGAGACGCTTTCGATAGTGCCGAAGTTGACGCCCACTATTCCGCCCACTATGCTTCCGATATAAGTAACGGTATAGTCGCCCGTGGTGCCCGCTACGCCGGCGTTTCTGACAATACCGCTATTGTGTCCGGCTATGCCGCCCGCGCCGAGCAGATAAATATTCGTTTCGGTGGGCTCTTTGAAGTTAGCGGTACCGCTCGCGGTCGCGCTTGCTGAATATATCGTGGCATTCTTGGTAAGCACGAGATAACTGTAGCTCACCACCCTGCGTTGTCCTATCGAGCCGATCACGCCGCCTATCGCTATGCCGTTGATAAACGAATTCAATACGGGGTCTATTGCGACCGCGTAGGATACGGCGCGCTGTTCGCTTGTGCCGTCCGCGGACGAATCGCCCGCTATCGTACCCGCAATGCCGCCTGCGCCGGTAGAGGATATGACGGTCACCTCTTTCGCATAAGTACCCGCTTCGGGATTGCTCTCCGAAACGCTCTGCGAGCTCGTCACATATGCGTACAGCCCTATCTGTCCCACTATGCCGCCGGCGCCGCCGGTAAATCCGCTAACTTCGTCGTTCACTGCGCCCGACGCCGCCGTGAGCGTGATGCCGGTAACGGTCACGTCGACAAGCTCGGTACTGTTGTTCCTGTCCGCGCGGATATAGCCCGCGATACCGCCGACGTTATTATTTCCGGTAATGCTGTTGCCTATGGAGTTGTCGATAACGTCGACGTTCCTGATGACGGTATTGACCGCTTCGCCCACCAAAGCGCCTACGTTGACGCCGCCCGTGACGTTCACGCCGGCAAGCACCACGTTTTCTATCACGGCGCCGCTCGAAGTAGCCGCAAATAATCCGACGTTGGTAGCAGAAGACATATAGAGATTCAGATTATTGAGCGTGTGTCCGCCTCCGTCGAAATGTCCGTTGAAGCCGCCGGTACGTTCTACGCCGTTCGCGTCGGTGTACGGCGCGCAAAGAGGCGCGAGCAACGCGTTACCCGGTTCGTTGAGCTCGATATTGGCTATAACTCTGAAATACACTTCTCCGAGTTCTGCGTTACAGCCGCGATGCAGCGCGTCGACGTTCTTCAAGTGATCTATCGTCGCGATAAGGAAAGGTTCGGACGCGCTTCCTTTGCCCGCGGATTCGTTGTCGCCTTCGGCGAACGGATACTGTTGCAGACTCTCTAAAGTGACTTCTTGGGCTACGAATTCGATATTTTCGGCTTCCCAAACGTATTGAGTTAAAGTTTTACTGCCGTAGTAAACTATTTTCTGCAGCTTGCTGAAGCCGTCCGAAGAACCGTTGAAATTGATGCCGAAGCTCGTATAATCGCTCGCTATGGGTCCGTAGCCCGCGAGCAATCTGTTACCGTAATCGCCGGACTTGACGCCGTCGTAATTGGCGCCGGGAAGTATCGGGATATTCTTGATAGCGATGACGCCGTTCACCGTGCCGTCGCCGTCGAACTCGCCGCCGTCGCTGATGTACTTGCCGCCAACGCCGTTCTCGCTGTTATTGTCGCCGATGGCGGTCGCGAGCGTTTCGGGCAGTTTTATCGCGGAGCCCCAGTATACGTTATGCAGTTCGAGTTCGCCGTAAGCGCTGAAATTGATGCTTACGCGCTTGTTGCGGTTCGCTCTCACGATGACGTACATGGCTTCCATCGCGGCGTTATACCCGTCGGGATCGGTATGATCGAGAGTCGCGGGAGGCAGGCCGTCCTTACTCAATTCGTAATCTCCGCCCGTCATGAATATATCGTTGTTGTTGTCGTCGTAAACGATGACGCTCGAATATCTGTCGAACCTCGGATTGAAGTTGTTAAGATCGTCGGGATTGCCCGTATAACCGGTTTCGAGCATGATCTTTATGCGACTGCCTACGCGCGCGTCGGTGAGAGTAATGGTACGCTGATCCGTATATGCGTCTCCGGTCACCAAGCGCCAGCCGCCTTCCGCAGTAGCGTCCTCGACGTAATACTTGAGATACGGAAGCGCTACCGTGAGTCCCGCGGCGGAGCCGGAAAGACTGGCTATCTCGAGCGTTACCGTATATATGCGGATGTATCTTGCGTAGATGACGTAAGAGCCGAGCATACGCAGCATGAGCGTTCCCGTCGAGGCGTTGTAATTATAGTAGATCGTCTCCGAAGTGTCCGTTCCGTCGGAATTCTGGATATAATCCCCTACGTAAGTGATGTTGTCCACGACTTCGTCGGGCAGTCCGCTGTCGGAAGAGGTAAGGTCGAGAGCCTGTCTGCCGCCCGCGCCGCCGTTGTCGACGATGTACCAACCCGCGAATTCGTATCCGCTTATCACGGAAGGCAACAGAGTCTGCACCGTTCCGTAATTGAAGCTTCCGTACGACAGGCTCGTGGATTCGATCTTGGGCTCCACCATGCCTTCGCCGTCTATAAACAGGCTTTCGTCCTCGATCGCCGTGGACTTGACGAGCTCAAGAGTTTCGACTTTCTGGTAAACGGGACGGATTATTATGGCGGGAATGGAGGTGCTGCTCACGTAATTGCCCGCGGTATCGTAATTCGAAGCGTTATAGTAGAAACCCTGATCGACCGTACCGTCGAATCTGACGTATGCCGCGTACGAGGTATCGAATAAACAGCTTATCGGGAAATTGAAACTACTGCGCGTCACGACGTTGGTACTGTCGGACGGGTCTACGTAAGGGATATTCTTCCAGGAATACGAAGTGCCGTCAAAAGCGTAATATTGCCATGACAGGAACCTGTAAGTCGGGGAAGAGGTCTCCCAATACAGCGAAATTCTGTTATCCGTCCAAGTATTGTACGGGGAATTCGCGCCCGAAACTCCGCTCGTGGCTATCGAATTGAGTTTGCCGAGCATACTGAATGCCTTGTCGGTATGTCCGTCCGCGGAAGTAAGCGCCGCCACGTTATACGCGCTCGCATAATACTGCGGCATCGACGAATTGTACGACGCGGCGGTGGCGACCACGGTGCCGGTATCGAGATATTCGTTCTCGTACTCGTAGACGTTCTCCACTACCACGTTGTACACCGGTACGAATCTTGCCACGACGTCCACGACGAATTCGGTGACCGCCGACGTACCGCTGCCCGTCCTTCTTTCGACGATATTCACGCCGTCGGAAAGCCCGTCGAGATCGTTCAATACGAACGCCCCCGTCGTAGTTCCGGGATAATACTGACCGAGTTGCGTATAGCTGTTGACGCCGTTGATGAAGTAGCCCACGAACTGATAATATCTCGACCACTCGCCTTGCGCGGTCAACGACTCGGAGATATAGAACGCGACAGTATCGTTGTAATCGTAAATGCCGTCGGGCGAACTGCCGTCTATGGAGCTGAATTCGATGGAATATTCCGGCTCAATGGTGCTCTCGTCGGTTACGAACGAAATACTGCCGGTGAGCGTTATCAGTTTGCGGAAGCTTACTTTCAGAATGATGTTTTCCGTGATCTCTTTGACGGTGAGCACCACTTTCGAGAATCTTCCTTCGAACGAGGGAAGATCGGACGCATACACCACGTTACCGTTCTCGTCGTAATAGGTGAGCGTGACATTGCCGCTCGAGGTGTCGAACTGCTCGTAACGGTCGGTAAACTGCCTGTAGCCGTTGGCGTCGGGAACGTCGAGCGAATAGAGATATCCCACGCTCTCGAAGCGGTAACCGCTGTTGGGCGTCATCGTGATCTGTACGGTGCTTCCCGCCGAAGTCACGAGCGAGTTGTCGCGCAGGCTCGTAACGGTGGCGTTATTGACCACGTAGCTCATGGTGCCGCCCGCGCCGGACGACGAGGAACCTATCGTTTCCATCGCAAGGCTGACGTACAGGCTGTTGTTGGCGTACGAATATACCGTCTTATCCCCTTCTATCACTTCGCCGTCGGTGCCGTAGGTGGCGTTCACGGTCGTCTGCGTTCCGCCTTCCGTGACCACATTCTTATAAGAGAAGCTCTGCGTGGCGTTATTGGATATATACCTGTCCGCTCCGCGCAGATAGAGCGTCGCTCCGCTTCTTACGTAATACACGTACATCGCGTCGTTCGCGTCGGTGTCGGAATCGGTAAGTATTTCGCGGTTGCTCGTAAGATCGGGAAGCGGTACGCCGTTGGCGGCGGACTCCGCATATACCGCTTCCGCCGTCATATCGGAATACAGACGGTAAAGCATTTCGGCGGGGTTGTAAGAAATAAACGAGCCCGAATAATATTTGAATTCGGGATGTATCTCCACCGCCACACGGTACAGACGGAAGAATACGGCGCGGAAAACGCGCGAACTCTGAATGACGTATTCCATGACGTAACCGTCCGACATAAGCGTTATGCCGTTGACGCCGTCTCTCACGTACACCCATTGTCCGTCGATATATTCCTGGAAGCCTTCAAAATTGTATTTATTCGCGCCGTAAGCGGTTATGTTGGCGGTAAATCTCGCACTCGTGCCGTATACGTGCGTCGAACCGGCGGGCTTGTTGTCGCCGAAAGAAACGCCGATATAGAATTCGCTTTCGTATGCGTTGCCGATCACTTCTGAGCCTTTGTTGGAGCCGTCGTCGGCGGTCACGAGATAATTGGCGACGCTGCTGTCGTATTCGTCCTGCGTCACCGAATAATATATCCTCAACGTACTCTTGTTGGCGTCTTCGAAATCCATATATCTCAATATCTCTTCGGTGAGCATTATACGGATGCTGTCGCCTTTGGCGGAATAAGTGTTGTAGCCGGTGCCCGCGGGCAGACTGATGTTGTCCTTACCTTCGCCGTTCACGCCCACGGCGTTGCACAGCCAAACGCCGGAAATGCTGTATCCCGCGCTTAACGTGTGAGTGATGACAGCCGCGTTGTCCGCGTCGTAAATGACGCTGTTGTTTTCGAGCGCCAGCCCGAGAGTGCCGTCGGAAGAATACCACACGCCGCCGTTCTGGACCGCCGCAACGTTATTCACGTAGAATACGACGTTGAAATATTGTCTGCCGTATTCCGGCGTGACCGTTATCGAGGTGCGGTTATTGACGAGCGCGGCGTTCACGAGAAGCTTCGTTCCGTCCGCCGCGTCGGTAGTGTAACGATAGCTCGCTCCCTGTTTCGAATTCGTGGTGCCCACGGTCTGTCCGTTGACGGTCACCGAACTGAGATAATATCCCGTATCGGAGAGCACGGTGACGCTGAGCGCGTCGTAATAACTCAACGTGGTCGCGGTATAATCCGTATAACTTCCTCCGGAGCGCGTTTCGTACGTTACTTTATATTGTTTTATCGCGTACGCAACATAGACGTACACGTTGCCCGTCACGTTATCTATAGTATACGAACGCATGCCGGTACCGTCGTCCGCGGTAAGTCCCGACGGATCGGAGACGAGCGCTCCGCTCCTGCCGTCCATGGTTATCGATACGGAAACCACTTCGTAGCCTTCGGGCGGCATGAGCCTTATGGAAAGCTTGTCGTTGAAACGCAATCCTATATATTCGCCGTCGGGATCGGGTCTGCCGATGAGGGTACCCGAACGAAGGTCGATGCCTCCTGAATCGGAATAGAATTCCCTCTTGATCTGACCGTAAACGTTCTCGTTGATAACGGCGCCCGCCACCGCGTTGAGCGTGAATTTCTTGCCGTTACCGTCCGTGATGTCGTACGTTCTGCTGTAGTCGCCGCTGAACGTGACGTCGTAACCTCTCCTTTCGACGGTCAGTATAACGGAAACGTCGGCGCGTACGTTATATAAGGTGTAAGCTCTGCCGGCGGAGAGGAGCGACAACGCTTCCTGAGAGACTTCCGAAACGCCGTTCGTTACAAATTCCACCCCGGACAGCACGTATCCCGCGTCGAGCGCATTGCCTACAAGGCTTATGGACGTGGAGTTGCCCCACACTACGGTTTCGGGCGAAGCGGTTGCCTTACCTCCCTCGAACGCTACGATATTTATGTCGTATGTGTAGACCTTGAACGTCAAATCCGCAACGGCGTCGGACGTAAGAGTGTATTGGAAAGAGTTTTCGACGCTTCCGTCGGCAACGTTGTAAGGACTGTTGTTGATGACGAATTTGTCTATGCCGTAGCCGGCATCGCCGTAAGACGGGATCGCCGCGAATACGAATCGCGTATTATAGGTGGCTGTGATCGCGCCGGTGGACTTGTCTATCCAGATCTTACCGCTCGGCGTGCTCTGCTCGGAATATACGAAGTCGCCCGAAGCGGGAGGAGCCGCCCCGATATCGATAACGGTGACGCTCTTTCTCCAGACGAGATCTCCGAGCTCGTTCATTATGTAATAAGTGCCGCCCGCATTTGCGTTATATTCGACGGAATAGACGAGGATGCTGTACTGCACCTCGATGAGCAGGTCGGACGAAATGATGGCGGAATAGTTATTCGCTCTTACCGCGCTCGAACGGTCTTCTCCGTTGACGTTGAATACCGTACGGGAATATCCCGTGCCGGGGTTGACGTTGACGGTGAAGCTCAGTCCGTATTCGTATTTGCCGTCCTCGGTGACTACCGTGTCGGAAGCGGAATACGGATTGGCGAAGGTGACGGTCACTCCGGAAGCGCAAAGATACGGCGAACCGAGAGACTCGGTCGTGAGTCTGTGCTCGTAGGTATACGTTCTGCGCTTGAATTCGACGTTAAGAGCGATTATGTCGGACGACAGCGACTGGAGTATGTAGGAACCGCCGTCGGGATTGATCGAGGAGGTCAGATTGACGGTGGTATTGGCTCCGTCGCCGTACACCACCTCGAATAACGAGATGTAATATCCGCGGGCAGTGCGCGGAGCAATCGTGATCCTGACGTTTGCGCCGTGGTTGATCCCTCTGTAAACGTTATCCGCGTCCGCGGTATAGCCGGAGATCGTGACCGTGCCGAAAGTCGTGGGCGCGACGTCGTAAGAGGCGAAATTGAGACTCTTGTTGGTCGCGTTGACGGCGACGGAATACTCGTTGACAGCATAAGTCACCCTCAGAGTGACGTTGCCTTCTATGACCGCGGCTTCGAAATATACTTCCGAGAAGTCGTTGACGTTGACCGAAGGATCGAACCAATCGTTATTCACCGTGCCGTTGATGCGCAGTTCTGAGAGATGATATCCGCTCTCCGCGTTCATCTTGAGCCAGAGCGTGTCGCCGGCTCCGAACGTGACGGTGCGCGCGTCGACGTATGCCGTGGAGGTGCCGTCGACGGAAACTTTCTTGACATAAGTCACTCCGCCCGCCGATTCCGCTACGGTAACGGTGTATGCGTTGGGCGTAAAGACGATCGCGATGTCCGTGTCGCCGGTGATTTCCGTGGAAAGGATGCCGGACACGAAATTGTTCGTTTCCGGATCGATGACCGCGCCGAAAAGCGACGAAGCCGCCAATCCGAGACCGTTGATGCTGACCGAGCCGATATAGTAACCGTCGAACGCGTTAAGGTCGAGGCTGAACGCGGTGCCGTATTCCACGGAGATAGTTTCTCCCGCATACGCGCCGCCTACTGTACCGTTGCCGGAATAATCGACGTGCACGTTATATTTTATAGGCGTAAACACGGCGTCTACGGTCACATCGCCGTTCACGTAGCTTTCGGGGACGGTGTAATCGAACACGCCGCCCGCCGCGGAAACTCCGAGATCGGGGTGATACGTGGCGTTACCTATCACCAAAGTGAACGAAGTGAGCGCATATCCCGTTGAAGGAATGAATCTTATATCGAAAGAAGTATTCGCGGCAACGCTCGTGACTGTTGTATTGACAATGCCGTGCGTAACGCCGTTGACCGCTATCAAGTATTCTTTTTCTTCGAATATCGCATAAGCGGACACGTCCGAATTAACGGTCACGGTATAAGTGCCGCCGACGACTTCAACTTCTTGTCCGTTGACGATGAGGGCTTTAAGCTCGTAGCCGGGTTCCGGAGTAGCGGTGAAAGTTACCTGCGTGCCCTCCGCTACGGGACCCGTAGCGGTCGCGGTGAGCGAACCTTCGCCGACGTGCGAAACGCTTACCGAAGGTTGGGCGCCGACGGTGGAATCGAGTCTTACGAAGATATCGATCTCGGTGTCTATATCGGAAATGCTGAGCGTGTCGGAGGCGACGAGCGAATACTGTCCTCTCGAATCGGATGGAGTGAAAGCGCCCGTGACCGCCTCGTAGTAATAATCGGTGCCCTCTCTGTTGACGACTCTGACGCCGTCGGCGGAAACGGTCTTGCCGCCGAGCGTGAACTGCACGTTAAGAGTGCTTCCGAAAACGAGTTCGCCGTTGTACGTGAGCATCTTGCCGTCGTAGGAAGGCTGCGCCGACACGTCGAAGCCGTCTATCTTTATAGAAGCGCCGCTGTCGGTGCCGAGCAGGTAAACGGTATAGCCGAGCTCGATATATACGAAAGTGACCGAAACTTCATAATCTTTGGAGAGATCGTCGATCCTGAAAGTGTGCGAAGTCGCGCGGTAACCTATTATCTCCGAGACAGTCGCTCCGTCCGCTACGGAAGTGAACGAAACGGCGTTGACGTAATAGCCTTCGGGAGCCGTTACCGTGAATTCGGCGTTGGTGCCGGTGGAGATATCCGCGAAAGTGCGTCCCTGCATGCCGTACGGGTAAGAAACGCCGTTATAAAGTATGCTCGCGCCGTTGTCGTCCGCTCCGGTACCGCTCAGGAAAGAAACGATATGCGTAGATCTCGAGAAACTGAATATCACGTCGTAATCCTTCTTCACGCCGTTCACGGTAAACACCTGCGAAGAATTCATATCACTGTAATTCATTTTTTCGCCGTTGACGGTGAGCGCCGCGACGTAATATTCCGTGACCGTCTCGGCAAGGACATTGACCGTGGCGCCGTAATCGACTACGGAGCTCGCGCTTACGCTTCCCACGCCTTCGGCGGCGGTATTTATGTAATAATATATAGGCGCGATATCCACTTCGAATACGATATCGCGATAGATGCCGTCCACGGTAAGGGTGAACGAAGTCACGCGGGAGTCGTATTCGCCGTCGATCGCGGCTTCGCCGTTCACGAGAACGTCGTCGATCATGTAATCTTCCGAAGTGAAGTACGGATCCACTATGCTGCCGTTAGCGCGCAAAGCGCGGATATAATATCCTTCGTCCGCGCCGACATAGAAAACGGGACTCTCGCCGCCGTTGTACTGCGTGACCGAAGCGGCGGCTTCGATATAGCCGTGCTCGAGCGAAGACGACGACGGGAGCGTGACGGAATAGGTGGTCTCGTTATACACCACGGTCACCACTCTGTCGGCGGATATGCGGTCAATGACAAGAGTGTAATAGACGGCTCCCTGCGGGACTGCGCTCTGAACGCCGTTGACGGAAACAGAGGATATGAAATAATTCGCGGGCGCGGAGATCTCGAGATTCACGCTCACGCCGTCGTCCGCGCGGAAAGCGAAGTTGACGTCGGAAGAGGTCTGCTTGAGAGCTTCGCTCGCTCCGGCAACGTTGTAAGTTATCGATCCCGCGGCGAGCGAGGAGCCGTTCACGACGGCTATCTCGTACTGCGAGAGAGAGAAGGTCACGTGCAGATAATAATCGGAAGCTATCACGGCGGGTATGACCGTTTCGTAATACGCGCCTGCGTCGATGAGCTCGTTAGAGATATCCTCTCCGTTGAGTTCCGCTCCCGTCACGCCGTAATCGGTGCCGGGACGGATGCGTATGACGAAATCCTCGGTAACGGGCATCTGCACTTCTCCCGCGACGACTTTTTCTTCGTATTCTTCGTATTGCTCGTTGTATTCGAGGTAATACACGTTGCCGGAGCCTTCGGCATTGACGATGAGTTTACGGGTATTGACTTCGAATACGGGCACGAAATAGGCTATCTCTTTGTCGATCTTGTAATTTCTGTCGATGACGTAATCGGTGGGCTGCATCGCGTCGTCCGCGAGATACCAGCCTTTGAACGTATAATTCTCGCGAACGGGCAAAGTCTCGGGGAAAGTTCCCGAGAGAGCTCCCGCAAGGCTGTCCTGATAATAGACCTCGAGCACCCTGCCGCCCAGCTCTTCGTCGTAGCCCGTCGCGGGATCGGTGAACGACGCGTCCTCGTTATCCCCTTTCAGGAATACGGCGAGGAAAATGCGTTTTTCCCAGTAAGCCACGAGCTCGGTGGGACGGGTAAATACGGCGTCGTTGGTAAGGAGCGCGGGAGAACCGTCGGGATTGTAAGGATTGTCGGCGTCGTACCAGCCCTTGAATTCGTAGCCGGTAGCGACGAGCTTGGTAAGGTCCTCGACGTCGAATATCTCCCCTATCGGAGTACCGTAAGGAAGTACCAGCGGCTCGAATACCGAAGCCGACATGCTCGAGAAAGATATCTCGCTTTCTTCGTAAACGAAATTGGCTTTGAGATATATCTCGTTGACGTTTGGACGCAGATCGTTATCCTGCGGCGGGGTGAACGCGAGGACGTATTCCTCGCTCGTTCCCGTCTGAGAAGTACGGAACGAAACGTAATTGTCTTCCGCGAGTTCCACGGTTATCTCGTCGTCTTTTATCTCGAGCTCGATACAGTTCCCGGAAACGTCGCGCACCGACCAGCCCACGAAATCCATACCGGCGTTGGCGGTGATACGGAGCACCGCTTCGGTACCCTTCGGATAATACGCCATGAGATCTTGTATCTTACCGAGAGCGACGCCCTCTCTGTCGGTGGTGAATTCGACGAAAAGATCGGTTGCGTTCTTCTCGAAAATGGGATAGATGTTGGTATCCTTGGTGATGCTCGTGTAATCGGTATCCCAGCCCACGAAAGTATAGCCGTAAAGTTGCATGTTATGTTCGTCGGGGCGCGGAACCCTCGTGGGGGATTGACCGTAAGGCACTATCTCCTCTCTCGCCGTGGTTCCGTCGGGATAATAGAACACGACGGTATAATTCATTTTGCGGAAAACGGCTATGAGCTTGGTGGATTTGCTTATTTTCGTATCCATACGGCTCGCACTGCTGTATCCGTCGCTCCAGCCGTCGAAATAATAACCTTCGTTGGGTATGGCTTCCACTCTCGTGGCGTCCGCGCCGGCGGTAACGTGCTGTAAAGTTTCTCCGTCTATCCGACCGCCCGTGCTGGGAACGTACTCAACGGTGAGCGTGGTGGGCACGACGTTGTACGTGACCGTCTGCTTGAATCCGCCGAAATCGAGCACGACGTTGTCTACGGTACCTTCCTCGGAAGTGTCCAGACCTTCCACGACGAGTTCGGAGAGCGCGACTTTCTCCGAAGAACCGTCGCTGTACTTGACGGTCACGAATACTTGGGTAAGATCGGCATTGACGCTTATCTGCCCTTCGTTGTCGAGGACTATGGCTTCGACGTCGGGACGACGGTAACCGCCGTTCGCTCTTTCCGCGCCCTCGTGCCCTTCCACCATGCCCGGCAGGATCGCCGCCGCAAGAGCTAAGGAAACGACGGCTATAGCGAAAACGACTATCAGACTGATGCCGAAAATGCTTTTTCGCGTATAACGCTTACCCGAAATTCTGTATTTTGCCATTGAAAGTAAACTCCTTGTCGCGCGTGAGTTTACCGAGCGTGTGCGTCGGTGCTTAAATTATATATAATAAATAATAACCGGCGCAAGAGATTCCCGTTAATTTTGCTATACTTTTACCGTGCGGGCGCATACGTCCGTCCGTTGCGCGACATAGACGGCGGGCGCGCCCCGCGCGCCCGCCTCCGGAACGGTAGTCCGTTGCCTTTGCAAAAGCGCTCGCGACACCGAACTTATTTTTTTCGTTTCCACCCCGTCTTGACGGTTTGCCTGGATCTGGCTATGCAGAGCGCTTCCGGGGGCACGTTTTCCGTGACCGTGCTCCCTCCCGCGATATAAGCTCCGTCTCCAACCTCCACGGGAGCTATCAGGTTGGCGTTGCAGCCGATGAAAACCTCTTTGCCCACTCGCGTGGTCTGCTTGACGGAACCGTTATAATTGGCGAAAACGGTGCCGCAACCGACGTTGGTCCTTTCTCCCACTTCCGCGTCGCCTATATAAGCGAGATGAGCCGCTTTGACTCCGTCGGCAAGCACGGAGTTTTTCACTTCCACGAAGTCGCCTACCCTGCAACCGTCCCCTATGACCGCGCCTTTACGCAGACAGGCGAACGGTCCAACGGTAGTACGCGCGCCTATCCTCGCGCCTATGGCGTAAACGGAACGCAGATCGGAATTGTCCCCCACCACGGTATCGGTAATGTCGGTAAAAGAATATATCTTTACGTTCTCGCCTATCACGCACCTTCCCTGAAGAACGCACATCGGATAAATCACCGTGCCCGCGCCTATTACGCATTCTTCGTCGATATACGTCGTCGCGGGATCCGTCACGCGCACGCCGCGCGCCGTGAGCGCGGCGAGAATACTTTTGCGTTTTTCGTCGTTAAGGTAACCCAAACAATTATATTCGGTTGATTTATTTTCACTTTTTGCGTTGACGTAAGCGTCCACGAAATCACGCACCTTATCCAGTATTTCACGCGCTTTCTCGTACCGCTCCGCTTCCGCCATAAGCCTTATTTTAGGCTCGGTGCCGCTCGCTCTCGCTATTATCCTCCCGGGAAACTCCGCGCGCGTTTTTTCGATGAAACTCTTTACTTGCTCGTCGTCGAAACGCCCGATACCCTCCGCGTCCGTGTCGATATTGCAGGAAGCCGACGGATATTCGACGCGGTCGTCGAGGTTCTCGAGTCCCCTCTCGCGCTCGACTACGCACATAATGAGCGAGGTGAGCAAGCCGTCGCCGGTATTCTGATACGCTCTGAAAATAAGATGACCGCTCGCTTCTCCGCCTATCAGAGCGCCTTCTTCGATCATCGCTTCGCTGACGTATTTGTCGCCCACGGGAGTGCGCCTGAACGATATCCCGTTACGCCTGAACGACAGCTCGGTGCCCATATTGGTCATCACGGTACCCACCGCCGCAGGCGGTGAAAGCACCCCCTTTTCCGCAAAATACCGCGCCGCCACGTACAGCATGGCGTCGCCGTCGTAAAGCTTGCCGTTTTTCACGCACATCACTCTGTCGCCGTCGCCGTCGAAGGTGAACCCTATGTCGTACTCGCCGTTTTTCATCGCCTCGAGCAGCTTTTCCGGATGAGTCGCGCCGCAATCCACGTTGATGCGTTCGCCGTCGGTCTCTGCGTTTATAACGACGGGTATCGCACCGAGTCGGGAATACAGCTTCTCCGCTATCGCCGACACAGCGCCGTTGGCGGCGTCCAGCAACACTCTCATCCCTTTAACGGAAGGCGCCACCCGCGCGGCGAAATGGGCGCAGTATTCGTCGCTTCCGTCCACGCTCAGCGTTTCGCCGCGCTCTTTTTCGGGAGGAGCGGCAGCGTCGATGGCGGCTTCCAGCTCCCTTTCCTCGTCCGTGGTTATTTTCGCGCCGTCGCGCGAGAAGAATTTTATACCGTTGTATTCGGGCGGATTGTGGGAAGCCGAAATCATCGCCCCGAGCCCCGCGCCGTAGGAACGCGTGAGATATGCCAGCACCGGCGTGGGGATCATGCCCGCGTCTATCACTCTCAGACCGCACGCGCTCCACGCGGCGGCGAGCGTATTCGCGATTCTCTCCCCGCTTCTTCTCGTATCCCTGCCGATCACAACGGAGATCCTGCCGTATCTTGCCACGACAGCCCAGGCGATTTTCTCAAGGAAATCGACCGTGAAAATTTTTTCGTTCCCTCTTATCCCGTCTGTACCGAAATATTTCATAAATCCTCCGAACGGGACATTTTATTCAGAAAACGTTCGGCGCGTTACCGAAAAAAACGGACGGCGCCGAGCCGTCCGTAAGAGACATAAATATTAAAATACGGCGTTTTATTATCTGCCGCGCGTCGCGGCGACGGCTTCGAGCGCGGCGCGCGCGTTGATACGGCAGGCTTTCTCCGCAAATTCCTCGTAACCTGTTTCGGCGCCGTCTTCCGCGCCGTCGCTAACGACTTTCAGGGCGGCGAAAGGCACTCCCGCCGCGGCGCAAGCCTGAGCCACGGCGGCACATTCCATATCGCAGAGCGACGCGCCGAAAGTTTCCGCTATATTACGCGCCTTTCCCGCGTCCGCGATAAAAGAGTCGCCCGTCGCTATCACGGCCGTTCTCGCCCCGTTTACGGCTTTCATCAGGGTAGCAGTGAGTGCGGCGTCGCTTCTGCCGCAATACTTCCCAGCGGCTTCGCCGAAAGCCGTGAGATCGAAGTCGTGTTGCCACGCTTCGCTGACGACGGCGACGTCTCCCTGCGACAGAACGCCCAATCCGCCCGCTATCCCGGTATTTATGACGGCTTCGGGAGAGTATCGCATCAAGGTAACGGCGGTCGTATACGCCGCCGCGACTTTACCTATACCGGCTTCCGCTACCACGACGTCCGTTCCGCGATAACTTCCGATAAAGAATTTTATGCCCGAATACTCTTCGCACACGCAGCCTTCAAGCTCGGAAGTTATGTATTTCCTCTCTTTCTCCATCGCGACGATGACCGCTATCATACGCTTACTCCGCTTGCGCTACGTCGTCCGCCGTGTAGGTGATCAGGGTGAGGAAGTGATCGCCGAGCCCCGCGTTGCCGTACCGCTCGCTGCCGGCAGTCACTTCGTCGCCGTTCTGTACGGATGCGGTGCCTATCCTGCCGAGATTGTTGATGACCGAAGCGAAAGCTTTCAGGATTTCGGCGTTTATGTCGTTTTTGTCGCTTACGTCTATCGCGTCGGCGTTATCGCCCGCCGCGTCCGCCGCGCTGTCGGCAAGGACTGCGAATATCGCGTCTGCGACGGCATTCTCTACGTCGTTGACGCGGATATCCTGCGGAACGGTAACAAGCCTGCCCTCTCCGTCCGCGGAGATCGTAGCGTAACTCACTATGTATATCCTGTCGGGGATCTTGATCAATGACTGCGGGATTTTCGCATCCGCCAAAGCGTTTTTGAGTTCATCCTGCAAGGTCTCGAGCGAAATGCTCGCCACTATACGCAGAGTATACCCGTTGCCGCTTGCGCTTATCGTCACTTCGTTGACGTTAGCGTTTATGTCGCGAAGGAACTTGACGCCCGTGGAATCGGGATCGCCTTCCGCTTCGACACCATTTTCGGCGGAAGATATCATCGAGTCGAACATATACGCCAGGGTGGTGTCGAGATAACGTTTAAGATATACTTTGTCGTAAACGACTTTTCCGCTCACGGCAGAAGAAAAATCGTAACTTCCGTCCTCTTTGAGGATACTGCTGTTGGCGGCGTTGCTCTGCGCGGCGGGTTTATCGGTCGATTCGTCGAAACGGTTGGTGATTATCTTGTCTTCGTCGGGATTCATTATTTCCTTGAAAAGCTTGACCGCTTCTTTGAGTTTGACGTCGGCAAGTCCGTAATCGCGCAAAGTCTTGCCGCCCAGGAAGTCGAACGCTATATCCGCTATGCCGAGCCGATCGGGCGTCATATTAAGAACGACAGCCACGGATACGCCGATAAGCACCACGACGAGCAGTACTATGATCAATATCGTCAAACAACAACCTTTAAGGCATTTCGGGGTTGCAGGCTGAGCCATAATCCATTCCTCCATAAACGATTATTTTGCACACGCTCAATGTCCGTATAAAATATTATCGCGCCTTATGCGCGATAATGTCAATAGTTTGAAGAATAAAACTTTTTATTTAAGGCGGTCTACTCGGTTGCGCCGCCGGCGCCGGAAGTGAGCCTGTCGTAAAGAGCCTGATCGTTCGGGACGGGATCTCCGGGCTTGATATCGGGTTCTCTGCCGTTGGAATAGTCGCTCGAAATGAACAACGCGGGATGCGTGAAAGTGATGCCCGGCAATTTAAGGAAGAGATTCACCACGCTTTCGACGCCCGCCATGCTTCCGATAGGATCGCCGTTCTCGTCGCGGAAATTCAGCACGAGCTTCTGCATTTTCGCTTCCTCCGAGATCGTGAAAGCGTTTTCGTCGACATAACACGTCAATCCCATAACGAACATGCAGGGCGAAGCGTATTCCTTGCCGTTATAGCTATAGAACAACGAATCGTTCTGCGGCTGATTGATGACGCTGTCCGCTATTTCCGAAAGCATATCCGTGACCAGATCGCGCGCGTCGCCGCCGAGGTATCTCTCGCTTACGAGAGTGAGGAACGCCGCGCTGAACGCGCTCTTGAGATTATCGCGTTCCACCCAGTTATAAGTATCCATGAAGCCTTCGACGACGACCTCCGGGGTAAGCACCTGATTGATATTGCTCTCGTTGATTGCGCGAGGTATGAACTGTATCGAAGGACCGGTGGTGTTCTTGAAAACGTTGTTACGGAAAGTGACCTTGCACTGAGTGGCATAGAAAGGCTGACCGTTTATCCAGTCCTCGATATTCTCGTATCCGAGCTCGAAAGAACAGTTATAGTTATCGCCCAGGATACAGCCTTCGACTATTAGATTATGCAAGCCGTGCGCCTGGATCCCTCTCGCGGTATTGTAAATCTGGCAGTATCTGAAGGTGACGGGCGTTTGAATGTCGCGCAACTGCACCATACACGCGGTGCTTTCCGCTTCCTCCAAAGAAGGCGCGCCCGTTATGGACAGATCTTCGAAAAGCAACTCGCCTCCTATGGGCGCGTAACCGCTTGCCTGGAATATGAACTGAACGTCCTGACCTGCGGCAAGCACGTACGAGGAGTAATCGAAAACGAAGCCGTTGCCGTAAATACTCGCGGAAAGCCCGATATTGAGTCTGGTGTCGTTATAGAATACGTCGGACTGCATAACTATCTGCTTGTCGCGCATATCGGCTACGGTGCGCATCTGTTCCCAGTTATAAACGTTGACGGCGTCCTCGTCTATGACGTTGAAAGTGAAGCTGCGTCTCACGTTCGCTATCGGGCGCTTATTGACCACGAGAGTCGCCGTGACGGTCACGGATTGCCCGCGCGAAGCTTCGAGGAAGGTAATGTCGACGGACTGCGTGCCGTCGCCCGTAGGCGTGAGAGTAACGAGTTCCTCGCCGTTTTCGCCCGTCGAAACGGTCCAGGCTATATCGAAAGCGTTACGGTCGTTAAGTATCCCGAAAGTAAACGTAGAAGTGAGCGCGCCGTTCTCGTCGAACCAGTAATTGCCCCACTTGCGCGTCATCTGGATACCGAGCTTCGCGTCCGCGCTCTGCATCTCCAGTTCGAATGCGACGGGACGTTCGCGAACGGTTATCTCTTTTTGCTTATACTCGCCGTTGAACGTGACCGTGAGCGTCACGACGCCCGCT
This sequence comes from uncultured Eubacteriales bacterium, assembly GCA_949292905.1. GTDB lineage: Bacteria > Bacillota > Clostridia > Christensenellales > DTU072 > Stercoripulliclostridium_A. Next base: position 49,842 of record CASFAV010000010.1, read on the forward strand.
TTGACGGGTATCAGCTCGCCGTAAGAGCTTACCGTCATTATCGAGTTGTCGCTGCTTGCGTAAGTAACGCCCGACTCGATGTCCTCTCCGCTCACGAGATATCCGATCGTGGTGTAATACGGTCCGTTCGCGGTATATATCGTTTCGAGATTGTCCGTGAAACCCCAGTCGGATTCGTCGCATTGCACGACTTTGACTTCGGCAGTCACCTGCTCGTCCTCCACTACGCTCGTCAACAGATACGTGTCGTTGCCTATGTATTCCACGTCGGTCTCGTCGGGAGCCACCGCGACGTTGGTCTTTATCCAATCCAACGTGATCGAAGTGACGTCCGCCACGTACACGACGTCCGCATTGGCGACCGCGCCGTTCGTGTTTATCGTGACGTCCGCGTGATGGATGTTGCCGTCTTTGTCTTTGGCGGTCACCCTTATTTCGCCGTATCCGCGCGAAACGGGCGTTACGGTACCGTTTTTGCTCACTACCGCCACGTCTTCGAAAGTGCTCGACCATACGGCGTCGTTGTTGCTCAGCGCGTCTATGGGATAGATATCGTAGTATAGACGTTCTTTACCGGTTATATTGTATATCCCTTCGATCGTGGCGCCTTCGCCGTTATAAAGCGTTATGCGCTCTATCGTATCCGCCGTGACCTGCACGGTGACCGTGGCGTATACGTTGATATTCGCCTTGGCGCGGATTATAAGCTTCGTAACGCCCATTTTCTTGGGCAACAGACGGTATCTGTTGGTACTGCCTTCGACTTTCTCCAGCTCCACCACGCCGTCGCCGGCTTCTTCGTCGCGCTCGTAGGTGATCTCCTTGCTCGGAGTCATGTTCGGCAGGATATTCACGATTATGAATTCCTCGGTATCCCGTATGTCCACCTTGACTATGTCGTCTCTGTCCAAGATGTTGTTGGACGAATCGCGCAATTCCATTCCCGTAGGATTTACGGGCGTGGTCATTACGATTATCGTGCTCGTCACGCTCAAAGCGAGTACTACCACGATAGGGATCACAAATATTATCGCTATAAGAAATTTCTTCATATTTACCTTTCATGCGGGTTAGCGGATCTTATTCCGCCTGTCCCGTCAGTTTTGCGTATAACTCCTTACTGTTGGGTACCGGATCTCCCGGCTTTATCTCGGGCTCGCCGCGCGAAAAATCGTTGGCGATGAGATAGGAAGGCTTGGATATCGAAGATATCTTCGGGTATATTTTCCTCACCGCAAACTCTATGCTCTGCAACGCGCCTATGGTATTGCCCTGCGCGTCGCGGAAAGGCAGAACAAGCGCGTTGACGTCGTCGGACTTTATCGTCACGGTCGCCGGATCCCACGTGAGCGGAGCTCCCAAGCCCATTATGCCGAGCGCGGTATACTCCTTCCCGCCGTAAGAATAGAACAGCGAATCGAGGTTTTCGTGTTGCACGACTTCGTCTATCATGTTCGCGAACGTGTCGCGGAACAAATCGATCAGCCCCTGCCCCGCGCCGTCGCTCTCGTTGGCGGCAAGCTCAACAAGGTATTTGAGAATGAATATCGAAAGCATATCGCTGAATTCTTCTCTTGTTTTCCAGTTGTAGATGTCGCAGGTGCCTTCTATGGTAAGGTTGGGCGCGCAGTTCATGTCGAAAGACTCTTTATACGCGGGCGATGCGAAAACCACTGCGGGCGCTCCGTGCATTTTGAATACGTTATTGCGTAAAGTAACGTTGGAGCCGTCCTCGAATTTACGGTGCTCGACTCCGTAATAGTATGCGAAAATGCCGTGGCGCACGTTGTCGCCGAATATACAGCCTTCGATCAGAAGGTCGCTTATATAACCCAGTTCTACTCCTTTATCGGCATTGTAGACTTGGAGGTATTTGAGATTTACGGGCGGATCCCGCGGGATGTCTTTCTTACCGGGTTCGTTCTCTCCCCAGAGCATTTCGACGTACAAAACGGCGTTTCTGCCATCGGCCTCGTCGAGCGTAGCAGCGCACCTCATCGAAATATCCACGTAATCGAGAGTAAATTGAGTATACGGTATGCCGGCTGCGGCGTTGGCGGCGAACACTTCGGCGTGCGACTCGTTGAAAGCCCGGATCTCTTGCCAGACCTGTTCGTAATTGAAACGCAACAATCCGCCCTGGAAACCGAGCTGTCTGCGCACCTCTTCGGATTCGGGCACGCCCGAACCGTCGTAAAGGAAGCCGTTGCCGTAAATGCCTCCGCGTATATTGTCGACGACGTGTTCCGCGTAAATATTCTGTTGCATGACCACGTCGTAGCAGGAGAAGCGTTCTCCGCCGCCCCACTTGGCGTCTTTGGACAACACCATCGCCAACTGCGCGAAATCGTATACGTTCACGCTCTCTTTCTTGGGATTGATATTGAAAGTGAAGCTGCGCTTTACGGAATTTATCGCGCGGTTGTCCACCATAAGTACCGCGGTGACGGTGACGCTCTTGCCTATCGCGCTTTCGAGGAAAGTAAGCGTAATGCCCTGAGTGCCGTCGTTGCGGCGGACGAACGTGGCGAGTTCTTCGCCGTCGGCGCCCGCGGAAACGCTCCAGGCGACGTCGAAGGCGTTGACGTCTCCGGCGATGCCGAAATCGTACGAAGAAGTGAGTTCGCCCGACTCCGTCAGCCAGTAATAGCCCCACACGCGCGTCATCTGAATACCCAGACGCGCGTCGGCGGACTGAATGTCCAGATTGAACGTAGCCGGTCTTTCGCGTACAGTAAAGGATACCTGTTTGAAAGAATCGCCGTAGGACACTCTCAGAAGCGCCTGACCGGGCTTCAGAGGCGTGATCACGCCGTTCTCGGTCACGGACGCGATGTCGGGAGTTTCGCTCGTATATACGGGTTTAAGCGCTTCCTCGCCCCGTTCGCCGTCGTCCTTACCGGATTCGTCGTCGTCCGCTTCGGGCGCTTCGATTATTTCGGTGACGAGATGAGAAGGACCGTTGCCGGTGTAAAGCACTTCCGGCGGATTAAGGACCACTATTTCGCCCGCGACGCAACTTACCGCGGTAACCTCCGCGGAAGCTCCGTTATCCGTGCGCCTGAGCAGATATCTCCCTTCGTCAAGATATTCGACTTCGGTGACCTCGGGATTGACCGCCGCATTGTCGCGTATCCACGAAACGGTGATCTCCTCGGCGGTGTAGACCGTAGACGATCTCGCCACCGCGCCCGAAGTATCCACTACTATCATGGCGCTGTGCGTTTCTCCCGCCTTATCGCGTACCACGGCTTCTATGCCCGCTTTGCCTTCGCTGACGGGGGTAACGTTGCCGTTGGCGTCCACCTTGGCGATTTTGGAGTCGGAAGAACGCCATATCACTCCGCTCGCGTTCATGGCGTCAACGGGATAGACGTCCATAAAAAATCTTTCCTGTCCCGCGAGCGTATATTCGTCTGCAATCGGTTCGCCCGACGAATTGTATATCGCGGCGGTCTCCACGGAATCCGAAGTGATCTGTACCGTCAGTACGCAATATACGTTGACGTTGGCTTTGGCGCGCACGATTATCTGGGTAAGTCCCGGGGTCATCGGTCGGAGCGAATAACGGTTATTGCTTCCTTCGACCTTGACGAGCTCTACCCGCCCCTGACCGTAATCGTCCTCACGTTCGTAGGTGATGCTCTTGTCGGGAGTCATCGACGGATAAATGTCGACGATAATGAATTCGTCACCGTCGCTTATATCCACTTTGACGATGTCGTCGTCAGCGATTATTTCGTTGTTTGAGTTGCGTATCTGCATTCCGGACGGGTTGACCGGAGTCGCCATGAGGATTATATCGCTCGTAACGCTCAACGCCAGCACCACCACTATCGGGATTATGCATATAACGCCTATCAAAAATTTCTTCATCGTGATCGTTGTCCTATTGTTTTCACAATTTTTTAATTTTACCCCTTTCTCCGGTATCCCTTACGTTACGTTAAGGATACTATTTTGCAATCTTGTTGTAAGCGTATTTCAACCTGAACAGATAGCCGACGATCGACGACACGAGAAGGACCGCGGCTATACCGGAGCACACGTAGAACATTACTTCCGAGGTGAATTCCACGATATAACCGTTCTCGAGAACGAACGACAGCTTGATGTCCGCAAGGTAGGAAAGGAGCATGCAGAGTATGCCCTCGGTGAGCGCGACCAGGAAACCCGCCGCGACCGAAAGAGTGGTACTAGCATTGTTGTTGACGACCTCGCCTTCGCCCGACAGGTTGAAGTAAGGTCTGTTGATGTCCATTCTCATGGAAATGAGAGTGAGCGCGATCGAACAGCTTTCCGCCACCGCGAACAGCCACAGCGAAGTATTGAAATCGAACTGTTTGGTCGAGAACAATACTATCGCGCACACGCCGTTGGCGAGCGCGGACACTATGACGTACATAAGGAATTTGGCGGCGAGCTGGGTATGCACGGAAACGGGGGCGACCTTGGTGTGATAGAAGTTATCGCCCTCTCTGCTCGTTGAAGTCGCCGCGAAGGAAGTGATGACCGTCGCGAAAATGAGCATAACGAGCAAAGACATGCCGAGCGCTATCTGTTCGCCTATCTGATTCTGTCCGAGCTGAATGGTGATGTTGTTGCAGAAATACACCATTACCGGCATCGCGCATGCGAGCACGAAATATTGGAAAGAATAGTTTACCGAACGGAAGACCTGCAGGAATTCCTTATGCAGCAGCGTGACGAATATGGGTCTGCGCCTGTTGCGGGTAACGTGACGGAAGGCACTGCCTTCGACCTCGACGTTGTTGAGGAGCGTCTTGGGGTAGAGCTTCACTATGACGAGAATGGTCCCGATGAGGGTGAGTCCGGTGAGCATGATGAGCACGGGATACGCGATATACAGCTCCTCCCCTACCATTATGTCCGCAAAATATTTCATCGGTATGAGATATTTGCACACCTTGCCTATGCCCTCGACGATGGCGTCGTCGAAAACGGAGAACTCTTTGTCGTTCATGAAGGTCACCATGCTGTTGAACAACACCATATATACCGCGAAAAGCACGGTCACCAACACCGCGAGCCCTATGATTATCAATGCGAACTTGTTGCGTATTTTATTGGTAAGCTGCATGATCGGTATCGCGAGTATGTTGCTGAGGAAGAACGTGATCAACACGAGGAACACTATCGGCACCGGTATCGTAGCGTAGAAAGCGACGCCCAGTCCGCTGACCTTAGCGTACGCGACGAGGAAGGGAGCCACTATCACGGCGGTCACGAGCACCTGGTTGATGAAAAGGAACAAAGTCTTGCTTATGAAGACTTCTTCGCCCGAAACGGGATAGCGCATGAGTATCTCGTTGTCGCCTTTATAATAGAGGACCTTGATGTTGCTGCTCACGCCCGCCACGCACATGAAAATGAACACCGCGGAAACGAGCATCACGAGAGCTTCGTAAATGATACCCGCCTTGTCGAACATTTCGAAGAAAAGCTCCGCCACGCGGTACACGCCGTATACGACCGCGGCGAGCAAAAGTAACGTGGTGAACAGTTTGAAATAAGATTTGACGCTGTTCAGCGAGTAATTGGAAAATTTGTTTTTGATTTCCAGTTTTAAAAGAGTTTTGATATTCATATCGGTTTACCTTGATCAGTTTCTGCGCAGCAGGGTCAATTCGTTGATGTGATCCTGTTCGGTAGCCGTGATCTCGCAGAAAGTTTTTTCGAGAGTTTCTTTATTCCCTTTGATATGCAGATCGATGACGTCTTGAAGTTTACCGTCCTTGATGATGGCGGCGCGGTCGCATATCTTCGCGACGAGATCGAGGTTGTGGCTGGAGAAGAACACCGTGTTGCCTTCGGCGCAATGGTCGTCCATCCTCTTGAGTATCTCCACCATCGACTGATGATCGAGTCCCATCATCGGTTCGTCGAGCACCCACAGTTTCGGGTTATGGATGAGCGCCGCGATGATGCATATCTTCTGTTTCATGCCGTGAGAATATGATTTGATCTGATTGTCGACGGCTTTGGTGAGCTTGAACTGGCTGACGTAACGATCGAATCTTTCGTCGCGGTCGCGCTTGCTCACTTTGTAGAGATCGGCGGTGTAGTTGACGTACTCCCTGCCGGTAAGCTTCTCGTAAACCGAGTGGTTGTCGGGCACGTATCCCATATTGAGCTTGGCGTTGATCGGATCTTTCGCGATATCGTAGCCGCAGATCGTTATCTTGCCGGAATTGAAAGGATATATGCCGGTAAGGCACTTGATCGTCGTGGATTTACCTGCGCCGTTCTGACCGAGGAATCCGAAAATTTCGCCGGGACGCAACGACAGATTGAGGTCTTCGACCGAAAATCTTTCGGAATTCATATATTTTTTATAAAGATGACTGATTTCGAGCATTATTTTCTCCTTCATATTGCGCGTGCATGCCTATACGCGCGCGCGTGCGTTTATATATTGATACAAAGAGTTTATCACAGAGCTATTTCTATGTCAACCGATTTGAACTTACAATTTAAGGCACGAGCTCTCGAAACGCCTTTTTCGGCGTCCCTAAAAGGCTTGATGAAGAAAAATTGCGTTGCAATCGGCGCCGATATGTGTTAAAATACGTAACACACGAATAAATTTATTTTCAGGAGAACGATCATGATAGTTATTCAGACAAGCAGTTACGAAGAACTGAGTCGTAAAGCCTACGAGCTGATGCGCCCCGTGCTCATCGAAAAGCCCGACGCGGTACTCGGACTCGCCACCGGTTCCAGCCCTATCGGACTATATAAAGAAATGATCGCCGACTATAAAGCAGGCAACGTGAGCTATAAAAAAATGATATCGATAAATCTCGACGAATACGCCGATCTGCCCGTGGAGCATCCCGAGAGTTACCGCAGCTTCATGAACCGCAATCTTTTCGACCATATAGATATAGATAAAGCGAACACCCACGTTCCCGACGGACTCGCCGCCGACAAGGAAGCCGCCTGCAACGAATACACCGCGTTTGCCGCAGCGCATCCCATCGACGTACAGATACTCGGTATCGGCGCGAACGGACACATCGGCTTCAACGAACCCGGTACCTCCTTCGACGCGCACACCCACCTCGTGGAGCTCAAAGAAGGCACCCGTCGCGACAACGCACGCTTCTTCGACAACGATATCGACAAAGTACCCACTCACGCGGTGACGCTGGGACTAGCGGACATCATGCAGGCGAAAATGATCATACTCATCGCCAACGGAACCGCGAAGGCGGAAGCCGTGAGACGCATGATACAGGGTCCCGTGGACACCGCCTGCCCCGCCAGCGTGCTCCAGACTCACCCCTGCGTGTACGTCGTCGTAGACGAAGCGGCAGGATACTACGTCAAATAATCGGCGTATATTTTGTATCCGAAGATACCGAATAGCTACAGAATCTTAAATCGACAACGTTCCGGAACGGCTCCTCGCGGGAGCCGTTCCTTTTGCGCCGCAAGGAGCGAGCGGAGCCTTATCGGGGCATGAAAAAGCCGCCTTGAAAGGCGGCTTTTCCGTTCGGATAATATAATAAGAATAATAGGAATATCTTGATTATCTCTTCGAGAACTGAGGAGCTTTACGCGCTTTGTGCAGACCGTATTTCTTACGCTCTTTCATTCTCGGATCGCGGGTCATGAAGCCTGCCGCTTTGAGCGCGGGACGGTATTCGGGATCCGCCATGACGAGCGCTCTGGAGATGCCGTGACGAATGGCGCCCGCCTGTCCGGTAGGTCCGCCGCCTCTTACGTTGACCGCTACGTCGTACTTGTCGAGAGTCGCGGTGAGATTGAGCGGTTGACGGACGATGAACTTGAGGGTCTCGAGTCCGAAGTAATCGTCGATGCTTCTCTTGTTGATGACTATGTTGCCTTCGCCGCCGGGAATAAGACGAACGCGCGCGATGGCTTTTTTACGTCTGCCGGTTCCCCAGTATTGAACTTTCTTCTTTAACACTTTTTTGGTTGCCATATTTCACCTCGCGATTACTTGAGCTTAAGCTCTTCGGGCTTCTGCGCCGCGTGTTTGTGCTCGGCTCCGCTGTAGACGAAAAGCTTGCTTATCATCTGTCTGCCGATGGAATTCTTCGGAAGCATACCTTTGACGGCTTTGGTCACGACGAATTCGGGCTTGGTAGCCATAAGCTTGTCGTAGCGCACCTCTTTGAGGCCGCCGACGTAACCGGTATGATAACGGTAGAACTTCTGCTCGGCTTTCTTGCCGGTGAGTTTGACCTTATCGCAATTTACTACTATAACGTAATCACCCGTATCCACGTTGGGGGTGAAAGTGGGTTTATTCTTACCGCGGAGAATCATAGCGACCTGCGCCGCAAGTCTGCCGAGGACCATGCCTTCGGCGTCTACGACGTACCACTTCCTTTCAACGGTTCCGGGCTTTGCCATATATGATTTCATGGTAAATCCTCCAATTGTTTCTGCGGTTCCCGCCGCCGAGGGGCTAGTTCTTCGTCGAAAATCCGCGTGCCTATCTATAATATTATATAAAAGCCGATAAGTCAATCAAAATACGATACTTTCTACACGCAAACGTTAATTTTTCTTCTCGGTATCGGGATAAAGCACCTTCTCGAGAGTGAGCGCGCAGGCGGGGAAAGTCTTACCGCCGAGCTTACGCTCTCCGGTAACGAGCATGCGTTCGATATTTCCTTCCGGGAGTTTGCCCTTCCCTATAAAAGCGAGCGTCCCCGCTATGATGCGTACCATATTATACAGAAATCCGTTACCGGTGACGGTGAGTATTATTTCGTCGCCTTCCGAAGCCACGTCGACGGCGTAGAGGGTGCGCACCGTGGTCTGAGCTGAACTGCCGGTGGAACAAAACGCCTTGAAATCGTGAGTGCCTACGAGTTTGGCGGCGGCGCGGCGCATGGCGTCCGCGTCGACGGGCGGAAGTACCCGCGTGTAATAAAGCCTGCGCAACGGCGAAAGCGTGTTGCCGACGTACATTTTATACGAATAGGTTTTGGAAATAACGTCGTACTGCGCGTGAAAGTCGTCGGAGACTCTGCGCATATCCGCGATGCGCACGTCCTCGGGAAGCACGGAATTGACGGCGAAACGTATCTTATGCGCGGGTATCTCGGAAGCGGTATCGAAATGAGCCACCTGCCCCGCGGCGTGCACGCCGCGGTCCGTCCTGCCGCTAGCGTGAAGCACCACCTTTTCTTTGAGGAAATCGGATAGCGCGTCCTCCAATACCTGTTGTACCGAAAGCGCGTTGAGCTGTCTCTGCCAGCCGGAATAGTTCGTGCCGTCGTATTCGACGGTTATCGCGTACCTCATGAGAATAACCACCACAGACTTTCCGGCGGAACGTACGCTCCCCAGAAATTCATATTGAGGGCTATCACGAGCACCATGAACGCCGCCGTGCCGATGACGGCTATAAGATCGCGGTACGTCGGGCGCATAACCTGATAGCGGGTGCGGTTGGGAGTGGCGTTATAACAGCGCGCGTCGAGGGCGAGCGCAAGCTCGTCCGCCCTGCGGAATGCGGACACGAAAAGCGGTATCAATACGGGAAGCAACGCTTTGGCGCGCTTGACTATGCCGCCCGAATCGAAGCTCGCTCCGCGCGCTTTCTGCGCCATCATTATCTTATCGACTTCCTCGGAAAGTATCGGTATGAAGCGTAACGCTATACTCATTATCACCGCTATGTCGTGAGTGGGAACTTTGATGAGCTTGAGCGGATACATCAGAGATTCCATTCCGTCGGTGAGTCCCGTGGGCGTAGTCGTGTAAGTAAGCAGCGTCGTGCCCATCACGAGCAGGATGAGCCGAAGCGCCATTTTCAACGAAAAGAAGATTCCTTCGAGGGAGATACTTATCCTCCACCACGACCACAATACCGTATCGCCTTTATAGAACAACAGATTGAGCGCTGCGGTGAATATGACAAGGAAGATTATCGTTTTTATACTCTTTAGTACCTTTGATATCGGTATACGGGATACCAAAGTACCTGAAACGACGCATACGATGACCGCTGCGTAAGCTATGAGATTCTTGACAAGGAACACCGTTACGATGAACGCGACGACGAGCACGAGCTTCACTCTCGGGTCGAGCTTATGCGTGAAAGAGTCTGCCGGATAATACTGTCCGAGGGTGATGTCTCTCATGAGCAGTACCTCCTTTTCAGAGCGTCGAGCAACGACTCCGCGTCGAGAGCGTCGGTGTCGAGCGATATGCCTTTTGCTTCGAGCAAGCGCTTGATATGCACCGAATGAGGGTAACCGAGATCGGTCAAGGCTATAGCCTCGGGATCGGCGAAAAGCTCCGCGGGAGTGGTGTCGTAGAGCAGCTTGCCTTCGTGCAATACTATCACGCGGTTACAGTTGGCGGCGATCTCGTCCATATTGTGCGAGATCATTATCACCGTTTTGCAGAAGGATTTTTTTAGTTCCCCTACGAGTTCGAGTATCTCCCGCTTGCCTATAGGATCGAGCCCCGCCGTGGGCTCGTCGAGCACGAGCACGGAAGGCTTCGACGCTATCACGCCCGCTATCGCGGCGCGCCTTTTCTCGCCTCCGGAAAGTTCGAACGGCGACTTGTCCTTCACTTCGCGGTAGTCCATGCCCACCATTTCGAGGGCTTCTTGCGCGAGCCTTGCGGCTTCTTCCCTGCCGTAACCGAAATTAAGCGGTCCGAATTGCACGTCTTTAGCCACCGTGTCGTCGAAAAGCTGGTATTCGGGAAATTGGAAAAGCATCCCTATCTGCTTGCGAAGGGCGATAAGGTTCGTTTTTTTGGAAGAAATATCGACGTCTCCCACGTAAATTTTGCCGTGAGTAACTCTGATGAGCGCGTTGAAATGCTGACAAAGCGTCGATTTACCGCTTCCGGTGGAGCCGATTATCCCTATCGTATCCCCTTCGTTGACGGTGAAGCTCACTCCGTCGAGCGCCACCTTTTCGAAAGGAGTCTTGGGAGAATACACATAGGAGAGATCTTCTACTTTAATCTGCATAATCCCTCCGCAAGTTCTTCGTCGGTAAGCGCAAACGGTATGTCGAGCCCCGCGCGCCTCAGTTCCGCGGATATTTTGCTCGCCACCGGCAATTCCAGCTTCGCCTCAGCTATCTTATCGGTGGAGGAGAAAACCTCGCGAGGCGTGCCTTCGAGTATCACGCTCCCTTCGTTCATCACGAATATCCTGTCTGCGCCTATCGCTTCGTCCATGTAATGCGTGATAAGTATCACGGTTAGTCCTTTCTCTTTGTTGAGCCGCAATATGGTCTCCATTATCTCCGCGCGACCTTTCGGATCCAGCATCGCCGTCGATTCGTCGAGGATAAGCACCTCGGGATACATCGCCAGTATCGCGGCTATCGCTATGCGCTGTTTCTGTCCCCCCGAAAGCTTGTTGGGACTGCGCTTACGGTGTTCGCTCATATTGACGGCGTCGAGCGCCCACGTTATGCGTTTCTCTATCTCTTCGCGCGGCACGCCGAGATTTTCGGGTCCGAAAGCTATGTCGTTCTCTATCACGGACGCCACCATCTGGTTGTCTGCATTCTGGAATACCATTCCCACTTTGGCACGCAGTTCGTATATGCGGTCGTTGTCGCGGGTGTCTATCCCTTCGACGGTAACGGTGCCTTCGTCGGGGACGACGAATCCGTTGAGCAATTTCGCGAGCGTGGACTTGCCGGAACCGTTGTGCCCGAGCAGCACGACGAATTCGCCCCTGTCTACGGTGAGGCTCACGTTACGCACTCCGCGCGAAACGTGTTCGCCGCTACGGTAATCGTAGCTGACGTTGTCTACTCGGATAATGGCGCCCGCCGCCGCGGGCATTGATTCGCGTTCCGTTCCGCTCATAATTCAATAGTCTATCATAACGTAGGAATTTACACAATTAAATTAAGGGCACAACCCGTAAATTAACAAAAAAAACGCCGCTTATTTACGGCGCGGAAATTCCTCGGGAGCGGGCGCTCGCACCGCGAGCGCTTTGTTGGTGAAGCGTTTGTCCGTGGTCACGTCCGCCAGCACCTCGACGCCGTCGGGAAGTTCGAGAGACTCGTTCTCGCTTCCGAGTTCCGCTTCGAGAACGGCATATCCTTCCCAAAACGGGAATACGTCGATCTCGATAACGTGTCCGCGGTAACGGTAAACGTAACGCGTCTTGACGATCCCTCCCGCAGCGGGGTCGCGTTCCGCTAGCAACGCCTTGTATTCGTCCTCTGAGATCTCGCGCTCGTTCTCAATGCGAGTGAAGCCCGACAAAAGCCTCTTCTCCGTATAGGTATATACCGTCTTCCCGCAAGTCGTCCGCGCCCGTACCCTGCGCGTGTCGTAGCCGCCGGCGGGCAACAGAAAATACTGCTCTATGCGGCTCGCTTCCGTCCCTTCCGGAAACGACGAAGGCTTGACGATTATGAATTTCTTTTCGATCTCTCTGCCCATTTCAACACTTCGGAAGCTCCACGTAGAATGTGCTGCCTTCGCCTACGCTCGTCACCACCCCGTACACGCCTCCGGGGTGCTTATCCATTACGGTTTTGACGATTGAGAGTCCCAGACCGGTACCTACGGTAGCCCGTCTGTGGGATTTCTCCGATTTATAATATCTGTCCCATATATGCGGCAACACGTTCACGTCGATACCTTCGCCCTTGTCGATGACCTCGATGCGGACGTTGCCGTGTCGGGTATATTCCCTGACGGTGACCGTCTTGTCGTCGCCGCAGTAATTGATGGCATTGTTGATGAGATTATACACGACCTGCATGAGCTTGGTCTCGTCCGCGTAGACGACGGCGGACTCCTCGTGCTCGTATTCGAGTTTATAGCCGAGATGCTCTATGAGTTTGCCGTGCCTCGATATAAGCTCGTCGAGCATTCCCACGACGTCGAAGCGCTTGAGCTTCAATCCGCCGCCCGACTCCTGCAATTTGCTCAGATCGAGCATTTCGTTGACAAGGTCGGTGAGTCTGGAGGCTTCGTCTATCACCACCTGCAGGTTCTCCGGCCGCGCTTCGTCGGGTATGTCCCGCATCATCTCGGAGTAACCCTTGATGAGCGTGAGCGGGGTGCGCAGATCGTGGCTCACGTTCGCGATAAGTTCGCGTCGGTAGTGCTCCAACTCCGCCACTTCGTTGGCGGCGTACTGCAGCCCTTCCTTCAATTCGTTTATTTCGCGATAACCGCCGCTTTCGCTTATTGTGATACCGACGTTGCCTTTGCTTATTTCCTTGGCGGCGTCGGTAAGCGTGGCTATCGGCCGCGCGACGTATCGCGCTATCGCCGCGGCGAGCGCCGCGGCAAGCAGCAGTAGCATTCCCGTTATCATACCGAGCATCGCTATCCAAGTCACCCGCGTGCTCTCCTCCGGAGTTACCACCGATTCGGCAAGAACGAGCACCTCCGCGCCGTTACGTTCCGCCACGCAGGCGTATAACGCCGCTTTGACCTTCCCCGCCGCGTCATCGGGTACTTTCCCTTCGAATTCCGTCTGCTCGTAATTGTCGTTGAAGCCCTCGAGTTCTATTTCTTCTTTATAGATCCCGTCGTTTTCTTTTACCTTATCGAAATACGCTATCCTGTTTTCGGCAGAAATATTGTGTATGGTGCAATCGGTCCGCACCGCCTGCGAATACAATTCGTTGCCGTCCGCGTCGCAAATGAGCACGCAGGCGTTGTCGTGATATGCAAGATGTTTGATGAGTATATTGAGGTCTTCGCTCGCGATGTTTTCGGAAACGGTTTCAACGCAGTTCTTAAGCTCCCTCGAAGCTATGCTCTCATATACCGTGTCGAGAAAAACGAGGTCGAATATCCATAAAAACACGAACAACGAGATCACCGCGACGACAAACGCGACTATGAGCTTATGCTTAAGCGGGGCGTCCCCCCACGAAACGCGCGCGGATCTACGCATCGAAGCGATATCCCATACCTCTCAACGTGACGATGTATTCCGCGCATACGCCGAGGCTTTTACGCAACAGTTTGATATGGGTGTCGAGGGTGCGGTCGTCGCCGTAGAAATCGTATCCCCATACTTCGTTGAGCAATTTTTCGCGCGACAGCGCGATACCCTTGTTCTTGACCATGAAGAAGAGCAACTCGTATTCTTTCGGCGAAAGATCGACGGGCTTACCGTCCACGTAGACGATGCGCGCCGTGAAATCGACTTTGAGCTTACCCGACTCGAAAACCTCCGAAACCGGTCGCGAAGCGCTCCTGCTCATTACCGCGTTGATGCGGAGCATGAGTTCTTTGGGCGAGAACGGTTTGGATATATAATCGTCAGCGCCTATCTCGAAACCGTGTATCTTGTCGTAAGTCTCCGTTCTCGCGCTGAGCATGATCACGGGAATATTGCTGAATTTGCGTATCTCGCGCACGGCGGAAAAGCCGTCCAGTTCGGGCATCATCACGTCCATGATTATTATGTCGTAACCGCCCTGTTTGGCTTTTTCTATCGCTTCGAGCCCGTCTCCCGCCTCTCCGTAAGTATAACCTTCGAGCTGGCAGTATTTGGCGATAAGTTCTCTTATGGCTTTTTCGTCGTCCACTATCAATACTTTATACATTGTCTCCTCCGTAGACCGGGCGCCTTTGCCGCCCGCGGCTTTAAGTGTCGTAACCTTCCCTCTGCGTCAAAGTGAGAGTCGCAACGCGCTGTTGCGAACCGTAATTATATACTATTTCCACGGTGGATTTGGGCTGTTTGCGGTTCAACACGTTTTTCCATTCCGCTACCGTCTTGACCTGTACTCCGTCCACGCTTACGATGTACGCCCCTATCGGTATATCCGTGGCAACCTTACTGTTCTTGAGATACAGCCCCACGTTCGGAAGCGATATGGTGGGCATTTTTATTTCGCGGAATTCGAATACTTCGGTGTCCACTCTGCCGTCCACGTAGCCGAGTTGCATGAGATCTTCCGCCACGCCGTAAGCGGTGTCTATCGGAATGGCGAAGCCTATCCCTTCTACGTCCTCGGCTATACTTTTCGCGTTGACTATGCCTATCAGCGCGCCGTACATGTTGAAAAGTCCTCCGCCCGAATTACCGGGGTTGACGGAAGCGTCTATCTGGATAAGAGTCATGGTCTGCGAATCCACGGTGATCTCTCTTTGGACAGCGGACACCACGCCTTTGGTGACGCTTCCGCCGAGCTCGCCCAGAGGATTGCCGATAGCTATGACTTCCTGACCCGCCTGCACGGTATCCGATCTGCCCACTACCGCGGCGTTAGCCGTACTTGCGTTGATTTTGATGATTGCGGTATCCGTAACCGCGTCTCCGCGTACCCATTCCGCCTTAAACGACTGACCGTCGTAAAGAGTAACGGTTATGTTGGCGGCTTCGGCGCCTTCGATAACGTGGTAATTGGTGATGATGTGACCGGAGTCGCTTATGATGACGCCGGAGCCCGCTCCGGAAGTTATGTAGGTGCCGCCGAATATACCGCCGCCGTAAGAAACCGATTCGGTGACGACCTCAACCACGCTCTGCTCCGCAAGCGCGGTGACCTGTTCGGAAGTGAACTTCTCCCCCGTGACTCCGAGGTTGGAAGTATCTTCCGACCTGTCGGTCACGTCGCGGTAAACGACGGAAGTGGTTTCGTTGGCGAGCTCCTCGCTGAATTTACCGTATGCAAGGCGCGCGCCGAGAAAGCCGCACCCTATAAGCGCTCCGAGCGCCAGAACAACACCAAGGAAAATTATGAACGGCGAAGTGCGCGATTTGACGGGAACGACAACGCGCGGGACCCTCGATCTGACTTCGTACGAATACCTGTTTTTGTCGTACATTTTACCTCACACGCAGCGCGCGAAGCACGCAGGCGATAATTTTAATATTACCACTATATAGCAATAATATGAATTTTGTTTGAAGCCGTCGTGAAAGTTATCTTTGCATATGCGGAACGGAAGCTATTTACCGAACTTCTCGTCGTAAGCTTTCATCGCTTCGCGTATCGTGCGCTTGGCGACTTCGGCGTTCTCCACTTTCACCACGGCGGTCTGCTTGCCTTCGAGAGACTTATACACGGTGAAGAAGTGACTTATTTCTTCCATCGTGTGCGCGGGAAATTCCGAAATGTCTTTATAATTGTTCCAGCTCGGATCCTTGAAGGGGATTGCCACTATCTTCGAATCCACGTATCCGTCGTCGATCATGGTTACCATGCCGACGGGATAGCAACGGCACAACGCGAGCGGACGTATCGTCTCGCTGCAGATGACAAGCACGTCGAGCGGGTCGAGATCTTCCGAATACGTGCGCGGGATAAAGCCGTAGTTGGCGGGATAATGCGTGGAAGTGTACAAAACTCTGTCGAGGATAAGGAATCCCGTTTCTTTGTCGAGCTCGTATTTGTTTTTACTGCCTTCGGAAATCTCTATGACCGTAAGGAAATCTTCGGGAGTTATTCTTTCTGGTCTGACGTCATGCCATATATTCATAAATACAATTCTCCTTGTAGTAGATTTTCGCAGGTTTATTAGCCGTGAGCTACCTGATCGTTTCGGATAGCTCAGTCGTCTTCGTCAAGGTAAGTCGCCAAGAGATCCGCCGCGTGCACGAGGGCGCAGAACGGGAATTTGGAATAGGCGTTGGACATCGTATAGCCGCCCGACCTGTTGCGCTCGTCGAAGCTTCCCATATGCCAGTTGATCGCAAGCGCCTCTTCCCGCGTAAGGCGCATGAAGCCGTTGATGATATAAACGGATTTTTCGCCGTGCCCGTAAGGAAGCTTTTCGTCGGTGGTGTAATAAGGAACTTTTTCCCAAGAGCCGTCGGGCTGCTTCTGATTGCGGTAATCCACCGCGTAAAGATCTATCTTGCAAAGATCGTGCAGAAGTCCGCATATAGCCACGGTTTCGGGAGTGATGCGCTCCGACCACTCCGCCTTTTCGCGCTCCACAAGCTCTTTGAGACGGTAATATACGTTTAGGCTGTGCTCGCAAAGACCGCCCTTTTTCGCCAGGTGGAATTTAGTGGAAGCGGGAGCGTCGAAAAAGTCGCTCGACTTTATATATTCGAGCAATTTGGCGCTTCCTTCGCGGGTGATCTCCCGCTCGTAGATCTCGATGAAAGCATCTTTGAAACTCATATTTCAATACCTCCGCGGGTTTGCCCGCAAACTTCCGACGACCTTCCGCCGTCAGATCTCGTAACAGGAATAATCGATATACGCAAGTCCGTTTGCGTTTACCGACAATACCCTTCCGCTCATAGCGACTGCGGGCAGAACGAGCGCGAATTTCCCTTCGGCAAGGAAAATTTCCGAATACTCTCTCCGCAACACCGCGTCGAAGCGCAGCCTGTCGCCCTCGTAAGGATATTCCGAATACGTCTCGCCGCAACGGCAGAACACGACGGCTTTGTCTTTGTCCGCGCCCACGGTCAGCTTCTCTCCGGAAGCGGAAGAAAAAGAGACCGAAGCCTCGCTCGCCTTGGACAGACGGACGGAAAAAGCGTAAGCGCAGTCCGATGCGGGGGTGTCGACAGGCTCGAAACATTCCGCGGCTTCGGCGTCGCTCACTCCCCCGGTATATTTACGGGCTTCGAGAAGCACGACGGGCGCGCGCCACTTGACGCCTTCCGTTCCCGCGGTCATCTCGCGGAAAATAACGCTCGAGCCGAATCTCGCGTAAAGCAGCGGCCTGTCCGGTCCGAGCATCACGGTGCGCACGGGGCAAGCGTTGTCGAAAAACTCCGCTTCTCCGTCGGCAGTAAATCTCCCGCCTTCAGCGTCAAGTTTGCCGCTTACGCGGTACGTCTTGCCGGAGCGCGCGTAAAACATAAAGCACCTTCCCTGCGCACCGATGAGATTGGGGTATTCGACGTCACCGTCGAGCCCCTCGATTTTGATATTATGAGGCTCCCAGACTATACAGTTTGGTGACCTGAACGCGCATAATTCGCCTTTTACCGAATTGCCGACGAGGTAGAACGAACCGCCGGAATACGTAAGCTTGGCGCCTCGCGGCGCACCTTTGGGAATGACCGCCAGCGGGTAGGTTTCGAAACGTTCTCCGTCACGGGATTGCGCGAGTCTGCATTTCCCGGTGATGCCGCAGACGTACACGAGGAAGATCTTTCCGTTCCTCACCGCGGCGGAAACGGAGTCCAACATGTATTCTCCTTTTACCGCGTCGCCGAGTCTTCTCCATAAGCACAGATCCTCGGATACGTACTGTGCCACGTCGCAGAGAAACCCGCGTTTCACCGTAAGAAACATGCGATACAAGCCTTCGGAATATACGAGGCTGAAACCTGCCGCCGCGCCGAATCCCGGGATATCGGTAAAGTTAGCGGGCGCGGCGCTCCCTCCTGTTTTTCTTATGCGTTCCACATTACACCTCTCGTTTATTCTATACCATTTCGGCGGCTTCGTCAATTACAAAATATTATACTTGCGCGTGCGCGCACCTTATGTTATAATGCGGGTATGCAGAGAGAAGATTATCCGAGACCGGACGCGGTGCGTCCGCGATTAAGAATCCTCGACGGCGAATGGTCGTTTGCCGCAGATCCCGCCGAGGCTGCGGACGTCGTGAACGTGCCCGCAAGCGCAGTCGCCGTCCGCGTACCATACGCGCCGGGAACGAGCCTTTCGGGCATAAAAGATCTCCCGCTTTCGCGCGAATGGCGCTATTACCGCAAATTTGCCCTCAGCCCTTTCGAATGCGCGGGCTCGGTGATATTGAATTTCAACAATATAGACGGATATTTCGAGATCTATCTCAACGGCTCCCCCGTAGGCGCGGGAACGGGCGCTTTCGCGTCCTCTCATTACGACGTGAGCGCGCTCTGCAAACAGGGCGAAAACATACTCTGCGTGATCGTACGGGCGGGAAAAGATGACGTTTTCCGCGGGATATGGGGAAACGTATGGCTCGAATTCGCCGCACGAAGTTATTTCGCCTTCGTGCGCGCCACCCTCGTATACGCAGACAAAAAGCTTTACGTCCAAGGTAACCTTGCAGGCGACGCCGAAGGTCTCAAGATCAGAACGGAGATAGCTTTCCGCGGCAAGCAGATAGCTTCGTACGATTATAAGGCTTCCGCGAATTTCACTCTCTGCGCCCCTCTCGATCGCGATATCGAGCCGTGGCAGATAGGCGCGCCGGCGCTATACGACGTCCGTCTTACTCTCTATAACGCTAAAGGCGGCGTATGCGACACCCTGTATACTTATACGGCGTTCCGTGAAATCAAAATTTTCGAGAACAAGCTTTACGTAAACGGCAGAAAAACTTTCCTGCGCGCTATAAACGACGGTTGCGTATACCACGGCGCGGGGAATACCGCGCCGTCGTCCGCGATAATAGCGCAGGACTACGCCACCGCGCTTACGCTCGGCTTCAACGCCGTGCAGTTCGACGCCGTATACCCCTCTCCCAAGCACCTGTATATAATGGACAAACTGGGGCTCGCGGCGCGCGTGGCGCTTGCAGGAAGCGCCGATTCGCACCCTACAGAACGCGAAGCCGCCGCATCCGCGGAAGAGAACGTCAAGCTCATTGCACGCGACTATGGGCATCCGTCTATTCTGTTTTGGTTACCTTTTATCGACTTTAACGGCTCGCCGCAGCTACAGATCACAGGAGCGGAAAGTTATAAAAAGCTCGACGCTACGCGCATAATCCCCCCTACCAGCGGCGGCAAGATCTATTTAAGCGAGCTGTACGATTTCCGTTTGTACGAGCCCGACTGCGAGGTTCTGAAAGCCATGCTGTACATCAGGACCAACGGCGGCATATACGGCGAAAAAGAAGAAGCGCGCATGCTCAAAGCTGACGGCGCGCTCCTTGCGAGCGCCGATTTAAGAAAACTTGCCGCATACGTCGGATCGTTCTCGGCCGGTCGCGTAACGAAAAACGATTACCTCACCGAAAAGTCCTTTATCGACACTTACGCCTCGGCTTACGATATCATAGCCGCTTCCGGCGCGATAGGCTTCACCCTCTCCGACCTCGTCGACACGGGCAAAGGCGGTATCCTGGACGCGGAGCGGAATTTCCTCCTTTCCCGCGAGGGGCTCACCAAGCTCATTGCCGTGAATAAGAAAAAAGCCTTCGCGGAAAGCTGAAGCTCCGCGAAGGCTTATTGCGCTTTACGTTCCGAGCGCTCACCGCCAAGAGATATTCGCGCGGTATTTTTCCATATAGTGTACGAGCTCCTTCTCGTTCAAGCGCCCTTTTATGCAACCTATCTCGCTCACGCACTTGCCGCCCGTAGCGTTGCCGGCAAGAAGTATCTCGCCCAGTCCGAGCCCGTAAGCTATACCGTACACGAAGCCCGCAAGGAAATTGTCGCCCGCTCCCGTAGCGTCCACGCAACGGAATTCGTCGATCTCTTTCACGACTACGGTCCTGCCGTTCTCCTTCCCCGCCGAGCCGCCCTTATCGAGTTTGACCACGGCGCGTTCGAACGTCGTCGACAGCTCGTCGAGCGCGGCGAAAGGATCCGCCTTCCCGGTGAGCTTGCACGCCTCTTTCGTGTTGGGCGTGAAGTAGTCGGCAAGCTTGAGATATTCGCCGTACTTCTCGTAACCGAGTTCGTCGTCCCAGCCCGTGTCGAGCACTATTACCGCTCCTTCGTCCTTCAAACGGCGATAGACCTCGGCGTGCTTCAAAGGCTCCGCGAGCACGAGCTCGCTCCCTTTGAGCGCGTTGTATATTTTCTCTTCCGTCTCCGCGTCGGATGCTTCGCCCGCGGTGTAAGTGGCTATTGTCCTTTCTCCCGGAGTGAGCATCACCGTGGAAAGATTGACTCCCACGCCGTCGCCGCGGTAAACGTTCACGGGCTCGAGTCCGTAGGAGCGCATTTCGCTAAAGGCGAACTTACTGAAAACGTCCTTGCCGAGATATGTGCAAAGCTTACATTCGAAGCCCAGTCCCGCAAGATGGATGAGAGTTGCGGGATACCCCCCGCCGAGCAACATCTCGAAGCCTTCCGAATACAGTTCCTCTCCCTCGCGCATCCAGCGCGGCAAGCCCTTGTACACGAGGTCGACGTTGGTCATCGACACCGCGCCGATCCTGTTTATCAGTCTTCCCATACTCCTCCGAATTCCTTGTTGTATTCTATATACGTATTCGCTAATTTGCGTGCAATTGTATCTTGAGCTACCAAAGGATTGCATTTCAGCGCTTCGACCGCTTCCGCGCGGCTTCCCGTGAGTATGGCTCGCGCGGCGCGTCTCTCGTATTCCTTGACCGCCTTCAAGAGCCTCATGTTGACCTCGGGTATATCCTCGAAGCGGTGCGGTACGACGGCGTCTTTGGTAACGAGCGCGGTTATCTCCACCACGTCGCCGCCTTCGGCGAAGGGTACAGCGCCTTCCGCGGGCACGCACAATATCATGGTTCCGGGGTTGCCGCTCTCGACGATATCGATATACCTGAGCGCCACGCCCGCATAGCCGCCGTCGTCGCGGCTTTTGGGATCGAAGCTCCACGGTACCCCGCGCGATATGCCCGTCTCGTTCGCCATATACATCCTTTCTCTTTCGCCGTAGTACCTTCCGTATATCGCGAGCGCTTTGTCGAAATCCTTTTCTACGTTCACGCCCTTCAGCTCCTCCGTCATGGCTTTATTGACCCGCGCGATGAGCTCTCCGCGCGTTTCGCTCCCCGCTACGATATTGGCGTATGCGCGTTCCGGGTAATAGTAATAGTACAGATATTCGTTCGGAAGGGCTTCAGCCTCGGCTACCGTAGCTTTGTCGAAATATCTGAGATCGGTCTTTGCGTAAGCTTCGTCGCTTACGGCGAGTTCTTTCATGACGTCCCGTCCGTCCACATAGACGTTACGGAAGAAGGAACAATGATTGAGTCCGTACATTTCGCCGCTTACTCTGTCGGGGGTAACGCCGTACAGCTTACCGAATTCGCGCAGCATTCCGCTCGGCGCGTCGCATATGCCGAAAGTAAAGTCGTACCCGGCGTCCCTCAATGCCTGCGCCACGAGTCCGGCGGGATTGGTGAAGTTGAAGACCTTTGCGCCGTCTTTGGCGTATTTGCGCACCGCTTCGCAATATTTCGTCAGTTGCGGTACGGAGCGCATCGCGAACGAGAATCCCGCGGCGCCGACGGTCTCCTGTCCGATAACGCCCTCGTCGAGTGCCGCACGCTCGTCCCTTACTCGCATCTCGTCGCCGCCTGCGCGTATCGTGGTTATCACGTAATCCACGCCGCTCACGGCTTCTTCCGCGTCCGTAGTAAGCGTGAAGCGAAGATCGGGCGCGTTGAGCGCAGCCACTTTACGCGCCATTTTGCCGTATATACCCAATTTCTCAGGGTTGTTGTCCATGAAACGGAGTTCGTCTATACCGAATCGCGCCGCAGCCTGCGCAAGGCTTTTGGCAAGAAACATGGATCTCACTCCGCCGCCGCCGATTACAGCGATTTTCATATCGTTGCTCCTCCTTTTACGTACCGTTATTTTACCATAAAAGAGCGCAGATTTGTATCGCATTTTCCATATTTTATAAAAAGGCTTCCCTTATCTGCAAAAATATTGTATAATTTTTATCAAAGATTTCCGTAGGAGGCATTATGAAAGAACCTATCATCGTTTTTGACAGACAATTCGGCAACGCCGATAACTACCGCATCCCTTCGTTGGTCGTTACCGACGACGGTACCCTCGTTGCGTGCGCCGACGAAAGATTCTTTACATGCGCCGACAATCCCAACCGCATCGACAAAGTCGTGAGGATCTCTACCGATAACGGCGAAACGTGGTCCGAGCAGATCACCGCCGTAAAAATGCAGGGAAAAGACAAACAACATTCCTCCGCGGCGATAGATCCCGCGCTTCTTTACGACGGCGAAACGGACACGATATTTATGCTTTATTCGATGACTCCCGCAGGGATAGGCATACTTAACTGCGCAAAAGGAACGGGCTTCGAGGACGGCGGTATCATAGTGCGCGGCGGAGGCAAAAAATACATTATGCGCGACGGAGAGCTTTACCGCAAGGGACAGCCCACAGGAATAAAAGTAGACAAAGACGGCAATTATGAGGGCGGAAACGTATTGACGCGCGAAGGCGGCTTGAGCGTGCACCGCACGTCCTATCTTATGCTCATAAGCTCGAAAGATTACGGCAAGACCTGGTCCGAGCCCGTACATCTCAATCCTTCGCTGAAAGCGGACAACTACCATTTCATAGGATCGGGGCCCGCCAACGGCATACAGCTGAAATACGGCAAATATAAAGGCAGACTCGTATTCCCGATATATTACGGGCTTGCGAAACTTCCGATGAAACTCACTTCTGCCGTAATATATTCCGACGATCACGGCAAGACCTGGACGCGCGGCGCGACTCCTCCGATCAAAGGTCGTTATCCCGCCGACAAGCCCATAATAATGCCCATGCGCACATATCTTACGGAGAGCCAGGTCGTGGAACTTCCCTGCGGCGATCTTCTGTGCTTCATGCGCAACCATCATCCCAAACGCCGCATATACGTATCGCGTTCGACCGACGGCGGCGC
This sequence comes from uncultured Eubacteriales bacterium, assembly GCA_949292905.1. Taxonomy (GTDB): domain Bacteria; phylum Bacillota; class Clostridia; order Christensenellales; family DTU072; genus Stercoripulliclostridium_A. Next base: position 73,349 of record CASFAV010000010.1, read on the forward strand.
GACATGGACGGAACCCGAATTCTGCGAAGATCTGCCGCACTGCGTCTGCCAGATAACGGCTATCGCCTGCGAATACGAAGGGAAGTACGCAATACTTACGGTAAACGCCGCTTCCACCGAGAAACGCGAAAAAGGCGTTGCGAGACTCTCCCTCGACGAAGGCAAGACCTTCCCGAAGTCGCTCACGATAACGGAGGGCGAATTCGTATATTCCTCGGCGCAGATACTGAAAGACGGGACGGTCGGCGTCCTCTACGAAGACTGCACCAAACACGAAAACATCAAATTCACGAAGTTCTCTCTGGACGAACTGAAATAGCGTATCCGGCTCGGAATACGCTCGGGCAATAGTTTCCAAATACGGTAAACGGGACTTTTGACAAGTCCCGTTTTTTGATAGCTGAGCATATTATTTCCACGCGCGCGGTGCGTAAGAGCTTGCGGAAACTATTTTTCGATGGCGGATTCTATCTTGCTACGAAATCTTTCGGGAAGTTTGACGTGCTTGAAAAGGTGTTGCATCCCGATGAAGATTATCACGCTGCCCGCTATGATAGGCATACCCAGTATGAACATATCCGCGTTATAGGTATCGCAGAGTCCGAAGAAGGCGCGCGTCACGGGAAGGAAGAAACTTACCACGAACAGAGCGAGCAACAGCACGAGTAACGTAAATCGTATCCAGGTGAAAGGAAGGCAGAGCTTGATAAGGAATATATATCCCACCGCTACCGTAACGATGACCGAAACCGTGGAGAGTTGCTCGGGCGAAATATTCATTAACGGCGAAACAAGGAATATGATCACCACCGAGATCACTATAGTGAAGGCAACGGGCATGGAATTCCGCAAAACGGTCGAGAGGAATTTGCCTTTGACTATCTCTTTGTTCGGTTCGAGCGCGAGCACGAAAGCGGGCGGCCCTATAGTGATGTAGCCTATGAGGGTGAGGTTCTTCGGAAGGAAGGGAAGATCCGCCGAAAGTATCATAAATACCAGCGCGAAAAGCGTGCTGTAAATGGTCTTGATAAGGAACAGGCTCGCGCTCCTCTGCAGGTTGTTGATACAGCGTCTGCCTTCCGCAACCACCTTGGGCAGACTCGCGAAATCGGAGTCGAGCAGAACGAGCTTGCTCACGTTCTTACTCGCGTCCGAGCCGGACGCCACGGCTATCGAGCAGTCGGACTCCCTCAATGCCATAACGTCGTTGATACCGTCGCCGGTCATGCCCACTACGTGCTTACGCGCCTTGAGCGCTTTGACGAGCTGAAGCTTCTGATCGGGCGTCACTCTGCCGAATACGGTATACTTCTCTGCCGCCTCGTAAATGTCGTTTTCGGTCACCAAAGTCGTAGCGTCGATATACCGATCGGCGTTTTTAACGCCTGCGCGCTTTGCTACGCTCATTACCGTGACCGGATTATCGCCGGAAATTATCTTGATCGTAACGCCCTGTTCGTCGAAGTATTTCAACGTGGTCGGGGCGGATTCGCGTATCTTATCGGCGATCAAAACTATGGCTTCGAGCGACAGCCCTTTGGGAAGCTTTTCGTTCTCGATAGGCTGGTCCGATTTAGCTATTACAAGCACTCTCAATCCGAGCGCCGAATAATCTTCTATCTCTTTCGCAAGCGATTTTTTGAGCTTCCCGAGTACGAATTCGGCGGCGCCCATCACGAGCGCGCCGTCATCGAAATTGGCTCCGCTCCACTTGCGCGCGCTCGAGAAAGGAATCACCTCCGATGCCTGCTCGTTACACTCGACGCCTTCCGCATACGCGGCTATCGCCTGCGAAGTGGGATTGTTGTCGCCGATATTGGCGGTGAGCTTTTTCATAAGTCGCATGGTCTCGTCCGCGTCGGCGCCCTTGGGGACTATGCCCGTTACTTCCATGCAGCCTTCCGTGATGGTGCCGGTCTTATCCAGGCACAACACGTCTACTCTCGCGAGAGCCTCGGTGCAATACAGATCCTGCGCGAGCGCGTGATGCTTCGCGAGCCTCAATACGCTGACGCAGAATACCGCGCTCGTGAGCGCCACCAGCCCGCTCGGTATCATTCCTATAAGCGTTCCGAGTACGGTGAGCACCGTGGAATTGAGCTCGTTCGCGCCATGCGCGAAATATTTTACGCAGAATAACGCTATCCCTATCGGAACTATTATTACCGACATGAACTTGATCACCTTCATGAGGCTTCGGTATATCTCGCTGTTCTGCGCTTTCAGTTTTTTCGCGCTTTCCGTTATTTTCGCCGCGTAATTGTCTTTTCCTATATGTATTACGCGCACGTAAGCCGTTCCGCTTATCACGAAAGACCCGCTCTTGAGCTCCTCGCCCTCGCTTTTCGCCACGGGATCGGATTCGCCCGTTATCAGCGCTTCGTTGACTTCGAGTTTACCGTCGATAACTACCGAGTCCGCGCATATCTGGTCGCCTGCGGACAGTTTGATAACGTCGTCGAGCACGATGTCTTTGAGCATTATCTCTTTCTCCGCGCCGTCGCGCATGGCGATCACTTTCGGCGCCGACAGCAACGACAGCTTGTCTATCGTGCGCTTCGCCATAAGCTCTTGCACGATACCTATAAGACAGTTGACTATAGCGACGAGCAGATATCCGTAATTGGCGAGTCCCGCCAGATCGTGTGTTATGAAAAACGCCATTATTACGCCGATTACGGCAAAAAGTATATTGAAAAAAGTGAAAATGTTGGTCCGCAAAATCTGCGCGACGCTCTTGGTCTTTACGTTGACGTCGCCGTTTACTTTTTTCTCTGCGATACGCGCGCCGACTTCTTCCGCCGTCAGACCCGCAATATTTGCGGCAAGATTATCGTCCATATTTCCCTTCTGCAAATATAATTTATTATATTATAATTTATCTATTAACGAATTTCAACAAAAAACGCATTATATATTGCTCTTAATTCCCGAATTTACTGTTCTGCCGATATGCGTTACTTCCTCCGCGCGCCCTATTCGCGTGCGCGTTTACTTTGATAGTGCCGGACCCTTGCGATAAATCGCGATTCATGCTAAAATATTATCGTATTTATGCTGACGAGGTAAAATTATATGTTGTATAGACCTGACTCTCCCCCTATGGGTTGGAACAGTTTCGATTGTTTTGGCTGGTCGGTGGACGAAAGAGAATTCAAAGAAAATGCGGACTACGTTGCTGAAAAACTGAAACCGTACGGATACGAATACTGCGTTGTGGATTTCTGCTGGGCATACCCCGGCAAAGGCAGAATAGCTCCGCCCGATCAGACGCGGACCAACGGAGTGGCAGACGTTCCTCTACGCCTCGACGCCTTCGGCAGACCCATGCCCGCCACGGAGAAATTCCCTTCCTGCACGGACGGTTTCAAGCCGCTTGCCGACTACGTACATGCTAAAGGGTTGAAATTCGGCGTCCATCTTATGCGCGGGATACCTTGGGACGCGGTAGCAAAAAAGCTCCCGATACTCGGTAGCGAAGTCACCGCGGACAAAATAATTTCGGGAGAAAACTGCGACTGGCTCAACCACAATGCAGGCATCGATATGACAGCGCGCGGCGCGCAAGAATACGTCGATTCCATGGCGGCGCTTATGGAAGAATGGGAAGTGGATTTCGTCAAACTCGACGACGCCCTGCGTCCCTATCGCAAAGCGGAAATTGAAGCGTTTTCCCTGGCATTGGATCGCCTGGGGCGTAAAATAGTGCTTTCGCTTTCGCCGGGCGAAACTCCGCTAGAAGAAGCCGGACATCTGGAGCGTTACGCCACGATGTGGCGAATTATGGACGATCTTTGGGACAGGAAAAGCGACCTTAAAAAAATCGTTCCTCTCGCTTTGAAATGGGCTTCGCGTCACGTAGACCGCGGCTACCCGGATCTAGATATGCTTCCGATAGGCAGACTTTTGAAATGCGACGACGGCGTCGGGCGCGATTCGCGTTTCAACACGAACAACAAGCGTTATTTGATGGCGCTGTGGGCTATAGCCAAATCCCCACTCATCATAGGCGGGCACCTTCCCGAAACTTCCGTCAAAGATATCGGATTGCTGACGCACCCCGATATAATAACTTTAACGCTCAAGTCGGTAAACAATCGAATACTTTCCGATGATCCACGCTACCCCGTATGGGCGGCAGAAGCGGAAAACACTGAATATATCGCCTTCTTTAACGCGACGAACGCGATCAAGCCCTTCCGTTTCCCGCTGCGGCGCGAGTATGCAAGCGTAACGGAAGCCTTTACCGGCAAAACCAAGCCGTTGCCTAAGTCGCTTTACGGAGTTATCCCTCCGCTCGGAGTAAGACTTTTCCGCCTGAAACGCGTATAACGCGCTTAGGTACGCTATTGCATTCGCGCACCGCGCGTGGTAAAATATTTATACGAAAATCGCGTATTCCGTGGAGGAGCGTATTATGAAAAATCCCGCCGCAAAAAGAAGATTCAATGTTTTCGTAGCAGTTATTTTGACCGTTGCCGCCTTGGCCGTTTTCGGTTGCGCCCTGTGGTACGGCATGCGGCAGAAACCGAAACGCGGTATAGTGATAGTCACCGCGCTCTTATCCGGAGGACTTGTCGAAGTCAAAGACGACGGTACGGAAACCGTCGTTTGGGATCCCGTACCTATGGACGAGTTTCCCATTCAGGAAGTTTTACTGCCTGACGGCTCATTGAACATCTCCACGGAACTCGTTACGGAAATACTGAATTCATTTGAAAACGGTATATTCGACGCACTTGCTTTGGTGACCGGCGAGGACGGTTTTATTAACGCGCTTCAGGTCGACAGGAACACCGGTAAATCGGTGCGCAACATAAAGCCAGCCACGCCCGAAACCGACTCGCACGTAAAGTACGGCGTACTCAACGTATACAAGCAGACTTACGACAGCATGGTCGCGGAGTACGGCGACGAAGCGGAAGTGAGCGTATTCAACTACGACTGGCGGCTCGACAACGTAGAAAACGGCAGGCTTCTCGAAGAGTACATAAATTCCAAAGGCTACGACGAAGTGATACTCACTTCGCACAGCATGGGCGGCAACGTGGTTTCGTGCTATCTCGCGCGCAGTGAGGAAAACCGCTCGAAGGTCAAATTGTATTGCGCATACGCCCCCTCTTTGCTGGGCTCGGTAGACGCGCTCGCCTATATAGAAGATCCGATGCGGCTCGGAGATATGCTCGATATAGACGGCATCAAAAGCATGCTTCCGGATGTTGCGGCAGGCATGGTCGACAGCATAGTCGAAACGGTCTTGAACGACGTTATGGCGGAATTCATACGCGGCTTCACATCGATGTATCAGCTTTTCCCCAGCCCCTATCTTATGGATTCCGCGCAGTATTCTCATACCGGTAGCGACTATATGATAACGATAGACGGTAAGCCTATCGAAACGCGCGAGGAGCTTATAGAATTCTACGCTTCGCGCCCCTGGGCTTTCAACGAGGACGGCGAGCCTATATACGTATTCCAAAAGGAAGCCAACGGCAAGACCCGCCTCGAAAACTTCTTCGACTCCGCTTACGTCGCTACCGACGCCGGACTCGTACATTCCACTACCCTCGTCAATACGGTGTACTTCGTAGGGACGGGAATATCCGGAAGGGAGCGCGCGACGTATATAACCGACGCGGAAGGGAATATCGTACTTGACAAGACCTACAATTCCTACGACGGCGACAATATGGTGCTCGTGTATTCGGCGACTGCGGCGCTCGGACCCGACGCCCCCGACGCATACGTCATCGACAACGGAAGCCACGGACCGGTGGGCATAAGCTTCGACGCCCTTTTGAAGGAAAAGACTTTCGAGGAAATAAACAAGGTGTGGACGAAATAATTTCTCCCCTTTTCAATCTGATTTACGTAAAAGTCAGGAGAAATTCATTTGCAATACGCATATATAATGTAGTATAATATAGAACCCGAAGACGTAGATCGATACGGGGGTGTTCCGGATTCGACTTGCGACGTTAAGGGGCAGTAAGCATACCGAAGGCTCGGCTTCGTAAAAACGGAAATTAAAAAATAACTGACGAACAAAGTTATCAATACGCTGCCGCGTAATTAGCGCAGCCGTCGGCACTACAACCTGCGGGTAGTCAACCGGCGTGGTTTAGCAGGGAACCGCACGAAGTAACGTCTCGGACTTCGGACGGAAACAGAGACTCGGTCGAAGTAAAGTTTGCTTGTTGACTTTGCGGAGGCGACAACCGACAACACGCTAAGTATGTAGAAAGCTGTTCGGTAACCCGTAAGAACAGGGGTTCAAATCCCCTCACCTCCACCACTGCGTCGAAGCAAGGCTTGTTTAGTCCGCCGCCGCCCTATGCGCGACGGCTTGACTTTAGAGCCTGCTTCTCCGCTTTCCCGAAAATATTTTGCTCCTCAAAATATTTCTCGGGAGATTTTTATTTGCAAGGAAAAATAATATTAATATAGGTCTTTTGCAAGGCTATCCGAGTCCGCCGCCGCACCATGCGCGACGGCTTGACTTTAGAGCCTCATACTCCGCTTTCCCGAAAATATTTTGCTCCTCAAAATATTTCTCGGGAGATTTTTTATTTACAAGGAAAAATAATATTATTATAGGTTTTTATGCAAGGCTGATTGAGTCCACCGTCGCCCTATGTGCGACGGCATGACATTACAGCCTGCTTCTCCGTCTTCCCGAAAATATTTTGCACACGAAATATTCTCCGTGAGTTATAATAGTATTCGATGGCGGGTTTACATCAATATGCCGCCACGACAAATTTGATAAACGCATATTAAGGAGGACATTATGGCGAAAAACTTTTCTTTTCATATCGATTCTTTACAAAGCGGTTGGATATTGGGAAAAATATCTTTGGGCGGCGGTTCCACAGATTTCCGTATGTCGTATGTACTGGGCGACGACTTTACTAATATTCTGTTGCTTCTTCTGACTTTCCACCCGGATCATGATACCGTGGGTAAATTTATCAACTCATGCAATTACCATTTCGAAGATTTTCCCTGTGACAACATCTCGATAGACGAAGAAGGTACGACAGTCGATTGGAAAATTACGCGCGTCGATGAAAAGAGCGATCTTTTACATATTACCGTCACGGCGGAGCGTTATGACGAGAAAATGGACGAAAAACCAATAATACTCACAGACGACGTTCTTTACGAAGATCTTGCTTACGAGATCGTTTCTGCCATCGACGAGTTACTGAAAAAATTCGGCCTAATGAAATTCTTACAAGAATTTTATAAACCTTTCCCCGTCACCGAATTTATCGCTATAAAGTCGCTTTTACTTGAAAAGCCTCCTCTCGACTCTCTCTATGACGAATTGACGTTGCTGTCGGCTACGCTTCGCAAATAGGATCAAGACGGCTGTTTCGTTTTCCTTGCCGTGACGAGGAGGTCGCGGGTGCCGGTGGTGGGTTCGGAGTAGTTTTCGGTAAAGGTGAAGATCTCGAAGCCGTTATTTGTAAGAAGGTCGCAAACGCGGGCGGAGTCGAGCGCGCTGTAATAGAACGTTTCGCCGTACATCTCGCCCGTTATCTCCCCTTCTCTGTTGCCGTGAGTGAAAAGAAGATACCCGCCGCTCTTTATGAGAGAAGCGAGCTTCGGATATATGCTTTCCTGACGGGAATAAGCGATATACCACAGAGAATCGAAGGCTATGACCGCGTCAAAGGCGATATCCGCTACATAATCCGTGAAATCTACGTTGATGAAACGGGCGTTAACGAGCTTCAGGGCGCGAGCCTTCTCGAGCATTTCCGTAGAAACGTCTATCCCCGTCACGCGGTGACCCTGATTTACAAGATACGCGGCTACGGGATATCCCGTGCCGCAACCGACGTCCAATATTTCCGAATGCGGCGGAAGCAATTTCTCAAAGTCCGCGATACATTTGTTTATCGCGCAGTCTTTACGGAACTTATGCCATTCGTCCGCGATAGCGTCGTACGCCCTCTTAACGCTGTCCGGAGTCGCTATCGTTTCGCTTTCCTTCATTTATCCCTTCCTTTAATTATGTCGAGCATGACCGGATGCTCGTACTCGCGCGTAAATATCTTGCGTACGTTGGGCGTATGAAGCACGAGATAGCGCATCCCGTCGAGATCGTCGAATATCATTCCGTGTCCGCCGTCGCCGGCGTAAAGCGGTTCGCCCTTCTGCAACCATTTACCGTTGATCCGTCCGTTGTCGCTGTACGCCGAAAGCTGAACGTACTTCCCGCTACGGGTGTGCGTGGACCACAGCATACAAAGTCTTTCGTTATCTCGGAAAAGGAACGGTCCGTCGGTAACCTTATATCTGCCGAGATACGGTTCATATGTGTTTGCGGAGGCTTTGAAAAGAAGGATATCGGTATCGGCTTCTATCCCGCTCATGTCCTCGGTAAGCCTCACCGCGCGTATTTCGCCGTCTCCGCAGTCTATGTATTCGTAACAGTACACGCACCACACTCTGCCGTCCTCGACGTAGAGCGTGCCGTCCAAAGAGAATCTGTCGCAGGGCGTTATGCGGGCGCGCATAACGTATCCCTTACAGGAGCTCCTCGAAGTAAAGAGATACGTCCCCCTCTTGCCGCCCACAGGTTTCAGAGTCACGACAAGGCAATATAGATCTCCTATTTTGTGTATTTCGGGAGCCCAGAAATCGGAATACTCTTTATTGAGCTTTGCCTTCTCCACTATCATGTACGGTCCCGACCACATCAGTTTATCGCGCGACTTATACATTGCGACTCCGTAGGAATCGTTGTAATTCAAGCGGTATATCGTTCCCGTCAGAGCGTATCCGTCGTCTGTTGCGAAAACAAACGGATCGCGCACGTAAATATCCTCGAGCGTGAGATCGGTGCGAAAAGGTATCGGCCATTCGAGTCTTCTACCTGTTATGTATTTCCTTAATTTTTTATAAAGCCCCATATACTGTCTCCTCGGATATTATACAGCACTCGCGACGTATTTACAACAACGGGTATTGACGGCGAAAAAAATCGACGATAAGATATATACGGAGGTATGCGGTATGGATATCGGAATTCCCGAACTTATCGAAATAAACGCTCTCGAAGAGCGCGCGGCACTTTGCGCGGAACTGGGGCTCTCCTTCGTGGAACTCAACATGAATATACCCTCGTCGCAAACGGGCACGCTGCGCGCACGCGACCTCCTCGCGCTGAAGAGGAAATACGGCATCTATTTCACCCTGCATCTCGACGAGAATCTCAATCCTTTCGACTTTAATCCTAAAGTATCGGAAGCGTATTCGGACACGATGAAAGACGCCGTGAAACTTGCCGAAGAAGCGGAGATACCCCTTCTGAACATGCACCTTGCGCAGGGCGTTTATTTCACTATGCCGGAAGGGAAGATTTATCTTTACGACCGCTACGAAAAGGTATATCTCGACTCGGTGCGCGCTTTCCGCGACGATATAGACAAAACGGCAAAAGGTAAAAACGTTATCATCGCCATAGAGAATACGAACGGCTACCGCGCTTTCCAACGGAAAGCGATAGATATTCTTCTCGAAAGCGAAGTTTTCGCTCTGACCCTGGATATAGGTCACGGCGCATGTGCGGGCAGAGCGGGCAAAGCGGACGAAGAATTCGTCGTGAAACGCTACGATAAGCTCAGACACTTCCATATACACGACGCAGAAGGCGACAAATGTCATCTTCCTCTGGACGAAGGCAAAACCGATTGGAGAAAATATCTTGCTATGGCGGGATATCGCGGTTGCCGCGCCGTGATAGAAACGAAGACCGTAGCGGGACTCGAAGCAAGCGTATACGTACTGCGGAAAGAAAATTTTATAAAGTAAATACTTTAGTATTGACTGTATTCCGTTTCGTACGTATAATTTATATATACCACCGCAGGAGGATTTTTCATGAAAACTTTAGGCAATATTCTTTGGTTCATTTTTACCGGATTGTGGGTAGGACTCTCCTATATAATATTGGGACTGTTTTGGTGCATAACCATTATAGGCATACCTTTCGGCAAGCAGTGCTTCAAGATAGCCGGTTTCGTATTTTGGCCGTTCGGCAAAAAAGCGGATACGAACTTCTCCAAACACGCCGTACTCAACATAATATGGATAATATTCGGCGGATTGGAAATATTCTTGGGATTCATATTGTTCGGTGTTCTCTGGTGCATAACCATTGTGGGAATACCTTTCGGCAAGCAGTGCTTCAAGTTCGCCGTACTCTCTTTGATGCCTTTCGGCGCAGAGATCAAGAAAGCCTGATACCGGCAAAAAAAACGTAAAGCCGCCTCTTCCGAGGCGGCTTTTCTATGTGGTCACCCGTTATTTCGCGGCTTCGGAAGCTATGCCGCGTGCGGTGAGCTCCGCGCATTTCGCTCCGACGTCTATGGCGTACTGGCGGGAGCCGGGAAGCTCTCTTACCGCGGTGAAGCCGTATTTCTCGTAAAACGAAACCCCTTTAACGTTCGACGCGCCCACGACGAGATAGACCTTGGGCACGCCGAGTTCTTTCAGACGGAACATAAGCGCGTTCATGAGCCTGTGTCCCACCCCCTGCCGTTGCGCTTCGGGCAATATGTCTATATGCAGATGCGCGGGCATACCGCGCGCGAGTTTTCTCTCGAATACGAGTTCCAGACCCTTGGTCAATGCGCGCGTGAATTTACGTTTACGTAAAACGGGCAGAAAACGTTTGCGGTAATTCTTCTCGTATTCGCGGTAATCTGGCGCGCAGAAAACGTATCCCACCGCTCTGTCGTTGCAGTCTGCGGCGACGAAAGAAGTATCGCAAGCGTACTCTACGTAGTAGTCGCAATAGAGGTCGCACAGTATCGCGCGCTTCGACGGAGTATCCGTAGCGGAAGCGGAAGCCGTTTCTATACATATGCGTCTTACGTCCTCTTTGTCGGACGCTCTCAGGTTACGTATAGAATACATATTTACCTCGTATTATTTTTGACCGCGGGACGTTTTCTCACGCTCTTTGCGAGCGCAAAGCTTGAGCACCCGCCGCGCGGAGCGTAAGAGCTCGTAACGGGTGATACCGCCCTCTTTGTCAAGCCTTCTTACCGCACTGTGATCGAAAGGCACTCTGCGGATATTGCCGGGCATAAGCACGTCGACGCCCGCGCGGACGCGGTAGGCGTTGTCTCTGACTCCCGGAAATTCCGGACTTTCCGCCCTTCTCATCCACCAGTCCGTGATCACCACGCCGTCGAAGCCCCATTCGTTGCGGAGCACGCTCTCCGCGAGGTCGTAATTGTAATGGCTCCAGACGCCGTTTATTTTGTTATAGCTCGTCATTATGTTGTCGGGCGCGCTTTCGCGTACGCATATCTCGAAACCTTTGAGATATATTTCGCGTAGCGCGCGCTCCGATACTCTGCTGTCGTTATGGTTACGGTTGACTTCCTGATTGTTACAGGCAAAGTGCTTGGGACAAGCCGAAGCGCCGCCCGATTGCAACCCTTCCACGCAAGCCGCGGCGGTCTTACCGCTCAGTAAGGGGTCTTCCGAGAAGTATTCGAAATTCCTGCCGCAGAGAGGATTTCTGTGGATATTCATACCCGGTCCGAGCATTATATCAGAGCCTATGGCTCTCGCCTCCCTGCCCTCGGCTTCGTAAAGGGCGCGCACGAGCGCGGTATTCCAGGTAGCCGCTATAGCCGTGCCGCAGGGAAGCAGTGAAGCGGTAAGTCTTATGCGCACGCCCGCAGGTCCGTCGCAGGTTATGAGCGCGGGCACTCCCCTTGCGCGTAACGCTTCGGTAACGCCGCCGTACGCGCCCGCGTTGCCGATGACTCCGTAACGGCTGTTCATTTTTCCTTCGCCGCGCGTAAGAGATTCGAGTTCCCTGTCCGAGAGGGTATCCGCGAATTCCTCTACCGTGCGGCGCCCCGCCACGACTTCCGAAAAATCGAAACGTTCTGCCGACCTTTCCTTCGCTACGAATATATTTCCGCAAATACGCGCTTTAAGATCTCTTTCGTTGACGCATACCTTACGGTAAGCGGGGCGAAGTCCCCCGTCCGCGATCTCCGGATACAATACGTCGAAAGCGTTGGCTTTATCGACGCACAAAACTTTTTCGAGTTTAACGATAGATTTACATTCTCCGAGAGTAAACGAGCCCGCTTTCGTCACGTCGCGCACGCTCGAACCAATATAAAATTCGTATTCTCCTTTCTCGAGAACGTACGCGGAAGCGTAGCCCGCGAGCCCTCCGTCGTCGAAGGACGCAAAAGCGTATTCGTCGAACGTAAATTCGCATACTTCCGTTTCGTCGGGCGAAATCTCCGCCGTTTTTGTAAAGGCTACGAGATTCATAAGGGGTTTGCCGAGCCTGCCTTGCAGAGGGCGGCAATAGATCTGAACGACCTCTTTGCCCGCGACTTTACCCGTATTCGCGACGCGCGCTTTAACGGAGATTTTACCGTCCTTATATTCAAAGCCGCACGGTTCGATCGTGAAAGAAGTATAACTCAAACCGAAGCCGAAAGGATAAAGGACTTTCTCCGGCGCAAAGGTCTCGAAATAACGGTAGCCGACGTAAATATCTTCGGAATAATTATTGAATTCCCTGTTGCCGAAGTTGGCGGAAGAAGGATAATCGGCATAATTTCTCGCAACGGTCATCGGAAGTTTTCCGGAAGGCGAACGCACGCCGTAGAGAATATCCGCGACGGCGGCGCCCGACCTTTCGCCGAGCTGCCAGACGTACATTATCGCGGAAAGCTTGTCACCGTATTTTTCCGTCCAGGACATGTCTATCATATTGCCGCAGTTCATGAGCACAACGGTATGCTCGAAAGCAGACGTCACGGCATCGAGCATGTCTCTTTCCGCTTGCGTAAGATAATAACTGCCTTCTTTCAGGACGTTCTCGCGGTCTTCGCCCGCAGCCCTTCCTATAACTATCACCGCCGTATCGGCGGCTTTACCCGCTTCCGCCACGAGTTCGGGCGCAAGCGGCATTTCATCGAAATTATACGGCCAATTCCCCCAGTAACCGTGATCGGCTTCGTTCTGAGGAAGGGCGAGCCAGTCCGTGTATGCTTTCCTTAACGGCTCGTAAACTTTGACGCCGAGCGCGGCAAGAGCTTTGTCGAGATTTATTTTCTCGGGCGCAATGACGTCGCCTCCGCTCCCGTACCCTATATAAAACCAATCGAACTGGCATCTGCCGAAATACGCGACCGTTTCGTCGGCTTTGAGCGGCAACGTGCCGTCGTTACGGAGAAGCACGATGCCTTCCGCGCCGGCTTCGGTGAGAAGCTCCGTGAATTTTTCGCGCGCTCCCGCCGCCACGCCCGCCATACGGTTCTCGTCCTGCGAAAGGGTATTGGTAAATCTGTTGACAATCTTGCCTACGATTTTTTTTACTTTTTTGGAAATATCGCTCATATCGTTACTCCGCTTCGGCGTTCGATCCGACGCCGTACTCCTTTTATATTTTATTTATTCCAGCGCCGCCGCGAGCTCGTAACCCGCGCGTGTCGCGTCGGCTATCCTGCCTACGCGCTCCGCGTCGCCTATGGTATAAACTTTTTCGCAAACGCCTTTGAGCTCCTTCGCGAGCGCGTTAACGGGACGCGCGCCCAAAGACAGCACCACGGCGTCGCAATCCAGGCGCGAAGTTTCTCCCGTAACTTTGAAACCCTTACCTCTTTTCACCACTTTAACGAGCTCAACTCCCTTCTCGTCTATGGCGACAAGCTTGGTGTTCAGAATGAAACGCGTGCCGCATTTCTCGAGTTTGGGTATACAATCGTCGCGGTGTTGGAACCAAGTCGTGGGGGCAACGGAATCCGCCATCTCCACTATCGTGAGTTCGTTCTCGGGCGCTATGAGCTCCGCCGTTTCGAGTCCCGTCATGCCGGAACCGATGAGTGCTACCTTCTTTCCTTTGAAACTTACCACTCCGGTAAGGATCTCCGTGGTGGTATAAACGTTCTTGCCGTTCACTCCGGGTATCGAGCGCGGCCTCGACGCCACTGCTCCCGTCGCCACTATGACCGCATAGGGGGAATAAGACTTGACGGTTTCCGCCGTCGCTTCGGCTCCGTAAATTATTTCGGCGCCGTTGGATACGGCGAAGCGCTCGAGATCTTCCGAGCACCAACCTATGCGCTCTTTGTGCGGCGGCATAGCAGCGAGATTGAGTTGCCCGCCCGCCTTATCTTCTTTTTCGAGCACGGTCACGTCGAATCCCCTCTCCGCGAGGATACCCGCGGCGGTAAGTCCCGCGCAGCCCGCGCCCGCTATCACTATTTTTCTGCCGTTACCGTTCTTTTCAAGACCTTCGGTATAATATTCGCGCTCTTTGCCCACTGTGGGATTGACCGAACAATAGCCGTGCCCGCCCGTAAACGCGTTCTCCTGCATGCTTTCTATGCAGTAAAGGCAACATATACAGCGCCTGATGTCTTCCGCTCTGCCGTTCATGGCTTTATTAGCCCAGTGCGGGTCTGCGATATGCGGCCTTCCCAAAGAAACGAAATCCTGTACTCCTTCCTCGAGGAGTTGTTCCGCAAAATCGGGCGTTCTTATTATGTCCGCGGCGAGAACGGGTATTTTTACTTCCTTTTTGACCGCCGCCGCCATATATTTCCGCCAACCGCTCTCGAAAGAGGTGGGTTCGAGCCAGTAATTGAACGTATCGTAGGAAGCGGAGCTTACGTCCAATGCGTCCACGCCCATTTTTTCTATGGCTTTGGCGTACGCCACTCCCGTTTCGAGCCCATAGCCCTTGCCTTCCTTACCTATGCGGTCGTAACATTCGTCCACGGTGAGGCGCACTATTATCGGATAATCGCCGCACTCCCTGCGGATACCTTCCACTATTTCGCGCAAAAATCTCAATCTGTTCTCGAAACTGCCGCCGTATTCGTCGGTGCGCTTGTTCGTATTCGGTGAAAGGAACTGTTGGATAAGGTAACCGTGCGTGCCGTGCAGCTCCACGCCGTCCACGCCCGCTTTCTTGCATCTTACCGCCGCTGCTATGAATTGCTCTATAAGTTTTTTGATTTCACTCTTCCTCAACGCGCGCACCCTGCCGGCGGCAAAGTACGCGGGCTCCGCCTTGCTGGGCGCGACGGAGCAAGGCACTCTGTCCTTCTCGAGTAAAACTTTACGTAGAACGGGTACCGCTTTGTAGAGCATTTTCCTGTAGCCCTTCCAAACGCGCTCGGTAGCCACCGATATAGGCACCGTTCCGACCATTAGTCCCACGTTCTGTCTGCCGGGGTGGTGCAGTTGCACGAAAAGCTTGGCGCCGTGACGGTGTATGCGTTCGGCAAACTCGCGCATGGGCTCGATATGATAATCGTGAGACATCGCAAGCTGACCGAACGAGGAAGCGCCCGTCATATCGTTGACGCGGGTTATCTCGGTAATGATAAGTCCCGTACCACCTTTGGCTCTCTCCTCGTAATAGTCCATCAGTTGTTCGGTAGGTCTGCCGTCGATCTGACCGAAGCCCATAAGCATGGGCGACATAACGATACGGTTCTTGATTTCACAACCGCCGATCTTCACGGGAGAAAAAAGTTTGGGATACATAGAACTCCTCCGATAAACATTGCTTACGAAAAGCGCGCTTTTCGCGCGCCCGTGTACGGGCGCACCTATTGAATATTTTACCACAGAAAACGCCTCCGCGCAATACGGAAACGCGCCGTATTCGGCGCGCCCTAAAGAAAAAAACTCAATCCCCGTCGTCAAGCGTCTCGAGCGCTTCCTCGGCGCCCTCGTACCCTTCCGCCGCCGCTTTTTCGTACCACATACGCGCAAGCGCGCGGTTTTTACGCACGCCGTAACCGTATTCGTAATCGACGCCCGCACGGTACATTGCCAGAACGTCGCCGTTTTCCGCCGCGGCAAGATAGAGTTTATGCGCTTTACGCATATTTTCCGCTACGCCGCAGCCGCTCTCGTAACGCAAGGCGAGTTCGGTTTCGGCAGGGAAATAATCTTCCCTCGCCGCAACTCTCAACCAATACACCGCTTTGCGCTCGTCTTTTCCTGCGACAATCCCTTCGTTATAACAGGTATACAGATCGAACGCCGCTTCCGGATATATGCGCGCGAACGCTTCGATATAGGCGAAATCCTTTTCGGTAGGTTCGTCGCAAAGCACCCCTAACGGGCTAAAGTATTCCTCGTCCTCCGCGGGCACGTAACGCAAAAGTTTATTTTTTCTTCCCTTTGATCTTACTTCATTCATAATTTATTCTCCCTGTAAAAAAATCAATAAATATTAAAATCGGACGCGCGAAAAATCCCCGCTGTCAGCGGCACCCAATGCGACAAACGTTTCGTATGGTATCGTAAATTGCTTCGGTCTTAATCTATATTTTCGCGCTTACAATAACGTCTGAATTTGGCTTTCTCTATAGCCCAATACACGCTTCGCGCGACGGGCAGGAATTTGAAAAGCTGCATCGCGAACGAGAAAAGGCGGGACGGATTGCAATATTTTTTGCCTTTTGAAACGGCGACGTACATGCGACGGGCGACGTGGGCGGGCTTCTGTACCGGGAAAGGTCTGTCCTCGTCGCGGCTCCTTCCTTCGGAGCCGTATGCGAAAAAGTTGGTCGCGGTGGCGATGGGATAGAGCACGGTGAGCTTCACGTTGCCGTTGTCCTCGAGCCTCAAGCCTTCCTGGAAGCCCTGCACGCAGAACTTCGAAGCGCTGTAGAGGGTGTACCCGGGCATCGCCATCTTGCCTATCGCGGAAGCCGTCACGCAGAAACGCCCCTCTCTGCCGTTAAGATAATTAAGGTATCTGCCGTAGGAATAGAAAGGCGAATAGCAATTCGTGCGCATGATACGATCTATTCTGTCCCAGTCGGCGTAATTGAATTTTTCGTAGTAAGCGAATCCCGCGTTGGCGTAAAATATGTCGATGAACGGAAAGATTTTTTCCGCTTCGGCAAAAACGGCGTCGACGCCCTCTTTAGTCGAAACGTCGCATTTCATCACGGTAATTCCCGTATACGTTTTTCGGAGTTCGTCGAGCCTTGAGGTATTTACGTCCACGCATAAAACCTTGTTGTCCGCCGCTATCAGCTTAAGAAACTCGTAGCCTATGCCGCTGTCGCAACCGGTCAGAACGATGTTTTTACCGCATATTTTCCGCATTGTACCGCCTCCGCCCGTAAACTTTATTTTTTATATGGGTATCTTGTGCGCCTCGCCCTTCTTGTAGACCGTCCATTCGGTAAAACCTATCTCTTTCGCAAGCGCCGCCACTTCGTCGTAACGCTTACAGATATCCTCCGCGACGTGGGCGTCCGAAGAAAAAGTCACGTTCCTGCCGCCCAAAGCGTAATACCTTTCGAGCAAAGGTCTTTCGGGAAGATAACTCATCAGCGGATGACGGATGTGGGTATTGATCTCGACGGTCTTGTCGCGTGCGATTATCTCACCGAAAAGCTCGTCTATCTTGTCGAGATACTGCGGCTCCCAGAGGCTTACGTCTGGATAGCCGGCATAGCGCGTGATGTATCCGACGTGCCCCACCACGTCGTAGCGGTAAGGGACTTTGACGGAATCGATGAGCAAACCGAGATATTCGAGATAAACGTCGTCTTTGTCGCGCCCCTTGAAGAATTTGCCGAAATACGCGTCGCCGCCGTGTATCGTATGTATGGAATTAACTATTACGTCGAAATCGTACTTCGGAAGATTCTCCTCGTACCACTTCACCGTCTCCGCGCAGTAGCCCGCTTCCACGCCGAAAGCGACGTAAGGCGTTCCGTCCGCATATTTTTCGCGCAGTTTTTCTATCGCGCGGGCGTACCTGCGAAGATTGAGTTGCTTGAGAAAGCGCTCCTTCCTGCAATACTTATAGTCGCGGTCGAGGTGCTCGGTCACGGCGTAATATGCAAGCCCTTTTCTTTTCGCCTCCGCGACGAGCTCCTCTATCGGCTGTCTGCCGTCGTGAGAAAAGGCGGAATGCGAATGACTGTCCACTCGCATTTTTACATTTCCTCCGGAGCGCGCACTCCTATCAGTCTCAGACCTTCTTCGAGTACGACGTGAACGGCGTTCACGAGCGCGATACGCGCGCGCCTGTATTTTTCTTCGGCGTTCAATATGCGGTTCTCGAGATAATAACGGTTGAACGAGCGCGCGAGATCGATGAGATATCGCGTAACGATACTGGGCTCGTACTTCGCTACGGCGTCGGAGATGACCGACTGGAAACGCCCTATGAGCGATACGAGCTCCTCGCCCTCTTTACCGTTGAGCCCTCCGAGCTCTTCGGGCGTAAACGGAGCAACGAGATCGACCGCTCCCGCTTTACGCAGAACGCTCATGCAACGGGCGTTGGTGTACTGAACGTAAGGTCCCGTTTCGCCGTCGAAATTGAGCACCTTGTCGTAGCTGAACGTGATGTCTTTGATACGGTTGTTGGAAAGCGCGAAAAACACTACCGCGCCCACGCCCACTTTCTCCGCGACGTCGGCTTTGTCCCTGAGTCCCGCGCTCTTTTCGGAAATGATCTGCAAGCTCTTTTCGACGGACTTATCGAGCACGTCCTTGAGCCATACCACTTTCCCTTTACGCGTGGACATGGTGCCGTCCTCAAGGGACACCATGCCGAAAGGAACGTGCACGAGATCCTTGTACCAGCTCTCGCCCATAAGCTCTATTACCTTGAAAAACTGCTTGAAATGCAGATTCTGCTGGTAAGCCACGACGTACAGACATTTGTAGAAATCGTAAGTTTTCTTACGGTAAAACGCCGCCGCGAGATCGCGCGTGGCGTACAGCGTCGCGCCGTCCGCCTTGACCAGAAGACAGGGCGACATACCGTATTCGTTAAGATCGACTATCTTCGCGCCGTCCGACACTGTTATAAGGTTTTTGGCTTCCAAAGCGTCAAGTACGGGAGCCATTTTGTCGTTATAGAAGGCTTCGCCGTTATACGAATCGAAAACTATTCCGAGCCGCGTATATACCTTGCCGACTTCTTTTAACGTGATCTCCTTGAACAGATCGTACAGCTTGAGAGCTTCCTTGTCGCCGTCCTCGATCTTCTTGAACCACGCGCGCGCTTCGTCCTCTAATTCCGGGTGTTCCTCCGCTTCGGCGTGGAACTTGACGTATATCTTCGTAAGCCCCATTACTCCCTCTTGCGCGAGATCTATCTCGTCGCCCCACTTCTTGTAAGCGACGATGAGCTTACCGAACTGCGTGCCCCAGTCGCCGAGGTGATTGATGCCTACGGCGTTATAGCCGAGTTTCTTGTACATGCGGTAGAGCGCCGCTCCTATCACCGTCGACGAGAGGTGTCCGATATGGAAAGGCTTGGCGATATTTATCGAACTGTAGTCGATGCACACCGTCTTGCCCGCGCCCTCGGCGGATCCGCCGTAACCGGCGCCTTTTTCCGCTATTTCTTTCAGAACGCGTCCCGCTTCGGCGGTACGGTCGAATTTGAAATTGAGATAGCCGTTGACCGCTTCCACGGAAGCGAACGGGTTTTCGCCCGCCTTTATCGCTCGGGCAAGCTCCTCGGCTATCGCGGCGGGAGACTTCCTGAGGATCTTCGCGAATCTGAAGCACGGCAACGCGTAATCGCCCATAGTCGTATCCGGAGGGATAACGATACAGGAAGCTATCTCCTCCGAGCTGACGCCTTCCACTTTGACGTAGGAAGCTATTTCGGCTTTTTTGATATCGGTGTTTTCCATATTATTTCCTCGTACAATGTCCGTTTTTCACTTCGAAATAGGTCGCGCCCTCGAAGGGAGCGGGCTCCGTGCAGGTGATTATCGTCTGTATACCGTCGATGGCGTTGAAAAGAGCGTTGCGCCTTTTCTCGTCGAGCTCGCTCAAAACGTCGTCCAGAAGAAGCACCGGCGTTTCCCCCGTTCTCGAACGGAACGAGGCTATCTCCGCGAGTTTAAGCGAAAGCACCGCCGAACGTTGCTGCCCCTGCGAGCCGAATTTCCTGAGATCGACGCCGCTCACGCTCAATTTAAGGTCGTCGCGGTGCGGTCCCACCGTGGTGTATTCGAGCCGGAGATCGTCCGCGCGGGACGAAGCCGCAAGCCTTCTAAGACCTTCTTCGGGATTATCGGGATCCACAGCTTCCGTCTCGTAAGAAACGGAGAATTCTTCCGCGCCGTCGGTAAGTTTATAATGTTCGTTCACGGCGTAAGGCTTGAGTTTCGAGATGAATTTAGCGCGTTCCTTGATTATGAACGCCGCCGTCCTTATCATCTCAGAGTCCACCACTTCGAGCATCGAGTCGAGCGAAGCGCGCCCTTTATACGTTTTGAGAAGCTTGTTGCGTTGCTGTAAAAGGGCGTTGTATCTCTGCAAAGTGTAGAAATAGGTCTTGCTCTGCTGACAAAGCCCCATATCCATGAACCGTCTTCTGTCGGCGGGCGCTTCGCGCACGAGACCTATCACCTGCGGCGAAAAGAATACAACGTTCACAACGCCCATAAGTTCGCCGATACGCTGAACGGGAAGCTTGTCCACGGTGACGCGCTTCTTCCCCTGCTCGTCCGCGGTTATCGCGACGGTATGAGTGGAAAAACGCTTCTCGACTTTAAGTTCCACGCCGAAACCCGCCGCCGGCGAAATCCAGTTGATCAGTTCTTTGTCGCGCGGGTGGCGCGAAGATCTGCCGAGAGAACAAAGGTATATCGAATCGATAAGGTTGGTCTTACCGGCGGCATTGGCGCCGTAAACGATATTCAACCCTTTCGCGAAAGTCACTCTTTCGCTTCCGTAGCTCAAAAAATTTCTGAGTGATACGTCGGTTACTATCATCAGTCCTCCAGATTATAGGGCGTGACCTGATAAACGTAATGGTTGAGCCAGTTGTAAAAAAGGAGATTCCCCGTGCTGTTCCAGCTCATATTGATGCGGTTCACGTCGCCGTCGATGAAATAATTGGCCGGAGGATCGATCCTGAGCCCCTTCTCCTTGTCGCGCATATACTCCAGTTTGAGCGTTTCGCGGTCGTATTCGGAATGTCCGAAGAAGAAGAATTTACGGTCGTCCTTGCTTTTCACGATACTGAGTCCGCAGTCGTCGCCTTCGGCTATCACGCGCAGTTTTTTGTTGGCGCGAACGGCGTCCTCGTCGATACGGGTGTGGCGGGAATGAGGTATGGAGAAGCGGTCGTTGAGCCCTTTGAGCAAGGGCTCGAAAGCCGAAGTGGCGCGGTTTTTGAAGATACCGAACAATTTTTTCTCAAGCGGTATCTTCCCTATACCGTAATAATGGTACATCGCCGCCTGCGCTCCCCAGCAGATATATATCGTCGAGGTGACCATACTGTCGGCGTAATCGAATATCTCCTCGAGTTCCTTCCAGTAAGCGACGTCCGTGAAATCCATGGTTTCCACGGGCGCGCCCGTGATTATCATTCCGTCGAAGCGCGTGCCGCGCACCTCGTCGAAAGTCTTATAGAATCTCTCCATGTGCCCGCCCGACACGTTGGTCGATTTATAGGTGGCGGTCTTGATGAGCGTGAGATTGACCTGCAAAGGCGTATTCGCGAGAAGCCTTAACAACTGCGTTTCCGTCTCTATCTTCGTGGGCATCAGGTTGACTATCGCTATCTCTATCGGACGGATATCCTGCGACTCCGCGCGCTTCTTCGGCATAACGAAGATGTTTTCCTTCTTGAGTACGGAAAACGCCGGTATGTCTTTGGGTATAACTATCGGCATAATACCTCCTCAATCAAAGCGTCGCGTCGAGCGCGCCTATAACGTCCGAAAGTATGTCTTCGATACCCTCGATACCTACCGAAAGCCTTATGAGATTGGCGGGTACGCCCGCCGCCTCGAGATCTGCGTCGGAAAGCTGTCTGTGCGTGGTGGACGCGGGATGAAGCACGCAGCTCCTTGCGTCCGCGATATGCGTGACGATACGGAAAAGCTTCAGCGCTTTCTGGAATTCGGACGCCGCTTTTCTGCCTCCGCGGATACCGAAACTCACCATTCCGGCGGCTCTGCCGCCGTCAAGATACTTGAGCGCGCGCTCGTGATCCTCGTCGCCCTCGAGTCCCGCGTACTTCACCCATTCGACGGCGGGGTGAGACTTCATCGCTTGGGCAAGCGCGAGCGCGTTGTCGCTGTGGCGGGGCATCCGCAAATGCAGAGTTTCCGCTCCGAGCATGGTGAGGAAGGCGTTGAACGGCGCCATCTGCGCGCCGAAGTCGCGCATACCGATGACTCTGGCGCGCAGTATATACGCGCCCGCGCCGCAATCCGCGAACACCATTCCGTGATAAGAGTCGTCCGGCACGTTGAAGCCGGGATAACGGGGATTGTCTTTGAAGACGAAATTGCCGCCGTCCACTATTATTCCGCCCACGCTCGTGGCGTGACCGTCGATATACTTGGTGGAAGCGTGCACCACGACGTTAACGCCGAATTCGAAAGGTCTCGAGAGGCAGGGCGTGGCTATCGTGTTGTCGCATACGAGCAGAATGCCGTACTTACGCGCTATCGCCGCGAATTTATCGAAATCCGCTACCGTTCCTGCGGGATTCGCGATGGTTTCGAGGAATATAGCCCTCGTTTTTCCGTCTATCAAAGCCTCTATTTCCTCGGCGGGGGTGTGGTTGTTGACGAACCTGCAGTCGATACCGAGCTTACGGAGAGTTACGTTGAAAAGGTTGTAAGTCCCGCCGTAAATGGTCGAAAGCGAAATGAAATTGTCGCCCGCCGAACACACGTTCAATATCGCGAGCGTCGTCGCGCTCATTCCCGAAGCCGTGGCAAGGGCGCCTACGCCGCCTTCGAGCGCGGAAATTTTTTCTTCGAGCCCGCCCAGAGTGGGGTTACCGAGCCTCGTATAAAAATAGCCCGCTTTCTTGAGATCGAAAAGATCTCCCATTTCCTCGGGCGTGTCGTACGCAAAAGTGGTGCTTTGTATAATGGGTTGTACGCGCGGCTCGCCGTTTTTCGGCTCGTATCCGCATTGTACGCATCTGGTATCTATAGATTTATACATGGTGAGATTCCTCCGTCGTTTCGTCTTTATTTCCTTGAAAGCCGTCCTAAAACGCGCTTATCTGTAATTGCTCTCCTTGACCGCCCTTTCCGCCATGCGCTTTTCGTCGCGTTCGCGGATCGCGTTCCTCTTGTCGTGCCCCTCCTTGCCCTTGGCAAGACCCAGCTCCACTTTCACCAGTCCGTCCTTGAAATACATCTTCGTCACCACGAGCGTGTATCCCTTCTCCGCCACCTTCTGCTTGAGCTTCAGGATCTCCTTCTTGTGCAGGAGGAGCCTGCGCATTCGTTTGGCGTCGGGATTGAAATAGCTGCCCTTTTCGTACGGAGCGATATGCGCGCCCACAAGCAGGATCTCGCCGTTTTTCACGACGGCGTAACTGTCCTTGAGATTCACGTTACCGAGTCTGACGCTTTTCACCTCGCTTCCCTGAAGGGCGATACCCGCTTCGAGCGTCGATTCGATGTAATAATCGTGATAGGCTTTTTTGTTCGTAGCCGCTACTTTGATCATATCTTCCTTCGATTTTTCAATTATACCATAAGATTAAAAAAATGGCTATAATAATATAGCCATTTCCTTAACGTTTTAACGTTTTCGCGACGCTCGCTTTACAGCCTGTTGTTCAACATGTGGAATACGAAAAACAATATCGAACACACCAGCATCGCCGCGGCTATACCTACCGTCCACCTTTTGAACTTGGCGTCCATGGTTTTCGCTTTGTTCTTGCCGAAAAATGTCTCCGCGGCACCCGTAATGGCGCCGAGATTGCCCTGATTGCCGCTCTGCATCATTACGATGACTATCATAGCGATGGCGAGCAAAGCCATTATTACCATAAGCGCGATCATAAGACCGGAATATACGTCGTGAAGCATATTTTCTCCTTAACTTCCGTATTCTGGCGTGCAAAATAAGGCGCACGTCACGGAACGCTTGCTTATTATACCATAGGTATTTACGGTTATCAAGCGAATTACTCAACTTTTCCGATTAAATTAGCGCGGGCAAATATTGACTTATACGCGTTCGTGGGGTATCATAAATTATAAACAAAAGAACGGAGGAACTCTTTTATGCCCGAAAGTTTCGTATCGGTATACGTGCTCGGCGCGATAATAGCCGCGATCATCATAGCGATGTCGGTGGTTTTTCTGATAAAAGCGGCGCGCAGAGCCAAAGCTATCGGAATGGACAAGAAAATCGTCACCGAAACAATTAAAAACAGCGCTTTATTCTCGATAATCCCTTCTATCCCTATAGTTATCGGTATAGGGATCATGATGCAGTTCCTGGGACTCGCGATACCGTGGATAAGGCTTTCGGTCATAGGCGCGCTCCAGTACGAGATACTCGCGATGGATCAGGCGGGAGTCACGGCGGCGACGGACAATACCGCGATAGCCACCGCCTGCGTAGTCATGACGATAAGCATCATAACGGGACCTTTGTTCAACGCGATATTCTATAAAAAATATCAAAACAAGCTCCTCGAACTGCAGGAAAAGAACGAACGCAAGATGAACGCGATAACGGGAGCGCTCCTGGGCGGAATGCTCGCGGGCATAATGTCCGCGATAATAATGGGCGGCTTCTTCGGCATCAATTCTCCCGTGACCGACGCGAGCGGAATAACCACTTACGGCGAGATAACGCTCATCACGCTCGCCGCGAGCGTGATACTCATGGGGCTGTGCGGAGTGGTATTGCTCGTATTCAAACAGAAATGGATAGAATCCTACGCTTTGCCGATAAGTATCCTCGGCTCTCTGGCGATAGCTTTCGCATTCATACCGGTATTCGCGTAAGGAGGACGTAAAGATGAAAAAATCGGATTTTTTCGGCGTAGCCTCAACAAGAGAAGAACATAACAACCAGATGCACAATCTGGGAAGAATATTCACCTGGATAGCCTTGGGGTTCATATGCGCGTTGCCCATAGTGTATTGCATTTCCGCAGGCGTCACTCCGAACTGGTCCCAACTCGGCGTATGCGTACCGTTTATGGCGGGTTACTGGGCGATAGGACTCATCGAAGCGCTGAGTTACGCGCCGCTTCTCGGAACGGGCGGACAATACCTTTCGTTCATCACGGGCAACATCTCCAACCTCAAGCTCCCCTGCTCGCTCAACTCGCAGACCATTGCGAAAACGAAACAGGGCTCCGAGGAACAGGAAATCGTTTCGACGATATCCATTGCTGTGGGAAGCATCGTGACGACGGTCATCATAATAATAGGACTTATCCCGCTTGCGATATTCCAGAACGAAATAGTCAACGTCCTGAAGCCCGTGTCGCCCTACGTTATCCCCGCGATATTCGGCGGGCTCACGATGGTACTCATGGCGAAGTACTTCAAGATAGCCGTGATACCTTTCGCGGTATGTCTTCTGATATGCCTTGTGGGCAACCTTATCGGCTACGGCGAAACGGTGAACAGCCAGTCCACCATGGTCATAGTGGGAATGGTAGTCAGTATAATTTCCACGCTTGTACTGTACAAATTCAACAAAATCTGACGTTATCCGAAAGGTCAAAAATGCTTGCCGAAAACATCACCGAACTTATAGGAAACACGCCGTTGCTTCGCTTGGGTAACGGCAACATCTACGCCAAACTCGAATACTTCAATCCTTTACATTCCGTCAAGGACAGAGCGGCGCTGTATATGATAGAAGGCGCGGAAAAGCGCGGCGAACTCAAAGCGGGCGGTACCGTCGTGGAAGCCACGAGCGGCAACACCGGCATAGGACTTACCTATATCGCGTTGCAAAAAGGATATAACGCGGTGCTCGTTATGCCCGAAAACATGAGCGACGAGCGCAAGAAACTTCTTCGTCACCTCGGCGCGGAAGTGATATTGACTCCGAAAGAAAAAGGTATGGCGGGCGCGCACGCGAAAGCGGACGAAATAGCCCGCGAAAGAGGGGCCTTCGTTCCCGATCAGTTCTCCAATCCCGACAACGCCCGCGCTCACGAGGAGACCACCGCGCAAGAGATAATCAAAGACCTCGGCGACACAGCGCCCGATTATCTCGTACTTACTTTCGGCTCAGGCGGCACGCTCTCGGGGCTCGGCAGAGCGCTGAAAAAGGTTTATCCCGCGTTGAAAGTCGTAGCGGTGGAGCCCGAAGAAAGTCCCCTCCTCTCACGCGGCTACGCCGGCGCGCACGGCATACAGGGAATAGGCGCGAACTTCCTTCCCGCGCTTCTCGACAAAGACGTCATCGACGAAACCGTGTGCGTAAAAAGCGCGGACGCGATAGCCGCCGCCACCCGCGCCGCCAAAGAATACGGTACCCTCATAGGTATCTCCTCGGGCGCCGCGCTTGTGGCTTCCGAGCTTATTGCGACAAGGGATCCCGCGGCAGTCGTGGTCACCCTGTTCCCCGATACCGGAGAAAGATATCTGAGCGTTTGGGATTCCTGATCGCGCGTTATGATAGCCGTAACTCATAAACAGCGATAATTCAAGCACAAACAAACCGCCCTCGTTCCGGGGCGGTTTATTTACGTTATATAAGGTATTTCAGTTCCGATCCGTCAGATGAGGAAGCAGGCGGCTACGATAAGCAGTACAACGCTTATCACCACGAATACCGCCCCTACCGCGCGCTTACATTTGATATACGATTTGCGCACGGCTCTGCCGCCGTATGCGGGAGTGACTATAGCGTCCCCTTCCGGGGCGCGGGTGTGCTCGTAAAGCTTTTCCACGCCGAATTTCCTGCCCGGATAAGCGTACTCGTCGTAGGGCACGGGCGGGCTGTAGTGAGGCGGAACGAAACCTATGTTGGGTTGAACGCGCGAAGCGGCGCGGCTGACGCTGCCGCCGTTACCGTAAACGGCAAAGGGAACGGGTTTGACGTCTGAGTTATAATCTTTACCTACCACCATCAATCTTTCGGACGGCATAATATCTCTCCTCACTTTTTATAAAATAATAATACAACAACGAAATTCAAAAGTCAATACACGGTTTCGTACGAAATATCGACTTTCGGCGGCGTATGTCATAATATTTAATTAAGTTCAGACTCGGAATAATAGAAGAAAGCATATCGGACGAAGCGATCGCGGAAGCGCTCGCGGAATATTTCTTATCCGAACGCACGGAAAGCGTCGAAGGCGACGAATATCCATTGTGGCATATCAAAGAATACCGCGTTCCCGACGAAAAAATGAGGGAAACGGCTGAGCCCTTACCGCAGTCGTCAAAAAAACGTGGTACGCACACGGATTCAACGAAAAGGAGCTTTACGTCATACTTTGCGGAAAATACTTCGTGCTTCCGCCGAAACGCAATTTCAAATGGCGCGAAATGATACGTTACGGCGTAAAATACGCCGACGTGGACAAAAAATATCTTAAGCATATAAAGCTCTATATTTAATTACAGTGTAATCGGATTTGGTTTTACAGATACTACTCCTGTTAGTGTTAAAACTAGCATCACTAACGACAAGGCAATTAAACTAATTCCCACTATTACGAAAATATGAGGCAACAGCCTTTCCCTGTTTGAATAAGATTTAATACCGTTTTTAGTGTTGTATCTATATTCACAATCAAACATATTTGCAGGCAAAATTTTTTCAATTGCGTTAATAACCGCAAATTTACCGGCATTATTCATTTCGTATGCACGCAAGCACGCTTTCCAATTCAATGCAAGGCTAGTAAAGACCAGCCCCGCCAATAGCATAATAACAAATGTTGCCGTGAGATTACCAAAAGCGAATGCAGCCCCTATAAAAGCTAATAAGGCCGCACAAATCGATGTATATAGATTACTTATGTTTTGTCTTCTTTCCATTAGTTTTTCTGATGTATCCACCATAATTTGGTATTCGCTTATTAACAATTGATAATATTCGAATTCATTTATATCTTTTTGCAAATCTATATTAATTAAAGACTTTTCTACCGTCCACTGAGATTCTTCTAATAAAATATCGGTAATTTCGTTTGTATCGCATACCCTGTATCTGCTTAAGTTTAATAACTCTCCCGAATAATCTAAACCGAATATTTCTTGTGCTATAGAATTAGATTGGCACTTGGCTTGCGGCAATTCTTCATCTAACCTTATTATAAATGTTTTTTTATTAAACTTATTGGCAACGCCCAATTCCCATTTCACATTTTTAAGCCTATTTGCAATTAACTTCTTATTTAAATCGCAAAAATAACATACCAAATTGCATTTTTTTAATTTGTCTACGGCTGTTTTATGCCAAAATTGATTTTCATTAAAAGGAGAAAACATAAAAAAATGTAATGCGCCTTCTTTATCTTTGGATTTGATATCTTTTAAAACAGCATCTACCTTGGTTTTATCTTCAAAACTATAAATTACATAAATATCCATAAATTTAATCTAAGCTCCTTAATTATTTATTTTTAGTCTCCGTCAAATATCGCATTTCCTATTTACTGAATTAACCGCAACTTTTATAGGCTTACATAGTTATGACTTATTGATTTGGCATCAGCCTAAACGCGCGGCGATAGCCTGAGCCGCGGTATTCGTGAGCGAAAGCTCCGGATCGAATGAATCCGTACCGAAATGCCATATCATTATCCCGCCAAGCCCCGCGTCTATCGCATACGCCGTCTTATCGTATATCATCTGCCTGCCGTTATAGTAATTGCGGAGTTCGGGATGACTCACGCCGTTAATGTCGGTATAGGCTTCGACGTAACTGTTTTCGAAGGGCGAAAGCTTGTCCGCAACGTCGTAATAGTTCCCCCAATAAGGATCGGCGTTCACCGGACGCGAATAATAAGGCACGCCGAGATTGAATTTTTTGAGATCGAGCCCTTTATCGATAAGTTTATCCACCACTTCGTATGCGGACGTATAGAACGCGGCGTGATTTCCGCGTTCGTCGAACATGTCGTAAGACATTATCTCTATGCTGTCGAAGTTTGCGAGATCTTTTTTAGTGAGTTTCCCTACGCCGATATTCCATATCGCCAGCGCCGCAGTCAGCAACTTGCCCGCAGGAAGCGCCGATTTCAGTTCCTTCACGAATTTCTTGTAAATCGTGTAATCTTTCAGCGATTCGGGATATTCGTAATCGAACGACACGCCGTCCAATCCGTATTCTTCGACAAACGCGATAAGGTTGGCTTTCAGCCTGTCGGAATTGCTCCCCATCGCCGAATTGTGTCTCTCGGTCACCGTCATTCCGTCGCCGAAATCCTTGTTGCCGAGCACCATGACGACCACCGTGGCGGAAGGATTGAGCGACTTTATTGCGGTAACGGCGGTTTTGAGCAGTCCGCGAGCGTTTATTTTGCCGCCGTCCGTTTCGAGCTCGTTGAATACGAGATTACCGTCTTTGTCGAAATACACCACGTTGAACAAATTGAAATCGGTGACTTTCTTGGCGACCTCCGCTTTTTCGCCCGCGAGCGCCGCCGCTTCGTCTACGCTTATATACGCCATTATCTCGAAATCGTCTGCCGTACCGCTCACCATATAGGCTTCGGGCTTACGAAGCTTCCATTCTCCGTCCGAGGACAGCACTTCTACCCTTATACTCCTTGCCGTCACCCTTTCGAAAGCGCAATACCTCAAACCCTCGATATAATCGTTTCCGTAAAACGCGACGTCGGAGTCGTCCGCGTAAATGCGAAACGAAGTAATGTTTTCCCCTTTTTCTTTCAGCACCAGAGTATTGAACGTAACCGTTTTGCCGAAATCGTAAACGGCGGACTCGCCGGCGTTTCCCGAATCGCTCAGGAATTTCCCGTCCTCGGCAAGATCCTCGAAAGCCTCGGTTATCGCTTTGGGAGTCTTGCCCGTACATGCCGAAAGCGCAAATACGCTTGCGACGACGCAGATCAGCATCATTATCGGAAGTATTTTTTTCATTATCCGCTCCTCGGAATAAGCTCGTTATATCCATTATGCAATAAAAACGCAACGAAATCAATCAGTAAATCGAGATATATAGCGAAAGGGACGGGATTGACTGCCGCGGCGAGGAGTTCTATAATAATGACGGAGAGTGTTATGACGGAAAAGGAAATATACGAGAAACTGGGATTGGAAACGGAGCTTCTTTGCGAAGCGCTCGAATGGCGGGAAGAGCACCCCGCCGAATGCGCGCGTTATTCGACCGCGCTTATGAACGGAAAGCCGAAAAAACTCCGCAAAGCGAACGCCGTAGCGAAGCTCGCCGCGGTACTCGCGGCGCTTCCCTCGACCTATGCCGATTACGCTGAACGCGGTATTCCCGACGAAATATTCTTCGACACCTTCCGCGACATATCGGTATGGTGCGAAAACGGCTATAAGCAATACGGCGAAAAAGGGCTTCATAACGTTAAGTGGCTCACCCGTCACCTGACGATGCGGCTTTTCAGGCTCGGCAGATTGCAGTTCGAGTTTTCACGTTTCGTCGTGATACCCAACGCGGGGCTCGGAAACATTCTCAAATGCCCCTACCGCCTCGGCGAAAAATGTATTGCCGTTCATATCCCGCAGGGCGAAAAGCTCGACTACGCACGGGTGCTCGACTCCTTCAAACAAGCGGACGAGTTCTTTACTGAATTTTACCCCGAATACCGCTATCGCGTGTATAATACGGTGACCTGGCTTCTGAATCCCGAATTCACGGAAGTTCTGGGCAGCGACAGCAATATCGCGCGCTTCGGCAAGCTGTTTACTCTGCTCGGCAGAGCGCCCGACTGCGATATGAACGAAAGAAGGGTATTCGGCTACGAAAAGGACAGAGCGCATTACGCACCCCGCAACGCCCTCCAGCTTTATACGCTTAACCGCATCGAAGCGGGACTTCCTCTGTGGTCGTACAACGGATACCGCCCGCGCGAAACAGAAGCAAACCACAAATAGTATACTTATTCGGTAGCTATAGCTACATAAATCGGGACGTTACTGATAACGCAACGCAAACCTCTCACGCGCTACGCGCGCATCGGAGAAGCTATGAAAAAGAAAACTTTACTCACGATATCCCTTACCGTCATAGCGGCGCTTCTCATAGTAGGTATAACCGCGGGCGTTCTTCTTACCCGCGGCGAGCGCGGGGGCGACGACGGAAACGGTGCGAACGTGGATCAATCCGGAAGCGTTGGCGACGTCGGAGACGGTAAGGAAGAAGACGGCGATAACAAAGAGGACGGCAACGTCGTGCCAGAGCCCGTCGAAAGCGTATTCGCCGTATGGTGGTGGGATAACCGCTTGGACGAGAGCTACCTCGATTTTGCCGTAGCGCAGGGAGTGAACGAGATATACTATTACGCTTCGTCGTTCCCCGCAAGGATCTCCGACTTTATCCGCTCGGCTTCCGCAAAAGGTATTAAGGTCTACTGGCTCGCCGGCAAATACGAATGGATAGAGGACTACGCTTCGCTTAAAGAAAAACTGCGTTCGTTCCTTGAATTTCAAACCTCCTCCGAATATAAATTCGAAGGCGTCCACTTCGACATAGAGCCGCACCAGCACCCCGAATTCGACGCGCGCCGCGCGGAGCTTATTACCGAATTCGTAGGACTCACCTTCGCCATGAAACGCGATTATCCCGATATCCGTTTTGCCTACGACATTCCCTGTTGGCTCGACGACGAAATAACCTTGAACGGCGTTACGCGCCCCGCATACGAATTCATTATCGACAACGCGGACCGCGTGACTCTGATGAGCTACCGCGACTCTTGCGAAGGCGTGCTGAAGTTTGCCGAGGACGAAATAAATTACGCCTTTTCGGCAGGTAAAGTTCTCAACCTCGGAGTGGAGACGGGCGAGGAAGAGGATATCGTCACCTTCTACGAGGAAGGCGCGGAATATATGAACGGACAACTCGACCTTCTCCGCGAAACGATGCCGGCGGGCTTCGGTATTGCGGTACACCATATCCGTTCCTGGCGCGAGCTTACGGAAAGAACGGGCTGAAATAACTGCGCCCGAAACGACGCTCCTCCTACGGCACGCCGAGCGTGCCGCTTTTTTTACCATAAATTGTGCGTTGCGTAAGCGTATAAAAGCCTTTACAATGTATTTCGAGGCAAGCCCCTTATGTAAAAGGAACGGAAAATGAAAACAATGACGATAATAACGGCGGTCATCGCGATATTTCTCGCTATAGTCGCGCCGATAGCTTACCTTCAAAGCAACGAAAACGCAGACGCCCCGTTCGACGACGCCGTTACGAACGCGGACGGCTGGTACGAGACCGTCTATAAAGAACGCACGGCGTATTATCCGCGAACGACAACTATACCTCTCTTTACTATATGGACAATGGCTCCGAACGCGCGGAAAGCGTCATCGGGGTAGCCAAAACTCTGCTCGGCTACCCATACGTATGGGGAAGTCAACGCTATCACCGGGGAAACGGCATACTCAATACGAATTTCGTGGCGGGCGAATTCGACTGCTCGGCGCTCACGCAGTACGCCTATTACAAAGGCGCGGGTGTGCTTCTCGACGTCACCACCCGCACGCAGGTGAAGCAGGGAACGCCTGTCGGGTTCGACGACCTTGAACGCGGCGACCTCATGTTCTTTACCAACTCCTCGCGTTACCGTCTTACCGGCACGGAGCGCGTGGGGCACGTCGCTATCTACCTGGGCGACAATTACATACTCCACACCGCCTCCGACCACGCGGTCATAGAGCCGATATCCCCCTCCCGCCGCGCCTACTTCATCGAAGGAAGGCGTGTGTTGTAAATGTTCTAATTAACTTTATATGTGCGAAAAGGAAGCTTCTGGCTTCCTTTTTATTATATACGGAGATCTATTTATTCCTTTTCAAACTTCTGAGGTAAGCCTTGCGCTCGTCGGATATGCGGTAGCTCTCGACAGCTTTCCGTATCGATTTGTTGTGTACCCAAGGGTTCACTATAGCGCGGGTACGGAACAATCCGATCACGTCGTCGTAGTGCTTTACAAGCGCGACCGAGAAATACCAGGCTATCGCCATATTGATATAATAGCTGTCGGTGTCGTAGCGCGCGAGTAATGCGGGGATATCTTTACGGAAATCGTCGTCGAGATAGTATCCGAGCAGTATTACCACCGCGAATCTCACGGTATATTCCCTTTCGGACTTGAGCCATTCGAGGCACTTTAAGTAAAACGCGTCGCGGTTCTTTTTCACAGCCTTTAGCCCGCTTGCCGTGCAGTCCGTAACCATCCAGTTATCCGCTTGCGGCAGGAATTTTTCTATCTCCCCGATAAGCGCCTCCGTCGTGAGCTTCGCATATCCGAGTATCAAGCCGTGTAACAGAGTTTCTTCGAGATAATAATGCTTTTCCTCCAAAAATCCGCGATAATCGCCGCTATTCGCTATTTCCTTTGCGAGCTTCCTTAACTCGGACACCTTAACGCCGAGTATTCTTTCCCGCTCCGTCCCGGGTAAAAGTTTCGCGCTGAAATCTTTTAATTTTTCGCTCGATCTTTCTTTCAACAATGTCGATACGTCCAAAATTCCACCTCTTATATTGTTGTTGTTACAATGATAGCACGCGTAATTTAAACAAGCAACCGTAAATATTCCTACCTTGCGCGGGGCTCGTAATTGACGTCGAATACACTTGACAAACCGTCGGTTATGTGATAAATTATTAACAGTGGATTTGCTTTTTGAAATTTTACAAAACTAATAATTCTCAAATATTTATACTTCTTACTTACGAAACGCCTCACATTTAATAAGCGTTACGCTTCTCGAAAACATTACTATTCTCAAAACATTACGCTTTTCAAAAAAATAATTTTATAAAGGGGGAAACCGAAATGAAAAAGACAATTATTTGTTTTATCGTACTTTCCGTAGTTTTGTTATGCTTCACGGCTTGCGAAGGAAACGGCGAAAAAAAGACGGAAATTCACTTGGATTACGGCGCTCAATCTGGACTAAACAAAGTAGTCACAGTCTCTGCTGCTGAGTTCGCCGCATATAAAAATTCCGTCGTGGACGATTGCGCCGTCATAGACTGGGTGGATGCCGAAGGGAACAGCGTTGATTTCTCGGATATCAATGACGGGGATACCGTTTATGCCAAATGGGGAGTCCGAGTCGTATTTATGACGGAAACGGAAGAAGTGCTCGCCACTCTGTACGGGGTGCCTGGCGAAGCGCTGAACGCTCCCACTTCGATGCTGAAAAAGGGATACAGCTTCGACGGCTGGCTCGAAACGAATACTCTTACCCGCTCCGACGCGCTCGTGTTCCCCGAAAAGAATTCCTCTTATATGCCCATTTTCCGTCTCGTAAATTATTCCATAAAATACAATCTTAACGGCGGTAAATGTTCGGAACAGTTAAAGACCTCATATAACATTCTCGACGAGATAGCGTTGCCGGTCGCAACTAAAGCCGGCTACGTATTCTGCGGTTGGGTGACTCCCGCAAACGAAACCGTAACGAGGATATCCGACAGAGCCGAAGACCTGTATCTCACCGCGACGTTTACGCCCACGGAATTCAATGCCTTCCTGCGTTCCGACACCGCGACAATCACCGACAGCGGCAGAGTGAATCAGAAATACGACTACATAGATCTTAATAAATACGTCAGTCTGTCCGCGCTTGCGGCTAACGGATATACTTCGGTGGACATCACGGTCACTCTCGACGTAAAAGAGGTGGACGACGGATACCAATACTGCTTCCTGTATGCGGACGGCAAC
The DNA here is from genome assembly GCA_949292905.1 of uncultured Eubacteriales bacterium. Classification (GTDB taxonomy): domain Bacteria; phylum Bacillota; class Clostridia; order Christensenellales; family DTU072; genus Stercoripulliclostridium_A. The sequence continues at coordinate 108,009 of CASFAV010000010.1, forward strand.
GTGGGTAGCAACGCCTACTCCTCATCTTTGGCAGGCTTCTTCGACAGATACATACTGGGGCAGGAAGCTACCCGCGACGATCCTTCTTTCCTTGCGGGCTATCAGTTCGAACACGGACCCGGCAAGAAAAACACCTCCTGGGCAACGTACAACCTCAAATTCACCGTGAGTACCGCAGATCTCGTCTCGCTGGGACACGGCAACCTTTACATACGTTACGGCGCGAGCGGAAAATTCGACGATAACTGGCAAAACCGCAACGTGAAATTAACGTTCACCGCATATCAGACATTCAATTAAGCGCAAACGAGCTTAACGCAAAAGATTCGCTCTAAGGGTAGGTAAGATTGCACCCGCCTTGCAAACCGGCGCAATTTCATGCTCGTAAAGTTTGCGCCGTAGAGGGCGCAAACTTGCGCACCCCGCTTGCTATCGCAAGAAGGGTTCGCTATCCCTCGCCGCCCTTGTGCGAACTTTGAAAGTCAGATAAAGGAGCAGTCTTTTTAGACTGCCTTTCTGTTTATAATTTGAACTTATTTCGTTCTTTAACCTCTCATTTCTCAAAATTGATTTTTTTTGCTTGACGCTTTACTCTTTTTTTCTGTATAATAAGTAAGAATAGTAATACTTGTTATACCAAAGGAGCGTATTATGGAGAATTTCCCCGAAGGTAAGTTTTTGGCAACGGTAAAAATCGGTCCCAAAGGGCAGATCGTCATTCCGAAAGAGGTGCGGGATATGTTTTCGCTGAAAACAGGCGACTCGTTGGTTTTGATGGCTGACAAAGGGCAAGGTATTGCCTTGCAACCGTTTTCTTATATGGAGACGCTTTGGAATGCCGTTAACAATGTTAAAAACGTAGATAAGGATAAAAAATGAACGCGCTCGAAGTGAGAGAATTGACGAAAGCCTATCCCGAATTCACATTGGATAAGGTATGTTTTTGCGTGGAGCAAGGACATATTTCGGGACTCATCGGAAGAAACGGCGCAGGTAAAAGCACGACGATCAAAGGTATTTTGCGCCTTATCGATGCAGAAGGAAGCGTATCGGTATTCGGAAAGGATTTTATCAAAGAAGAAATGACTGTCAAACAGACGATCGGTTATGTGGGCGGTGGCTTCCGATATTATCCCATGAATACGCTTGCCGCAATACGAAAGACATACTCGCCATTTTATCCGACTTGGGATCAAAACAAATATGAACGGTTCCTTGCTCAATTTGAACTTATCGAAAGTAAAAAAGTTAAGGAGCTTTCCGAAGGTATGAAAGTAAAGTTTGCGCTCGCGCTCGCCCTCTCGCACGGTGCAAAATTGCTCATTATGGACGAGCCTACAAGCGGACTCGACCCTCTTTCCCGCGAGGAGTTTTGCGACATTATTTTACAGCTTGTGCGCGAAGAAGGCGTATCGGTTCTTTTCTCTACGCACATAACCTCCGACCTGATGCGGATTGCGGACGATATCGTTTATATCTCGCAAGGGAAAATTCTTGAGGCGTGTCCGTTGAAAGAATTGCTATGCAAATATAAGTTGGCTCGTTTTTCTTCTCTTGCCGACGCATCCGCCGTCAACGCTATCGGCGTAAAGGCGGTCAAAGAAGGTTACGAAGGTTTGTTGACCCGTGATATGCAAACATCGGAAAGCATAGCCGTGACAGACGCAACGATAGATAATATCATCGTACATTTGGAAAAAGCAAACGAGGAAAAGAAAAATGTTAAATTTGATTAAAAAGGAAATACGTCTTTGTCTGCATCCTACGGCTTTTATTTTTTTATCTTTTGCCGGGTTAGTGTTCGTGCCGAGTTATCCGTATGAGGTTATTTTCTTTTTTTCGTGTCTTTCCGTATTCTTCGGCTGTATGATGGCAAGAGAAAACGGTGACATTTCCTTTGCATGCACCCTACCGGTAAAAAAAGAACATATACCCCTTGCTAAAATGTCGGTGATATTCGGTCTGCAATGTATTATTCTGTTTTTGGTGGGTATCATGGGAGCAATCAAAGGAGCAATTTTCCCAATAGAACAATATTTTAATTATTCGGGAATATCGGCAAATCTTGTTTTGGTCGGAAACGGAGCGATCCTGCTCGGTATTTTCAATCTGATATTCTTCCCTCGCTATTTCAAAAATCCCTCTAAAATCGGCGTACCGTTTGTGATCGGTGCTTTTGTGATCTTCTTCTTAATAGGCGTTTTTATCGTTTTGCGTTGGGTAACTCCGCTCTATTCCACAACCCTGAACGGACTCAATTCCGAAAATACGGGCACCAAATTAGCGGCTCTTGCGATAGGAATTGTCATTTATGCCGTTTTATCTGCCGCGAGCTGTAAACTGTCAATGAAGAATTTCCAAAGAGTAGATCTGTAAGTTATTGTTGCGGCTACCTTAACGGATAGCCGCACCCTCGCTTACACTCTCAAAAGCATCTTTTCGCACGCCTCGCGGACCGGCGCGACAAGCACGCTCGTCAGGGTTGCGCCGTAGAGGGCGCAAACTTGCGCACCCCGCTTGCTGAAGCAAGAAGGGCGCGCTATCTCTCGCCGCCAATTCAAAAAGAGTCCGTTATGGGCTCCGATCGGCTTTATGTATTTTATTTGCTTTTCGCGGAGGGTTCACTCGCCCACATCTGTGCTTGTATGAGCGGTTTCGTTTGTTTAAAAGTGCAGAGATTATATTTTCTTTACGTTCAGCTCGTCAGGTTTGCGCCGTAGAACTGCGCAAACTTGCGCACCCCGCTTGCTATCGCAAGAAACGTGCGCTATCCCTCCGCTTCCGCCAATTCAAAAAGAGCCTGTAACTGGCTCTTTTTGAATTGGCGGCGAGTTATCGCCTTTGTACGAACTTTGAAAGTCAGATAAAGGAGCAGCCTCTTTGGACTGCTTTTCTGTTTCCTTTACCGATTCGATTGAGTTGTTGTGTTTTTTGAGCGGATCGGAGAAGTAGTAGTTGATGATAATTTTATCGTTGTACAGAATAATGTCGCGGATAAGATATTTCACGAGAGCTTTTCTTACGCCTATATCCTGTACGTCGCCGCATATCGCCTTGTTCAGGAATTGAATGACTTTTGCGGGAGTGAGTTCTGCGAAGGTGCGTTGCTTTTCCTGTTCTATATCGAAGTCAAGCTGGGATATCTGGGTTTCGAGTTCTTTCAGGCGCTCTTTGGTTTGTTCGGTGATGATGCCTTGTTCTATGGCGGCAATCAGGTTGCGCGACGCTTTCAGAGCGGCTGTTCGTTTTGTTTCAAGCGATTTGATATTGGCGTTGTTTCTTGACTTCTCGTTTATGCGTTTGCATAACACCTCTGCTAAGGTTGTCAACGAGCCGTTGTCCGAAAGAAGTTGCCACGTCGTATTGATGACGATATCTTCGAGTTCTTTCTTGCAAGCGGTTTTCAACGTACACGGTTTTTTGTCCCTTGAATGTGTCAGGCAAGTATAGTAATAATGCTTTGCGCCGGTTTTGCTTGTTCCGCTTATTCCGACCATCAGACGCTTGCAATCTCCGCAGACCAGTTTCCCGGAAAGGATAAAATCAAAGATTTCTTTCTTCCTGCCGGGAGCGTGTTTATTGCTGTCGTGAATGTCTTGTACTTTCTGCCATACAACGTCATCAACGATTTTCGGATAGATATTGTCATAAACGGTATCACCGTGTTTTATCTTGCCGTTGTATTTGGTATTCTGGAGCATCTTGTAGATTGCTTTTTCGGTGAGGTATTTTCCTCTCTTGGTGCGGATTCCTCGCTTGCGCATTTCCTCTGCGATATAAGCTGCCGTGTAGTTCTGTGCATACATTCCGAAGATTTCCTGTACGATTGCTCCTTCTATGGGATTGACGACGTTTTTCTTGTCTACGACGTCATATCCGAATAAGACCGGTCCGCCTGTATAATTGCCTTTCAGATAACTTTCTCTCAAGCCTCGCAAGACTTTCTGGGAAAGTTCCGCCGAATAGTATTGGTTCATACCTTCGAGCAGCGATTCAAGGATTATACCTTCGGGAGAGTCCGGAATGTTCTCCATAGCGGATACAAGTTTCACTCCGTTTTCTTTCAATGTGTGCTTATGGATAGTCATTTCGTACTTGTCCCGCGAAAAGCGGTCAAGTTTATAAACGATGACGTATTCCCATTGCCGTTTGCTGCTTGCTTTGATCATGCGCTGAAAATCGGGACGCATATCGTTCGTGCCGGTCATTGCACGGTCAACGTATGTATCGACGACGAGAAGTTGGTTATTCTTTGCATAGTTCTGACAGACGCGGAGCTGTCCTTCGATGGACTGTTCTGTTTGCGTGTCACTGGAATAACGTGCGTAAATCACTGCTTTTTTCATAAATGTTGAGCCTCCTTAATCTTTTTGCTGAATTGTAAATGTTGAACTCGCAGACTATTTGCGACTTTGAAGAAACTTTTTGCTCTTTCAACTTTTAACCTCCTTTTGTTTTTTGTCTTTCGACGAAAAGGAGAAATCAGGAAAAGACGAAGGAGTCAAGGAAACAGGAAAAAATATTGCATTGAAGTCTTTATTCTTTGAATTTTAAGCGATAATTTTTCCCCTTGATGCCGAAGTCTTTTTCTGATATGTGGAAAAGGCGAAAGGCAAAAAATCGGTCGAGTTTACCTTTATGTGATAAAAACATTACCTTTTACTGCGGTAAACGTGCGGATAAGGTACTCACACTTTGTTGGCTAATTGATTTATCATTTAGCTATGAGAAAAAGAAAACCGACAAATTATCAAACAGAGGTTAACGGTGAACCCTCAATCACCCAAATACCAAAGCATACTCTGGAATCTTTGGTATTTTCTCTTGAACTTGTCATATATGATATGCTGGAACAAGAAAAATCGGAAAATCAAAGAAAGGAAGAAGAAAAGAGGTCGTGATAATACGGCCTCTTTTGTTATGTTTATGAGTGTCATTAAAAACTGACTTTGAAATCTTTACTTTACTTAAAAATTATGATACAATAATTATGTATATTGTTTAGGAGCGTGTAATGGGAAAAGAAGCCTTCTCTAAAATCAAACTTCTGAAGATATGGGAAATTCTCAAGCAGGACAGCGACGAGAATAATCCGTTGACTACAAATCAGATTATAGATAGACTTGGCGCGAGCGGAATTGTTTGCGACCGCAGAACTTTGTATCAGGATATTGCCGCTCTTAACTCTTACGGATATGAAGTGGTCTGTAAAAAAGGTCAGCATAGCAACTGCTATTATGTGTTGGACAGAAACTTTGATGTGCCCGAACTTCGCATTCTTATAGACGCGGTGCAGGCAGCAAGTTTCATATCCCCTAAAAAGACGGAAGAATTGACGGATAAAATAGCTGCTCTCGGCGGCAGTTACCGTGCGGACATTCTCAAAAAGAACATTGTAGAGTTTAATACGACCAAGCACAGTAACGAACATATTTACTATACCGTAAATACGATAGAAGACGCTATTCTCGCCGAAAAGAAGATAGCCTTTCAGTATTTTGATCTGAACGAACGTCACGAGCGTGTCTTTAGAAAGAACGGCGAGAAGTATAAGACAAATCCCGTTGCGATGGTCTTTTCAAATGACAATTATTATCTGATCTGCTATCACGATAATCACGACAACATTACAACTTATCGTATAGACAGAATGTTGAATGCCGAGATGCTTTCCGATGAAATCAATACAAAAGTCAGACCGAAGGCGCTAAGTATATCGAAGCATCGCAAGCAAGCGTTTTCTATGTTTGGCGGAGAGATACAAACGGTGCGTTTTGAGGCGGATCGAGATATGTTGGACGTTATCTTCGATAAGTTTGGCGAGGATATGAGCATAACTTCACTCGGTACGGATAGAATTTCGTTTTCTGCCGAAGTTCAGATAAGCCCGATGTTTTTCGGTTGGTGCTGTGCATTCGGTGAGAGGTTGAAAGTGGTTTCACCTGAAAAAACATTAGTTGCTTTAAAAGACTACATTCGAAATTTATCTCACGTCTATTGTATTCAGGGGGTATAGGCTATGTTACCAACAGATGTCATTGAAAATGATGCAGTTTATGAAGTAAACAAAGCTTTAAATAGCACAGGATACTTATCTCCCAATATACCCACAAAAAATACTGAACCATCATGGGATGGTGAAGTTATATTATACTCTGATGCATTTGACCATAAAAAAGAGAATATAGTGGGTAAAATCAGAATTCAAGTTAAAGGCACTATGGACGAAGAGTTCCCCAATGGGAAGATAAGGTTTCCTGTCAGTGTAGTTGATCTTAATAATTATTATAAGACAGGCGGGGTAATTTATTTTGTCGTTCATGTCAATCAAGATCACTCAACTAAAATATACTATGAGACTTTTACGAAAGTGAAATTGACTAGCATATTGTCAAATTGTAAAGAGCAAAAAACAAAAACTATTGAATTTTTGCCATTACCCAATGATCCACTTACCGTTGCAAGGATTTTTTTTCAATTCAATATTGATAGTGAGAAACAATATAGCTATACCGAAGATAATATGCTTACATTTGAGAATAATAATGATAATATATCTAAAATATCATTTACTATATCCTGTTTAGGATGCAATGGTAATATTGGGAAAGCATTATTTTCAAATGAAGAAGTATATTTATATGGTTCTACTAATGAAAACGAAAATATTCAAATACCATTTAAAATGATTCCCAAAGATATTATAATCGGGAAAACGGTTAATTATAGAATTTATGCCAATGGGAAATTATTTTATGAATCTTATTCAATTCAAGAGAGCAAACATGAGAGAATTATATGTATCGGAAATAGTCTTAAATTACATATAAATTCATTGGTCGAAAGTGTCAATGTAAAAATTAATCTGATTAATACCTTAAATGAAAGAATTCAGGACTTGGATTTTTTAATTAATGTTGCGTACGGCAAAGGATTTACAATTAATAATTCAATGTTTGATATGGATATTAAGGACAAATTAGATTTACTCAAATTACGAAAACAATTAAAATTTCTTAAAAATATTAAGAAATTATTTGGAATTTTACATATAAGTAATAATATCGATATTACAAAGCTAACTAAAGATGACGTAAATAAGTTAGGTGAATTGGTAACAGCTTTTATTGACAAGAAAAGATTAACATTTATTCATGATATTCCTGAAATAATAAAGTATGTTATCGCGGATATGCAAATTTTAATTTTTGCAAAAAAATACGATAAAGTTGAAAACTCTTATAAGTTAAAAGACTTATTTAATTCTAATCTAGATTTTGCTTATTCTACACCAAAAGGGTTCGAACAAGTAACGGTATATTCTGTGTTAAAAGCTGATGATTATAATACTTTTTCCAATATTGATTATTGTAATATAGTCGACAAGTATAAAAAGTTTTATACCAAAAACAAAAATTTGCCTCAATATGCGAACTATAATGTGTTAGAATTATTATCGGCTTATGATAAATCAAGTAATACAACCCAGTTAGAGGTAGCAGATAAATTAACAGATTGGATTATTGAAGTGGATCCAGAAGGATATTCTGTATATTTATTAAACAAATTTCAAATAACCAAACGAAAAAGAAAACTTAATGACGAAGAAAATGAAAAATTATATGAATTGATTGAGACTCCTAATAGCGCTGAAGAAATAAAATTGGGTGCTTACATATTACTGGATAATAGCATAATGGCAAAAAAATATTTCGAGAAATTGAGTGAAAGTCAAAAAGAAGAATTTATAAAGTATCCAATATATAAACGCTTTGGAGAAAAGTTGTTGAAATAAATGCTGATGTGAGGAAATACAAATGAATAATTGTATTTATGGAAAATTTAATGAGGCTACTCGTGTGCAAATGCCGGCGATGATACATTTGTCCCGCCTTGGTTATCAATATTTCGGAAAAGTTACAGAGGATATGGCAGGAACCGTTTTCGATCCTGACACTAATATCTTGACTCAAATATTCGTCGAGCAATTCAAAAAGTTAAATCCTTTGCATGAAGGCGAGGCTTTGCAAATGCTTAAAACCATACGCCAGGAGTTGGACAACGACGATTTAGGACGTAGCTTTTATAATCGGCTTAAAACGGTTTCGCCTGTCAAACTCATTGATTTTGAAAACATACAAAACAACGTATTTCATTACACGGCAGAGTTTACATGCAGACGGGATCAGGACGAGTTTCGCCCCGATATAACGCTTTTCGTTAACGGACTTCCGCTTGTTTTCATTGAGGTTAAAAAACCCAATAATCACGGAGGAATTGTAGCGGAAAGCGAGAGAATGAATAGCCAGCGTTTTCCTAATAAAAAATTCCGCCGTTTTATTAACATAACGCAGTTGATGATTTTCTCCAACAATATGGAATATGACGCCGCAGGCGGAATCGTTCCTATTCAAGGGGCTTTTTATTGTACTGCTGCCAGAGAAAGCGCTCCGTTTAATTGCTTTAGAGAAGAAAATAAAAACAATCTTTCTGTCGCTCCGTATAATCAAAATTACCCTTATAAAGATGTTGATACGGAACTTGAAAAGAAAATTCTTACGGATTTTAACTGTCAGGTCATCAGACATACGCCTGAATATCAGACAAACTTAAATATCAATAGTCCTACCAATCGTGTTATCACTTCGATGTGCTCACCCGAACGGCTGTTGTTTTTGTTGAAATACGGTATTGCGTATGTAAAAATGGAGCGCGAAGTTGACGGCAAAATTGAGTCCGTCGATCAAAAGCACATTATGCGTTATCAGCAATTTTTTGCGGCGCTTGCGGTCAGGGAAAAATTAAGACAAGGCGCAAAATCGGGAGTAATTTGGCATACGCAAGGTAGCGGAAAAACGGCGTTGTCGTACTATCTTACTTATGTACTTTCCGATTTCTATGCCGGGCAAAACAAAGTTGCTAAATTCTACTTCATCGTTGACAGACTCGACTTGCTAGAGCAGGCTTCGCAAGAATTCGAAGCGCGCGGGTTAGAAGTTAAAACGGCAAATACGCGTGCAGAGTTAATGGCACAATTCCGTACAAATCAAGCGTTAGAAGGTTATTCGGGAAAGCCTGAAATTACGGTCGTTAATATTCAGCGGTTTGCGGAAGATACGGAAAAGGTGGATTTGCCCGATTACGCTACAAATTTGCAAAGGATCTTTATTATCGACGAGGCACACCGCGGCTATAATCCGAAGGGGTGTTTCCTTGCAAACCTTTTTGATGCCGATGTCAATTCGATAAAGATTGCTTTAACCGGAACTCCTCTTTTGAAAGAGGAGCGTGCTTCGTGGAGAGTTTTCGGCGAATACTTCCACACTTACTATTACGACAAATCCATACAGGACGGGTATACTCTCAAAATCATACGAGAAGATATAGAAACTTCTTATCGTGAGCGTTTATCCCAAATATATGAACGACTGGAAACGCTTGTTCAAAAGAAAGATTTAAGAAAGTCGCAAATTATTGAACATGAAAGTTATGTGCACGATTTACTGTCGTATATCATTAACGACCTAAAACGCTTCCGTAAAATTCAAGCCGATGACACCTTAGGCGGAATGATTATTTGCGAAACAAGCGAACAGGCACGCAAAATGTATGCGTTATTCGATGAGGTTCAATTAGAGTTGAACCGTGACGATAAGTACAAGAGTAATTTCAAAGTCGGGCTGATATTGCACGATAGCGACGATAAAGAAATAAGGAAACAGATCGTAAAAGATTTTAAAAAGAATATGACCGTTGACGTTCTTATCGTCTTCAATATGTTGTTGACCGGGTTTGACGCTCCGAGATTGAAAAGGCTGTATCTCGGTAGAAAACTTAAAGACCATAATTTGCTTCAGGCAATTACGCGAGTCAACCGGCCTTATAAACAAAACCGTTACGGATACATAATTGACTTTGCCGATATAAAGCAAAATTTTGAACAGACCAATGCGGCATATCTCCATGAGCTAAACAGGTTCAACGATCCCGATGAAACGGGGCTCGGTTGTCAGGAACTCGATACTTTCAGCCAGGTCATTGAGGATAAAGAAGCATTGATCGCACAGATGCAGGAAGTGCGTCAAATACTGTTTAATTACAGCACCGATAATGTCGAAGAATTTAGTTCCGAAATATCCACTATTGAGGATAAAGAGGAATTGCTTCGTTTGAAAAAGGTGCTGACTTCCGCCCGCGACTGTTATAATATAGTGCGTACATTCGGAGACGACGAGCTGAAAGCGGCTTTCGCCAAACTACAAATCGAAAAACTGCCCGCCATGATTTCCGAAGTGCAGCATCACATTGACAATATCAATCAAAAAGAAGCTTTTGCCGAAGAAGATGCGATCAAGCATGCTGTAAATGAGGCGATGCTTGACATTACCTTTAATTTCAGCAAAATAGGACAAGAAGAATTAAAATTGGCATCAGGCGGAGAAAAGTTCCATGAAAAATGGCAACGTACAATTCATGCGTTTATGGATAATATCGATCCTGATGATCCCGAATATATAACTTTGCACGAAGCATTTGTTTTGCGGTTCAAAGAAAAAGGCTTTGTCCCTGAGACAATAGAAGAATTCAAAGAACATTCCCGTGCGCTGGATGAAATTCTTAAAAAGCTTTCGGAACTACAAAAACGCAATGCCGTTTTGCTCAAAAAGTATAACGGCGACGCCAAATTCGCCAGAGTGCATAAACGTATTCGGGAAGAAAACGCAATTCGTCGCACAAGAGGTCAAAAACCCATCATTTCCGATTTTGACGAAGCGGTCATGGAAGTTTTAAGTACGATTAAAACGGATGTGGATCAGAAAGTATATGACCGAAACGATATACTCAAAAAAGACGCCTATTTCGAGCAAACCGTCATGTCAGAAATTACGAAAGGTTTGAAAAAACTGGGGCTTGACAGCAGTCGTGACGACAGAATATTTATTCAGTCGCGCATTGCGGGACAGTATCTTAGCCAGTACAACGCCACATATCCGGCAGCATAATTTAGGAGTAACAAATGACGATTAAAGAAAAAACGATAGCATTGATCGATGCGCTGAAAGCTACTTGCCAGACATACGGCATGGGCAATGACGGTAACGAATACAAGATAATAACGCAAGTGTTTTTGTATAAGTTTATCAACGATAAATTCGGTTATGAAGTCAAGCGAATCAGCCCGAAACTCGCAACCGCCGATAAATGGGAAGAAACATATTGCCAAATGTCTGAAGAAGAAAGACTCGAGCTTTTCGACGAGCTTGTCGATATTCCTCATCTTTGGCCCGAACACTTAATTTCCACTCTTTGGAATCAACAGTCAAAGGGCGATTTCGATCTGATATTCGATAGCACAATGACGGACATTGCCGATAAAAACATAGATATTTGGTCAACGCAAACGACGTTGAATACCAAAATTCCGCTTTTCGAAAAGCTGACGATATTTGTTACGGATGAGGCCCAGCGCGCTCCTTTTGCAAGGGCTTTGGTAGATAAGCTTGTCAATTTCTCTTTTGAAGATGCTTTCGCCGAGCATTACGACTTTTTTGCCGCGATTTTCGAATATTTGATCAAAGACTACAATACAGCCGGCGGCGGTAAATACGCAGAATATTACACCCCGCACGCTATCGCAACGATTATGGCTCGCTTGTTAGTCGGAGAACAGCCCAATCTTCATAATATCGAATGTTACGACCCTTCTGCCGGAACTGGTACATTACTTATTGCTTTGGCTCATCAAATTGGTGAAGAAAAATGTACTATTTTTGCGCAAGATATATCTCAAAAAAGTAATAAGATGTTGAAATTAAATTTAATACTCAATGGTTTAATTTCTTCTCTTGACCATGCAATACAGGGAGATACTTTAACAGATCCGTATCACAAAAGCAATGACAAACAGTATTTGCGTCAATTTGATTTTATAGTATCAAATCCTCCTTTTAAGTTGGATTTCCCGGACACACATAAAAAAATAGCGGTGCAAACAGCTCGATTTTGGGCAGGTGTACCGAAGGTGCCCAAAAAAATTGACCCTAAAAAGCCTAAAATGGCGATTTACACTTGTTTCCTTCAGCATGTTATTAACTCATTAAAACCCGATATAGGCAAAGGCGCAATCGTTGTACCTACAGGTTTCTTGACTGCAAAAAATGGTGTTGAATGCAAAATATTAGAAAAAATAGTGGATGAGCACATCGTTTACGGTTGTATCAGTATGCCGTCAAATGTTTTTGCCACGACAGGCACCAACGTTTCCGTTTTGTTTTTTGACAATTCGCGCCCCACGGACAAAGTTGTTTTGATAGACGCCTCGAAACTCGGTGAAGAGTACAAAGACGGGAACAACCAAAAACGACGTTTGCGTGACGATGAGATAGACAAAATTGTCAACACTTTCTTGAACAAAGAAGTTGTTGATGACTTCTCCGTTGCCGTTACTTATGATGAAATAAAGGAGAAAAAATATTCTCTTGCCGCAGGACAATATTTTGACGTTAAAATCGAATATGTACCTCTCACGCAGGAAGAATTCATTGCCAAAATGAATAAATATACCGAGGATCTTGAAAAGCTTTTTGCCGAAGGCGACAAATTGCAAAAAGCGATTTTTGAGCAGCTTAAGAAGGTAAAATATGAGTGACATTATTCTTAATCAAAGTAAATACAACTCGGATTGGGAACCTAAAAAATTATTTGAGTTAGGAACTTTTTCGAGAGGGATTTCTAAACACAGACCTCGAAACGATAATATTTTATTTGTTGGAGGAGGATACCCTTTTATCCAAACAGGTGATATTCGTAAGGCGAACTTATTCATTACACATCATGAAGAAGAATATGGAGAGTTAGGACTAAAACAAAGTAAGCTTTGGCCTAAAGGGACATTATGCATCACTATTGCCGCTAATATTGCAGAAACGGCAATTTTGGCATATCCAATGTGTTTTCCTGATAGCGTTGTTGGTTTTATTGCTAACACTGAATATTCGTCTGAATTATTTATGTATTACATTTTTGAATATATAAAATATACAATTAAGACCGCTGCCTCAGGAAGTGCTCAGGATAATATAAATATTGAGTATCTTTCCTCTATAAAGTTTAGAATTCCGAATAAAACTTATCAAGATAGAATTGTTTCGGTTTTATCTTTTTTGGATAAAAAAATATCGCTAAATAATTTAATAAACGATAATTTAATGCAAATGGCATCAACTGTGTATATGCACTATTTTTTCAAGCGTACACAAAATGGAAAGCTGGGCAGTGTCTTAGTAGAACATAAAAAGTCAACTATTCAAGTAGGTGAAGCACAAGAGGCAAGTGGCAATGTGCCTTTTTTCACGAGCGGGGATTCGATTTTGAAATGGGATAACGCTCTTGTTGATGGGAGGTGTTGTTATTTAAACACCGGAGGCAATGCCGATGTCAAATTCTATGTTGGCAAAGCAGCTTATTCAACTGATACATGGTGTATATCAGGAAAGGATCAGCTTTCAGATTATCTTTTTCTCTTGTTGAATGCTATTAAGCCTGAAATAGACAAAAAATTCTTTCAAGGAACTGGATTAAAACATCTTCAAAAGCCTTTACTGAAAGATCGGCCAATATATATTCCAACAATAGACGAACTGAGTGCATTTAATGCGCAAATAATGCCTATGATGACGAAAATCTCAGAGAATACAATAGAAAATCAGCAGTTAATACAATTGCGTGATTGGCTGCTTCCTATGCTTATGAATGGTCAAGCAACTGTTGCGGATTAAGGTAAGAATATTTATAATAAAAGCATCAGCAAAACAATTTATTATATATAAGTGATTAAACTTGTGGAGTGGAAATGGATAATTCTGGTATAATTTCTCAATATGGATTTGAATATCAAAAATTAGCATTTTTATATTGTGCTATTCAAATAAATAACACAGATATTATTACATATGAAGGACAAGATGATGTAGACATTGAAGAAGAAAAAACACTTTGGAAATTTCAAACACTTAAATCGCTATGCCAAGTAAAAAGTGGAGACGTAACACTCCCCATTTTTAAGAAAATAATATTAAATTGGCTTCTTAAAATGGAGCAAGCTGAACGTTTTATTTGCATATCAGAAAACATAGTTTTGTTACCTGATGAGTCTTTTATAGAAACTTTCTCTAAAGAAATTATTGAAAGTAACAAGAAAAAAGATGCTTTAATTAGCAGGGTAAAAGTTAAATATTCGACGCAAAAAAGTACTGATGATTTAAAAGCTGATATAGGAAGATTATTATCAAAAGCAGAGTTTTTGTGTCTGAATGTTGACACATTAGTAGAAGAATCAATAAAAAAATTTGCTGATGTGTATTGCGCTGATTCTAAATCCGAAGTGATATTCAGGGAACGTTATTTAATGCTGTATGATAATATTCATAAAAATATTACTCAATCTATATTAAGAAAGGAAAAATATGTTTTACAGTACAGAGATCTTGTTAGAGAGATCTATGCCACTTTGGAAGCGATAAGCGATTCAAAATATGAGAAATCCTTCACTGAATTCAAGAAGAGATCTTTTTCTACAATGGCAAAAATTTTACACTCTCAATCAGATGCAGTTAAGCAATTAAAACTTGTATTCCCTCAAGACGAAAAATCAGTCTTACTGGGCTTAACTGAGCAGATGTTTTATGAGGATTTAAGACAACATTTTATCAGTATAAATATGCAAACAGAAATTAGAGAACTAGAAAATTTGGCAAAGTATAATTATGATAGAACATTGCAAGAGTTTGTAGGATATGGTACTACTCGTACTCCATTTGCAACATATCAGAACACTATTGATAAGCCTTTATCAAAACCTTTACCTCCAGAAAATTCGCCAAACTTTCCTTATTATAGGCATGGTTGTTATATACATTTAACAGATACAGATATAGATGAGAATTTGAAAATTAAATGGGGAGAGATAGAAGATGAAACAAATTAATTATTTAGATTATGCGCAATACAATGAAATAATTTGTCGGCTGATTTATGAGTTCAATATATCTTCCCAAATAAAAGTTATTTTTATTGCTTTTTCCATTAAAAATAACTACCATAATTTAAAATCTACAAACCAAAAATATGGTGCATTGGAAATAATCCTAGAGGGAATAAAATTGGGACTTAGGCAAGGCGTTTCTGATTTTACAATTATTTTTGATTGTTTAGACCTCTTAAAAAAGGGGGGATTTATTTGCGTAAAAAACGGTGTAATAGAACAATTGAAGCCAGCACCTAAGTATAGTAAAGAGCTTGATAGTTTGAATGCGCAAATAATACAGAGAGCAATTAATGAAACGGAAAAGCTCAGTGATGATTCAATAATAAGAGGAGTTATAGAATATGTTTAAAATTGATTATTTAAAAGTAAATTATGAGGATAAAACCATAGAACCATCTGTTTATGAGTTTGGAGATTCTGTATATATTTTTGGTCAAAATAACGTAGGAAAAACCATAATGCTGCAGGCAATAGATTATGTTCTTGGCAAAAGTGGCTTTGTTTTAGAGGATAGAGATGGGCTTGAGAATATTATTTCTCTTGAACTAAAACTTGTTAACGATGGTCGCACTCTGTTTATATGCAGATCAAAATATAATGATTTTGGATATAAATATTCAGAAGGCGATGCTGCATATTTAACCGTTGATGCTAATATGTATAAGCAAGAAATAACTTCATTTATCTTGGGAAAAAATTCCAATTATTTTGAAAATTTTAAAATCTATTTAGATGAAGACTTGTCGTTTCGTGCATTTGCTTTTATTAACTTTTTGGATGAAAAGGGATTAGGAAATTTAACAAATATTTTCCCTCGCATTTCAACTTATTATAACCAAAAAAGAGCACGTAAACTTATGACATTTGTTTTTAATTATAAGAATGTCACCAAGCTTATTGAATTAATGAAAGAACAAACTGAACTAATTAAAACGTTGCAAACTCTTAGCGAGCAAAAGGCGACGTATAATTATTCATTAGCAGTAATTAGAAGAGAATTTAATGAGTTGCAGATACCTTTCAAAACAGAGGATTCGTTGCGAATCTTAAAAGAAGCTTTCGATTCATACAATAAGGATTTTTACAGAGATACAATCAAAAAAAGACATGCATCGAATGATTTAGGGGTGTTATTAAGGATTTCTTGTTCTTTATCAGAAGAGTTAAAATTTCAAGAAAATCTGTGGCAACAAACCAAGCTTTTGGACAGCCGAAACGTAAAATCTGATAAATTATTGACCGCTTTTAGAGAGTTGGCCTTGTTGGATGAGGATTATTCTGTGTATGTAGATGATATTGAAGCTTTAATTAAAAAACAGAAACTATCTCATGATATACTTTCTATAAAAGATTTTGAAAAAACTATACGCGAAATTAAAGCCAAAAAAGCAGATATTGATCGGCAAATTGCTGCATGTCAAAAAGGATTAAACAAAGATTCATACGAAAACATACTTAAAGCAATTGGAAGAATTGAACAGGCTTTTACCAATATCTCAAGTATACCCGATTTAAATGAGATTATGGTAATAGAAGAGCGTTTAAAACAAATTGAGGGAGAAATAAATAAGCTACGCAAAGATTTTGATAATACGCTAAAAACAGAATTTGACGAAACCATGCTAATGTTTTACAAAGAACTCGCTAAAGTTAAATTTGTATCAGAAGATCTTAATCAGAAGAATTTTAAGATTTTGTTTGATCCAATAAAGATTTCTGTTTGTGGCGAAAGATTAAAACCTAATTCGGAAAATATAATCGTGTCATATATGCCGGGAAGTATGGCGCGTGAAACGACATGGCAAATTATTGCTTATCTAACAATGTTTAAACTTTTCAAAGAAAAATTTACTGAATTGCCATTAATGCCTGTACTCTTTATTGACGGATTGGACCAGCCTTATGATGAGGAAAAAAATAGCTATCCTAATGTTTATAGTTTTATTCGAAATAAAGCGTTAGAAATAGGAGTACAGTTATTTGTTGTTTCAACTCGTGATGGAAAGCCTATTGGAATTAAAGATCAATTGCATATTACAGGTTTTAATAAAACCTATAAGAGATAGAATAAAAAGATAAATATATGCTCAATTAATACATAATGGAAAAAAGGTAAGCGTCAAAAATCATGTGCTTATTATAGTTGAGTCCATATAATTATATTTTTCACTGTCTGTAAACTTGCACAGTCAGCCCTTGACTTCGGGGGCTGGCTTTTGCTATAATACGAATATGATAACGAAACGCAATGTTTTGTTTATGTGCCAGAGGTGATAAAATGAGAGTGTTGAACTCGGATACGCTTGAAAAAGTGGCTCAGTATAATATTAATTATCAAAGGGAACACGGGAGAACACCGAGTTTCAGAGAAATCATGCACGCTCTTAACCTTGGCTCTCTTGCAACCGTTCAAAGATATGTGAGAGCGCTGCAAAAATCAGACCGTTTGGAGCTGACAAGCGCAGGGAATATTTCCCCCCTACCGCAACTTGACGGTGGAGCGAGGACGGTCGTACCGCTGATTGGTGAAATTGCTTGTGGCGAACCCATTTTTGCCGTTGAGAATATCGAGGAAAGCTATGCTTTTCCGAAAGCGTTGTTCGGTGACGGGGAACTGTTTATGCTTCGGGCAAAAGGCAACAGCATGATAGATGCAGGGATAAATAAAGGCGATCTGGTGGTATTACGCAGACAAACTACTGCCGATGACGGCGAAATAGTTGCTGCCCTGATAGACGGTGAAGCAACTCTTAAAAGGTTGTTCCATCGTGACGGTAAAATTGTTCTCCACCCTGAAAATAAGCGGATGAAAGATATTGTTCTTGATAGTTGCGACGTTCAGGGTGTGTTGGTAAGCTGTATAAAAATGTATTGAAGGCGGAATCGCTTTGAATATGATTTGCAGAGATAAGTTTCTTCGGTGCCGGAGTTCTCGACCGCACATACGCAGAGCTTAAGTCCACTCCTCTGCAAGTTACGAGAAAGGAGGGTTTATGGGTTATGCAAAACACATGGAAGCCGACGAAACGTCTGTGTACAAACTGCGGGCAAGCGATTATCGGGTACAGGAACGATAAAGGATTGGTTAAGTTACAGTGTCCGAAATGCGGGCTTGTAATGGTAAGCAAAAGAATGAGCCGACGGCACGAGCGGATAGATATTACTCCTCCGCCGGGCGAATACATTGATAATTAAATACGGAATAACGACGTTTCAGGTCTGACGGTTGAAAAAGCACCGTGTAAATGTAAATCCTGTTACAGGTCATATTCTTAGAATAGTCGAAGGTTAGTCCGAGCGATCGAGAGGCCCCGACAGATAGATTTCCTTATAGCGGAAGTCTGTTTGTCGGGGCTTTTTTATTTGCTCAAAAAACTTTGAAAAAAAGTTAAAAAAATTTTTTGAAGTCGCAAAAACCTTGCGAGTTCAACTTCTAAACTACAGGCAAGAAAGGCAAAGGAGGTGAAAATCGGTGAATGTCAACGAGAGGCGCAAAGCGATATTGGAAGTTCTTTGCGCTCGCCGGCACGAAACAAGAGAGAATCTTGCGTTCGAGTTCGGTGTAAGCAAACGCACAATTGAATATGACGTGCTGAGCCTCTCGTTGGAGTACCCGGTTTACACTTCGCAAGGAAACGGAGGCGGTATACACGTCGTGGACGGTTTCAAGCTCGATATGAAGTATCTGTCGGATAAGCAATGTGCTTTGCTTGAAAAATTGGCGGCAAATCTTTCGGGCGAAGACGCCGAGGTCATGGCTTCCATCATCAAAACATTCGCTTTGCCGAAAAAACAGGAGGAAAAACCGATATGACAATGAAGCAAATCCAGATAGACCTTCAAGAGATCCGTTACTACTATGCGCGTAAGGATATGTTCGACAAAGCGTGTGATTCCGTTGTAAAAAACACCATCGTCGAAAAGGTCGGTAAGTATAACGAGGTAATGCACGATGCCCCTCCGCGATTGTACGCATTATACGTTGCTCTTTATACCGAAAACAACACGCAGATCGTCGTTGCGGATGACTGGGGAGTATCGGAAGGATACATTAAAAATCTGAACAGAAAACTGCGGGATTACTTACTTGCGGTATTCAACAAAAATCATAAGGAGAGTGATAGCAATGACAACGTGTAAACAGAGTTTTGCAAAGGGCGCAACCAATGTCTACAGGACGGAGAACTATATCGTCAAGCAGGTTTTCGGGATTCAACTCGACAACAAACTCGGCAACGTGACGATGAGTTACGACACCTATTATCTTCGTACTCCGGAATTGGATGCAATCTACGAGTATATGTTTTCCGACAGAAAAAACATTGACGGAAAGCGACTCCATACCACGATGTATGTTCGTACCTACATCGAATGAACCGGAGTAACCGAACGCAGTGAAATTGAGGCGAAATCTATGCGGTACTTCGAAGGATAAGAGTGGCCACTCACCGCAAGAAAATCGCATAGGACAGCGGTCCAAGTGTAAGCGTTCGTTACCATATACAACTTAATAGCTGTGCTAACGGCAGGACGGGCAAAAAAATTACAAATTACAGGAGGATTTTACTGTGGCAGAAAAAAGCAGTAAGTACAACAAACGTCGTTGGTCCGTGCCCTCGAAAAGAGCAAAGGGATATGCGGCAGACAGAAAAGCAAAGGTACATACCTACGGACCTAAGGAAGGCAAGGAACTGACCGACTACGAAGCCGGTATGCGTTCGGGTTATTTGCAGTGCCAGACCGACCACGCAGGTATCTACAAGTACAAGAAAGCAATTTCCGAAGGAAAGAGCAAGGCAGAAGCGAAAGCCATTTCGCAGAAAAAAGGATAAACAGGAGGATTTCAGATAATGGCAAAGAACAACCAAAACAATCAGATTTTCGTCGAAAGAGAGACGTTTGAGAAGAACGGCAGAACTTTCTTCTCGTACTTTATCAAAGGCAATATCCGCGGCAAGGACGTCAAGGTAGCCGTCGTTCCGCCCGACAAAGGCGGCTATACCGTACTCGACATCGTGTTCGGCGATCAGATGGCAGCCGAGCTCGTCGCAAAGCCTTTCGAGATCAAGGACGAAGCGACCGGTAAAATCATTGCCGGCAACACCTATTCCGTGCAGACCGTGGACGAGGACGGCGAAATCTACGAATGTGCCGTCAAGCCTTACAGAAGCTCGGATAAATCGCTTCTCAACATGCTTTTGAGGTAAAGAAGCAATTTGTTTCAGCTGCGGCTTGTTGGTTATAGCCGCAGTTGAAAACTACAATTCAGGAGGTAAAAATGTATAACGAACTTAATAAACACAAAAAATCAGATTCTATCAAATGGGTAACCGTATTCGTCGCTATAGTTCTCCTTTTCGCGGGAGTTGTTGCGGCGCTTGTTCCTGTTTACGGACAGAAAACCGATAAAGAAACAGATACTACCGAAGCCTTGGCGGCAGAAGATTTCAGTATAGAAATGATTTCTTCGGAAGGCATAAGGCTTGCAAGCGGACCTATGATGGCGAGTGCCGGAGGGCAGAGCGTAAGTAAAACCTTAACGGCGTCCGTTACTCCTTCGTCTGCCCAGAACAAAGCGGTTGACTGGAGCGTGAAGTGGGCTGAATCCGGCAAGAGCGAAGCTGTCAGCGAATACGTGACCGTAACGCCTCAGTCCGACGGAGCGCTTACCGCAACGGTGACCTGTTATAAGGCGTTTGAGGGAGAGATACTCGTAACCGTCACAACCCGTGAAGGCGGACTTAAAGCGGAATGTATAGTTACTTTCATAGGCATACCGTCCTCACTTTCTATAAACGGCAGTAACGCTCAAAGCAATGCTAATATCGGCAGTTATTACAAAATCGGAGCAGGAAACGATTACTCTTTCAATATTGTGCCTTCCAACGTATTCGGTCAGGTAGGAGCGGAATGTAATTACAAGGTAACGGTTAAAGGGGTAGGTGAGATAGCCACGCAGATGTGGTCGGTCACATATAATTCCTGGAACGGTTCTCTTATCGACGACTCCGACGAAGTTATTGTCGATATAAGTACGATTACGCAGATAAACAGCGAAACGCCCGGGTTTTTCTTCGATTGCAGCATAAGCGGAAGCACGCTTACCATTCACGGCAATTCTTCTCTTGAAAGCTATTACGGCGGCACGCATGTGGGAAGCGATCCTCGTTCGGGAACTTTTCAGGATAATAAATTCAAGCATTACGTCGATGATAACTGGTACTTCGAGGTGAAAGTTACCGAAACGAACAGCGGAATATCGAATACTATCAAAGTACGTCCCTATCTTACCGTAAATAATGTATCCTTGAGCGCCAACAATATCTCTTTTTAACAGAAGAGTTAAAGGAGGTGCGATATGAGCTTAAATCAGAAAAAGACAACGATATATAAGATAATATCCGTAATATTGATATTGCTCGCAGTCGCAGGCGCGGCAGGATTCATCGCTATGTTCACCAACGGTTTTACCGAGGAATTCAAGTCTTTTTACATAGAAACGAACGGTGAAAAATTATTGCAGACCGAAACGAATCGAGTATTCGCTTGCGGAGAGGAACAGCGGTTTGACGTCAAATACACTTTTTCGGATTTAACCAAAGACAAACCCTCGGGATATACCGTGAAAGTTGTTCCTAACGAAGAAACCGATTTCGATTTTACCGTGGACGGAGAAGTGTATTCTTATGCGGCGGTAACGGATTTAACGGCGGCGTTCGATATTGTGAAATATGACGAATATTTTACGCTGACCTTATCCGACGGAATGAGCATACAATCGGTTCTCGGTAGCTTGTATCCGGATAAGAACGTTCAGGTGACAACCGATGTGAAAGACGAATATCCGTACACTCTTTTGATTTCATCCTACAACGGGAAGGTAACGTACCGAATCAATTTTAATAACTATCATTATGCTGAAGGAATTACTCTCGATAAGGGGGTGATGGTGTTTTGAGAACGGCGGTTAAGGTAAAAGCTTTGTCTTTGCTTATCGCCATAGTAATTATGTTCGGCGTCGTCACTACGGCGGCGCCGAATATCGCTTATGCGGAGGAAGCGTTGAACTTTGATACCACCAATGTTCTGGACGATCTGAAATCTTCGTCCGACGGCGGTGAGGCATTCGATCTCAACGACTATCCTTTCGACGAAAGCAAAGACATTCAGGTCATCAATTTCGTGGAGTATTGCTATTCGTACAAAGCGAATATGCGCGGAAACTACGGGTTGTACGTGTACGTTTACAATCCGAAAGGTCTGAACCTTTCCACGAGCAGCAAGAGCAATAAGATACAAATGGCGTCCTCTTATGACGCAGACGGTAACCCAAACGACTATGTGAAGTTTGACTTGCAGTTTTTGAGTAAGTCCGAGGACAGCAACTATAAAAACCTGTTTTACAAGTTCAAGGTGGTTGATAAAGAGGTAAACGGAACGACCTTTGCAGACCGTGTGAACAGTAACGAAAGAAGGTACGACGTTTCCGGAATCGAGCTTATGACTTACGGCGCCAACAACGCAACCGAGTATGCGGTCAACGGAACATTTAAGTTTACGGGCTATTCGCAAGGCTACGGCCCCGACGCTTCGGCTAAGAGTACGCTCATAAGTACCGTGGAATACCTCGAAACGATAACGCTGGACGTCAAGCACACGTTTTACCGTACAAAGACTTCCATTAAGGGCGCGGGTTATCAAAACCAGCTCGACACGGTATATTTTGCCGTTCCGCAAAGGTTCTTCGATACATACGGCAGACTGCAACGCATCAAGGCTGAATGGTACGAGTACAAGACCAATGATATCGTCGTGACGAGCAATCAGGATTTTTACAATCAAGCGTCCTCTTATGTCGGCAAGCACGTCGGATACGATTATTACGATTCCGTGCTTTCTCTCGGACAACAGGCAGGTGACGGCGGTGGCGGAGTTATGGTCGCAAAATGGGGTTGGAACCTCGGCACGAATTATCTGCACGTCCCCTGCGAAACGCTGTATTACCTTTTCAAGGTAAACAATATCGAGGAGTACGATCCCTATGCGGATATCGTGTCTATCGGCGGCGTGGAAAGCAATGCTTTGTACGAATATATCAAAAATTACAACAAGACATTCGACAAAGGCACGTTGCCGATAAAAGACGGAACGATCAGCGCGGATTTGTTCGCCGACGATATTGACGATTACCGCAAAATGGATACGGAATTCGGCAAAATACAGAAAGGCTATTCGTATTACGACTTTGACGCGGACGTCGATTTGCAAAAGCTGACGAGCTGGCAGGAAGGTAATCCGTCGTTCTGGGATAATTGGCTAAACTGGGGGCTGTGGGATACTATATTCGGTAAGATTCCTGAAGAAGAAAGCCGCACGATTTCGCCTATTTATACCCTGAAAGCGAGCGATCTGAACGGAAGCGACGAAGAAATTGCCGAACGCCTGCTCATCAACGCGGCAGACGTACCCGCTCTGAAAAGCTATTACAACGACGCCGTAACGGTAAGCGGCAAGGACGATGAAGAAAAGGTTGTCGTATTGTTCCGATTTGCCACGAGCGATTATTATTCCGCGGCAGTAGACATAATGGAACTGAGAACCATTCTGCCCGACAAACACACGAGCGGACAGGCGTATCGTGCTTGGGAAAGCGTGTTTATGGACTTTGACATTATCCAGCTTACGTTCAACCGTGACGGGGTGTACAAAGTCATACCCGTTGTTTCAAGTCCTATGGATATCGTCAATTCGATTACTCCGCCCGTGCAGATGCCGGACGATGGCGAGTGGTGGAAAATCCTGCTGGCGGTTTTGCTGATTATCCTTTTGATAATCATACTGTTCCCCGTATTGCCGTGGATCATCAAAGGACTGTTCTGGATTATCTCGTTGCCGTTCAAGGCGATTGCCGCGCTGTTCAAGAGTATCGACAAGGCAAAGAAAAAGCGAAGTGAGAAAAAGGAGGAATGACAAATGAAAACGGTTAAGAGAATACTTGCCGTATGCCTCTTAATCGTTGCCGTTCTGGTCGTCGGCTATCTCGTCTATACGGGTAGCCGATTGACCGACGGTCAAGCGATTATCTCTCAGGTAGGAGGTGTATTATGAACAGACGAAATGCAGTCAATATCGTATTTTCGGCAATCGTGTCGGTAGGCTTTGTCCTTCTCGGCATATTCGTCTTTTCGCCCTCTTATCTCAGAGCGTTCGAGGCAGGCGGCAACCTGATAGATTCGATCAAGTTTTATTTCTGCGAACTTTTCGGCACTGCGCACAATACCGCTCCCGCCGTAAATGCTTGGTCGGAAGTTATGAAGTGGGATATCTTGCTCCCTTCGGACTTTGATACGTTCAAGGTTTCGGCGACAAGGTTTTTTGAACTCCTTGTAGACAAGGAAAATTTCATCGGCTATTGGTCGGTGGTCGGAGATAAATCGGCGGTTGCGGCAAAGGTGATTGCGATTGCTCTCCCTTGCGTGCTCGTATTCGTCTTTGCGTTGAAACGGCTCTATGCAAGCGGGAACACAAAGCACAACAAAGATACGCTACCGCTCAAAGCGTTCAAATCGGTATCCTGTGCTACATATCAGCCCGTAAAACGGTTCGTGCTCGGCTATATCGATTTTCTGAAACACACGAATTGGCTGTGGATATGCTGGCTTGTACTGTGGGCGTTCCATCTCAATCTCGTAAGTATCGTATTGGGCTTCTTTGCCTATTACTTTTACTTTTCGGTGTCCTTCGACGTCGCGTCTATTTATACGCAGGTATGCAAGCTGTTTATCGACTTGCAGGTCATCTTCCGACACTTCCCGTGGTGGAGTATTGCCATAATTGCGTGGCTCATCTTCAACCGATGGAGAAAGTCAATCGCCTTGAATAGACTGCGGCATTTCGAAGCCCGTAATTGCGGGTTTATCAACGAAGTACCCATCGTGTCTATCTCTTGCGGAAGTATGGGAAAGAAAAAGACGACGCTCATTACGGATATGACTCTCTCGCAGGAAGTTATGTTCCGGCAAAAGGCATACGACATTCTGAAAAACAACGATATGAAATTCCCCATGTTCCCGTGGATCGCCTTCGAGGACGAGTTAAGGCTCTGTATGGAACACGGCACCGTGTACAATCTTGCAACGGTCAAGGAATGGGTGTCTTTGAAACGGCGAAGGTTCGAGCGTCACGGCAGAACGGACCTGCAATTATACGGCTACGATATTTGCCGTTACGGTCAGACCTTTAACGACGGGCTGAAAGTCAGTACGCTGTTCGAAGTGTTGGAAACGTATGCTCAGGCGTATTTCATCTACATTATCGAAAGCAGCCTTATCGTGTCGAACTATTCTATCCGCGAGGACAACGAACTTGTAAGCGAAGGCAATTTTCCCATCTGGGCGTCCGATTTCTTCCCCGAAGGGGTCACCGAAGGCAGACACGCGCATATCCTCGATTTCGACGTGTTGAGGCTCGGCAAAAAGGTCATAGAGAATAACCCGAAGGCGGGCAGCTTTGAATTCGGCGTTGTGGCGATTTCGGAGATAGGAAAAGAGCGCGGCAATAATCTGGAACTTAAAGAAGTCAAGAAAGGTACGGAAGAAACCAACCAGAAGAACGACTTGTTCAATGCGTGGCTCAAAATGTGCAGGCACTCGGCAACGGTGGATAATTTCCCGTTTATAAAAGTCTTTACGGACGAACAGCGGCCCGAAAGCTGGGGTGCCGACGCAAGAGATCTGTGCGACATAATCCATATTGTGCAATCGGGAGAGCAACGACTTGCGCTTCCGTTCTACACGATAGAAGAAATGATAAGCGAATGGACGTTCAACCGGTTCATTGCCATGTATTACGATTTCCGTTTCCGCCGGGGCGACAATACGTTGCTCGTGCACTTATTGAAATGCGTGACGTCGTGGATATGGCGCAGGAACGTAAGGATATTCAATCGGTTTGGCTATTCGATATTGAAGATAGAAAAAGAGCGCGGAACGATGGACGGAAAGCCCGAAAACAAGAAGTATTATCTGATGAATAAGAAGATTTACAGCCGCCGTTTTTCGACGGACTGTTTCAGCGATTATTTCAACGATATGGCGAAGAAAACGAATATCGGACTCGGCGATTATCTCGAATATGTAACGGAAAAAGCGAGCGTTGACGAACTGAAAATGCAGAACAGTTATTTTATCAATTCACTATACAGGGATACCGACGAAACGGGTTCTGCGTAAAGACGATCGGTACTCCTGTAAAGGAGGTATCTATGCCATACGGCGAATGTAAAATCTACTTTGACGGCAGTCATTATATCGGAATACCGCACACGACAAGGCCGTCAAGACGGCGAGAAAAACCGCCGGAAGAAGAAATCGTTGTAACGGAAAAAGAAGCCGAACCGCCCACCGAGAAAAAGGAAAATATCAAGGCAACAGAAAGCGCACCGTCGGAGAATGACGATGCGCCTGTTGCGCTTGCCGAAAATATTGAGGAAGCGTCCGAGCCTATGCCCGAAACACAATCGGAGCAACCGAAGGCAAGGACGATGACGAGGAAAGAACTGTTTGAAGAACTGTATGAGAAGTATCTGAATAAGCCGCGCAGAATAAAGGCGGAAATGATTTCAAAAGAAATGTCGCCGTACTTTAAGTCGGAAGAATTGTCAAGAAATTACGTCAATGAAAATATCGAAAGGAAAATTCGCAATCTTATAGCGAGGAGAATACGCCTTACAAGAAAAGCGAATTTGCAGGATTTCAATTATTTCGTGACGTTTACTTACGATGGGAACTTGCATTCGGAACATAGTTTTCGTAAAGGGTTAAAGAATTGCCTAAGGCATCTGGTAGAAAGAAAACAATGGAAGTATATCGGCGTATGGGAACGCTCTCCCGAAAAACAAAGATTGCATTTTCACGGCATATTTCATATACCCGAAGGCACGATGCCGGGAATGTTACTTGACGTCAACGATTATAACTTTAATACGCACAACAGGCAGATAACGCATCAAAATACATACTTTAACGAGCGTTTCGGGCGTTCGGACTTTGAACTTATAGACGATATTGCAAAGATGAGCGATGCGCTTGCATACATAATGAAGTACATTGAAAAAAGCGGTGAGAAGATAGTTTATTCCAAAGGTCTGCCTCAATTTTTTATTTCGGACGTGATGGACGAAGATATAATTTGCTTTACCGGTCTTGAAGATAAGAAACTGCTACTTTCTGATGATTTTACTTGTTGGGACGAGGGGTGCTATGTCGGCAAGGTGAGCAAAGCCGTGATCGCGCAGCTTCGCAAGTGTAACTGAAATAATCGAGTGTCAAATACGGTCAAAAAACGGAAAACTGCGTGACGGTGAAAGCGGAAGATCGCCCAAGCGGTTCAGCGGGCGACTCCGCTTCCGTCATCGCTTCCGCTTTTCCGTATTTCAATCGAGTTGAGGGTATTTGCGTGTGCTTGTCCGGCGGAGCGAAGCGACGCCGCTTGTATCAAGACAAGCACACGCAAATATCCCACTACCGTATCTTAGGGGTATGTTATGGTTCACTGTATAGATTTATAATTGTCTTTTTCTTTTGCACGGCGTAATCGTATGCGACTTTTGTTCCGCTTTTTGGCTGATAAGAGAAGATACGTTTTTGGGTTGCCGGTTTAAGAGGAGGTAAATAGTTTTCGTTATAGTAAAAAATGCAGCAGTCAGCTTTATCTATCATATATTCGTTGCGTTCTACATAAGCCGCTTTTCCTGCCTTTGCTATCTTGTCCGGGATATAAGTTTCATCGTAAAAGGACAAAAGATATTTTTCGTAATTGTCGTCAATATAAGGATAAGTTGCCCGAACATAGATGCGTCTAATGTGCGGATAATCGTTTTTTAGTTCTGAGACTGTTTCAAGGCATAGTTCATCGAATTGACTTCGACTTCCGAATAAAAATGTGTCAAAGTCTTTTTCGGAGATAAGTGCTTTTATGAGATTTGCCAAGTGCTCCTTAAAAGATTCCTCTACCGATATTTTTCTGTGTCCGATAAAGCAAACGACCATATCAATCTCTCTTTTTCGTGGAATTCCGTAAAATATTATAGTGAAAGCCCAATATAAAGTCAATATCGTGGAAGTCCACGAGAGGAAATTTATCGAATTTCATATACTAAATCGTGGAAAATCATAAAGGAATGCCACGAATTATGAAATTAAACGAAGCGATCATCAAACGAATAAACGATATTTGCATGGAAA
>CASFAV010000011.1 GCA_949292905.1 uncultured Eubacteriales bacterium
AGACCGCATAGAACTGATACTGAACTACACAGGCACGCCGCCGAAACCAAAACGAAGAATAGACGATAAGCCCGAGAACCCTGAAGGTGAAAGCCTTCGGGGTTCTCTCATTTTTACGACGGAAGCCTCCGTTGATATCTATTCCTATCAGGGCATAAAGAAAAATCGCCCCGAACCAAAATTCAAAGGCGTCTGCAAAAAGTCTGTTTTAATCGAGATATAGGAGGAAAATCAATGGATATTGCTGTTCAAAAGTGTTCGGATGAGGTTAAACAAACGCATAATCTCCTATGCTCGTGACCGAGTCAGGTATCGTCACCGAGGTAAGTCCCGTGCAATTATAGAAGGCGTAAGCTTTTATTTCGGTTACGGAATCGGGTATTACCAAGTCCTCGACTATTTGTCCGTCTATGTAGAGATTACCTGCATAACAAAGCGGGTTTGCGGACGAATCGCCGAACGATATGCCGCACCAGCCCGCGATATCTCCCGCGTAATATACCGCGGTAAGTCCCGTGCAGCCCAAGAAGGCATAAGCATTTATTTCCGTTACGGAATCGGGTATTACCACGTCCCCGACTAACTGTCCGTCTATATAGAGATTGCCGGCATAGCGGAGCGGATTAGCGTATGAATCGACGAACGATATACCGCACCAGCCCGCTATGTCTCCGGTATAATACACCGAGGTAAGTCCCGTGCAGTCCAAGAAAGCCCAATCTCCTATGCTCGTGACCGAGTCGGGTATCGTCACCGAGGTAAGTCCCGTGCAATTCTCGAAGGCATAATCACCTATGACCGCGACCGAGCTCCCTATCGTCACCGAGGTCAGTCCCGAGCAATTATAGAAGGTGTAATCGCTTATGCTCGTCACATAGTCCGGGATAACTACCGAGGTAAGAGCGGTATTACAATAGAACGCATATTGATATATCTCATATGTATTTACTTTAGTTCCGTCGTATGCCGAGAAACTGTCGGGTAAGGTTATATCGGTGGCTTCGCCGTAGTAGCCCATGAAATAGCCGTTCGTTCCGTCGTAGAAAAAGCGGTATCCGTCCGAGGTATCGGTAAACCGGGAGCCGTTCTCCTCGGTATATACGTTTTTCGCGTAATAGCCTACATCACCGTAAGACGAGCTCCCCGCCGTGATATTCAGAGAACTCTTGTTATACACCTCTACAAGTTTGTAACAACGATTGAAGGCATAGTTTCCTATGCTCGTGACCGAGTCGGGTATCGTAACCGAGGTAAGTCCCGTGCAATCCGAGAAGGCATAGCTACCTATATCCGCGAGCGTTTCAGGCATATTCACCGAGGTAAGCATGGAACAACCGTAAAACGCGCCCTGCGGGATATTTCCGCCCGTGAGCGTAACGCTATGCAAACGGGAAGGAATGCAATAGACGGATTCTCTGTTGTTGTACACCTGTTTGACCGTCGTACCTCCGACGTATTCGGTCGCGCCGAATATGTATCCGAAAAGTCCCGCGGAAGTTCCGTCGGCGTTGTTGCCGACGAACGGGAGCGTAATGCTTTCGAGCGAACTGCAACCCGAAAAAGCTCCTTCGCTTATACTCGTTACGTTGTCCCCCACTACCACCGACGTAAGCCCAGTACAGCCGAGGAAGGTAC
Source organism: uncultured Eubacteriales bacterium (assembly GCA_949292905.1). Lineage (GTDB taxonomy): Bacteria > Bacillota > Clostridia > Christensenellales > DTU072 > Stercoripulliclostridium_A. Next base: position 1,636 of record CASFAV010000011.1, read on the forward strand.
CGTATTTTACGCTCGTCACCGAATCGGGTATCGTCAATTCGGAGCCCAGAGGTTCGCCGTCTATATAGAGCGATACCCCTCTCGTCATCACGTTGGCAAGCCCGTCTATACCGCACCAGGCGGCCATATCGCCTTCGTAACGTATTTCGGCAAGATTTTTACAGCCGGAGAATGCCTGCGAGCCGATATTCGTCACGGAAGCGGGTATCGTTACGGAAGTAAGACTGCCGCAACCGAAAAAGACGTTGTTTCCTACCTTGACCGTACCTTCGGGTAAAACGAGTTCGGCGCACGGAGCGCCGTTAAGATAAAGAGCCGCGCCGCCGTTAAGAGGGTTGGCGACTCCGTCGAAAAAGGAGATCGCGAGCCAATCCGCAAGCCCTCCCTAATAATACACGTTCTCTATGCCCGCGCAACCGTAGAAAGCCGACAGTCCCGCGAGCGTTACGGAATCCCCGAAAGAAACGGACTTCAACGAGGAACAATTATAGAAAACGGAACCTCTTATCTCTTTGACGGAATCGGGAACGGCAACTTCCTTGAGCGACGAGCAGCCCGAGAACATCCCGCGCGTCAGGATCCTCAGATTTTTGGGAAATACGACTTTCTCAAGAGCCGAACAGCCGGAAAAAACGTACTCGCCCACTTCGGTGACGTTATTGCCTATCTCGACTTCGGTAAGCGCGGTACAGCCGGCGAACGCTTTGTCGCCGATATTTTTCAAGTTGTTTCCCGCCTTTACTGAAACGATCTTGTCGGAATTTTCAAACGCGCCGCTTTTGACGGAAGTGACCGCAAGCCCGTTATAAGTATCCGGAATGACTACCTTTTGTCCGCCGCGAACAGAAGCGCTTTTTTCGAAGCCTGCGACGGCATAACCTTCGCCGCGCGCGTCCTTCTCGAAAATAAGAGTGACCTGACCGCCGCCGGTGCCGTCCGACGTACCTTTACCCGCGCACCCTGCCGCCACAGCCGCGATAAAAATCAACAAACACGCTACGATAAAAATAAGATATATCCTTTTCCTTATCAAAATCTCCCTCACAACGCTCAACTCAAACAGTTTTTTGTATAGCCGTATAATAACCTACGCCGTATCTTACGTAAGATCTTCTAACCGTCGGCTAAATACGGTTTAATTCTATCAATTAAATCCCCGATTGTCAAGCGCGGAGCCTTCCGAAGAAACTATTGCGCCTACAAATCATACCGCGGCGCTGCGCGCCGTGAGAAAGCCCGGTTGCGTTTAAGCGATACCCCGACCGCGTGAGCGATCGGGGTATCCGGATAATGCAATAACGGAGGTAACGTCAGTGCAAAGGTTAGCGTTATTTGTTTGCGGACGAAGCTTTTTTCTTCTCTGCCAAGGCTTTTGCCTTGCAAGCCGAGGAGTGCGGGCAACACGAACACTCGGAGCATCCGGAGCAGCCCGTCTTGCCTTTAGCTTTTCTTATCACGGCGGCGACCATCACGCCTAAGACTACCGCCGCCGCGACTACCGCAATTATTATTTCGGTCACGCCCATATCATTTCTTTCCTTTCAGGAATGCCGGTACGGTGAATTTTATCCTGCCTTTGTTATAAAGGACTATGAGGGTTATAGCCGTAGCCCACAGCGCGAGCCATATAAACACCGTCCACCACCACGAGCCCACGGTATAGACCGTCGCCGCGACGAGATAGGAAGTAACTAACCAGAATACGAGAGTCATATTGAAGCTCTTTTTCCCGGGGAGCTCCGCTTTGGCGGTCGCTACCGCCGCAAAGCAGGGTATCGTGGTCATATTGAACGCTATGAAGGCTATGAGCGCGGGAACGGTTATTCCGGTTGCCGCTATCATCTGCACAACGGAGTCCACTCCGCCGAGCGCCTCGTCGGCTACGAATCCCGAAGTGATACATGCCGCAAGCGTGCCGAAGGTAGCGATGACGTTCTCTTTGGCGATAAGTCCGGTGATCGCCGCCACAACGAATACCCAACCCCAGACGCCTAACTGCGAGCCGAAGCCGAGCGGAGTAAACAGCGGCTGAACGAGTTGTCCGAGCCCTGCCAGTATGCTCGAATTGATCTGCTCGTCGCTGAGGTACTGCCAGCCCCACGAGAAATGGCTTATGAACCAAATAACTATCGTGGACGCGAGGATTATCGTGAACGCCTTTTTGACGAAGTGCTTTACTTTATCCCAAAGGTGGAGCATAAGGTTCCTGAACTGCGGCGCGTGGTATGCCGGAAGCTCCATAATGAAGGGCGGCACCTCTCCGCGCATAGTCGTGGAACGCATCAGTATCACCGTTACGATAGCCACCGTTATACCGAGCACGTACATACCGTAAGTGATGAGGTCGGCGTTGCCGATACCGAATTGCATCACTATCCCGCCCGCGATAGCGGTAAGTATCGGGAGCTTTGCTCCGCAGCTGAAGAACGGTATGACTCTTATAGTCGCTATACGTTCGTTCTCGTCCGAAAGAGTACGGGTGTTTATCATGGCGGGGACGGAGCAGCCGAAGCCCATTATCATAGGCATAAAGGCTCTGCCGGTAAGTCCGAATTTACGGAAGATGCGGTCGAGAATGAACGCAACGCGCGCCATATATCCGGAGTCCTCCAATATCGAGAAGAAAAGGAACAGGAGAAGTATCTGCGGGAGGAAGGAAAGTATCGCAAAAAGTCCTCCGAGCATACCGTCCACGACGAGTCCCTGCGCCCATTGCGCCACGTTACCCGCTTCCATCGCGCCCGCTACGGCGTCGCTTATCGACGAAGTGGCGAGGTCGAGAAGGTTAAAGAGTATTACGCCGGGGGAATTTATGCCGCCCGCGCCGAATACTCCTTCGAAAGCGGTGCCTTCGAGGGACACCCAACCTTCGGGCAGAGCCGCGCCGATGTACAGGAAATTCTCAGAAAACGTCAAATGGAATACGGCAAAGAGTATGACAAGGAAAATAGGAATTCCCCATACTTTGTGCGTAAGCACCCGGTCGGCTCTGTCCGATTTGGTCAGTTTGTCTTTACTCTTCGCGCTTCCTCTACGGAGCGCGGAGGAGTAATTTGCTGAAATATATTTGTAACGTCCGTCCGCCACTACGGCTTCGAAATCGTTGCCGAAAACGTCGTCCTTGAAAGTCTTTTTGAATTCTTCGACGGTGCGAGCGGCGTCGGGATGCGCTTTGATCTCCAGCTCGTCGGTTTCGACGAGCTTGACGGCGTGGAAAAGGGCGTTATCCACTTTCTGCCCCTCGAGCGCTATCCTGCAATCCCCTATCAGATGTATAAGACTGCTTCCCTCCAGTACCGTGAACGCCTTGCGCGGCTTGAGCGAAGCCGCGTAAGCGCGCTTCATCAGCTCGTCGAGCCCCGTACCTTTGAGCGCCGAGATTTTCACAACGGGAAGTCCCGTCTTTTTCTCCAGTACCGCGGCGTCTATCGCGTCGCCCGCTTTCTCCACCGCGTCTATCATATTGAGCGCGATGACTACGGGCACGTCTATCTCCATGAGCTGTGTGGTAAGGTAAAGGTTGCGCTCAAGATTGGTGGCGTCGACTATGTTGATGACGCAGTCGGGCTTCTCGTCCAGTATGTAATTCCTCGAAATGACTTCTTCGGGCGTATACGGCGACAGCGAGTATATTCCCGGAAGATCTATGATGTTTACCGGTTCGGGGCATTTCTTGTAGACGCCCTCTTTCTTATCTACGGTCACGCCCGGCCAGTTACCTACGTGCGCCGTGGAGCCGGTCAGATAATTGAATAAAGTGGTTTTCCCCGAATTGGGGTTCCCTATGAGCGCGAATTTTTTCATAAGACCTCCATAATCACGGTTTCCGCTTCTGAGTTACGGAGCGTGAGCTCGTAGCCGCGGATATTGACTTCGATGGGATCTCCGAGCGGCGCGCGCTTGCGCAGATATACTTCCGCGCCGGGCGTCACTCCCATATCGAACAACCGCCGCTTGATCCTGCCTTCCGCAGTTACGCCCGCTACCCGTCCGCTCTCTCCTACGGACATTTCGCTGAGTTTCTTTTTCATACTGCCTCCTGTTTAAGTACTACGAAAATTTTTGTCGCCAAAGAACCGTCCAGCGCAAGCCTCGAATCCTTGACGATACATATCGTGCTTTTGCCGCTCCCCGAGATCACGGATATTTCGCCGCCTACGGTGATACCCAGATTTTCGAGATGCTTTTTGGTCTTGTCGTCGGTAACTATCTTCACTATCGTCAGAAGTTTACCTGTCGGCGCGAATACAAGTGGCATTTTCCTTAACTCCTTTTCCGTATTTGATTTGCCGTAAATATGAAATATCTTTCACATTCGGTCACATTATATCAACAGTATATGCGGCTGTCAAGCAAAACGTGAAATATTTTTCATATTTTTTCGTATTGCAATTATTCTTTGCGGAAGGTATAATGTTAAATATGGCTAAAGAGATACGCGAACCGCGTCAGGAGCGGTCGATAGAAAAGAAAAACAAAATAATCCGCGCGGGTTACGAATTATTTTCGGAAGTGGGATATTACAATACGAATACCGCGGAAATAGCGCGTCGCGCGGGCGTTTCCACGGGGATAGTGTACGGGTATTTCCGCGACAAGAAGGATATACTGACGGCGGTGCTTTCTCTTTATATGGATAAGATATGCGAGCCGATATTCGGTATGTTCGACGACATTTCCGCAGGCGGGATACGCGAAGTCATACCGAAAATACTCGATTCGGTGATCGTCGCGCACCGCGATTACGCCAAAATACACGAAGCGTTACATTCGATGACGCACACCGACGACGAAGTGAACGCGGCGTTCATCAAACTGGAGGACGAAATTACGTTGCGTCTCGAAGCGGCGTTGTCCGAAGCGGGTATCGGGCTCGACGCGCCGCGTGAGAGGATACATTTCGCGATGGACGTGATACAGTCTTTCGCGCACGAATACGTCTACGATCACCACGAATACATCGACTACGCGAAAATGCGCGGGATAGTGACGGAAACGCTTTACGCACTTTTCGCCCAATGACCTTACTTTATAACGGAAAAGCGCGCCCCTGTGGGCGCGCTAATTTATTTAACGGTTGTCGATATTTTTTATTTCAGAGGGATCCGCGCTACAGAGTATCTCCATATTGCGGAATATCTTTTCCGCGTCCCAGTCCCACCATTTCAAGGCGAGCAAATATTCGATCAGCTCGTCGTCGAATCTTTTTCTTATTACCCTGCAGGGATTTCCCGCCGCGATAGTGTACGGCGGAATATCTTTCGCTACTACCGAATCGGCGCCTATTATGGCGCCGTCTCCGATATGTACGCCCGGTAAAACGGTTACGTTCTGCCCTATCCAGACGTCGTTACCTATCACGGTATCCCCTTTCAACGGAAGCTCGTCGAGGGAGGGAATACTCTTTTCCCAGCCGTTGCGCATTAAGCTGAAAGGATATGTCGTAACGGACGCCATACGGTGATTAGCGCCGTTCATAACGAATTCCACGCCTTTGGCGATGGCGGTGAATTTCCCTATGATGAGTTTATCGCCTATGAAATCGTAATGATGGGTGACGTGTGCTTCGAAATTCTCGGAGTCCTCCGGATCGTCGTAATAAGTATAGTCTCCGATAATTATGTTAGGTCGCGTAACGGTATTTTTAATGAAACAGATACGCGTCAGATCGGGATTTGGGTGCGCGCATTTCGGATCGGGACCGTAAAAATATGTCATAACGTGTTTCTCCTCGGTTACTAAAATAAAACGGACCGGTCGGATTCCGATCCGTTGACGTCATATCGGTAATATTCAATCCTTCTTTTCGCGCAATTCGGCGCATCGGGCGTCAGCCGCGAGCCTTCTCTCGCGTTCTCTGTCCGTTTCCGCGTCTATCGCCGCGTTGCGCGCTTTCGCCTCCGCGTCGGCAGCTCTCAGTTCCTCTCTGCGCGCTTCCAGTATCTCAGCGTCTCTGAGAAGCGCTTCGGCGCGCTCGCGCTCCGCCCGCTCTCTGTTGAGCCTGTCCAGCGCTATCAGTCGCTCGCGTTCCGCGATGAGCGCGTTTTCTTCGGCGGCGAGCTCCGCTTCCTCGAGGCGCGCTTTCAGCAACGCGTTGTCCTTGCCGTAGCGCACGCGGAATTCCCCTTCGTCGCTCTTCATCCTCGCGCGAAATTGCTCGTTCTGCTGCCTGAGCATCGATATTTTACGGGCGAGATATTCGTTGTTTTCGCGCATGCGCCTGCGCTCTTTGAGCATCGCGCGCACTCCGAGATCCACGCGGACGTCGCGTTTCCACCACATCGGAACGTCGGTCTCGGCGCCTTCGGGCGCGTAAGAACGGTAAAATTCGCTTGCGGGCACTCTGCTTTTCCCTTTCGCGAGAACGCGGGGAACGGGTACGTACGCGTTGCCGTTATCCTTTTTAGCCATATTCGGATTATACCGCTTGGTAGCCCTTTTTGTCAATACGCGCTTGCGCAAAAAAGCGGCTCGGTATCCCGAGCCGCCCCTTCGTTCCTCCCGCCTATTTTTTGACGATCTCCTTGATCTCCTCGATATCGTCCTTGATTATTTCGACGATCTCGAGTTTCTCGGCGAGAGTATTGATGAGATTCTGATATTTTTCCTCGCGCGCCTTGCTGTCTTTTATCTGCAAAACGAACAGCGCGACGAATAACATCGCCCATAAGCCGCTGTTAATCGCGGCCTCCCATATTTGTTCCCACATTGCTACCTCCTTTTTTCTTGGTTCCGCTCCCCTTTTTCCCCGCGCTCCGCTCGTACAGCTCCGCTATGGCGGCAAGACAGTCCGCGCATAAATGCAGTTCGCGGGTCACGGGAGTTCCGGAACGCTTCACGGCATAATCCGCGTTATTGCGGCAGGCGCCGTTGTCGCAACGTACTCTGACGGTCAAACGTTTGAGTTCCATATCATTCGCTCCTCATCATGTTCCAGTTGATAAGCGCAAGATAATTCTGCGAACCGAGCAAAGTCATCAGTTCGTCCGCCGTGAGCAGCAGCATATAATGCGCCTGCGTTTTGGAATAACCGCTGTAAAACTCTTTGGCGGTTTCGATACGCTTTGCGTATTCCGCCTGTTTCTCCGCGCTGACGCCGTTGACGCGCTCGAATTCTATCTCTTTCACGGCGGCGTCCATGATGGCGTCTGCGCGTTCGCGTTGCATTTCTTCGAGCAGAGACGCCCTCTCCTGCTGATAAGCCGCTTCCCTCTCGGCGAGCTTACGGTTATACTCGTTTATCTCCTTGAGGCGCGCTTCCTCTTCGCTTCTGAGCTTGGCTATCTTCGCTTCGAGATCGGCGGCGTAATTCAGATCGTATTCGCGTAAAGCGTTATTGTAAATGGTTTCCGTTTCCGTTATCTTGTCGCGTATCTCGTTGTACTTGATATCGTAGGTCTTGTCGTAATACGCCTTGGCTTCCGCGCCCGCGCGTTCTATAAGTTCGTTGCCGTAACTCATTATCGACGAATTGACGAGCCCCTGCAATATCATGTCTCCGGTGTATTCGCGGTGCGCTTCCGCCGTGGACGCTTCGAGCTCGCGATTCGCCTTCTCTTCCTCCGCCTCCAGCTCCGCCCGCCGGTTTTCGAGCTCATCGGTGGAATTCAGATACTTCTCCGTAGCGGCGTTGACGTCCTCCGTATAACCGGGTTTCAACGCCGTTTCCGCTTCGGATACTATTTCCTCCTCCGTTTTACCGACATAATCTATGGGTTTTTCGTTGAGCGAAGGAGGAATGCTCTCCTCGGGATCGGGAAACGTCACGCCGGTCTTGTTCGCCTGATACTGCGCTTCCATCTCCCGTAGCTTTTCGATCAGTTCTTCGCGCACGCCGAGATCGTACGAATTTTGCGCATCGTTCAGCCCGAAATCGGTGGTGTCGCCCTCGTCGGGCTCCGTTCCGGAAAGCCTGTAGCCGAAATCGCGGAAAGCTTTTTTGATCTTTTCGAGTATTTCGTCCGCTTTTTCTTTGATTTTATTCTCAGCCATTGCCCGTACCTCCCGAAGTCTGCGCGGAGCATATCGCGGTAAGCGCGTCCACCTTGAGGGTAAGGCTCACGATCCTTGCCGTAAGTTCCCGTAAAAGTTCGATAATGTATTCAGTTTGCATTGTACCTCCCGTTCAGATCGAGTAATATCTGCACTTCGCTTACCGACAGCTTCTCCGCGTCGGAATCTATCTGCAACGCGAATCCGTCGCCTTTGGCGTTGAACGCGGCGCAGGTAGCCTTTGCGGAGCCCTTCATTTTGCGCGTGACCGCGTTATCGTCCGCAACCAGCGTGACGTCCACGTCGTGCAGACTGTAAAGGTAAAGTCTGCGGACGATCTTGGAATCGGCGATCTCTCCGAGATTGGACTTCGGACTGCGCCAATGCTTATGAAGGGGCAGCGTGAAAAGCTTTGCGGTATCGTTCACCATGCCCACGAGAACGCCTCTGTTGTTGCCGAAACGCAAAAAAAGCTTCTGCATTTCGCTGTTGGTCACTCCGAGGAAGCCTATGACGTCCACGCCGCGCACTATATCGATGCCGTCGGAATACAGATCGAACGCGAATATGGCGTTGTTGAAGGCTATCCCCAACCCGGGCGGGCACTCGTCCCCCACGAGAGTGTCGCCCTCTATTTTCATTGCGGCGGCAAGGTAATAGCGGTTTCCGAAAATGCAGCCTGCGGCACGCGACGCGTCCTCTATCAACGGGACGACTTTAGGGAAGAATTTCTTTACGTCGTAGCCGTCGAACGCATACATTTCGTTACCGGCAACGAATACCATCATCGAATAGTCCGAAGCTATGGTATCGGTACGTATCCTGTCCTTTGCGGTGAATACGCGCGCCAACGTATATTCCGTAGGATCGACGTAAGCGGTGAGCCTGTAGACGGAATACTCGCGGAATATATAGATATAGTTCTTGAAAGAAACTATTTTAAGTATTTTTCCGCCCTCGTCCATAAGGCTTATCGAACCTCCGCCCGCTTCGGGCGAAAACTCGTAAGGCTTGAGCGGGGCGCTGAAATATATGGTATCGGGCATATCGGTGCCGACTCCGAATACCCGGTCGTAATGCATGCACACGCTGGACATTCCCGGTACGTCGGGATAATCGGCGTATTCTTCGGTGCCGTCGTAGATATACATTCCTCCGGATCCTGCGAAAATCAGACAACAGTCTTTCTCGTTCATGTAATAATTGATGAAATCCGTTTCGTCTGAATCGTTATGGACGCCGAGAAAATACGTAAACTCTCCGGTATGCGTGAGCGGACAGCGGAAATAATGATGCAGGGTACCGAATACTATGAGCTCGTCCTGCGTTTCGCCGGTAAACCTGTCGTAGCGGACGTAATGGTGCATCTTGCGTATCTTCTGCCCCTGGATGTCCAGAAGCGGTAGCTCCACTTCTTCGCCGCTCGCGGTGGTGTAGACAGCGGAGCCTATTCCGAAGGATTGAGACAATTCGCCGCCGTATAACCTGATATTGTATCCGTAGCTACAATAATTCATCGATAACGAATCTTCGGGAGTATCGGCGTCGACGCCATTGAAATGATTGATATCGTATCTTGAGCGACGCACAGAGGGCACGACATCTCTACGCAACCTGCCTATCATACGAACCTCCTCGCGGGGATACGGAAGGACTTCAATCTCCTCGAAAGATTATATACGGCATTGTCGAAACGCGCCTTGTAGAACTCCGCTTCCTCTATATATCCCAGCCGGTAATAATACTCCGACGCCACCCCTATCGCCATGACGTATTCGCTGAACTGCGGGGGGAGTATGACGTCGTCATCGGCTTCGAGAGTACCGGGGTGGAAGAGATACTCCACCTCTGCCACGCCCTCGTGTCCCGCGGCTTCCACGTACGTGGGATACATCACGAACGGGATCTTCGTTCCGCGCGCTTTAACGCTCAGCACCTCACGCACTCTGTACCCGAAGTCCTCGTAGAACGCTTTACCGCCCGTAAACGCTACGTCCTCCTTGTTCTTAAGAGGTATATGTTCCAGCACGAGCTCGGAATAGACCGTATTGGCGCAGTCGGTAAGTTTGGTGACCGCCGCGCTCGGCGCGCTCGCGTTCACGTCGTCGAGCCCTATTATAGCCGCCGCTCTAGTCAATATTTCGCTCAATTTCATATGATTCTCCTTTTACGGAGCCCGCGTGAAGCGGGCTCCGCGTCGTTTTATCAAAGCGGTACGGCTTAACGGATAAAGCCGAAACGCTCCTCGTCACGCGGGATCTATTATTCCCTGCAATACGCCCTGCGCGCGGGGATAAGTGGATACGAGGTTAGCGTATTTGACGAGAGTGGCGGTATAGACCGCTTTACGGTCGATCTGATTGAGTATCGAACCGTTATCTCCCTGCAACCACTCCCAGTCGCACAGTTGGACGAGTTTGAAGGCGTCCGTATTGAGGTAATACATCGCGCCGTCCTCCACGAATCTCTCTCCGCATACGGGTACGCCGTTGAACGCAAGCGTTTTGAAGCCGCCGTCGAGGTTGAGATAGTCGATATTCGTCCTCGTAAGCATGAGCTGATTGAGGTACTGTCTGCGCGTTTTGAGCGAACACACGATCATATTCGTAGGTATCGCGGAACGCATCGATATCCCGTCGAAAAATTCCTGCATGGCTTCGAGCGAGAGTTCGGCTCCGAGCTCCTTGACGCACGGCTGAATGCCGGGCGCGTAGACCTTGGGCAATCCGTAATAATTGGTGCTGTTGTCGTTGAAAAGATACGGAACGCCGTTCACTTCGTGTCCTTTGGATCTTTGCATGTAGATCTCGTCGCCTGCCGCGGCGTCATCGTGTCCCGCTACGGCTATGACTTCGATGGTGAATATGTTGTTAATGTAATCCACATCGGTTATGCGTACGTTGGAATACACCGCCGTATCGTCGCGCATGATGTCGATGCACATGCCTGCGGTAAGCTTGCGCGCGTCTTCGACTTTGAATTCGTGAGGATTGATGGTTGCGTCGGTGCGCTCCGCTATTACGCCGAGAAGCCCTTCGCCGTCTCCCCACAACATTCTGTTAAGGTTGAACTGCGCGGAACGTATCATCATCTGAATTTCGGTATTCAGTACGTTAACGATGCCGGACGCATTGTCGCGGTTGGCGCGCAGAAGCTTGTCGCTCACGTCTATCACTCCGTATATGTTGCGGAGCGGCACGGTGAGACTTTCGCGCAGAGATTCCGCCGAAACGGGAAGTTCTCCCGCCTCTTCGGTCGTGCCCAATCCGCCGGAAATCCCGAGTTCCACGGGCACGATCGCGTCTTTACCGCTTATGAGCGCGGCGGTCTTCTCGATCGCCGAATAAAACGGACTTATTCCGCTGTTGAGCTGAGTGCATATTGCGTCCAGATAGTACGATTTAAGCACCTGATCTATCGATTCAATAGTCAGCATTCTCTATTCTCCTTTAGGTTTGAGTATTTCCATCGCCATTCTGCCCGCCTCATTGACCGTAGAGATGCGGATCGTGGGCACGATGGGTATTTCCCCTCCGCCGACCGGGATCACGGGCGTTCTGCGTTGAGCGGAAACTTTTTCCGTGGCATCTTTCTTTTCGTTCGCCGCAGCTGCGGATGTAGCCGTATCGGCTTCGCGCTCAACGCTCCCGGAAGGAGAATTCCCGTTTTCTTGAGCCTCGCAGCGTTCTGCAAGTACGCATAAAAGAGCTTTTTCGAGACAGTCGTCTTCCGCTATCAGGCTTTCGTTCTTCTCGAGATACGCGGTAAGCTCTTTACCCAAATTGCGCGCTACGGGATATTTTTCGCCGAGCGCTTTCACCTTGTCTGCCCATTTGTCGGACTCCGCTTTTGCGTTCAGCGCGCCTTCGAGCTCCTTGATGCGTTGGGATCTCCTTGTGAATTCGGCCTCCAACGCATTGTAAGCGTTCAACAGGTCTTCTCCGGTCTTGAATTTACCGTAAGAGGCACCGTCTGCCTTGTCGCTTTTCGCGGGGCTTGATTGTGTTTGCTCTTTCAGATCTTGTTTTTCCATTTACGTTACTCCTTCTCGTCAGGGTCAACGGCGCCGCGCGCGTCCGCCGCCAGCGCCAGTCTCGCTATGATCTTGTGTCTTCTGATATGTTCGTTTATCAGCTTTTTACTTTTGTCGCTCAGCGCGTCGCGCCCGGATACCAGACAGGACGTATGCTCCTCCACATGCAATTCGTGGTCGTCGACGGCTTCAACGTCGCACTTTTTGCCCGCGCACATGTCGAGGTTCTCGGTAGCCGCCTTGCGTACGTGCATTTCTTCGCGGCTCTTCGACGCTTCCCAGTTCCCGAACCCCAGCATTTCGACGATCTTGGCGCGATTGCGATTGCTTATCCTACCGTTTTCGTCGCTCAAAAGCCCGTATTTGAGCAATTCGAGCACCATGTTCTTGCGCGTTGCGGGCGTTTCGACCATCTCGGAATTGCTCTCCATCACGATGTCTTCGCTCGTGAGCTGCGAACCGCAAAAAGCCACCACTTCCACTTCGCCGTTGTCGCCGCTTACGCGTATAAGCCGCTCCGAATCCGCGAATTGCTTATAAAGTCTCAATATTTTGCGGCAAACTTCTTTCACCGCGGCGCGGATGGATTCGGTAGTCACCGATAGCCTGCTGTAGTCCTGCTCGAGCAACAGCGACAGCGCGTAACCGCTTATCGCGCTCAACGTGGCGCCCGTTACGTTGAGAAGGTTGCTTATACCCGATATGCTCTGGAATTCAGCAAGCAATCTGTCTTCTTCGTCGCGGAATTCGCCGGGCACCGTACCCGCGCCCATCACCACGGGAGGATTGCTCCCCTGCCTGTATATGACTACCTTGCCGGGCGCAAGCCCTTCTTCTTCGAGCTGCTCGGTGTCCACGCTGCCTTCTTCCACCGCGAGCACGCCCGCCGAAAGCCGGTTCATGAATTCGTGCTTCCTGTTTTTTACGGCGTTATACGCGCGCTGAACGGGTATCAGACGCTCTATGATGCTTCTCCCGTAAAAACTCGCGGGCTGTTCCAGCGCCACCTGCCGCACGAACGGATAACCGCGCTTGCCTTCGGCGGCGTTCACGTACGGCAGTTCGCCGTCGTATAAGACTTTGTCTCCCGAAACTATCGCGAGTCTGCCGTTCTTACGCACGGAATCGGGCAATTCGTAGCGTTCGATAACTATCGCGTGATCGCTTTTGACCTCTTTGGAGACGCGCGCACCGTAACCGTGTTTGAGCGACTCGCCGTCCACGTCCGAATTCAATACGGAGACGTCCTCCGCGGCGACTTCCACTCCCCACAGATCGCGTATGACCGCCACGGGATAGGCTTTGGCGTGAATGATGCTCCTGCACGCGTCGATGTCTTGCGCCGACAACGAATCGGGATATATTTCGTAGGGCGGGCATACCGCTATCCGCACGCCGCCGTCTATGCTTCCGTCGGCGCGTTCGGTCTCGTCCCATATCACCTTATAGAACGCCGTTCCGGTAAGTTCCGCCCAGTAATTCGCGTCGCCGAAAAGCTTGACGAAGCCGTTGTCCTGTTGCGTGGCTTCGATGATCTTCGTAGCGAGTTTAGCCGTATTCACGTCGGCGTCGTCGTTGCTCGAAGGGCGCACGGTCACAGCGCAGTTCACTCGCGCGAATTTCGCAAGCCGCGTTTCGATAAGCGGAGCGATATGATTATAGACCTCGCGTTCCTGCCAGAAATAACGCTTGTCCGCTTCGGTAAGCTCGCCACGGGAATCGAGTACGGAATACTGATTGCCGAGCATAAAGTTCACGTTGAGCATCCATTGCGCTTCTATGCGTTTACGGGCTTCCCGACGCGCGTCGAAATCGGCTCGCACCTCACGGGCTAAATCTTCCTTTTTTCTCTGCATACATTCTCCTTATTAAAATTTTTTATTTCTCAACCTGCTTTCGCGAAGCAGTTTCTCTTTATATTGCGCGTTACGGGACTTGGGGACCGCGCGCGGTTTGTTGACGGGGCGCGACATTATGTAATACCGCAATTCGTCCAAAGCGTGGTCGTCCCGTTTGACGGGCACGTCCCCGTCGCCCCACCAATACCCCTTGAGCTCGCGGATGAGGTTGACGCAGTTACGGAAAACGTATATCTTCGGCGGTCTCGCGCCGAGGTATTCCTTTACGCGCGTGATCCCCGCGAACAGCTGCTTGTTGACCGAGGTGTTCACGGCGATGCCGTGCTCGTAAAACAGCTCGCTCACCGATTTGACGGAAGCGAGCGTACGTTGGTTCGCCGCAGGATCGATGAGCGCCGCGAGCCTGCCCTCTCTGTCGCGAGCCCATCCCAGCGAATCGGCGATGGAAAGTATTCGCTCCGCGTGGTAGCTTACGTCCTTACCGCGCTCGTAATGCTCCGCCACTACGTATATTACGCCGTCGTAATCCTGACAATAGAAATGACACGACAAGGGATTGTTGAGCCCCGGATCTATGCTTACCCCGCTCTGCCATTCTGCCGGAAACTCGAAAGGCTCTATTACGTGTACCGATTGGTCGAATTCGGGATACACAAGTCCCTCGTTTGCGCGGAATCTGCCGTACTTTCTGGACTCCAGAGAGTCTGCCGACATGCTTTCGCTGAGCCTCGCGATCTCCCCTTTGTCGAGGAAGGGGTTGTCCGCCCACTCCATGCTTTCCCACCATACCTCGGGGTCGTTACGCGCGTTGAGATATATCTCGTCGTACACCCAGGTCAAACCTTTGAGCGGTGTCATCGTGCCGAATATCTCGCCCACTCTGTCGAGAACGCGCATGCGGCATTCTTCGTAAATATCCTGCGGCGGCTCTTCGTCGAACCACACGAAGTCCAAAGAAGCGCCCTGAAATTTTTCCCTGCCTTGCGAAGCGGTTTTGAAAGAAATCGACGACACGCCGCCGAACACGTTGCGCACGTATAAGGTATCGATTATCCCGCCGCAGGGAAAGTCCCTGCTCCCCGATTGCATCGTCACGCGCTCTATCCAGTCGGGATCGATGTAGCCGAGTATCTTTGCCTGCGCCACGTCGCGTTGCACTTCCTGCGACACAGACACCACCCAACCGCTTACGGAATCCCTGTTGGGTCGGTAAGGGTGATTGCCGCGCGCCAGCCATATGGCTTCTACGGCTCCGCACTCCGTCTTGCCGCTTCGGTTACCGCCGAATACCCAGCGGTTGCGTTTGAGGCTTCTATGGAAAGCGAGTTGCTTCTCGTGCACCTTTTCGCCGCGATTATATCTCTCCAGCTTCTTGCCGCGCTCTCGCACCTTCTGTTCGCGTTCTATGCGCAATATGCGCTCAAGGAGCTCCCTGTCGCCGCTTTTCAGCATAATATCTGTCCGCCTCCTCTCTCAAAGCGTCTTCGGCGCATTTCTCTTGCGCGCGCAACGCGCGCGCTTCCGCTTCGTCGTTGGCGCGTTCGATTTCCTCGACGATGGCTCTGAGCCTTTCGCGCCG
Organism: uncultured Eubacteriales bacterium; assembly: GCA_949292905.1. Lineage (GTDB taxonomy): Bacteria > Bacillota > Clostridia > Christensenellales > DTU072 > Stercoripulliclostridium_A. The sequence continues at coordinate 17,099 of CASFAV010000011.1, forward strand.
CGTTCTGCGCGCGTGCCTCACCATACGCTCGTCTATCCCGTCATACGGAAACACTATAAGCAACTCCCCGTCCTTACCGCGCAGCTCGAATCTCGACGTGCGCGGTTCGTAATGCAAAGTATACGCGGCGTCTATCTCTTTAAGCCGCGCAGCGATATCGTGAACGTCACCTTCAATCAACATAATTCGTACCTTTTTTTCAAAGTTTTTGTTTTAGCGACTTCGCTAACGGTCTATAATCCCTCTATGAAATATTTTATCGCGGTTGTTGCAACAGCCGTTATAGCGATATCAACGCCTTTTGCGGTCACAGCCGAAGCCGCGGGTACGCCACACGTCGTCGTGGACGGCGACGTATGGCTCTCGGACGCCGACGGCGTAAGGCTTTTTATGTTACCGGACACCTATTACGCGAGAATAAACAATCTCGACGAAAACTATTACTATATAACTTTCAACGGCGTTTCCGGCAAAGTGAATAAAAACGAAGTTTCCACCGTAGGCTACCACACGCAGGCTTCGGGCACGTTGCGCGACCTGACTATCGCCGAAGAATATTCGGAATTCACGGCTATCAATCTCAAAAGCTCCCCCGATATAGGAGCCGGCAATTCCGCGGAAGTCCCCGTCGACGCCACGCTCACTTTCATAGGCAAATACCCGACTTCGGCGGGTATGTGGTACTACGTGAAATACGAACAGTTCTACGGCTATATACGCGCCGAGCGAACGAGCATGCCCGACCTTGAAATACCCGCTTTCGTACCCGAAGCGGAGCCCGAAGACACGACCGCTTCCGCACCCCCGTCCGACAATGACGAAGGGGGCGTGCTCACGGCTCTCGAGAGCCGCGAGTTGCAGATCGTTATCATAGTCGGGCTCGCAATTCCCGCCGTAGCGATAATAATACTTCTTTTCCGTCCCAAAGCCGGTAAACGCGATAAATACTACGAGGACTGATCGGAAGCCGCAAGCTCTTTGAGCAGGCGCGCTTTTTCCCTTTCGAGCTCCGCGTCCGACATGCGCGAGAATTCCCCTTCCGGATTGGCAAGCTCCATATATGCGCGCGCCGCGGCGACGTCGGGCGGATAATGCTTGTTCTGCGTCTTCTCCTTCACCGCTCGGCGGTTGCCTTCCTCGTCTATCAAATATTCGGTGAGTCTCTCCTCGACCGTATAGCCTTCCGCTTTACGGTAAACGCTTTCGAGCAGTTTGTCTCTCTCCGCTCCGTTGTTACTCATCGCCGCTTCCTCCGCTTTTGAAATTTTCAGACAACGCGTAAGCTTCGGCAACCTTTTTCGCGCAATCTATAAACAACCGTTCGTCGTCGAATACTTCTATGACCAGCTTGTCGGTGAAACCGAATATTTCGACGTACGTGCGCAGTTTGTTGAGCGCGGTATTTTTACGCGAACGCAGAAGCGATTTCGTCACGTTCAGCTTTTCGGCGAGTTTGTCCTTGTTCATACATTTGAAATACACGCCTTCTATTACTTCGCGCTGTTCTTTCGAAAGGAAGCCCAACGCGGACGTCATGGCGTTACGCAAAGCGACGAGGTTTTCGAGAATATCTCCTACGCGGAATATCCTTGCGTAAATCACGTTAGCCGCGATTTCGCGCGAATTGCACTCGTAACTGTACAAATATTTCAGTTTTCTCTTATAGTTGCTTATAAGATCGGGTAAAGCGGGATAAGCGTACAGCAACGTTGCCGCCAACTTCGAAGATATCATGTTTCCTCCCTTTCGCTGTGAAAAATACGAACACTTGTTCGTGTATCCACAGTATAGCATCGCCTTATCGTGAAGTCAACAGCGCGGACAAATAAAATTTTTCATAAACGAGAAAGTCCGTTAAACGGGACAAATAAGTCGCGATGCGGAGCGGAGGAAAGCACGCGAACGCGAGAATACATGTCGGCGGACAAAATAATACGGGCGCGCGTCGCGCGCCCGTGAGAGCCTGATTGAGCAATATATATACGCGTTATGTTCTGATGAACGGCGAAACGATGCGTTCGTCGATATAGTATTTACGTTTTGTTTCGTTGAAATACGCTACGAGATTAATGCAGTTGTAGCCTACGAACGCCGCGGGCAAGACCATTATCGGCACCACTCCGAGGGTAAACACCGCCGTAGCCGCGACTATGCCGAATACCGACACGAGCATAGCGAGGAAGGAAGGATAGACCTCTCTGACCGCCGAAAAGCTGAAGTCGCCGAAAAACGCTTTGCAGGAATCGGAAAATTTCATGTTTTCGCAAATAGTGAGCGGTATCCACCTGCCGAAAACGCTCATACGCAACGCATACAATGCGATAGCCGCTATTACCGCTATCACCAGACCGACGATGTCGAGAGCGTTGAAAAGCCACGAAGCGAGGAAATAGCAAACCGCGAAGATAACCATATCTATAGGAACGGTGATGACGGTATATGTAAGAGCGAAAAGCGCGCCTTTACCCGCCATCGCTATCATCGCGTTGACGAATCCGGAATTGAAATTCGATGACATTTTGTTATAGAGGACGTACGCCGCGGGCACCAGCGCGAAGCTTACGCCCAGACGCAGCATCACGAAAATGACGATGTACAGAGCGACTGCGCGGGCAATCTCAGCGGAATTACGGCTGAAGAACGTTTTCAATCCGGCATTGAGCGCCGCCCCGGCGCCGCTGTTGCCGGCGAAAAAATTATCGAAATCCTCTCTGATCTCGTCCGCAAGATCGATATCTGCGTCGAGCGCCTCGAGTATCGGGTCGGTAACGGAGACGATGACGGCGACGCCTATGAGTATCAGCACCGTCGAATAGAGAAACACTTTGGCGATGAGTCCTATATTGGAAATCGTAAGGGAAAGAGCGTGTCTGGTATTCATCAGTTTCTCCTTTTGGGTTTGTAATAGAAATATTCTCTCGGATAATCTTCGCGTTGAAGTTCGAGGATCTCGTAATAAGACACGAAAGTGAGCGCGACGAGGTAGGTGAACACGAGTGTATACGTCACCGTTTCCACCACTATCGAAGCCACGGCGTTGCGCGCGGCGCCTACGGCGACGCCGACTGCGACGCATACGGTCACGGGTATAGTTACCGTAAAGAACATTTTGATTTGAAGTTTACCGGTTATCTTGCTCGCCGAAGCGGTGAATGCGTGGAAAGACCGCAGCCCGTTAAATACCATGAACGGAAGATACATCACTCCGATGGTCACCATGAAGCACAGCAACAGGAATGCCAGTACGCCGGCGACGCAGCTGAATAGAGCGGCTACCGTCGCGTCCTCGAAGGTCTGGAACATGACGAAAAGCGCCGTTAGGATCGCCTTGATGATCAAAGTTATCGCGCCGTACATAAAGGTGGCTGCCATCACGGGGAAGAAGTTCTCGTTGAATTCGCGGAAAATGACGCTCAGCTTGAAAACTCCCACGCGCATACTGCGCGCGACGACCGTGGACACGACCGAGAAAAAGAACATTATGAATATTACCGCTACGCACAGTCCGCCCAGCGTGATCGGCCAGTTCAGGTTACCGTTGAGGCACCAAGCGTGCCAGAAATCGGTATCTCCTACGGTAAAATTGCTCAGCCACTTGAACACCACCGCATTCGGCGCGGCGAATGCCGCCACAAACCCTACCGGCAAGAAAAGGAGAAATATGGTCAAAAAGCGTTTTCCCTTTTCCAATACGAAAAGATATTCCATCGTTTTCTTGAAATATTTCATTTACTTCCTCTTTTTCTTCTTACTCTTATTGGAAGGCGTGCTTTTGCTGTCGGGCGATACGGTTTCCGAATTTTCCGATTTATCTTCGGACTCGACCGCAGCCGACTTATCGGTTTTCTTTTTACTCGGAAGCTTGCCTACCGCGTAAAGTATACCTATGACCGCGCCCGCGATCACGGCTGCGCCGCCGAGTACTCCGAGCGTTATCCATAGCGGCATAAGCTCGTTTCCGTCCCCTTCCGGGTCGGTTTCCGCAGTCACGAAAAAGTAATCGGCGTTATTATACGACGTTTCGAAACGTACCCATGAAGCGCCGTCAACGAATTTTTCTTTATCGTACTTCCCGTTAGCGCCGGTGACGAGGGCTATTTCCTCTACCCTGTCCGAAAGCGTCAGATTGATAATTATCGCGCTCGACGGAACGGCGGAAAGCACGTCGTTGACGGTAAGCTTGTACGAAAGTCGGTAAACGTATCTCGCGTCTTCCATGCCGGAAGCCGCTACGGCGCTGCCGGAGTCAAAATCGCCGTCGAAACGCGCCACCGTTATCTGTATTTTGACTATATCACCGCCTAAAGCCTTGGCTGTATCGGAATTGAAATTCAACACGCTTAATTCTCCGAAAAGGAGATCTTCGTTGATTATCTCGACAACGTAATCGGCGCCGTACTCGCATCCCTCGCGGAATTCTTTCATTTCGTTGTCTATAAAGCTCCAGTATCTATCGGAAATGTCGGGATCGGAGGACATGAAAGCGAGCATCAGATTGCCGTAAGCGGCAGAAGTTTTCTCGTACAGCGCGGTATTGACCTTATCTTTATTGTTTTCTATTTCCGCGCCGCAGTCGATCATGATCTGCTCGACGTTCACCTTCATAATATGACCGCTGACGTTCTTGTCCACGATGAAGCGTTCGTCCACTTCTATCACCACTTTGTCGGCGAACAGCGCCCCTACGGACATATTGCCGACTCTGTCGAGCGCATAATAATAGTAATAACCGTCGTCCTCAATTTCGAAATCGAGCACGTATGAGAGCTGAACGGCGTTATTTATAGTGTGTTCCTTGATGATATTCCACTTCGGATCAACGACGCCCTCTCCGACGTCTTCGTCAGAAAGCGCGACGTCGGTATAGAATACCGCTACGTAAAATATTCCGCTGTATCCTGTCCCGAATTCGCTCGACGTAAACCTGTCGGTAAAGGTCGTTTTGGCTTTGAGCACGTAAGTGCCGTCGCCCGCGGTCGCTTTGTAGCCTTCTACGAGATAGCCGTATTCGTCGGCGGAAGGCACCGGCGGCATCCAGTCGATCTCTCTGACCTGCCTGTTGGCGTACATCGGATTTTCGCCGTCTAAAGTGCACATCACGTTCAATTCGCCGTTGATGTGTACGGTCACCTGCATCGTTTTTGTAGAATTCGCGGTGGTGATCGCCGTCCATTCCGCGTCGAAAAAAGAGCCTTCGTTCTCGCGCGACACGCTTCCTTCGCCCGTTACTTTCATATACGGTATCTCGGAATCCTCCACGTCGTCGCCTTTGATAGCCCAGAACCAGTCGTCGCTTCCGTAAACGGCGTCGTCCGTGTTGCCCGCGGCGTCCACGTCGTAAGCGATGTATATACCGGTAACCGTAGCGGGCGCGCTTATTTTCAGGGTAACTCCTGCCGTGGCTCCGTTGAATCCCGTAACGCCCTGCGCGTAATCGGTGACGTCGCTTATATTCAGCGTGCCGCCGCCCGCGCCGACGGACGAATCGTTGTCGGCGTGCGCTACGCCGTCGCCGTGCCCGTGCGTCACGAGCACGCCGAACGACAGCGCCGCCGCCAGAATTATTAAGATAGCGCACGCGCACGCCGCGGCTACGCTGCGCTTTCGCGCGCATTTTGACTTTATAATCTCCATTTGCGTTTCTTCGCTTCCCGTTGCGCCTTGAGCTCTCTCATATAGCTTTCCTCGAGGCTTCCGCGGTTTTCGCTCCATTTGTATATCTTACGCGCTCCGGCGTTGACGTGCTTGCGTCTGCGCATCGGGGCGGCTATAAGTATGATCACTATTCCGAGAATTATTATCACTACCGCGCCGATAGCTATTATCACCCAGTACGGGAAGTCGTTGGTATAGAATACGATCTCGCCCGAAGAATCGGCATAGAATGTGATAAAGTCGCCCTCTCTCGTGAAATCCGTTACGCTCGCGAGATTGCCGAGCCCTTCCACCACGAGATTCTGACTGTTGAGATATTCGTCGGGTATTCTCGCGTAGAACTTGACTTTCTGAGCGAGTACGGTGGGCAATCCGTTCTCCTTGACCTCGATCACCTCTACGGTGGCTTTCTGCCCGAACAGCTTGGTAAAGAAGTTGCTCTCGTTCACAGTATCGTAAACTTCGGAGAAAGATACGGTTATATTGGAGCTGAATCCCCCGGGCGTGGTGATATAAGATCCGGTTACCTTATCGGTGATCGCGTTGGTCGATATCTTCACGATAAGGCTATAGACGGGTTCGTAGACCTTGTAGTTGGCGGCGTGCAGACCGCCGAGCTCCCACGAAGTTATCACTACCTCATAGGTACCCACTTCCGACTTGTTGCCCATCGTCGTAGCCGTCATGTTCAGTATGACTTCGTCGCCTACCATGACGCCGTTGAGCTCTCCCGTCACCGTCACGTTGGGCAGACCGTCGTAAGCCTTATTCTGCACCTTTATGTTCTCGATACTTATCTCTTTGGGATTGATTCGGAACATGGCAGTAGCTTCCGTGGATAAATAATTGGGATCGTCGATAACGGCTTTGATGCTGTAATTGCCTGCGGAAAGCGGCATGCTTTCGTAGCCGGGGAATTCGACGCGCACGCCTACGCCTGCGGGCGAAGTCACTACCACGGGCACGCTGACCGAGCCGTAGATCTGGTTGGACAAGAGATCCGGATCGAACGTTATCGAGCTTACCGTCGCTCTCGTCACGCTGTACGATATTCTCGCGCTATCCTCGAGTATGTAGTAATCCGGATGATTGAGTATAGCCGTGACGTAGTAATCTCCCACAGAAGTAGGTTGGACGACGGACGGTACCGCGCCCTCTTCGTCGTCTGCGGAGAAATATTGGCAGATTATCATACCCTGTATTTGCGCATAATCGAGCTCGTCCACGTCCACGAGGGTATCGATAACTATGCGCGGCGTCGCGGGAGAGGTATTGCCGTAGGTATAAGTATATCTGTCCACCACGTTGGTGTCGCGGTAGAAGTCTATATCTATGCCCTTCTTGTTTATATACACCGCATATTGCAGCGTTCCCTGATAATTGTGATCGCTTATCGAAGCGGTGAACAGGTAAGTGCCCACTCTCGGCACGGTGACTCCTTCGTCGAATGCGGCGTCGTTGATCACCTGCATATTGGCGGGAGAAGTCGTGAACCTGAGCGACGAGATAACGGCGGTAGCCGTGGCGCCGAAGGTAAACGAATTGTTGCTTACCGTAATTGTCGCGGTTGCTTTGGTGACCTCCACCGTGAGAGTGCCTACGTAAACCTCGTAATTCGCCGAATCGGCGGGCACGAAAGCGAACTGTACGCCCTCGTAAATACCGACGTCGCCGAGCACGGTATCGGCGTTAAGGAAGTAATAACTTCCGGCGATAGCGGCGCCGCCTTTAAGATAAACCATCTTACCGCCGCCGATATAGCTGTTACCGAGAGATCTGCCGTATTCGACGGAGCCGGCTACGGGCATGACGGATTCCTCGAGCACGGGCGAAGCCTTGGTAATGGTGAACGTGACCTGCTTGGAGCCCTCGTAATTCTTATCGTCCACTACTACGGTGACGACATATTCGCCCGCGGCTATCGCGCTGTCCACGTTGTATCCGTTCCGGGTGAAGGAATATTTGAGTTTGAGGTCGGTCTTGAAGGTGGGATACTGCGCCTTGCCGTTATAGACCGCCGTAAGAGAAAGGTCTTCGAGCGAAGCGTGCGCCTTCTCGACGATTATCAACGCGGAGACGTACGCGTCGTTATAGTTGGAATTATCGGGAACGAACCTCAAGCTCACCGTGTTGCTTCCGACGGGGAGAGAGGCGTTGTCTGGCTCCACGAATTCGAATTTACCGCTGACGGCGGTCCCGGTAAGCATCGAGACTACCTGTCCGCCGCTTATACCGGAGGAACCGAGTTTGACGCCGTAATCGATCTTATCGAGAGTGGGCACGTAGGTCACCTCGAGATCGGCTTTCGCGATATTTACCGTCGACGTAGCCGAACCGGTATAATTGGCGTGCACTATCTCCACTCTTACGACGTATACGCCCGCTTCGACGGGTCTGTCGGAAGTTTCCGCCGTGGCGCCCTGCTTGCGGTAATATATCTTATACGAATCCGACGTGAGGTTATTGGAAACTTCGGGCACCACGTCGACCACGAGGTTGGGATCGTAAGTGTAATTGTACGCGCTCTGAAGGGTGACCGTAGCGGTCCTCTTGGTCACGACGTAATCGAATTCCTTGCTCGCGGTAAACGAAGGATTGGCGGCGGAGATACCGACGGTCACTTTATAATTGCCGGCGTCGGTGGGCGGCAACACGCCGTAATCTCTGCTGCCGTCCGCAGCGTAATAATGATAAGTCACCGTGGAAAGATCCACTTTGCCGTCGTATTCGCCGAAGCTTACTGTAAGTCTTACGCTGTTGTCGGCGTAGACTTTTTCGTTGCCCGTTACCGACATATAGTCGCTGAGGTCGCGCTTGTTGACCGTATACGTGAACGTGTACGTACCCTTGTGTTTACCGTAGTAATAGATGTCGCCGCTCTGCGTGACGCCTTCGTCTATCGATACGGTCACGGTATACACGCCGGCAACGCGTATCTCGGCGGTCTCTACGCCGTTAAGGAGTAATTTATCGACGCGGAAGTCGCTCGCGTCGAGCGCATAATAGGTATTGCCCGCGCTTATCCCGAGCTCCGCGAGTCCCACGGCTTCTCCGTCATAATACTTGGAAGGATTCCTGACGGAGAAGTCGGTCAATTCGCGATAGACGTATATCGGCATATTCGCGAAGTAATCCTCGAAATTGGGATGGCTCACCGTGAACGTGAGCGACACGTTCTCGAGATAGGTCCCCGCACTCGAGTCGCCCGCGAATTCGTCGAGCGAGCCGCCGACGCAAGCAACGTCGGTTACTGTAAAGCCGGTAACGGGAATGTCGTCCGCGCCGTAAACCATATATAATTCAATGACGGCGTCGCGCAATGTCCTGCCTTCGTAAACGTATACTCTGCTCTCTGCGGAAAGCCGCATGGTGTTCTTCAAAACGTTCTCCATCACGACTGTTCCGCGGATGATATTGTATTTGTCAATGAACTCGGCGTTGGGAGTGAATACGTATTCGGCTTCGCCGCCCGCGTCCGCTATCGAGTCGGGATCCGCCCAGGCGATAGTGCCTATTCTCGCCGCTTCGCTTCCCGACTTGAGCGAGATAAGGAATTCGCCGAGCTTTGCGCCGTATTCTCTTTCCCCGGTCACGACGATATTGCCTTCGAGATCGACGCTTTCGCCGTTGACGTTCAATACGGCGGGTAACGTCACCGTCAGATAAGAACCGCTTTCGTAGGGAGTGAATATCACGGAGGCTACGTTGTCGTTGGCTTTGGTAGCCTTACCGTGGTAACGCTTGTCTATCGTGAACGTTCCTCTGACGTCCACTTCGCCGGACGCGTTCACTATATAAGCGCGACCAGAGTCCGCGATAATCGTGCCGTCGTCCACGTAATCGCCGAGATTCACCGTTCTGAATGCGGGCAATTCCACGACGGGCACCGCTTTCTCTATGATAAGCGCGGCTCCCGTGAGCTTGCCGCCGAAGTTGTCGTCGTCGATATCCACCGTGACGTCGTAGCCTGCCGCGTTGACCGCGCTCGGCTTGCTTTGCTGACCGTTGTATTTGACCACGAATCTGAGCTCGCCGTAATTGGCAACGATACCTTCCACTATCGCGGCGCCCTCTTCGTCGAGGCGGGGCGTAACGCTTACTTCGGAAGCGACGTAGGCGTACGTGATCACGTATTTGCCGTCCTCGCCGACTGCGTATTCGTCCGAGAAGGTTATATATTGCGAAAGATCGCGTTTGACGATATCGATCTCCGTGGTTTCGTAAACTGCATTGAAATTATCGGGATCGGCGGGTTCGAACGCTATCGTCACGGTATGTCTGCCGACGCCGTGTTGCGAAATATCGGTGCTCAGTACGAAGACGCCTTCCACGTCGTTGCCGGTAGCGGGGAATATAACCTTACCGCCCGTGAACGTCACGTCTTCGGACTTCGTACCGAACGCTATCGTTCCGTACACGTACGGCAACGCCGTTATTTCGGGATCGGCTTTCGCGATATTGAGTACGGTTGTCGCCGCACCCTCGTAATTGTTGCTGATAAGCGTTATCCTCACGTCGTAAACGCCGGCGTTCACGGGAGCTTCGGTAACGAAGTCGTCTTCGCTTGCGCCCGAAGATTTGTATTCGTAGCGAGCTTCGGTTATTCCCGCGGGAAGCGGTACGCTGAACGAAACGGGTTCCGAAGTATACGTCCTGTTGTATACCGCCGAAATTTCGAATGAAGCCTGCGCTTTCTTGACGGTCATCTCCAATTCGTACGTTTCCGAATATCCGTTATCGTTGAAAATAACTTTAACGGTATATTCGCCCGCGTTGACCGGAGGAGCGCTCGTCTCCTCTCCGTCGATGACGTAAATCACCTCGTGCGCGACCTGCGGATGCGTAAAACTCGTGCCGTCTATTATTATCTTATTATAATTAGGCGCGACCGCCACGCTTCCCGTCGCGGGATTATAGACCTGATCGAGCCCCGTGAAAGGTTCATCCGCATTGAGCGAGGGAGTTATGGCGAAAACGCCCTCGTAACCGCCTTCGAAGTTCGAGTCGTTCACGACTGCTTTCACAGAATACTTACCTATACGGGAAGGCTCGGACGTAAGCGGAGTGCCGTCGGTATAATAGTAATATTCCGCGACGATATCGAGCGCCGCATAGTCGATCGCCACGTCGCCGTAACAATCGGGAACGAAGGGCTGAGCCATGCCGTTATATTCCGTTTCGTAATCTGTCGGGTTGCGGAAATAGACTTTCGCCTTCTCGATAACGAGTTCGACGATCACCTTGCCGGTGTAATTCGTAACGCTCTCGTCAAGGCTTACGGTAACTTCGTATATTCCCGCCTGAGTGCGTACTTCGTCGGCGTACTCTATCTTGAGCGGGAGATATCCGCCCTCGTTCTCGGGATCGGCTACAGAAGCGGATATCGACTTATTCTCGAGCAATCCGTCGTAAACGTGCACGAGATCGCTCACCGCGATAGCTTCAGAAATATCCTTCTTGTTTACCTGCAGGAAGTAATCCGCGGTATAAGCGTGATAATTCCTGTTGTATTTCGCTATGACTTCGTCGCTTCCGGAGGGGATGAAACGTATAACGGTGTTATTCGCGGTATCCGTACTCACGGGAAGGTACGCTTCCGTGAGATATCCGCCTTCGCCGTCCGGCACGACGAGCTCGAAATTGCCGTAATAAATTTCGCTTCCCGCAGTAAGGCTGACGTTACCGAAATCCACTGCGGAAATACTTTCGCCGTAGCTGATCGATTTAGCGGGCAGCACGCCGCCGCTGTACGCGAGCGTTGCCTTGACTACGAAGTAGGTATCGAATATATACCCTTCGTAATTGACGTTAGACGCGAGCACTTCGGCGTATACGTAATATTTGCCCGTTTCCACGGAAGCGTTCATATCGATGCGCACGTAATTCGCGCCGTCGATGACGACTATGGCGTCGGCTGGATCGAACGCCGTTGCCTCGCGGTAATAGACGTATTGCAAAGCTGCCGAAACGGGCTGTTCGCCCGCCATTATCAGAGCGGCGGGAGCGACGTATTGGGTGCCGTAAACGCGCGTGACCACCGCGGTATGCGCTTCGCCGTCGCAGTCCTCGGCGGCGATATCGCTCCTTTCGGCAAAATCGATCTTGACTACCCGCTTATTGACGGTCAGCGGGACCGCGATATCGTCTATCGCGAGATATCTTGCCATCAAGGCTTCGGAAGGAGTGAATTCGCAATACACCCTTCTTTCCCCGCCTTCGAGAACGTCGTCCAGATTGTCGTGAGGGATAACGAGAGTATAATCGCCTTCGCCGAATACGAAGCCGTGCGAAACGACCGAGCCCTCGAAAGTCGCCTTAGACAGCGCGTCGCCGTACGTAATGTCGGTCAGTCTGACTCCGCTGAAATCGGGAGTCGCGCGGACGACGTAAATATTCACGACGTCGTAGTATCCCGCGAAATCGGTATTGGGAACGAATTCGCCGTTATCGTCGTATTCGCCCGCCTGCCATAAAAGTCTTACGGAATGCGGCAGGAAATTGCCGCTTTCGTCGTACAGCACGTCGAGAACTTTATCGCCGTGACCGTTTACGGGGAGGATGAGTTTGTTACGGAGCTCGTAATCGCTTTCGCTCTCGAACAGGAACCTGCCCGATATCATCGTGGCGGTGGAATAACCGGAATAAGTATATCTGGCGTTGCCGTTATTCGCTATGATCGCCGCCGAAGCTTCGGCGAGAGTTTCGCCGAATTCCATATTGCCTATCTGCCCCATGTAATCGCCGTTCACGGTATAGGCGTCGTAAGGCGTGGATACCGACGGCATACGCACGTCGAGACTGCTGCTTCCGACCGCCGCCTGTTGGACGCGCACGAGAACGTATATCGAGCCTTCGTTATTGACGTTGTCGACGCGCACGCGCATCATATAAACGCCCGCGTGATGTTGCGCCGAAGGTATGACGGAGACCTCTTCTCCCCATTGAGTGCTTGCGCTGATATCATAAGTGTTGCCGTCGGCGTCGTAAGCATAGATCTGACGGAAACTGAAAACGTACAACAGACTGTCCACGTTGACGAAAGCACCGTTATCTTCGTATCCGGCGTAATAATCGGCGGTGGAAACGTATCCGTAAGTATAAGTGAGTATGTCGCTGTAAGTATAACCTTCGAGCGTATCCGGCTGATCGAGCCGTGTGTGTTCCTCCACCGATTCGGACACGAAAACTTCCAAAACTCTTTGGTTTATCGTCAGAGTGACGATCTCGGGATCGCCTTCGTAATTACATTTACCGCTGTCTATCGCAAGCCGGACGGTATAAATACCGGCAGTGGTCGGAGCCGTAAGAGTATAAGCGGAATCGTCGGCGCCGATGGGCTTATATTCCACGATGACCGAAACGTCGTCGATATAAACTCTGTTGTTTCCTTCGAGAACGTATACGGAAGGTACTACCGTTTTTTCGTGACCGTCGTACTCGAAGTTAAGCGAATAGCCGTCCGCTTCGACGTACGCCAGCGCGTGGTTGATATTGACGGAGATCTCTATCGTCTGCGGCGCGAAGTTCTGCGCGGTAAGAGTACCCTCTTTAAGAGCGTAACCGGTGAGCGCGCCGAGCGAATCGCGCACTTCGTCCACGAATTGATAGAAGAAGGTATCGTAATAAGCCGTTATCTGATCGTCGGTGAATTCGGAAACGTCTATGGGCGTAAACGTTACCGTGATAATATAATTCTGAATAACGTCGTGCATGACGTAATCTATGGTGCCGGGTACGGGCGAAGTTATGCTGTACTCGCCCCACACTCCCGCGGCAGACTGATAGAACACTCTGCCGAATATGTTCTGCGCGCCGTCGAGGATGTTCCCGTCGGCGTTTTTGCTGTAGATATCGAGCTCGTCGAGGCTGTCGCCGTAAGTGAGTTCGTTGGCGGCATACGCACCGGTAACTCCGGGCGAAGCCTTCTTTACGGTGAACGTCGAGAAAAGTTCGCCGTAATAATCGGTGCTGTCGGCGGTGTCTATACGGGCGTAGAAGAAATAATCTCCCGCGTCCTTGAAGCCGGTGTCGCGCGAAGCTTCGGTATCGTAACCTATTACGGTGTAACGCGCTATCTGCAAGGTCGAATCGTATACCGACGACGAGGGATTGGAGTATGCCTGATATGTGTGCTCTCCGGTCACGAAGGGCACTTCGCCGTTGATGTACGGAAGCAACGACTCGTCGTCCGCGAAATCGTAACGCATGCCTTCCACTTCTATGTAGCCGCCCGTGGTGACCTTGTTCTCGCCGTCGACGACTTCGTAATAGACGTAGAAATAGTATGTGAGTTGCTTATAATAGCTTACGGTGATGTTGGGTTTCACCCCTATCGAAGCGCCCGGATCGTTGGGGAAATACACTCTGAAGCTGTCGTTGTCGAGCGTCACCGAAACGGGCTCTCCCCAAGAAGTGGTGAACGTGAAGTCCGTTTCGAGCAGTTCTATCGCCATTCTGCGGTTGAAATAAACGGAGACCGGTCTTTGGGTGTCGCTGTTCAGCTCCCATATCGCGTCGTCCATACGGAAAGTGATGTCGTATACCCGGTACCCTCTCGAGTTGACCGTATAAGAAGGATTCTGTACGGAAATGCTGTTGCCTATCGAATAGCGCACGAGGCTGTAATTGTCCGCCTGCGTAACGTTCATCACGACGCGGACGGTTACGTAGGAATCGCGGGAGACGTTGATGAGATATCTGTTGGCGTCGCTCGCGCCCGCTCCCGTCGTCACGTCGGGAGACGCCGTGCAGTTGCCGTCGGCGTCGTGCCACGTGGAATCCAGCACGTACACGGAGGCAAAGGTGCCGAAACTGCCCGAGCCGGGAACGTAGGTAGCGCCGGCGTGAATATAGTTGGCGCCGACGGAACGCGTGGTCCAGTCGACTTTTACGGAATAATAGACGGTACGCTCGGAAACGTTACCCGCGGCGTCTATAGCGTACAATACGAGACAATATTCGCCGGGCTCGCCGAACATAAGCGCGTTCTTGCCGGTATTGGCTGAGCTCGAATCGTAAACGCCGAGTTGCTGTCTCGCCGCCGTTTTGACGACGCCTCCCACCGAGTAAGTGATATTGCGATCGGTGGGATAATTATTGGGCGAAGGCGTGAAGTCGTAACCGGAGAATCCGCCCGTCAGCGAGGAATTATCCACGCCGTTATCGAGAATGAAAGCGTAGACGGATTCGGACGAGCCGACGCTCGCCGCGGCGGTGGTGTTCTCGTAAACGAGCCTGATATCGGAAGAAGTCGTGTACCAGGCGTTACGCGCTATCGCGGACGCGAAAGCGCTTGCCTGCGCAAGCGTGGGAGCCGCGGGCGCGGAGTTATCCACGTTGATGGTTATGTGATTGGCGCTGCTCTCGGGGCTGTTCTGATACGAATAAGCGCCCGTGGAAGAGATACCGGAAGGTATGCGCGGGACGATATTCAGAGTTTTGGCGTTGCTCACGCCGGAGCCGACGACGAAGGAAGCGGTGTAACCGAAATAAATGTTGCGTTCGCTGACGTTGGAAGAGCTTGCCGGCATATAGACCGCCGCCTGCTCGGTCACCCTTTTAAGATAAGTCGTGGACGAAGTATAGTTACCGTTGGCAAACGTATACCATTCGAGACAGGACTGACCTATGCGCTTCATTGCGGCGGCGAAGGAATAATCGAATTCGTGAGTCACCTGACCGCCTTGCTCGTTTTGGGAAAGGAGCGAAGCGGTTACCGTCACGACGTCGCCTTCCTTGACGTAGAGAGCCGCGAGCTCCTGCGGACCGGTACCGGCATAAATATTGGGGATACTTACCGTGGTGCGGTTCTTGCCGCCGACCGATATGCCCACGCCCGCGCCGGTCTGATCGATCGCAAGAGACTTGACCTGCGACGATATCGTGAGGTTCGCCGCGGAAATATAGAATTTATTGTCTTCGGAAGGGCTCTCCATCGTCACGGAAAGCTCGAAACGCGAGGACTCCGTGGCGCTCTCCGTTCCCGCGGGTATCTGCAACGTGACCGAGATATTGCCCGTATAGCTGCCGGAAGAGCTTGTCGCGGATATTGGTGCGGTCGCATCGAGGTTGCCGAATTTTATCTTCAATTCTCCCGAATAAGAGCCGCTGAATTGCGACTGACTCTGAAGAGTGATATTGAAAGTCGCGTTGACGTCGATATCGGGGTTATTGATTGCGTACGCCACGGCTGCGTTGGAGGACAGGTTGCTGTAATAGTTACCCTGTATGGCTTCGTTCACGGACGGTCCTATGCTGAGTTTGACCTTGGAAGAAACGGTGGACTTGGAGCCCGAACCGAATTCTATCCTTCCGTTATCGAAAGACACCGAATTGCCGGCGTCGGCATAGAAGTCTTCCGCGGTAGTCCTCAGGGTGTTGACGCCGAATTGGGCGCCGTATCCGTCTGCAAGCGAAGTGCCGTTGTCCGAGTCGACCGCGTAAGCCGCAGGAATGTCGACGGCGGAGAATCCCGATACGGGAACGACCGACGCAAGCGCGAGGATCAGGAGAGCGAGGACAGAGAATAAGCCCAGTTTGTAAGCAGTACCCGATGAAGATTTAGTCATCGTAACCTCCGGTGTGACAGGCGGTAACGGGACGGAAACGCATATGTAAGCGGTAAAACTCCGCGATAAACAATAAGCGCGCCGTCCTCGCGCGCATATTTATCTTATATTATAAATAGAGGACTGTCAACTCGCCCCGGAAAAATTTACGAATATATAACCGCGCGCCTGCGCTCCTACGCGGCGCTGAGCGCGCGCAAAGCGAACGCGCCCGACGTGACGATATATCTCATGGCAGCCACGAGCTCGTCGGAATGATTGTCCATGACCACCGCTTCCGCGCCAAGGAAAACGGGCTCCACGAGTCCGAGCAGAGCTTCGAGAAGCTTCGCGTCCGCTTTGACGGAATACAGATATTCCTTCGTCGCGTACAGACTGTTGCGTACCGCGGTGACCGCGTTGAGCGTGTCCGCGGCGGAAGCTTCGTTGGCGGCGTAATCCGCAGAGCGTGCCGACAATTCCTCGAGCGCCGCCGTAACGTCCCCGACCGCCCTGTCTATCACCGCGTCGTCGGAGGACGCGTCGTACAGCTTACCGAAGTCCGCCCGAACTTCGTATATGAAGGTCCCTTCGTTCTTGTCGGACACCGCCTTTGCCTCGTCTTCGGATAAATATGTTGCTAAAGCTACAAAATATACGCCGCCGTCCTCGTAGATATACCCCGCGCCGCCTCCGGCGCGTATAACTGTAGCTTGAACTACAGCTTCGCGTTCGTCGGAATATTCCCCCACCGCCACAACATAATATTCGCACACGTCTTTATCCTTAAAAGCGTCGGTTATCGCGGCGATTATTTTTTCGCCGCTCCACACGTTGGCGAGTATCAGCGCGACGACGAGGCAGAGGAATATCGTTACGACGATCACGACTTCTATCCGCACCCCTCTTCCTGCTCCCCGCGTCTTAACGGAAGAGTTACCCGCGCCGCGATACTTGTCGTCGCCCGCGCGTTTTTCCCGCTTGTCGCGTCTGAAATAATACGGAGAATAATCCATATATATTTTTTATGCGCGCCCGTTCGAGGTTATTCGCCTTAATGCGCCCGCACCTTTCCTTTTACGCGCGCGCGCCGCCGCACGATCTTTTCGCTTGCAATAAAAAAGGACGGTAGTCCGTCCTTTTCACGTATCTATACTTATTCCCCGAAACGGATCATTTCAGGTCCGAGAACTTGACGAGCTCCACTCCGGATTCCTTAAAGAGCTCGAGGCTGAAATCGTCGGGATAGCCCGCGTCGTAGACCACCCTCTTTATGCCGCTGTTGATTATCATCCTGCTGCATATACTGCAGGGCTGGTGCGTACAGTACAGCGTCGCCCCTTCGAGCGAAAGCCCCAGCTTCGCCGCCTGAATTATCGCGTTCTGCTCCGCATGTACCGCATAACACATTTCCTGCCGCGTTCCGGAGGGTATTCCGAGCTTCTCGCGCAGACATTCGCCGCGCTCTTTACAGCTCGCGATACCGCTCGAAGCTCCGTTATAGCCCGTGGTGAGTATTCGCTTATCCCTTACTACGACTGCGCCTACCTGCCTGTTCTGTTTATAGCAGGAGCTCCAGTCCGAAACAAGCTTCGCCATTTGCATGAATCTTTCGTCCCATTTATCCATTTCCCTGTGTGCCTCCGCTCTTTATTGACCGATATTCAGCATACCATATTTAACGCGATATTTCAACAAAATTTTTTTTCGAAAATCCTCACTCTACCGCTTGCAATCCGCATAACGCTATGCTATAATGCACATTGTTGGCAGTCATATACTGAGACTGCTAAATACAGAAACGATCAAGGAGGCGTACATATATGAAACTAGTACCGCTGTTCGACAGAATAGTTATACAGCACATCGAAACCAACGAAACCACCGCGAGCGGGATAATACTTCCGAGCTCCGCGAAAGAGAAGCCGCAGATGGCTAAAATAATCGCCGTAGGCGAAGGCGGCGTCGTCGACGGCAAGGAGATCAAGATCATCGTCAAGCCCGGCGACGTTATCCTTTACAGCAAATACGCGGGCTCCGAATTCAAGATCGAAGGCGAAGAATACGTTATCATCCGTCAGAGCGACATACTGGCGAAAGTGGAGTAATTCAAGGTAAATAAGGAGGCATATATATGGCTAAACAATTCAAATACGGCGAAGAAGCGCGTAAAGCGCTGGAAAAAGGCGTCAACGCATTGGCTGACACCGTCAAGCTTACTTTGGGACCTAAAGGCAGGAACGTAGTGCTCGAGAGAAAATACGGTTCCCCTCTCATCACCAACGACGGCGTGACCATCGCAAAAGAGATAGAGCTCAAGGATCCTTTCGAGAACATGGGCGCCCAGCTCATCAAAGAGGTTTCCGTCAAGACCAACGACGTGGCGGGCGACGGCACGACCACCGCGGCGGTGCTTGCGCAGGCTATCATTCGCGAAGGACTGAAAAACGTGGCTGCAGGCGCAAATCCCATGCTTCTGCGTAAAGGTATCACGGTAGCGACCGAAGCCGCGGCGAGCGCTCTGAAAGCTATCTCGAAGCCCGTCAAGAATAAAGGCGAGATCGCGTCCGTAGCGTCCATCTCCGCTTCCGACGAGAATATCGGCAAACTCATTTCCGAGGCTATGGAGAAAGTCGGTAAAGACGGCGTCATCACCGTAGACGAAGGCAAATCGATGCACACCGAGCTTTCCGTCGTTGAAGGAATGCAGTTCGACCGCGGATACGCAAGCGCGTACATGGCGACCAACCCCGACAAAATGGAAGCCGTCGTCGAGAACCCCGTAATTCTCATCACCGACAAGAAGATAAGCAATCTTCAGGAGATACTTCCCCTGCTCGAGCAGGTCATCAAGAGCGGATTGAGGCTCGTGATCATCGCCGACGACATCGAAGGCGAAGCGCTCGCCACCCTCGTGGTGAATAAGCTCAAAGGCGTATTCAGCTGTCTTGCGGTCAAAGCTCCCGGCTTCGGCGACAGGCGTAAGGCAATGCTTCAGGACATCGCTATTCTCACCGGCGGACAGCTCGTCAGCAGCGAACTCGGAATGGAGCTCAAGGACGCCAATCTCGGAATGCTCGGTAAGGCGAAGCTCATCAAATCCGACAAGGACAACACAACCATCATCGGCGGATACGGCGACGCCGCGGAGATCGCGGGACGCATCAAGTCCATCAAAGCGCAGATCGAGGAGACCACTTCCGATTACGACAGAGAGAAGCTTCAGGAGCGCCTTGCCAAGCTGAGCGGCGGAGTCGCGGTCATCAACGTGGGCGCGGCGACCGAGATCGAGATGAAGGAAAGCAAGATGCGTATCGAGGACGCTCTCGCGGCTACGCGCGCGGCTGTCGAAGAAGGCATGGTACCCGGCGGCGGCATAGCGCTTCTTAGCATCGTCGAAGAGGTGCGCAAAGCGACTGCGGATCTTACGGGCGACTACAAGACGGGCGCCAACATCGTCGTCAAAGCGCTCGAGGCTCCTATCCGTCAGATAGCCGAGAACTGCGGCGTGGACGGCGGCGTGGTAGTCAACACCGTTCTTTCCGCCAAATCCGCTAATTACGGCTACGACGCCCTGCGCGACGAATACTGCGACATCGTGAAAGCGGGCATCATCGATCCTACCAAGGTCACCCGTTCCGCATTGCAGAACGCGGCAAGCGTGGCGGCTACCCTTCTCACCACCGAGAGCCTTGTCGCGGATATTCCCGAACCTCCCGCCCCCATGGCTCCGCAACAACCCGATATGTATTAAACCGCATACCGCGTAAACTTTCAAAAGATAACGGCGTTCCTTCGGGAACGCCGTTTTTTTAATATTTCCTTCAGTCGTTCAATATCTTTACCGCTTCGCGGTTTCGGTAAACGGCGCGCTTTTCACGAATAAACACCGAGATTCGTCAGCATCGACGCCCAGCCGCTCGTATAAGTTTTGTATTTTGTCTTAAATGCGTTCCAACCCGTTTCGTCGACGTAATTATCTATCGTGTTCGTGCCGAAAACGTATACGGTTTTCACGTTGTTGCAGGAAAGGAACGGGAATATCGACCAATCCATATAAGGCGTTGTCCTCTCGATATATATAGTAAGTTCCTCGGTCTGATTCTGGAAAGCGGAATTCCCGAGCGAAACGACGTTCTTGCTTATGATGAGCGTTTTGAGCGCGGACTGCGAGAATGCGCTCGAACCTATCGTGAGGTTGTCGCCCTTATCGAGCACCACGGTAGTCAGTTTCGTGCACAGATGGAACGCCTGCGCCCCTATCGCGGTCAACGCCGAATTGGAATAGAACTCCTCGATCGCCGTTGCGTAGAAGGCGTAATCGCCTATTTCTTTCAACGAAATGTCGCTTATATTGTGCGCGCCGAGCGCCGTCCCGTCGTGCGTCCAGTTGACTTTCGTGAGAGCGGCATTGATGTAGAAAGCGTACGCTTCGATATACTGCACCGTATCGGGAAGGCTTATCTCGCTTACTTCGGGAAGGAGCGCGTAGCCGCCTATCCTCGTCACCGTGTATTTTTTCTCGTTATCGCCGCTTCCCACGGTAAACCACGGATCTATCGTTACCGAAGCTTCGCGGGATTTGATGAAGCTTATCCTTACGTTCGTCGAGTTCGGATCGTATTCGCCGTTCTCGTTCACGGGCTCGTAGCAGAATGCGTCCGTCTGATATTCGTACGCGCACATGAGGTCGGTAGCGCTACGCGAAAAATCGGTAAGTACGTAATTACCCACCTTATAGCTCCAATTCTTGTCCGAACGGAACCTCGCGAGCATATCGGCGTACACGTAAATGCGCGCGTAGCGCGTAAGAGTGGTCGTCGTCGGCACGCTGTAAGCGGGCAGGAAGCGCGTAAGCAGATTTATGGTGCGGATATTCAGATTGCCCCAGAAAGGATCCTTGCCGTAATACGAAGAAAGATTATATATCGTGATATCGCTGAATTCCGTTTCCTGGAAGCACCAGTCTCCGAGCGTTTTGAGTTTACTTTCGGTAGGGAACGAAACGCTTTGCAAAGAAACGTTCGCGAACGCCTGCATACCTATCGTTTCGAGAGAAGCGGGGAAGCGTTGCGAAGTATAATTCGTCATTCCCGATGCGGAAGCGAAAGCCAAAGCCCCTATCCATTTAAGTCCTTCGCCGAGATATACGCCTGTGGGATAGGTCTGACTCTGATCGTAAGGTTTAAGCGAAGTGCAGTTATAGAACATATAATCGGTGATGACGGGAAGTCCGCCGTCGGCGGCAACTATGACCTGCGAGCCCGAAGTCGTGAACGTAAAGCCCGTAAACACGGTAGTCAGCGAGGTGCTTCCGGAGAACACCCCTTCGCCTATCGAATAGCCCGAATAATCGTAATAGCCTTCGTCATCCTTATTTTCGGTTATAACGGATATATCCGAAGAGATCGCGGAGCCTTTCTCGAAAAGCACTTTGACGAAAAGCGATTCGCTGAAGGCGTATTTACCTATTTTCGTCACGCCGGCGGGGATGATGACTGTTCTGTCGAGACCGTTGTCGTAGAGATAATTGTCGCGACCGGGAATATATATCCTCGTGACGTCGAAGCCGGAGCGGCGGAAAGCGTAATCGCCTATTTCCTTCAACGTAGACGGCAGCGAGGCCACGCGCTCCGCGGAATTCCTGTTGCCTCTCCCGAGGTAGATCGTGCCGCAATCCTGGAATGCCGCCCTGCCGATCACCTCCACGCTTCCGAGATCGATCATCATGTTCACGCAGTTCTGGAAGGCGCCCTCGTCTATCGTTTTCACGCTTGCGGGAAGCACGAAGCTCTTGTTGCTGCCCACGCTGCTGAAAGCGTAACGCCCTATCGTCGTAACGGGCAGCCCGTCTATTTCCGAGGGGATAATTATCTCGAAAGAAGTGGCTTTGCCTTCGTCGGTAAGTCCCGTTACGGTCACCGACTCACCGTCGGAAGAATACTTCACGGCGCGCGCATAGCGTGCGTAAACGGTCAGATCGGAATAATACAGATAATTCTTGTTGGCTTCGAATTTTTCTCCGCCTTCGGGCTCGGTGTACCAGCCGGCGAAAATATATCCTTCAACGCCGTACTGTCCTTCCGAGGTGCCGTTCATATCGTTATCGAGGGGAGCGCTCGGCGCGGCGCCGTAAGAAACGCTGACTTCCTGCGTGCTCGCCGCGCCGTCGGGAAGATTGCTCGCGCTCATATCGAAAACGACGGTGAACGTGGGATTCACTCTCACCCTGACGGTATTGTCCGTAGTTATCGACAGCGTTCTCGCTTCGCTCCCGACGGAATATTTCACTTCGCTGACCGTTACGGTGAATTCTCCCTCTTTGAGCGCCGTCTTCTGATCGCGAAGATATATCGTGTTGTTGTCCGAACCGCTACCGAAATCCTTCGCGGTTATCTCCTCGTCGTTGACGACTATAGAATTCACGGTATATCCCGCGGCGTTGTTGAGATTTATCTCGACGTCGTAATTCTCGGTGATGTTGTTGGATACCTGCAGGCAGACGTCGCCTTCGGAATCCTCGTTCAATCCGTTCAACGCGGGTATCACTCTCACGCTGTGGAAAGTGAGCTTCGCCGAATTGACGTCCCCTCCGCCGGAACCGCCGCCGCAACCTGCAAGCGCTAAACATACCGCCGCGAGCATTATTACGGTTATCAAAAGGATTTTCTTCATATTTTCTTCCTTGAGGCTCCCCATTTGCACGTTTAGGTTGCCTTTAATTGGAATTTGCTTCTCCGCTTTTATCTTTTTTCTTTTTGACGGCGACTATGACTATAGCCGCGACCGCGCCGATCAGGAGTACGCCGCCCGCAACGGATCCGCCTATTATCCACTTCTTTTTAGCTTCCTCGCTCATCGTCACGTTGACGCCGCCGGAGCCGTTACCGCCTGAGCCCGGCGTTCCGGCCGAGCCGCCGTCGCCATTGTCTTCGTCTCCGGGTTCGTCCGGCTCGTCGGGTTCGTCGGGCGTTTCGCTTACGGGGTCCGTTATCGTCAGATCGATATATCGAGTAATTAGCGCTTCCGTACCGAGCCGTATCTCTATCTTAAGTTTTCCCGAAGCTCCGACCGTGTACTCCTCGCCCGTGACGGCGACGCCGTTCACGTACATATAGACCGCTCCCGCGAGTTCTTCGGGTATGCTCGCTTTGATGACGTAAGAATGTAACGCCGTAACGGATTCGGTGATCTCCGGCGCTATTGCGTCTATATCGGTCTCGGTATCCGAGGACGGATCTTTACCCGTAATGTCGAAAGCGTTCTCTATATCGACGTACGAGGTGATGACGTAAGGAATATTTTTCACGACCGTGAAGTTCGAAGAAGCCGGCGTGAAAATTATCGAATAAGTGTATCTTCCGTACACGAGCGTTTGCTTTGGGGTACGCTCCGTAAAGTCGAACGTGCCCTCCGCTTTCACGTCCCCGAAATACGCTTCCGCTCCCGTTATGTCCGCCGAGGTCAGTACGTGTCTCGCTATGTATGGTACGGGTTCGCTTTCGCTCACCCGTATCTCGGGAGTAGCCGCGCTTATACTCACTTTCACCGTGAAAGCTTTGGGAAGATACCCTTCCGCCTTCAACGTGACCGTAACGGTATATTCGCCCGCGTCCACGGGGCGCGAGGAGTATTCTACGGTGACTTCCGCATCCGCGGGCAAACCGCTTACCGGTATCTCCGCGGGAAGCCCCGTATAAGTCGCAGTCACGTCGTTCACCTTCGTTTCTTCGGGGAAGGTATGGTAATCCACGGTAAGTTCCTCGGCTTCGTCGTTCGCTTTTTCGGCGACATAATCGGCGTAAAGCTTATCTCCGTCGAGCACCTTGATATCCGCGAATACCGCGAACGTAGCGGGCGCGGAGGAATCGAAGCCGGGAACCGAGTAAGCGATATTGAGCGTATCCGTAGCGAAGGGCGCGTATCCTTCGACGTAATTTACGGAGAACGTATCCGGTACGCCCGCGCCGAGATAAACGGTTGCGGGCATTATCTCGTATATGACCGTCGCGCGAAGTATCGTCACCGTAAACTCTTTCAGCTCGGGTTTAACGTAATAACAGTTCACTTTGTTCCCGTCCGGCGTTTCGAACAGATAGACGGCTTCGGCGGTGAGCGTGTAGACGCCCGCGTGTTTCGGTACGTCCGAATACGAGATATTCACTTCAAGACCGTCCACCAAAGAACCTTTGTCTACGTAATTCAAGTCGAACGAAGCGGGCGTAACGAGCGCCTCGCCGTTATAAACGTATTCCGCCTCGAAGCCGATGATTTCGCCGTTTTGCGTTTCGGTCACCTTGCTCCAGTCGAAAGAAACTTCGCGGGGCTTGATCTTGACCGCTTTCGAAGCGTTCACGACGGTGAAACGCACCGCTTCCACTCCGTCCACGGTAAGCGGCGCCGCAGAGATCACGTCGTATTCGTACGGTGCAGGAAACGATTCGATCGTATCGATATAGTAAACGACGTTTTCCGTCCTCGACGCGCCGCCGAGCGCGAATTCGGTAGCCAATGTAATATCGGGATGGTTATTACCGCCCTTTTTGTACAATTCGCCGTAAACGTATTCGATCTGCGTCTTATCCGAAAAATCTATCGTCACTTCGGCGGCTTTTATCGTGAATTTCTTCTCCGCGCTTACGCCCGAATCGAATATGTAATTAGGGTTGAGCGAAGTGACCGTAACTATGTATTCTGCGGGTAATTCCGCACTTTCGGCGCATTTAGCGCCGAACGAAACCACGTCGCCCGCTATGACGCCTTCCGTCGCGAGTGCGTTCACCATATCCGCTATTTCGGCTTCCGAGTACGGCGCGCCTTTATACTCAACGCTCGCAAGCTCCGAAACGAAGGATACCGTGAGCGGAGATATTTCGAAGGATACCGCCGTTGCGCTCTTCCACGCGGTGTAATTCGTCGTCGTGGGCGTAAGCTCCAAAGTTATGTCTTCGATACGCGCCGCGTTTTTGAAAGATAACGCTTCTGCGCTTTCGTAGCGCCGTTTGACGCCCGCTTCGTCGGTAAGCGTATACGAGTATTTGATAACGTATGCGGCTCCCTTGCCCAATTCGGCGGGATTCAGCGCTATCACGAATTCGCTACCGTCATATTCGCGGCTCATCCCGTCCGTAAGTATGACCGACGAGCCCGAATGAGTAACGTACAGTCCGCTCAGCACCGTTTCCTTGGGCTCGATGTAGAATTCGAAAGTTTCTTCGTAACCGTAGAATTCGTCGGTTTCGGAAATTTTCAGCTCCACGCAATAAGCGTTGACGTACTCGCCGTTATTTTTGGCGTTAGCGTCGGCGGGCACGCCCGTGAAAGGCGTTTTCACGCCGCCCGAAAGAATATAATACTTCGGATACCCTTCGTCGAATACGAAGCTCGCGCCGTTGAAATCGAGTACGACGGGCTCGCCCGTATACACGTAGGTATCCTTCATATTGACCGTGTAACTGCGCTTGCCCACCGTAAGGAAGGCATCTTTTGCCGATACGGTCAGTCGGTAATTCCCCTTCAAGTTGCTTTCGCCGAGAAGTTTAAGCGTTATCGGAAGCACCGAGCCCGCTTTGGTCACGTTTTTGACGTAACCGCTCCCTATCGAATAATCCGCGCCCGCCGCAAGGTTGGCGAGATAATCCTCAACTTCCGCGCCGCCGTCGGTGCGGTAAGCCTTGAGCGTATACGTTGCGTCGGCGCCGTAATTCACATATGCGTCTTCCGCTTCGAGAGTCACGCCGAGCGGCTCCACGGTAAGCGTGACGGCTGAGAGCGTGACGGAATTGTAATTGCCGCTCGAGATCTCCACCAAAGCTCCGAGTCCCGCGTACGTCCCCGCGTTCACGAAAGCGAAAGGAGCGTCCGACTGCTCGCCGGTATTGTAATAAGTCACCGTGAACGTGTAAGTTTTATTGTCGCCGGAAGCAAGTTTTATTTTGGAAGTATCCAAAACGACGGAATGGCTCTTACCGTCGTAAACGACGGAAAGATCTTCGAATCCGCAAGCGGAAAGATCCATATCCGCTTTCACCACTTCGAGCGTTACGGGATTACCGGCAGTCAATATGTAATTTGCATTGACTTCGGCGTTTAATATCTTTACTTTCACCTCGTAATTGCCCACGCCGCTTCCCGCAACGTACGCCGTCTCGTACGAGAGTCCGCCGGAGAACATCGCCGTAGTGGCCTCCACGCCCAATTCGCTGTTGTAGCTTACCGACGGAAGTTTATCGTAATACTTGACGGTATCCTGCTGAAGATACGGAGACACCGCTATCGTTCTGCGCGCCACGTAGAAATCGAATTCGCGCGTATAGATCTCGTAATTCGGCACGATCGCCGTAAGTCTTATGCGGTAAATGCCCGCCTGTACGAAAGAGGAAGGTTTCGTGCCCGCTACGCCGTCGTAACGCGTGAAAGAGAGTATTTCATAAGAATACGTTACCCCGTAATGCACGAAATTTTCTATCGAAAAATTATTCTGCGCCACTTCCACGGGCTCGCCGCTGTAAACAGGCGCTTCCGATTCGTTCAATCCTCCCTTCGCGGAAGCGACGGCATAGCCGTCGAGAGCGAGCGTGCCCTCCGTGACCTTATAGTCGAAAACAAGCGTTACCGCCGTGGAAAAGGTCGTGGAAGGAATGTTGACGGTAAGCGAATAATCGCCTATCTCGTACAGTATCGCATCGTCGTACGCTTCTCCGCGGAAGGTGATCTCCGAGACTATGCCCTCGTAGCCGAGCGGGTCTGTACTGGTCGAGGGGCGGGTAAATCCGAGCGCCTCGAAAGAGCTTCCGAGAGAAGCGAGCGCGAGGTCGCCGTACATGTCGTAAACGCTTATCCCGTAAGGTACCGCGGTGTAGCCGAAATAAGCTGCGAGCGCGTTCGAAGCGTCGAGAGTGACCTCGCCGCTCACCCAAAGATACTTATGCGCTATCCTGAAGCGGAACGTCGTCCCGCCCGCAGTGCCGAGGTTGTCTTCGATCAACGCTTTTTCGCCCGAAGCGGTCACGGAATACCACGAATACCTGACGGGAGAGCCGTCGGTCTGCTCGATATAATCGAAAAGTTCGTCGGGAATAAATGAATTGACTATGTCCTCGAATACCGTCGTGGGAAGAGTGCTCACGCCCTCCGGAAGTTTATAGTAATAGCCGTCGCTGCTTTCTACGATATCCGTAACGTTTCCGGCAAATATCTCGTCGGACGCGGGACGCCCCTCGAGCTTATTTTCCGCGGAATAAGCTATGCTGCCGTATTTACGTTCCACCGAAGTCAACGCGGGCGCTATGCAGGTCACGCCTTTGTACGTAACGTTATCCTCCGGGAAAACGAGCACGGGGACGTCGCTCTCCGCGCCGCCGAGGAAACCCCAACCCGTCGCGCTTGCGAATTTCCAGCCCGTCGAATACAACGGCGCGCCGTCTTTATATTTGTCGGAAGCGTTCACTTTGACGAGAGAGGAAATATCGGTATCCTTGGATACGGTTATCTCCCCTGCTCCGTTTACCGAAACACTTTTCACGATAGCGGAAGCATTCCAGCTTTCTTCCGCCTCCACGGAAGCGTTGTAACAATATTCCGCTTTGGCTCCGGACTCGGCGAAGAAATTGCCGCCGTAGTTGCGCGTATAGCTTACCGTGCCGTATGAGATATTCGCGACTCCCCCTCCCGTTCTCACGGTGGAGCGTGTTACAGTGCCGTTGTTTATGCCTACAGCGCGACCCGCGCCGCCTGCGTAAACGTATTCTATGATACCGTTGTTGGTTTCGGAAACGAGCCCGTTCGAGCCGTTGCCGATAACGTTGAGCGAAGTCACCCTGCCGCCCGCGGCTACGGTCCCGATGAGCGCGCCCGCAAGCGCTGACACGGTCTTGCCGTTACCGTCCAGAGTTCCTTCGAGTTCGGTGACGAACGCGCCTCTCTCGGGACAGTATCCCGCGAGATCGGATACGTACAGATTTATATCGGCGGTAAGCAGGAAATACCTGTCCTGTTTGTCGTAGCCGTCTATCGCGAGCAGATCGGATACGTTCTTTATTAGATACGGGGATTCCTTCGTTCCCTCTCCCTGAAGCGTTTCGGAAGCGGTATACGCCCCCGTGTCCGTACCGCCTATCGTCGAATAATCCGCGTCGTGAGAAGTGAGTGCGGAATTCCCCGTATTGTAGGCGTTGAGGAAGCCGTAACGCGTAACCGAGTAATAGCCGCCGCTTACGGCTTCTTCGAGCGCGGCGTTTTCTTCCGACGTAAGCGCTACGTTGTAACAATTTATATATGCCGTCTGCGCGGCTCTGGGTTTGACGTCCGAAACGGAGTAATAATCGATATACCACTTCAAAAGAGCGTAATCGCTTACGCCGCCTGCCGCGGCGTTCGCGTCGTCAGGCTCGGTCACGTTGCCGTCGGTAAAGAATATCGCGGCTTTCTGTCCGCTAAGTCCGTAACAGCCGCTTATTTCGTATAAAGGCGTATAGCCCGCGACGGTGTATTCTTCGGGTATAAGCCCTGCGGCTTCGGAGCCGCTCGCCGTAGCGGCGTAAGCCGCACCGTCGCTTCCTTCAAGCGTTACCGCGGTAACGCAATCCCTGATCGCACCGAAATTGTATACGGCGATGCCCGCCGCCGTAAGACCGTTCACGGCTCCGGTAACGCTCACGTTCTCCACTACGCCGTAATTGAATACGGTAAGCACCGCGACGTCGGTGCCGTTCACTTCGGCGTCTATGAATTTAATGTCTTTAACCGTTGCCGAAGGCGAAATTTCTTTGAAAAAGGCGTTTTGCACGTTACCGTCCGATATCCTCACGCCTACTATCGCGTGCCCTCTGCCGTCCAGAGTGCCTTCGAACACGGCGCCCCTGCCGAGAGAGCCGCCGCCCGCCGCGTAATATCTCGAAAGATATATATCGGTGGTCAGCACGTAAGTTTTACCTTCCGTAGCGTTCATTCCGCAGTCGAGCATAAGGTCTATGAAATCGCTCTCCGACGAAATAAACTTCGTCACGGCATCGGTGGACGTCCCGTCTGCGGCGTACGCGCTCGCGCCCGCGTACGAAAAATAGGCGAGCGATGCGGCTAACAGCACCAATACGGATAAAATTATCGAAACAGATTTTTTCATAGGCATTGATTTTTTATTCCGCGTCATTCTTTTTGATCGTTTTTTTCTTGAGCCACGACACCTCTTTGCCGACGAGTTTTACGTGCGATCTGCCCATTATGCCTTCTATGAGCTGCGAGACGAGCCCCACGAAAATAGGCAGATAGAATACGAGTACCCTGTACAATATGACCGCCCAGAACAGCGTTCCCGCGGGCGTAGCGCCGTCGAACACGCTGTAGAAAGCGCCTTCGGAAGCCCCCGAAGCGCCCGGCGTGGGTATTATGCCCGAGGACAACGTCACGAAGTACGAGCGCGACATTATCTCCCAGAAGCTTCCTTCGCCGCCCAAAGCGCGTACGATAAGGTAAGGATACGCTCCCACGGCGACGAGATCTATAAAGGACAATACGGCCAGTATGACTATAGTGCTCTTATGATAGCTGAGATATTTATAGGCAGCGGCAAGCGAATCCACGGTATCGCGCGCCTTGCCGACGGCTTTGTCGTAATCTTTGACGAGGCGCATTTTTACGCCCAATTTTACGACCTTCTCGGTGAGTTTGAACGTAAAATTCAACTTCTTCGAGAAGACCATCACCACTACGGGCAACAGACTCGAGAATACTATCGCCAGCGCGGCGCCGAGCTTGATGACCCAGGATATCTCGTCGTTGTATATCGCGAAAAGAGTTATAACGAATGCGTCCAGCGTGAATATCCTTATCGTGTGCTTGACGAACGGCAGCGTGCAAGCCGTGGGCGTATCGAGACTCGCTTTAGCCATATACACCATCTGGAATGGCTGTCCGCCGGTAGACCACGGAGTGAGGTTGTCGTAGTACTTACCGAGGATAGCCACCCGTAGCGCCAGTCCGAAACGGTTGCCGTATCCGCACTGCCTTATGAGCGTGAAATACACGAATGCGTCGGCAAGCGTATGCGTGGCGTAAGCGCCGAGCGCGATGAGCAGCCAATAGTAATTGCCGCCGATCTGCTTACCGAGATCCTCAATACCTACGAAAGCCGCCGCGTCGTCCTTGAGTTCGAGCCACAAAACGACGGCTATGGCGATCACGTTGAAGGCGACGAGGATGAGCGTGGATATCCACTTTTTCTTCCTGTCCTTCTGCGTTTTCGGTTTGCCTTCCGGTACGTCCGGAAGAGTAAGCCGATCCTCGACGTCGATCGGCGTTTCCACCGAGGGAGTTGCGTCGCTCTCACGCGCTACGCGCGCGCCGAGCGTCTCCGCTTCGGGCGAAAGCATACCCGTATCTTTTTCCTCTCCGTCCGTCGCGAAAGCTTCGGCTCCGAGTTTACATTCGTCCATATCTTTTCCTTTTATTTTAATATTCTATCATACGCACACGCGCACTACAAGATGTTTTATGTGTTCGGTTTGTGAAAAAAGCGGCGTCCTTACGAACGCCGCCCCCTCTGTTCGTCGTCTATTTCTCGAAATCTTCCTCTTGCGATCTGCGATCGATTTTCGCGTTAAGCGCGAAAACGGAGACGAAACCGCACGCGAGCGCGCCCACCACTACGATTATCCAGAGCGGATGCCACATACCGGTCGCTGCGGAGGCGGTAAGGAATACCGCAACGCTCAGCATCATCACGAGAGCCATCCATATTATGAGCCACACCTTGCGTTTGCGGAAAAAAAGCGTGGTGAATATCACCGACAAAAGCGCCCACACGGGAATATAGACGAAGCTCACCCATGCCACAGCGGGACTCACGCCGCACGCGAGCCACAGCACGAAGAAGAGCGCCGTGAGCAATATTCCCCCGTAAGTTATCAGTATCAGATCGGTCGTGTAATGCCTCTTGAAGCGTATGTTGCGTTTAAGCACGGCGGCGGTCGCAAATACGTACATGGCTATCGCCATACCGGGGAATATCGTGTAAGCGCCTACCGCCCACAGCTCTCCGAGCAATCCCATCAGGATATACGCAACGACGCACATCATGCAGAACGTCACGAGAAGAAGAACGCTTCTTTGAAATTTAGGATCCCGCAACACCTGAAGAGGCTTCCCTCTCAAAGCGTTAATGGCTTCGGTATAATCGCCGAGAGCCTCGATGCAACGGGTATAAACCTCGTCGTCCGGTATTCCTTCCGCTTTAAGTTCCATGGCGTGCGACATAAGATTGCCGAGCATCTCCTCTCTCAATTCCGCGGCTTCTCTGCCGGGCGGAACGAGTTTGAATTGGCTTGAGAGATAGGCTTTGAATCTTTCGAGCAAAGTCATCGGTTACCTCCTACGATAAGTTTGGTGAGAATACGGCTCACGAGTTTCCATTCTTCGAGTTTGGCTGCGTAAACCTGCTTACCTTTCTCGGTGATTTTGTAATATCTGCGCCTCGCTCCCCCGACGCCGTCGCCCCAGTAAGTGGTGAGCAGACCTTCTTCCTCCATACGGCGGAAAGCGGTATATATCGTGGCGTCCTTGACGTCGATAACGCCTTCTCCTCCGTCGATGATGTCCTTAGCTATCTCATAGCCGTAGCTGTCGCCCTCCCCGAGTATGCGGAGTATAATGGTTTCCGTATGTCCTCTTAATATATCGCCGCTACCTGCCATGGTCTACCTCGTCGAAGCGTTATCTAAACAAAATAGCTATATAATTTGTTTATGTACTTGCAGTATACACTACTTGCGGAAGTTTGTAAAGCGTTATTTCAACAAAAAATTCGTAATTTACCTTACAAAGCCGGAAAATCAAAAAATCAAATATTTTCTGCGTGTTTCGGCGCACGCGCGCAAAGCAAAAGCCGCTGAGAGCGCGATGTCCGCCGCGAAAAGTGTATTCACGAGTATTTCTCTTACGGCTTCCGCCGCCGCCTTGACGTCCTTTCTGCCCATCTCAACGGAAAGTACCCTGACCGAAGGAACCAAAGCCTTGAGCGCCGCGGTGACCGCGGCGTGAGAGGACGGCTCCGCCGTAACTACGTAGAGGACGTACGCCTTGCCGTCGGCTTCGCCCACCATGCCGGTGAAGCCTAAACTTTCCAGCCATTCCGGAGAGTTGAGCACGAATGATACGAGTTCTTCCGATTTGATCAAGGTAAAAGGCGAGAATATCCTTTCCGCCCCTTCCACGTCGGCTATCGCGGCGGCGATCTCTGCGTGAGTGACTCCTTCGTTCACTACCGGCACGGCGAGCAGCATCGCTTTTTCCCAGAAGCCTTCGCCCGCGTCCGACAGAAGATCCGCTTTCCCCGAGAGCACCGCGTCGGTAAGTCCCACCCTCTCACAGGCAAAGCCTGCGAGAGCCTTTTCCGCTTTTTCGTACATCTCGTCTGCAGAAAAAGGCGAGACGTTACAAAGAAGAAGTATCCTGTATACCGTTTCCCCGCCGTCCTTATAAGCGAGGAAGTCCTTGACCGGTTCGAGATCGGTAATCCCCGGGATATCGGGTATGATATCGAGCGTTCCGTACCAAACGAGCTGAGTGACCTCCGGGAATTCCTTGAAGGACTCCACTACCGGTCTCAATTCGTCGTAATCGCCTCTTACTTCGATGACGGCGTCGGAACGCACGCCGTAGGCGTCATTGAAAAAAGCGTAGGCTTCCGTTGCGGGCGTGGCGTAAGAAAGCAGCGGGACGAGCGGTAAAATCAGTCCCGCCGCGAAATAAACAAAGATTATGATGACTATAAGCGAAATAACTATCCGATTGCTTTTTATCGGCATGACCTGTACGTATATATTATGTTGCGCGACCGCCGAAAGTTTCTACGGACAAAAGTTATTTGCGCCTGAACTCGGGATAAATATCGAGAGTGGCGAAATAGTCGTCGGGGGTTTCGGCACGTCTTATGAGCTTATACGAGCCGTCGGGCTTGAGGAGTATCTCGGCGCTTCTCAGTTTGCCGTTGTAATTGTATCCCATGGAATGTCCGTGGGCGCCCGCCTCGTGTATGAAAAGGTAATCCCCTATCTCGAGCTCGGGAAGTTTCCTGTCCACGGCGAATTTATCGGAATTTTCGCAAAGCGAGCCCACTACGTCGTAGACGTGATCGCAGGGAGCGTTCTCTTTGCCGAGCACGGTGATATGGTGATACGCGCCGTATATCGCGGGGCGCATGAGGTGAGCCGCGCAGGCGTCGCAGCCTGCGTATTCTTTATAAGTATGCTTGAAGTGTACCACTTTCGTGATAAGACCGCCGTAAGGCGCAAGCATATATCTGCCGAGTTCGGTGAAAATTTTGGGAGCGATCCCGCGCGAAGCGAGTATCTCCTCGTACGCCTTGCGCACGCCCTCTCCTATCACTTTTATATCCGTTTTCTTTTGTTCGGGACGGTACGGAACGCCTATGCCGCCGCTCAGATTGACGAATACGAATTTCGCGCCAGTTTCGGCGGTGAGATCCGCTATGAGCTCGAAAAGCACCCTCGCCAGCACCGGATAATAGTCGTTCTCGATATTGTTGCTCGCCAGGAAGGCGTGCACGCCGAATTCTTTGACGCCTTTAGCCATAAGCGTCCTGACCGCTTCGAACATCTGCGGACGGGTAAGTCCGTACTTCGCGTCCGCGGGCGTGCCCATGATCATATTATTGATGGTGAATTCGCCGCCCGGATTGTACCTTAAACATATCTTCTCGGGGATACCCGCCGTCTTTTCGAGGAAGTCGATGTGCGTTATGTCGTCGAGATTGATTATCGCTCCAAGCTTGCGGGCGTAAATATATTCCTCCGCGGGCGTTTCGTTGCTGCTGAACATTATCTCGTCCCCGCCGAAGCCCAGCCTTTCCGCCATCATCAGTTCGGTGTAGCTCGAACAGTCCACTCCGCAACCTTCTTCCTTGAGTATCCTGATAAGCGCAGGATTGGGCGTCGCTTTAACGGCGAAATATTCTTTGAATCCCGCGTTCCACGAGAACGCTTCGAAAAGCCCGCGGGCGTTTTCGCGAATGCCTTTCTCGTCGTAAATATGGAAAGGCGTGGGATATTCTTTCGCTATCTCTTTGATCTTTTCGAGTGTTACGAAGGGTTTTTTCATAGGTCGGCAAACTCCGTTTATAAATATTCTTTCAACCATTATACTTTACGCTCGGGACATAGTCAACTTAAATGGCGCGAATTGCTCACGCGCTTCGCGCGCGCCCGTTTATTACCGGTTTTGCGCCCTCTTGAAGGGCGTAAGAACGCAATTTTACAACATATCGGGGGAAAATTATTGCATTCGGGCATATATTGTGCTAATATAAATGCAATCTTATTTACAGGAGAGTGCTTTATGGAATTAACGACCAATAAATACGTTCTCGATTTCGTCAAGAAGTACGTCGACCTCATGCAGCCCGACGAGGTGGTATGGATCGACGGCGGCAAGAAACAGCTCAACGAGCTCACCAAAATTGCCTGCTCCACCGGCGAGATCTATAAATGCAACAGCAAGCTGCTTCCCGGATGTCTCTATCACCGCACCGCCGTCAACGACGTGGCGCGCGTGGAAGGCAGGACGTTCATCTGCTCCCGCGAGCAAAAGAACGCCGGTCCCACCAACAACTGGATGGACCCCAAAGAAGCTTACGCGAAACTCGACGCTATCGCTACCGGTTGCATGAAAGGCAGAACGATGTATATAATCCCCTTCAGTATGGGCAAGATCGGATCTCCCTTCGCCAAATACGGCATCGAGCTTACCGACTCCATCTACGTCGTACTGAACATGGCGATCATGACCCGCGTATCGAAGAAAGTTCTCGATAAGCTCGGCGATTCCGACAATTTCGTTCGCGGCATCCACAGCAAAGTGAAACTCGAAGAAGAGAACCGTTATATCTGCCAGTTCCCCGAGGACAACACCATTTACAGCCTTAACTCCGGTTACGGCGGCAACGTGCTTCTCGGCAAAAAGTGCTTCGCGCTCCGTATCGCGTCCTATCAGGGCTGGAAAGAAGGCTGGATGGCTGAGCACATGCTCATCCTCGGCGTACAGAAGCCTAACGGCGAGATCAAATACATCACGGCGGCGTTCCCCTCCGCTTGCGGCAAGACCAACCTCGCAATGCTCATTCCTCCGGAAACCTACACCGCGAAAGGATATAAAGTCTTCACCGTGGGCGACGACATCGCGTGGATCCGTAAAGGACGCGGCGGAATGCTTTACGCCGTCAACCCCGAGAACGGTTTCTTCGGCGTAGCTCCCGGAACGAACGCGAAATCCAATCCCAACGCTCTCGAGACCACGAAGCGCGGAACGATATTCACCAACGTCGTTTATAATCCCCGCACCAAGACGGTATGGTGGGAAGGACTCGACAAGAATCCTCCGAAGAACGTCCTCGACTGGAAAGGCAACAAGTGGTCGGGCGGCATGGTAGACGCGGACGGCAAGCCCATAAAAGGCGCTCATCCGAACTCCCGTTTCACCGCTCCCGCGAAGAACTGCCCCTGCCTCTCCTCCGAATTCGAGAATCCGAAGGGCGTGCCGATCTCCGCTATGATATTCGGCGGCAGACGCGCGAAAGCGGCTCCGTTGGTCTATGAAGCGCGCGACTGGAAACACGGCGTATTCATCGGCTCGATAATGGCATCGGAGACCACCGCCGCGGCGGCGGGCGCAGTTGGCGTCGTTCGTCACGATCCTATGGCGATGCTCCCCTTCTGCGGCTACAATATGGCGGATTACTTCCAACACTGGCTCGACATGGGCAAGAAGATCAAGAACAAACCCAAGATCTTCAACGTCAACTGGTTCCGTACCGACGACGAAGGCAACTTCCTGTGGCCGGGATTCGGCGACAACATGCGCGTACTCGACTGGATCATCCGGCGTTGCGAGGAGACCGTGGACGCCGTCGAGACTCCTATCGGTTATATGCCCAGACCTGAGGACATCAACCTCGAAGGACTGGATATGACGACCGAAGACCTCAAGAAGATCCTCGACTGCGACAAGAAGGTATGGCTCGCGGAAGCCGACGATATCGAAGCCTATTATAAAAAGACTTTCGGCGACACCCTGCCCAAAGAACTCTACGCGGAGCTCAACAAGCTCAAGAAGAACCTCCGCAAGCGTTCGTAATCCCCTTTCAAAACAAAAATGCGGCGTCCTTCGGGGACGCCGTTCTTTTTTCGATCGGTATATAAAAACGCCCCTTCACGGGGCGGATAACGAGTATTGCCCGCTTTCACGAATATGCTTCGATATACTTTTCCAAAAGGCTGACGGGCACCCGATAGACGGCGGCTATCGACTCCTTGTCGCCGCCCTCCTCGTCAAGTCCCGCTTCCGTAGCGTAAAGATAGTGCACGAGCGCGCAAAGAGCTTCGGTATTGAGCATGTTTACGTTCTTCGCAAACACCCTGTCCACCACCGCGCCGATATCCGCATTGGCGTCCGGAACGCCCTCGTTGACGATGAACTGTATCGACACGAGCGCGTATACGCTGCGCTGAAGATTATAATATTTCCTACTCGCAGGCACGTATTCTTTGAGGCTCGCATACGCCGCGCTCTTTGAGGAAGTGACCAGAAAATCGTGCGGAGCGTCGCTGAAATATATGAGTAGCATATATAACAGAACAGCTTTGCTCGGGTAACCGATATACGGACTTGAGATACCTTTTATCAATATATCCGAATAATCCTCCGTGCTTGCGGAAAACAATCCGTGCAGTTCCTCTTCCGCCTCGTCCGCGCAGTCGAAGTCTATCGTCCGCGCAAGCGCGAGTCTGACTTCGGCGGGATCGACGCGGGCGCCCATGGAGCGTCTGCAGCCGAGATCGAGCAATTTGTTTTTGATACTGCGCGCAGCGCTCGGGACCATACCCGCGGCGGCGGAGCGCAACACGTTCTCGTCGCCGTTGTAATAATCCTGCAAAACGGCGTAAATCATATTCAGGCGGTTGCAACGGGGATACATGCGCATACCGCGATATAAAGCCTTTAATCCTTCGTCGAACTCGCCTTCGGCGGTAGCCGTGAGAGCGTGCATCGCGAGCGCTTCGTAATAGAATTTATCCGCGCTTACCGCGGCTTTCGCCGCGGCGTACGCTTCGCGGGTGTATCCGTTCAACATCGCGGTACGCGAAATTTCCGCAAGCTCCACGGCATTTTTAGTTTCCTTGTATACGTTGAGAAGTACCGTAAATTCCTCCTCGAAACGGTTGTCGTCGAGGGCGCACTTCAATATCACGTCCGCCGCTATCCCGGAGGCGGGATTTATCCCGTAAAGCTTGCGCGCCGCGCGCTCTGCGAGCGCGTAATCTCCGGCGTCGGCGGCAGCCTCCGCTTTTACGGATAACGCGAGTTCCGCTATAACGCTGTCGTCGGAAACGCAATCCGCGACCGCAACTGCGCCCTCGGGATCTCCCGAAGCCAGAAGCTCCGCCGCTTCCGAAAAATTCTTCAGGTCGTTGCGAACGCTCACGTCTATACGCACCGGCTCGCCGCTTTCGCGCCCGAACGTGAACGCATAATCGTCCCACAGCGCTTCCATGTCGCCGCTCGCGGCTTGCGCGAGTAAGTATTCTACGTCTATCTTATCGCCGTAGGCGTCGGGGAAACGCCTGCCGGAGACGCACATTTCCCGATAAAGCATTTTGATCGCGGCGAGATATTCCCGCCTTCCCGCTTCTCCGGCAAGCTCCGCGAGAAGCGCTATGTTCTCTTCGTAAGCTCCGATCGGGATATAAAGCTCCGACAGCCTGTGCTTCAGCAGTTCGCCGAAAAAGGTCTTACCCGTTTCCTCCAGCTTTTTTACGGTGAGCGAGATCGCCGTTTCGTATTCGTGAGCGGCGACCTTCTCGTCAAGAAGCTTCAAAAATATTGCAAAATTGTCGGAAAAATCAATGATCTTCGCCATTCTTGCCGAATATGGTATCGAGATCTTCGGCGCCGAAGCGGTATTTGGCGGCGCAGAAATCGCACTTCACTTCTATCACGCCCTGTTCGGCGATTATCGATTCGGCTTCGCTTCTTCCGAGGCTTCTTACCACGCCGATTATCTTGGAAGCGCACTTACAGCCGTATTCCACGGGTTCGGCAGGGAAAAACTCGGTATTAAGATGCCCGAAATAAAAATCGCCTATTTCCTCGATGCTTTTTTCGCACATAAGAGAGGACAACGCGGTGAAATTGGTCATCACGTCTTCGAGCATGAAAAGCATATTTTCGTCGGCGTCGGGGAGCGCTTCCACTATTATTCCGCCCGAAGCCTTACAGCCGTTCGCGTCGTTCATCACGCCGAGCGCGACGGAATTGGCGATGCCTTCGCTTTTATAGAGATAATTGGCGTAATCCTCGGCTATCTCGCCGCTCACGAGAGCGGACCTTCCGACGTAAGGCTCTTTGAGCCCCATGTCTTTGACGACTACCAGATCGCCGTTATTGCCGACTGCGCCGCCCACGTCGAGCTTGCCGTCAGCACGCAAAGGAAGATCGGTCTGCGGATTGTCCACGAAACCTTTTATCGCGCCATCTTCGCCGGCGACGCAGATCCTGCCTATCGGCCCGCCGCCGTCGATGATGAGATTGAAACGGTCGTCCTTGTTCTTGAGGTTGTGCATTATGTACGCGCCCACCGTCAAAGAACGCCCCAGCGCGGCTGCGGCAAGGGGCGACAGATCGTGAGTTTTGATCGCTTTATTGACCGCTTCGGTGGTGTCGATAAGCGCAAGGCGCGCTTTACCGCCGAAGCATACGGCTTTGATTATCCTGTCCATGTATCGGGAACTCCGGTTAGGTTATTTCTTTTTCTTGTATTTGACGGGTCCCTGCTGTTTGTTCGCTTCGGGCTTTTTCTTTTCCTTACGGCTCTGACGGGACCGATCCGTCTGCAATCTCTCGTACAGCACCTGCAATACGTTCTCGCTGTTGTAATCGCCGTAGTTGACGGTGGCGAGCACGATATACGTCGTCCCTATCATCACGAACGCCACCGCGATGATTATCGTCACGAACATGGAATTGATCGCAAACAGGGCGAACGGCGCGCCTATCAGTATGAGCATCATCAGGCTCGGTATGAAAAACGCCGTCGAATATATGCATGCGTTCTTGAGTTTCGCCGCGTAAGAAAGCGTTTTGTGATAGGATATGACCTGCGGTACGAGATTGAGAAGTATCATCGTGGAAGCGAGCAATACGATTATACCGCCGAAAAGCGCGAACCATTGTCCGACGCTCGCTCCGCCCGACCATACGCCCGCGATGAATTCTATTATGAGGTTGGTGCCGCCGGCGAAAAACACCGCGTAACCCGCGAAAGTTATCAGCATTTCTTTCCAGTACGTTTTCACTCCGCGGAAATATTCGGTAACGATACGCGGCACGTCCGCGCCCGTCTTCTTGTCCTTTTTGCATACGAACCTTTCGCCCCAGATGAGCTTGGTCGAAACGTATGCGTGTCCCGCTACGCCGAAAGACAATATCGGAAGGCACACCGCCACGCCGAGGAATATCACTCGGTACGCAAGCAACAATATCACTTTGGCTTCGTCGACAGCCATGCCGCCGGAAAGCCCTATCCCGAATCCGCTCATCAGATAAGGCACTTTATCGATGTCCGCGAGCATGTACGCGAATTTCTCTACCCCGATGAACGATATCGCGATTATGAGCGCGAATAACGGTAACATAAATATTATCGTCATCGCGTTTGCGGTCATCAGATGGTTGCTGTTCGCTTTGTAGGTATCGAAAAACCTCTTGAATCTTCCGGCGGGATACGGGGGCTTTTTTTCTTCGTTACGCGCCTCGGGGGCAAGCTCCAGACCGGAGAGCAATTTCAGTTTGAATTTGCTTATGCCGCGTTTGGAAGACTTTTCGTTGGAGTTAGCTGCCATTACGTTCCTCTCAAAAAGGTGTTATTTCGATTATACATTAAATATCCGCTTATTGCAATTATATTATTGACTTTTGCCGATAAAATTGTTATAGTTGCAGTAACTTAATATTTAATATAATGAGGTACTTTTTATGAAAAGCTATGTAATGGCTGTTGTAGGCGCGACCGGCATGGTCGGCTCGAAATTTCTTCAGGTGCTCGAAGAACGCAAACTGCCCGTGTCGAAATATTATCTTTTCGCTTCGAAGAAATCCGCAGGCAAAAAGGTGACTTTCATGGGCGAAGAGCATACGATAATCGAGCTTACGCCCGAAAACATCAAAGGTAAAGGCATAGAAATAGCGTTATTTTCGGCAGGCGGCGCGGTTTCCAAGGAATTCGCTCCGCAATTCGTGGATATCGGCGCGGTAGTCATAGACAATTCGAGCCAATGGCGTATGTACGACGACGTGCCCCTCGTTGTCCCCGAAGTGAACGGCGAAGCGGCGCTTAACAATAAAGGCATCATCGCCAACCCCAACTGCTCCACCATACAGGCAGTCGTGGCGCTCAAACCGCTGTACGACAAATACGGTATCAAACGCGTGGTATATTCGACCTATCAGGCGGTATCGGGCGCGGGCGTTGCGGGATACAACGATCTCCGCGACGGCACGACGACCAAGTTCCCCTATCCCATCCGCGGCAACGTGATACCGCACATCGACGTATTCCTCCCCAACGGTTACACCAAGGAAGAGGAAAAGATGATCAAGGAAACGCGCAAGATACTCGGCGACGATTCTCTCAAAGTGACCGCGACCACGGTGCGCGTACCGGTATTCCACGGACACAGCGAGAGCATCAACGTGGAATTCTTGAAACCCTGCACTCTCGAAGGTATCAAAGAGGCGCTCGCTTCCATGGAGAACGTGGTAATCGTGGACGACGTTGCTAATCTCAAATATCCGATGCCCATCGACGCGGAAGATCACGACGAAGTGTACGTCGGCAGGATAAGGCTCGACGACACCGTGGAATCGGGCTGCAACCTGTGGGTAGTGGCTGACAATATCCGTAAAGGAGCCGCGACCAACGCGGTACAGATCGCCGAATATCTCATCGCGCACGACGCGGTCAAATCGGCTAAATAACGATCAAAGCGAAAAAACTACCGTCGTTACGGTAAAGGAGGTAACTATGTCTATATTCCGAGGCGCGGCAACCGCCCTTGTAACCCCGTTCACTGACGACAAAGTCGATTTCAAGAGTCTCGAAAAACTCGTCGACATGCAACTTGCCGGCAATATAGACGCGCTTATCGTCAACGGAACGACGGGCGAGCCTACGACAATGACGCATTTCGAGCGCACCGCGGTGGCGGGCGCTGTCATCGAGCACGTGCGTAAGCGCGTACCGGTAATACTCGGAGCGGGAAGCAACAACACTTACACCGCGATAGAATACGCCAAAGAGAACGCGCAACTCGGCGCGGACGGCATACTCACGGTGACGCCCTATTACAACAAATGCACGCAGGCGGGACTCGTCGCGCACTATAAAGCGATAGCGGACGCGGTGGATCTTCCCGTCATAATGTATAACGTGCCGGGCAGAACGGGCGTCAACATCGCTCCCGAAACCTGTATGAAACTCGCGGGATACAAAGGTATACAGGCAATCAAGGAAGCGAGCGGCAACGTAAACCAGTTCATGGAGCTCGCAAGGCTCATCGGCGGAAAAATGGATATCTACAGCGGCGACGACGGACTGGTGCTCCCCATCCTCGCGGTCGGCGGCATAGGCGTAATAAGCGTGGCGTCGAACGTGGTCCCGCAGTACATGCACGATATGGTATACAAGTTCTTCGACGGCGATATCGCGGGCTCGCGCGAAATGCAACTCAGGATCAACCCCCTCGTGTCCGCCCTTTTCTGCGAAGTCAACCCCATTCCCGTCAAGTGCGCGCTCAAACTTCTGGGCATAATCCCCGACGACTATATGAGACTTCCTCTCACCCGTTGCGGAAGCATCGAAAAGGTATACAACGCGCTCAAGGAATTCGGGCTCGAACCCGTGGCGGAGGCGTAAAATGATGAGAGTTATCGTCAACGGCATAGGCGGCACGATGGGCAAAGTGCTCTATAACGCCCTCAACTCTCACGCCGACGCAAAAGCGGTGGCGGGAGTGGACAAATACGCCGATCCCTCCAAATTCGATATTCCCGTCTACGACGACATATCGAAGGTAAAAGAAGAAGCGGACTGCATTATCGATTTTTCGGTAAAAGAGGCTCTGCCCGGCATACTTGCATACGCCGCGGAGAAGAAGCTCCCCTGCGTGCTCGCGACTACCGGCTACGGCGAAAAGGAACTCGCGCTCGTCAAGGAAGCTTCCGAAAAAATAGCGATATTCCGCAGCGGCAATATGTCCGTCGGAGTCAGCACCCTCGTAAAGCTCGTGAAATCGGCGGCGGCTATACTTTATAACGCCGACGTCGAGATAGTCGAACAGCACCACCACAACAAAGTGGACGCCCCTTCGGGCACCGCCCTTCTTCTTGCCGACGCCGTCAAGACGGCGCGAAAAGATCTCGTCAACGTGTACGGCAGAGAAGGTATCGTCGGTAAGCGCAAGCCCGACGAGCTCGGTATCCACGCGGTACGCGGCGGCAGCATCGTCGGCAAGCACGAAGTTATGTTCATAATGAATAACGAAGTGGTAACGCTGAAACACGAAGCGGAGAACAAAGGTATATTCGCCGAAGGCGCCATACGCGCGGGACTTTTCCTTCTTACCTGCCCGCCCGGACAATACGATATGCAGGATCTTACCGCTTGAGAAAAGCTCCGTTACATATCTTCAATAACGAATAAAGCGCGGAAACCTCCGCGCTTTTTTTCTTATAGCGACCGTTTTTTGTATCGGTTTCAATATCCGAAGATATGACCGAATAGCGGATTAAGTCTCCCTGTTCTCAGGTTTCGGGATAACATAGCTTGATTTACGTAAAAAACCCGTTTTACACCGAACCGCCCGCGACGTCGTCTACGGGTATGGCGAAAGCTATCCCGCGCGCGTCGCGCGTAAGTCCCGCCTGCATGTTTATCGCACGCAGAATTTCCGTCGAATTCGCCTGCTCCGTTATAATGAGCACGACGTCCTTTTCGGGCTCTATCACGAAGCCCAATACTTTCTGTATGTCGAGGTTGCCCGTCCCGCGCGCGTTGATTATCGTGCCGCCCTTTGCGCCCGCGCTTCTCGCCGCCGCCATTACCGCGTCGGCGTATCCTTTATTGACTATTGCCCATATCATCGTGTACTTTTTCGCTTCCATCTTCCGCTCTCCTTTATTTATTCCCTTCGAGATATTCCATAACGCCTTTGGAACATATACTCTGCATACTTATAGCGAACGCTATTCCCGCGTTATTGCGTTCTATACCGAGATCTTCTCTGAGTATCCTCATCACTTCGGGTACGCTCTCCTTCGCCACGACCGCTACTACAAGCGTCTTTTCGGGTTCGCTTATACCGAGATAACTCTGCATCTCGCTCGGAGCCGTTCCCCTTCCGAGCATGGCGAAGTGATAGCCGAAACCTTTGGAATTCAACAGTTTGACCGTCTTTTTGCCTTTGCCTTTGTCCACCACTATCCCCACTACGGACAGCGCGCAAAGATTCTGATTACCTGTTTCGCTCATGTCTGCTTCCTTCTTCTCCCTTAAGCTTTATTCTCGTTGCTTTCTGCCGTTATACTCGCGTCTGCCGACCTAACCGGCGCTTCTTTACCGCCTTCATTTTCGCTTTCTCCGACGTCTGCGGGGAAAGCCTCGCTTTCGGCAGGATCTTCCGCGAGCGGCGCGGGCATAGCGCCGACGCCCGTTTCCGCGCTCTTTTCCGCATTCGCGATAGAAAATTTCACCGTACCCGAACCGCCTCTTTCTCCGTACGCTTCGGCTTGAGCCCCGTTTACGCCGTCGCTTTCGGCTTCGGTACCCGCTTCTACACTTACGCGCTCCCTCTCACCGCCTTCGGCGGCGGAATTTTCCCCCTCGTCGTCACGCTCGAAGAAGACTACGGGCTCGTCGAATACGACGGGCAGTTCGGCGGCTTTGCGTTCCGCGGCTTTCTTCGTCTTGACCTTCGTCTTTACTTTGTACGCGAGTCCCATAAGTTGCAACGTAAGCAGAGGAGTCATCGCGACGAACGCCACCAGTCCGTAAGCGTCGGTGAATACGTTCCCGCCGAGTTCTACGCACGCCCCTATCGCAAAGGGCAGCAAGAAGGTCGAAGTCATGGCGCCCGAAGCCACTCCGCCCGAATCGAAAGCCACCGCCGTGAATATCTCCGGCACGAAAAAGGCAAGCGCTACAGATATCGCGTAGCACGGAAGCAGGAAATACCATATACTTATCCCCGTCGCCACGCGAAGCATACTCAATCCCACCGAAACGGAGATTGCGAGCGAAAGGAAAAACAGCATTTTCAGTT
The DNA here is from genome assembly GCA_949292905.1 of uncultured Eubacteriales bacterium. Classification (GTDB taxonomy): domain Bacteria; phylum Bacillota; class Clostridia; order Christensenellales; family DTU072; genus Stercoripulliclostridium_A. The sequence goes on from CASFAV010000011.1 coordinate 61,686, forward strand.
TGGAAATGGCGCCGCCCGTGAGCTGTTCGACCTGCCTCGTCAGAATATGTACGGACGGCTCGGCAAGCACGATAAGACAGCCGATGACCGCTCCGAAAGGAATAAGCACGTATCCGTCGGCAATTTTTGCAAGCGCGGCGCCGAGCGTTTTACCCATAGGCAAGAAGCCTACGTTGACCGCGGTAAGGAAAATGCAAAGACCGACGAAAGTATATATCAGACCGAAGCATATCCTCAATACCTGCGTTTTCGGGAGTTTAAGGGCGAATATCTGGAAAAGCGCGAAGACCGCCATTATCGGCAGAAGAGCGATAAGCACTTCCAGCATAAAGTCGGGAAAAGCTTTACCCAGCGCGGCGAAAATATCTCCCACGCTTCTTATTACGGGCACCGTCGTTTCGGACACGCCGACTTCGCTTTTGCCTGTAAGCCCTAGAATGAGCACGGCGAGCACGGGCCCTATCGAACACAAAGCGATCATTCCGAAGGAATCGTTACGGTTGACGTCGCCGCCGCGGACGCCCGCGATACCTATGCCGAGCGCCATAAGGAACGGCACCGTTATAGGACCCGTCGTAACGCCGCCCGAGTCGAACGCTATCGTCAGGAAATCTTCGGGCACGAACGCCGCGAGCAAGAAAACCAGACCGTACGCCGCCAAAAGTATATAAGACAGTTTTATTTTGAAATAAATACGCAACAACGCGACCACGAGGAATAATCCTACGCCCGCAGCCACTACGATAAGCAAAACGGTATTTTTACCGTCGCCCTGCTGAAGTTGCTCGGCGAGCACCTGAAGATCGGGTTCCGCTATGGTAATTATGAAACCGAGTACGAAACAGACGAGGAAAACAAAAGAAATATTTTTACGTTTGGAGAGATCGGAGCCCATCGAACTCCCTATCGGTATCATCGCGACGTCGGCGCCGAGCGTGAATATCGCCATACCTATGACGAGAAGAACGGCGGATACCGTAAAAAGCGCGACCGTGCCGTTATCGACTTCGTCCGAGCACAGAGAGGCGACGATTATCAAAACCGCCATCGGCAGGACCGAAAAGAAGGATTCCTTAAATTTCGAAAAAATATTCTTAAACATCCGCCTCGCGTACCGCCCGCTTTCCGACGGGCGGCTTATGACTTAAATTATATTCTTACGCACAACGCACAGGCGCGTTACGGACTCAGACCTCCTCGTCTACGGGACGTATCGTTATGGCGTCCACGCCGCGTTTTGCGGGATTTGCGGAAACCGCCGCTCCCGGAACGATTTTCGTTGCGGTAGCTACCGCGTTGTCGAAATCTATCACCGGAAGGCTGTACGGCACTATATTGGCGTTAGCCGTTATCGTGGCTACGTAAGCCCTCATATAAGGATACAAAGTCTTACTCGCTTCTATGCGCAGTTCGTCAACGCTCGCCGCCGGCGAAAGTATGGCGAAATTCCCCGTAAGCCTTACGTCGAGGTCGAAAGGAACGGGCTCCGTTTCGCTGCCTTTCACCGTTACGGTAATCGACAGCGACAGCGTGCGCGCTTCCTTCTTGATATCCATTCGGATATTGGGTTTGATCGTGAAATTTGTCACTCCCTGCGGGAGCGGGTTCGCTTTGAAGTGAGCCTCGTTCACGATATAGTTAATGATCTTGATATTCATGTTTTCTCCGACAGCGATCAGTTTCCGCTACGGAAGCCGAAGCCGTTGACCTCTTTGGCTTTCGTTATGAATACGAAAGCGTTCTGATCGAGTTTCTTGATGATGCGTTTGAGGTGAGCGGACTGTTTACGTTTGACTACACATACGACTATGTGTCTTTCGGTGTGCGTATATACGCCCTCCCCTCTCGTTATCGTTGCTCCGCGATGCAGTTCGCGCACTATCGCGTCCGCTATTTCCTTGTCCTTATCGGTAACTATATTGAATACCACGCTGGACTGGAGACCGTTGGTAACGACGTCGGCTACTTCGCTCGTCACGAAAAGCGTAATGAACGAATACAGTATCGGTGTCGCAACGTTCATGAATACCGTGCTCGCGTCCACGCCTTTAATGTCGAGAAGTCCCATGATACCGGAGAACATCACCACGATAGAATCGAAAATGAATATCTGCCATTGGACGTTGACGTCGGGATTTTTCTCGTAAGCAATCTTACCGATAATATCCGTACCGCCGGCGCTGCTGTTGGTAAGCAGAGTTCCTCCGAGAGATACGCCGCAAAGAACGCCGCCCGCTATAGCCGCGAGCACCACTACGCCCGAAGTAAGACTTTCGCCGCGGAACACGGGGAAATCCACCGCGCTGAACAAAGCCATAAATCCCGAATAGAATAAAACAACTATAGTGGAATTTATCGAATACTGCTTGCTCAACACGAAGAACGACGCTATTACGAGCGGCAGGTTCAGAACGAATACCGTTACCGCGGGGTTGAACCATGTGTCCGCAAGCGCGAGATCGTAACGCGCAACGAGGTTATAGACCACCGAAGCTATACCGCCCACGCCTCCCGGCGCGAACGCGTTGGGAACGATAAAGACATACGTTCCGAGCGCTCTCAGGAAAGCGAGCAACACGAGTATGCCGTAGAATCCCGCATACTTCCAGAATTTCTTACTGTCGAATTTTGTCGTCATTTCGGTAAAGCGCGCAACGCGCCCCTTTCGTATAACGTTATTTCGTGCCGAAAAGTCTGTCGCCCGCGTCGCCGAGTCCGGGAAGAATGTATCCGTGCTCGTTCAGTTGTCTGTCGAGATTGGCGATGAATACTTTTACGTCGGGATGAGCTTCCGCCACGGCTTCTACGCCCGCGGGAGCGGCTATTATGTTCATAAGACGGATCTCTTTACAGCCCTTCGCCTTCAGAAGGTCTATCGCCGCGTTGGCGGAGCCGCCGGTAGCGAGCATCGGATCGAGGATTATGACGATCTTGTTCTCGATGCCGTCGGGAAGCTTGCAGTAATACTCTTTGGGTTCGAGCGTTTCCTCGTCGCGGTACATGCCGATGTGTCCCACCTTCGCGGTCGGGAAAAGCATGTGCACGCCGTTGACCATTCCGAGTCCCGCGCGAAGCACGGGCACCACCGCCACGGAATTCTCTATAACCACGGTCTGCTCCGTCTTTTCGAGAGGCGTGGTCACCATTATCTTGCGGGTGGGCACGTCTTTGAGGCACTCGAAAGTCATGAGCGCGGTTATTTCTTCGACGAGCTCGCGGAAATCCTTCATTCCCGTGTCTTTATTACGGAGAATGGCTATCTTATGCTGAATAAGAGGATGATGGAAAATCGTTACGTTGGGATAATTTTTCATAAATACGTCTCCTTAACGAGAATCCCCCGCGTGTGCGCGGGGGATATATTGATTTGAGTTATTCTTTGACTTCCGCGTCTGCTTCCGCAGCTTCCGCGGTTTCGAAATTTTCTCCTTCGACGGGAACGGTCTCGGTCGCGTTCTCGGATACCGTCTTGGAGACTTCCACGGGAGCGGAGGGAAGGCTGTCGCCTTTCTCGGGGATCGCGGGAGCTTTGACGAAGAGATTGACGAGCACGCCGAGGATAAGCGCGGTGGCTATCGAAGAGATGGTGATTAAAGCGTTGCCGTCTTCGTCGGCGCCGAAGTGAAGCGTAAGTCCGCCGATACCCGCGATAAGTATGGAGCTCACCACGAAGAGGTTCTTGGACTCGCCGAGGTCGATACCGCGGAGCATGTTAAGACCGGAAACCGCTATGAAGCCGTAAAGGCTGAGGCACACGCCGCCCATTACGCAGCTCGGTATCGTATTGATGAAGGCGATGACGGGAGCGCAGAACGCGAGCACTATCGCGAGTACCGCCGCGCCGAGGATGCTGACCACGGAAGCGTTTCTGGTGATCGCCACGCAGCCGATGGATTCACCGTAAGTGGTGTTGGGACAGCCGCCGAATGCGGCGCCCACGAAGGAACCGACGCCGTCTCCGAGAAGCGTTCTGTGCAGACCGGGATCGGTGATGAGGTCGCGCTCGATGATGGAGCTGATGTTCTTATGGTCGGCGATGTGCTCGGCGAAAACGACGAAAGTAACGGGGATATAGAGGAGAGCGATATTCGCAACTCCCGCGCCGTCGAGGGTCTCATAGCCCTCGGTGTGCAGGAAGGAGAAATCGTAATTGATGAAGCTCTCGAGGCGGACGGGATCGAAGAGCGTCTTGAAAGCGCTGTAGTCCACTATCTTGAGGTAATCGACTTCGGCTACGTATCCGATGATAGAGAAAAGTGAAGCCACGACGTAACCTACCGCGATACCGATGATGAAGGGGATGAGTTTCATCGACTTGTTGCCCTGAACGGAGCAGAATACGATGACGAAGAAGGTAATAAGACCGCAAAGGAGTCCGACGAGGTTATAGCTCATTGCGGAGCCGCTCGCTTTGACGATATCGCCCATGGCGTTGCCGGCAAGAGAAAAACCTATCAGAGCGACGGTGGGTCCGATAACGACGGGAGGCATGAGTTTGTTGATCCACTTGGTGCCCGCGAGTTTGATGACTATCGCTATAACGATGTAAACGGTCGCCGCAAAAGCCGCGCCGAGCAGAACGCCGAAATATCCGAACGCCACGGCTCCGGTCAGAGGAGCGATGAAGGCAAAGGAGCTTCCGAGGAAGACGGGGCTTTTGAATTTAGTGAAAAGAAGATAGCATATCGTTCCGAAACCTGCGCCGATCAGAGCGGCGGCGGGAGTAAGAACGTCGGAGCCCACTACCATCGGGACGGCTATCGTCGCGGTGATGATGGCGAGAAGTTGCTGAATGGAAAACGCTATAAGTTTACCAATCGGCGGACGATCGTTTACGTCGTAGATCAATTTCATTTGTAACACTCCTTCACAAAGTTTTTCCTATTATATCATAGCGCGCGCACGATAGCAAGCGATTAAGTATAAGGCGCCAAGCTATTTTAAGAGCGCGAAACTCCGTAAGAAACCGTTACCACCTTATCGCTTCCCTCGTACCAGCCGTCCGCCCAACCTTCGGGGACTTCCCCTTCGGCTACGGCGCAATCTATGTACGCCATACCGCCCACGTTGGTCAGCGCAAAAGCTTTCTGCCCTATCGTCTCCACGGAAACGGGAACGTATATGCGCTCAATCGGCACGTCGTACAGCGCGTAGGTTTTAATGGTTTTAAGACCGTCGGGGAGAGTCAGCGAAGTAATTTCGGTATTGTTGAAAGCGCCGTAAGCGAGCGTTTCGCAATCGGTAAGCACAACGGTCTTGACGGAAGAAGGAATGTCGCAATAATATTTTGACTGCGCTCCGCCTTCGGCGTAGTGCTCGCTCCAGCCCGAATAACGGGTTTCGGAATAATCGAAAATGTATCCGAATAAGCCTTCCGCGCCCACCGCGTCGCGGTATGCGCCCGCGAAAGGAAGCGTTATCTTCAGAAGGGCGTTATTTGCGCGGAAAGTGCGTTCCGTGATGACTTCTATCGTATCGGGGACTATCACCTCGGTAATGCTTTCGTTGCCTTCGTAAGTGGTCGCGAGCCCTATCACGGGGTATCCGCCGAGCGTTTCGGGCACGGTTATCACGGTATCGCTACCGAGATATGCCGTAAGCACCGCTTTACCGTCGCGGAGAGCGCATTCGTAATCGCCGATAACGGTATGCGCCGCCGAATAAGTAATATTGTATTTTACGCCCGTTTTGCCGGTGTCGTCCCACGCTCCGCTCCAGCCGGAAAGGAGCGTTTCGTCGAGATCGACGGCTATTTCGAGCGTTGCGGGCGCGCCTCGGAATACCCTCGCGCCTACCGAAACGAGGGTTGCGGGAAGCACCGCTTTTTCAAGCTTACCGCATTCGCGGAAGGCTTCCGCGTCCAGCCGCACGACACCTACGGGAAGTACCGCTTCCTTGAGCGAGGTGCAGGCGTAGAAAGCGCACGTCCCTATCTTTTTAAGATTTGACGGGAAATTGACCGTGACAAGGTTCTTGCAGCCGTAGAAAGCGCTCGCGCCTATCTCCGTGAGCGTGGACGGCAATGTCACCGCTGTAAGAGTGAGGTTGTCGGAGAATACGCTCGCAGCTATGTATTCGACTCCTTCGGGGACGACGTACTCGGTATCCTTTTTACCGTAAGGATAGAGCGCGAGCGTGGCGTTACCGTCGGTGAAAAGCACTCCGTTTACGCTCGCGTAAGTCGCGTTAGCGGCGGAGACGTCCAGGCTTTCGAGAGCTATACAACCGGTAAAAGCCGTACTCGATATAGCGTTGACGTTCGCTCCGACGCCGACTTCGGCAAGGGAAATGCAGTTGGCGAAACTGCTGTCCGCAATGCTCGTAAGCGCTTCGGGAAGCGTTACGGAAAGGAGCGCCGTGCAGCCGCTGAAAGCATTCTTACCTATAGCCGTTATCGCGTCGTGCAATTCGAGCGACTCAAGCGAAGTGCAGTTCATAAACGCCGATTCGGGTATCGAAGTAACGCCTTCGGGTACCGATACGGAAGTTATTGCTTTACAGCCGTAGAACGCGGAAGCTCCCATCGAGGTAAGCGACGCGGGTAATGTCGCCGCGTAGCGTACGCAGTCTGAGAAGGCGCTCGCGCCTATCGAAGTAATTTTGGTAATGTCGAGCTCGTTCAGTTTGACGCAGTTGACGAAGCACTTATCGGGTATGGCGGTGATCGCTCGAGGCAAGGTAACGGAGACGAGCGAAGAACAGTTATAGAAAACAGAATTACCGAGGCTCGTTACCGTGTCTGGCACGACGAAAGACGCCATCGCCGACATTCCCATGAAGCAACAGTCGCCTATCGAGGTGATCTCGCCCGCGAATTCCGGGGCTTCCACACCGCTCATCCCGTAGAAAGCGTATGCCTTGAGCTCCGTAACGCCCGCGCCCACCTTGAGCGAAGTCGCCCCCGAACAGCCGTAGAACGCATATTCGCCGAGCGAGGTAACCGAATCGGGCACGGTGACGGAACGGAGTCGTTTGAGATTGCGGAAGGCGCCCTCGCCTATCGTGGCGAGCCCCTCGCGCATGTTTACCGTAACTATCGACGTACAGTCGCGGAAGGCTTCTTTCCCTATCGAGGTCACGTTCTCAGAGAACGCCACGCTCGTGAGCGAAGTACAGCCGTAATACGCGCCTTCGCCTATCGTCGAGGCTCCGCCCGCGTTGAAATATTTGAGAGAGGTACAGCCGTAACAAAGTTTATCCGGCACGGCGGTAAGCTCCGTCGAAAGTTGCAGATTTTCTATGGATTTACAGCCGCTGAAAGCTTCCGCGCCTATGTCCGTCACGCTGTTGGCAAGGTTCACGGTCTTGAGCGCGGTACAGTTCTTGAAAGCTTTTTCGCCCAGCGAAACGTATCCCGTGGGCACGGTCACTTTGGTAAGGTCGGTATTTCCTTCGAAAAGCCCCGCCGCCACCGAAGTTATCTTCACACCGTCCAGTTCGTCGGGGAGAGTGAGCACGGTAACTTTCGCCCCCTGCTCCGTTATGCCGCTGAGAACGCTTCCTGTATGAGAGAAATATATCGCAGAATCGACTTCCGTCCATTTGGCGTAGACGGTGATGTCGCCTTTTACTTCGTAGGACTCCGTGAACTCCACGGAATAGCCTTTGTCGAGGAACCAGCCGTCGAAATTGTAATCCGTTCTTTCGGGAGCGCGCGGCAAGCTGAAGGATTTGCCTTCGGTGACTTTAATGGGACTTACGGCGCTGCCGCCCATGGAATCGAAAATGACCGTGAACGTGCGCGCCTCCGTTACCGGTACGGGGAGCCAGTGCGCGTACACGGTCACGTTGGATATGACGGCTGTAGTTTTTCCGAAAGGTTGAGTCCAGACGTCGTTGTCCAGATACCACGCGTCGAAATAATAGCCGTTCTTGACGGGCTCGGCGGGAAACGCGGAAACCGTATCGCCGGATTTGACGGTGACGGTCTTGTACGTGCCGCCGTCCACTACGAAAGTAACCGTATACGTATCGGAATTGCAAGCCGCTACGAGCGTGGCCGTCAAAAGAAGAAGGGTTACTATCAAAAACGTTAATTTCAATCTATTCGACATAGTGACTCCGGTTATCCTTCTCCGCAAATAATTATAATATATCGCGCGCGCAAAAGTCAATGTAAAATATGGTAACCGACAAAAACCTTATCGGATCTTGCGAATATCGCGGAACAAACGGACGGCAAGCGCAAAAATTATTCTTACACGCGTATAAATGCGGACGGAAGTAGCACAATATGAATAAAGACAAATTGAAGGAGGTCCAATATGAACAACTGCAAACGTATCGTTAAGACAGGCGAGAAACCCGGACAGGGCACTTACAGCTGCACCAGCTGCCACACGAAGGTATCCCTCGGCGCGGGAGACAAAATGCCCCCCTGCCCCAGCTGCAGCAACGACAGCTTCTGCGCCGAATAATTGAAGCGCAAGCAAGCCCGCGGAAAACCTCCGCAAACGTTTAATCCCGCTTCCGAGCGGGATTTTTTCTTGTATATAGCCGCCCAAACGCCCACCTCTTACGGCAAAGCCGCCTGACGACGCGTCGCGCGTAAGAAGAATCAGCGCTTTTTCTCGGGATAAGGTATTTCGAGTTCTATCGTGACCGGACCTGAATTGACCTGCTCTATAGTCATGTCCGCGCCGAAAACGCCGTATGCCACGTTCACTCCGAGCGCTTCAAGCTCTTTTCCCGTATAAAGGTAAAGAGCTTTCGCACGAGCCGCTTCTTCCGCTCCGGTAAAGTCCGGACGGTTCCCTCTCGAACAGTCCGCGCACAACGTGAATTGCGACACGAGCAACACCGAATACCCTTTATCGGATACCGAATAATTGAGTTTGTCGTTCTCGTCTGCAAAGATACGCATACGAGATATCTTTGAAGCGATCGCGTCCGCAGTCTTCTCGTCGTCCCCTTTCGCCACTCCGAGATAGACGACCAGCCCCGCGCCCACTGAAGATATTTCCCTTCCGTCCACGCTCAACCGCGCCAACGTCACTCGCTGTATCAGAGCTTTCACCTGATTCCTCCTTTATTTCTGCGATATTCAGATAATCTTATCCGCGCGGGATCCGTTTCCGCTCAAGGCGGCTTCCCCGCGCTTTTTCAAAAAAAGTGCGGCTACCCTGAACCGCACTTCAACACCGGAATACCGTTAGAATTAAGGATTAACAAACCCGCATTTGTGCAGGTGGGCGAACTGTCGCTCCCTTTTGTCTTCCCCTGGCGTCGGGCTTTCGCCCGGGGGGCTTGACATTATGAGCCGAACGCGTAAGCCCTTTTAGTTGTTAGGGTTAAAAATCTTCTTAACCTAACGCATATCCCAGTGTCTATATTATAGCACCGGTGCGGGATAATTGCAATACCCAATTTTTAACTCGCTTCAACTCTCAGAACAGCCTCAGCAATCCGCCGTTATATATAGCGACGAAGAAATTGGTATTGTCGGTAGAATTCATCGTTACCGAAGCTCCCGAATCCGTGAGTATCGAATTGCGGTTCACGTTGGCGAAATTGTTGTTAGAAGTATTCGTCGTCGCGAGCGTGGCGTAGCGGTTGGAGGGCTTCTCCACGGTCACGGCAACCGTATAGCCGAGGTTTTCCCTGCCTATATTGCACATATAGAAGCCGTCCGAAGAAGTGGTCACGGTGAAATTACGCGTAGGACTGTCGGACTTGGTGGCGACGAGGGTAACGGTAACTCCGCCGAGCAGATGGTCCCTTCTCAGATCGACGAACGGCGAATTTTCGTCGTCGGAAACGTAAATATAGCCGCATACCGAATACATTTTGTCCATCGTGAGGTCGGATACCTGATACGCTTCCGCCTGGAAGCCTGTCATCGTGTAAGCGGAGAATTTCTCCGTGGCGGACGTGGAAGAGTTATAACGCTTCATCTCGTAGGTCACGCCGCGCACCGCTCTCAGATACACCGTCGGAGTCCACGCCGAAACCCCGTACTTGACTGAAGTGGAGGTTATCACGCCGGTCATGTTGAGCCCGTCGAGCATCGCTTTCTGATTAGTTCCTGTCTGCGCCGAAACGGAGGAAGAATCGGAACCGTTCACCGTGTAAAGGAACCAATGTAACACCGCCGTGTCCGCGGCGTACGCTTCCGCTATATATGTCGAAGGATATTTGGAGGAGAACGCTTCCCTGAATTCGAGATACGCCACGTTGCGCTTTATCCTGAGATAAGCGCCGGAGTCCCCTTCTTCCGTCCACACCACTCCGTCGGTCTGCTCCTCTATACCGGTATAGTTCTCGCCGTAACTGGAGTAGAAATGTTCGTCCGACTCCACCATGTCCATCACGACGCCGTAACCTGCGAGCTTTTCCACTATCGCGGAATTATAGGTGAGCGCGGAGCCTAACGTGGTCTGTTCTCTGTAATCCACTATAGTGGAATCGCCGGTGTTGGCAAAATACGGATTGAGTATATCTATTCTGTTGGGAATGTATTCGGAGCCGATAAGTCCCGCGTTATACATTTCCTCGAGATAATCGGCGCAGGAAAGCGCAAGGTTCGCGCCCACGTTCACGCCGGTGAAACGCACTTCCATCATATTCTTGTCGGTAGAGCCTTTGAGCGCTTCGGAATTGACCTTGAGCCACGCCGCCACGAAAGCTTCGGTAAGATTGAAAGAAGCGGCGGAAGTTACGCTGCTGCCGTCCTGCTTTATATAAGTCATGCGGGAAGCGGAATAGATCTTCGAATTTACGTTCTGATAGGTGTCGTCCGCGAAATTCTCGTAATGGAATACGCCGATATTGAAGAAATTCCTCGTCCAATAGTGGCTTAAACTCGTGTGGAAATTCGTGGCGGAACTGCTGAGCACGCCCGAAGTGGAATATACGTCCGGATCGAGGTTGGTGGTGAATTTGTCGTCGTAGTCGCCTGTCCCGGGGAATATTATCACGGTGGGACGGTTTCTTATGAATTCCGTCGCATTGCCTTCGGAATCGAGCCACTCTATCGTGAGCGCATGCTCGGGAAGCCCCTCGGGAGCCGTCACGGAAGGCACTCTCACTTTGTACGAACCGACTTCGGGACCGTTGTCTTCGTCGTCCTTACATGCGATGAGCAGTCCGCAACATGCGGCTATCACCGCGATAAGCAAAATCAAAACGAAAAATCTTTTCATCGTTTTCTCCGTCTGTAGTACTGTCGAACGCGCTACGGTTTAAGTATGCGCGCCGAATTCCATAATATTATATATTACATTAAAGTGAAAGACAAGAGATTTCAAACTGAATTTACGCTGTAAGCTGCGCTCCGCTTGCGCAGCGTCGAATTATCCGTACTGAGAGCGTATTTTGTTGATTTATATCGCGGGCGTATGCTATAATATCAGATATTTGACATAGCGGAGCATAAACCGGCAAAAAAAGAGGTGATATGAGGTTAAGCGGAGCGCAAACCGTCGTAAAGACGCTCGAAGAATTGGGTATAAATACGGTATTCGGATATACCGGCAATTACGCCATGCCCGTATTCGAAGCGCTCGAAAGGAGCTCCCTCTCACTCGTCGTGCCGACGAGCGAGGTCTGCGGCGCGCACGAAGCGGACGGCTATTACCGCGCTTCCGGTAAGGTAGCCGCCGTGCTCTCCACGTCGGGGCCGGGAGCAACCAACCTCGTAACGGGGATAGCCACGGCTTATATGGACTCCGTTCCCCTGCTCGCGATAACCGCCAACGTACCCACATATAAACTCGGTAAAGACTCCTTCCAGGAAGTGGACATCACGGGGATAGTCACGCCCGTGACAAAATACGCTCACATCGTCAAAAACGCGGACGAACTCGAACGCGAAATAAAGAAAGCTTACGCTCTCGCCGTGTCGGGAAGAACGGCGCCGGTGCTCATAGACATACCCTACGACGTACTGCTCGACGAAACGGAATACCTTGGTCTTCCGCTGCCGGCGTACCGCGCGCCGGAAGCGAAAGACGCCGACGTATCGGAAGCCGCCCGTATACTCAACGAAGCCAAACGCCCCGCTATTCTGGTGGGCGGCGGTTGCGCTGGCGCGGGAAAAGCCGTGGCGGAGCTTGCCGAAAAGCTGAAAGCTCCCGTATTCGCCACCCTTCGCGGGATAGGCACGACGGACTCGGAAAGAATGATCGGCACCGTCGGCAGCTGCGCGCCGCGAGCATTTAACAGGCTGTATGCTTCCGCAGACGTTATCCTTGCTTTGGGTACCCGTTTTTCGGACAAAATGCACTCAAAGCCCAATAAACGGCAATATATCCATATCGACGTGGACAATGCGGAACTCGACAAGATAGTACCCGCGACTTCGGCGATATGCGCGCGGATAGCGGACGTCGTTCCCGCGCTTACCGAGAAATGTAACGAGAGAAGTGAAGCGTGGTACGCGCCGGTAGAAAGACCTCGCGCTCAAAGCGCCGTCGTTCGTTTTGCCGAAGCCGTGGCGCGCGCCGATCTCGACGGCACGCTCATCGCCACCGACGTAGGCAATCATCAGATAGCAATGCTTCAGGCGCTGAAAGGAAAAACTTCCCGCGAGATAATCTCCAGTCTCGGACTGGGTACGATGGGCTTCGGTCTCCCCGCTCTCATCGGCGCGATGAAAGCGAGCGGCAAACGCGGTATCCTCTTCACGGGCGACGGCTCCTTCAATATGAACGTAAACGAGCTTGCCACGGCGGTAGAATCGGGACTCGATATGAGCATCGTGATAGCCAACAACCGCGAGCTCGGCATGATCAAAAATCTCGAACGCCGCCGTAAAGACGGTTGCGGCGAAGAAGTCACGCACACGCCGAAGGTGAACTACGCGCTCGTCGCGCGCGCTTTCGGAGCGAAGGGCAGAAAAGCAAGCGTCGGGAACATAACCGCCCTACTCGATTCGAAAGAGCCGGGCGTAACCGTCTACGACGTTAAAATAAGAGGATAATCCTAAAGTTACCCCGAAAAACAGAGAGGTAAAACATTATGACAGGACAGGACAAACATTATTTATCTATGCTCGTCGAGAACGTGGCGGGCGTATTGAGCCGCATTTCGGGGCTTATAGCCCGCAGAGGCTACAACATAGACTCCCTGTCGGTATGCGCTACGGAAGACGCGCGCTACTCGCGCATGACGATCGAGCTCCAAGCGGACGAGAGGACTTTCAAGCAGATACAGGCTCAACTCGGAAAACAAGCCGAAGTCGTCCGGCTCGTCGAGCTCAACGCTTCGGACAGCGTACTGCGCGAGCTCCTGCTCATCAAGATACGTTGCGACAAAACTCAGATTCCGGAGATAGCCGATCTCAATTCCATATACAAAGCCAAAACCGTTGACATCACCTCTTCGAGCATGACTCTCGAACTTACGGGAAAAGCGGATAAGCTGGACAGCTTCATCGATATGCTCCGCCCCTACGGGATAATAGAAATGGCGCGAAGCGGATCTTCCGCTCTTCAGCGCGGAAGCGGTTGTCTCAGAGAAGGTTGAACGTAATGAAAGTCGAAGTCCTCGACACAACGTTGCGCGACGGCGCGCAACACAGGCAGGTAAGCTATTCCTCCGTCGATAAGCTCGACGTCATCGCGGCGCTCGACAGGCTCGGCGTGCATTACACGGAATACGGCGCGCCCGGTTTCGATCCCGCGGCGGAGAAGCTTTCGCATCTCAAATTACCGCTCACCCGTTCCGTGCCCGTCGCTTTCGGAATGACCTGCAAGAAAGGGCTTATGCCCGATCAAGACGAAAATCTCCGCGCGCTCGTCGGATGCCCTACCGAAACGCTTACGCTCGTAGGTAAATCGCATGCGTTGCAGGTACGCGACGTCCTTAAGACGGATCTCGACGAAAATCTGCGTATTATTGAACAGTCGGTAGCTTATGCTACAAAAAACGACAAAACGGTAATATTTGACGCGGAGCACTTTTTCGACGGCTACCGCTACGACTCGGAGTACGCCGTAAAGACTCTTACCTCTGCCGTTCGCGGCGGCGCAAAGGTCCTTGCGCTCTGCGACACCAACGGCGGCGCCCTTCCGGACGACGTTAAGGAGATAACCGCAAAAATAGTCGGACTTTTTCCCGGAGTGCGTATAGGCATACACTGTCATAACGACAACGGTCTTGCCGTAGCCTCCACTCTCGCCGCCGTCAAGGCGGGCGCCACGCACGTTCAGGGAACTTTACTCGGTATCGGAGAAAGGTGCGGAAACGCCAACCTCTCCACCCTTCTTCCTCTGCTCGTACGCGAGGGCTACGTTAGCGGGATAGATCTTAAGCTTCTTACCCCTATCGCCCGTACCGTGGCGGAGATAACCAATATCACCATACCGGATTCCTATCCCTACGTAGGCGCGGGCGCGTTTGCTCACAAAGCCGGACTGCACGCGGACGGCATGCTCAAGGCGGGCGGCAGCTTCGAGCACGTCGACCCCGCTTCTGTAGGCAATATCCGCCAGCTTCTGCTCTCGAAAGAAGCGGGCAGACATCTTCTTATAGCAAAGCTGAAGCCCTTTTTCCCCGATATAGCGGAGAATGCCGAAGGGCTCAGGCGTATCGCAGGCGCGCTCAAAGAGCGCGAAGACGCGGGATACACCTACGAAGCCGCCGAAGCGAGCTTCGTCATACTCGCGGGTAAAATACTCGATCGCGACGTAACGCGGTTCAAACCGATAGGATATTCGGTAACGAATACTTCCGACGAGCCCGAATGTACTGCCACGACCACCATACGCGTAGGCGACGTTACGCGTTCGGCATCCGCCAAAGGTCTCGGCCCCGTCCACGCTCTCGATAAAGCGATGAGAGAATGTATGCTCAACTTTTTCCCTTCGATAGACAAGGTGAGTCTTATCGACTATAAGGTAAGAGTCATCAATCCGCGATCCGCTACGGGCGCCGCGGTGCGCGTTCTGATCACAACGACGGACGGCAGACATATCTGGAAAACGGTAGGCGTTTCGGAGGACATAATACGCGCGAGTTTCGACGCCCTTGCCGACTCCTACCATTTTGCTTTGAGCGATGATTTTGATTTCTATTTCGGATAAACGTAAATATTCGGTATCCGACACTGCGGAAGCTCTTTATAAAGTTTACGCCGACATACGCGGCTACGGCTCGGCGCGAGCAAATTACGAGCACGGCGCCGACGGTTCGCCGTATCTCGAAGGTTCTCCGTTCGAAGTACACGTCAGTGCCTCGCATTCCGGAGATCTCAACGCCGTGGCTCTTTCCGACAAGTCCTGCGGTATCGATATCGAAAAGCTCCGCGACGACGCGGAACTTTTGAGAATTTCAGAGCGTTTCGGCGTAAAAACAAATAACTTAAAGGAATTTTTTGAATATTTCTGCTCGGCGGAAGCCTACGCGAAAGCGAGCGGCACTCCCCTTCCCGAAGTATTGAAAAACCCGAACGTACACGCTCGGGTATTCGATTGGTTAGACGGTTATTGCCTCGCCGTATACGGCGAAGGCGTTTTGTTTTACTGCCCTTCCGTTCAGTTCCTGCCGTAAATATCGAGCAGTTTCCTGTAAAAATCGGTATCTATATCCTCGAGAGTCGCCAGCGTTGCGCGGAATTCCCAGTTACCTTCGGGAGTCCCCGGCACGTTGAGCCTTGTATCTCCGCCGTATCCCGTAAGATCCTGTAAAGGGAATATCACCGTGCGGGCGGAGCTAGCCGCCACGGCGCGCGCCATTGCCTGAGTGCTCTTGCAGTGTCTTCCGCCTTCGCCCCATTCCGAATGGCTCACGTCGATGAATTCGAGCACCTTGTCGAGCGTGCCGTGATCGAGCGTATAAAGCCAACCCAAAGAAGTATTGTTGTCGTGAGTCGCGGTATACGCTACCGTATTTATCGGATAATTGTAGGGAAGATGCGGGTTGTCCTTCAACCCGTCGAAAGCGAATTGCAACACTCTCATTCCGGGGAAACCCGTTTCTTCGAGATACTTCACGACCTTATCGTCTATGATACCGAGATCCTCCGCCACTATCTGCGGATCTTTGACGCGCTTGCGCACCGCTTTCCAGAGCTTCATTCCGGGACCTGTTCTCCACTTACCCTCTTTCGCCGTTTCGGCGTCTGCGGGCACCGCCCAGTATTCGCAAAGTCCGCGGAAATGATCTATGCGAAGGATATCGTACATTCTGAGATTATGGACGACACGCTCCGTCATCCATGCATAGCCGTCCCTTTCCATCGCTTCGTAATTGTAAAGAGGATTGCCCCAGAGCTGTCCGTCCTCCGCGAAATAATCCGGCGGCACTCCGGCGACTTCGGTGGGTTTAAGGTGTTTATCGAGTCTGAAATTAGAGGGATTAGCCCACACGTCGGGAGAATTGTACGATACGTATATCGGCATATCTCCGAATATCTCGACGCCCAAGGAATTGACGTACTCTTTGAGCTTCGCCCATTGCGTATAGAAGAGATACTGTTCGAATTCGTAATACAATACGTCGGCGGAAAGTCTTTCGCGCGTTTCCTTGAGTGCGTGCTTATCCCTGTATTTGAGCTTGTCGTCCCATTCTCCCCATTCCTTTCCGGTGTCGTCCCTTATCGCCATATAAAGGGCGTAATCTTCGAGCCAGAAGGCGTTTTCTTTCGCAAACGCGGCAATCGCGGCTTTGTCTTCCTCGTTGAGACGCGCGGCGGCTCTTCTCAAAGCCACCATCTTCTTCGTGCGCACGCCGAAATAATCTACCCGGTAAGGCGAATATATCTTGCACTCCTCGCGCTCCTCGCGGCTTATGAGCCGCTCGGGGAGTTGAGTTATATCGATAAGCAAAGCGTTCCCCGCAAAAGCGCTCACTCCGCTGTACGGCGAATTGCCGAGCCCTAAAATAGTTATCGGCAGTATCTGCCATATCTTGAAACCTATACGCTTGATGTAATCCGCAAAATATTTGGCGCTCGCTCCGAAATCGCCTATGCCGTACTCGCCCATCAGAGAACTCACGGGCAACAAAACTCCTGCTTTCCTCATACTTATCTCCTCGGTGTTTATATATGATACGGACAAGTTTTTCGCCCGTATCGAATTACCGCTTTATCTTAAGTATATGGCGGAAGGGTATCCGAAACTTAACTTTTAAGAACCTGTTTCCGCCGTGAACCGTTTGAAACGATTTAACGAAAAAGGGCTGTCGCGGCAAGCCGCGACAGCCCGTTAAGTTATTTTCTTCTGCCGAAACGTCTTTTGCACAGCGGCTCGGAAAGCGCTTCTCCGAGCACCATTGCGCGGGCATAATCCCTCGCGAGCCACGCTCTGTCGACGACGTGTTCCTCGTAATTGACGTCCGTCACCAACGTGCGCTCGTTATAATGCTCGGCGCACCCTTCGCTACCCGCCGCGGTCGCAGCGACGACCTTCTCGGTGACCGTCGCGGATTCGGGATTGACGGGGTGCTTATGCTTCGGCATTATTTCTTGCCTCCGTCGGCGGGAGGTTCACCCTTCAGATCTCCGCTTATGCCGTTACGCATTGCGGTGTCGGCTTGCAGGTTAAGCAGATTGTAGTAATCCATTACTCCCATTTTGCCGTTGTTGAGAGCGTTGGCGAGCGCTTTCGGAACTTCCGCTTCCGCGGCGACGACAGCCGCGCGCATTTCCTGCGTGCGCGCTTTCATCTCCTGCTCCTGCGCCACGGCGAGCGCCCTGCGCTCCTCCGCTTTCGCCTGCGCCACGCGCTTATCCGCTTCCGCCTGATCCATCTGGAGCTGCGCTCCGATGTTCCTGCCGACGTCCACGTCCGCTATATCTATGGAAAGTATCTCGTACGCCGTTCCCGAATCGAGTCCCTTCTCGAGCACCTTACGCGAAATGCTGTCGGGATTTTCGAGCACAGCTTTGTGCTCCTCCGCCGAGCCTATCGTAGTGACTATACCTTCGCCTACGCGGGCAATAATGGTCTCCTCTCCCGCGCCGCCGATAAGACGGGCGATATTCGCGCGTACCGTCACGCGCGCTTTGGCGCGCAATTCGATACCGTCTTTCGCTATCGCGCTGATCATGGGCGTTTCTATTACCTTCGGATTGACGGAAACTTTGACCGCGTTCAGAACGTCGCGTCCCGCAAGGTCTATAGCCATCGCCGTCTGTATGCTCAATTCGATATTCGCGCTGTGCGCCGAAATAAGGGCGTTGACGACTTTGATCACGTCGCCTTTCGCCATATAGTGAGTTTCGAGAGTGGCGATATCGATGTCGAGTCCCGCCTTTTTACCGGTGATGTACGCGTCCACTATCATCGCCACCTTAATCTTTCTGAGCCTCATTCCCACGAGCCTCGAAATAGATACGGGAGCGCCTGACACAAGGGCGCGGAACCAGATGTTGAACGGTACCAAAATGAAAGCGAGTACTATGGCGAGTACCGCTATCACTATGAGTGCAATACCCCATCCAGGCATATTCAATATTCCTCCGTTATGTTTATTCTATTCCGCTCTTTCGACGGAAATTTTAGAGCCTTCGACCGCAATTACTTTGACGGGTTCGCCGTTGGAAATATAGAATCCGTCGGAAACGACTTCAACTATCTTATCTCCTATGCGCGCTTTACCGACGGGTTTAAGGTCGGTAGTCGCTACGCCCGTGCTTCCGATAAAATCGCGGTAATCCGCGGTGCCGTCGGAATGCGTTACGGAAACGGCCGTTCCGGATTCTATTAGCGGCGATCGGTTGAGCCAACCTTTTTTCGCCGTGAGGATGAGCACGAGGAACGCTATCAGGATACCTACCGCTTCGAAAAAGATGAGCAGGAACACCTGAGCGAACACGTTACCGTCCCCGACAAGCGCGCGAAGCACTATACCCAACGTAATCAGTATGCCGCCGACGATGCCGAATATGCCGAAACCGGGTTGAAATATCTCGATCACCACAAAGACGAATCCGAGTATGAGGGCGATAAGCGCCGGTACGGTCATTCCGGTAAACAGTATTCCTATTTCCGTAAAAAACGCCATATAAGGATTCTCCTTTATTCAATATATACGCTCCTGAAGCGCATCGTTATTTCGCGGCAGTGGCGTAACCGAGTTCGAAAGCCTTGAGGTTGGCGGGGATGACCTTCGGTTTATTGGCGAATTTAGCCTCGATCATCTTCTTGACGGTTTCTTTCGGGAAGAGCTTGCTCATCCCGATATACGCGCCGAGCACCACGATATTGGCGGTACGGGCGTTGCCCGCTTCCATTGCGAGCGAAGCCGCGTCGATATACACCACGTTGACGTCCGTTCTCTCCACTTTGTCGGGGATGAGCGAACTGTTTACTATAATAGTTCCGCCCGCCTTCACTTTGTCGGAGAACTTGTAAAGGCTGGGTTTGTTCATCGCTATCAGGCAGTCGGGATGCGCCACGATGGGGCTTGCGACCTGTTTGTCGCATACGACTACGCTGCAGTTGCTGGTGCCGCCGCGCATTTCCGGTCCGTAACTGGGAAGCCAGGTGACCTCTTTGCCGTCGGCTATCGCGGCGTAAGCTATGAATTGTCCGAGACTCAATACGCCCTGTCCGCCGAATCCCGCTATTATGATTTTTTCTTCCATATCTATTATATACCTCTTATATTCACTTTGTAAAGACCGTAAAATCCGGACTACTTGCTCTCTTTGTCGATGTCCTTGAATACTCCGAGCGGGAACTGTTTGGTCATATTCTCTTTGACGTACTCGGTAGCCTGCACGGGAGTCATACCCCAGTTGGTGGGGCAGGTGGAAAGGAGCTCGATGAGCGAAAAGCCTTTCTTTTGCATCTGCATTTCGAAGCCGCGTTTAATGGCTTTTTTTGCTTTCGCGACGTTGGCGGGATCGCAGAGAGCCGCACGCGCTATGTACGCGGGACCGTCGAGGGTGGCAAGCATTTCGCAGACTTTTATGGGGTTGCCGTTGAGCGGAACCGTTCTGCCCTGCTGGGAAGTGGTGGATTTCTGTCCGATGAGCGTGGTGGGCGCCATCTGACCGCCGGTCATGCCGTAAATGGCGTTGTTGATGAATATAACGGTGATATTCTCGCCGCGAGCAGCCGCGTGGACTATCTCGGCGGTACCGATGCTGGCGAGGTCGCCGTCGCCCTGATAGGCGAATACTATCGTGTCGGGGTGCGTTCTCTTGACGCCGGTAGCCGCGGCAGGCGCCCTGCCGTGAGCGACTTCCTGGATGTCCACGTTGAAGTAGTTGTACGCGAACACCGCGCATCCTACGGGAGCTATACCTACGACGTTACCTTCGCAGCCTATCTCTTCGAGGCACTCCGCTACCAGCCTGTGAGCTATGCCGTGGGTGCAACCGGGGCAGTAATGGAACGGCACGTCGGTGAGCATTTTTGTTTTTTTGAATACGGTAGCCATATTATTTGACCTCCTTTTCGACGAATTCGACGATATCTTCGGGCGTCATGACGTTACCGCCCGTTCTGCCGTAGAATTCTACGGGTTTGGCGCCGTTGACGGCGAGTTTGACGTCCTCTATCATCTGTCCCATCGAGAGTTCGACGGCGACGAATTTCTTGACGTTCGCTTCGGCGGCGACTTTCGCTATAGCCTTGGCGGGGAAAGGATAAAGGGTAACGGGACGCAGTAAGCCCGCTTTGATTCCTTTCTCGCGGAGCGCGTTGGCGGCGCTCTTGGAGATACGCGCCACGGTACCGTATGCGACGATGACGATTTCGGCGTCCTCTACGAGGTATTCCTCGTATCTCAATTCGTTCTCCTCGAGTTCTTTATAACGGTCGAAAAGCCTGTGGTTGACTTTCTCGAGCACGTCGGGTTCTATATAAAGGGAGTTGATTATTCTTCTCGAAGTGCCCACGCCGGTGCCGTCGGTTGCCCATTCCTTCTTCGGGAAAGTCGCGGGGTCCTTCATCTCTGGAAGCTCTACCGCTTCCATTATCTGACCGATCATGCCGTCGCCGAGGATCATGACGGGAAGACGGTATTTGTCGGCTTTATCGAAAGCGTCGTACATGATGTCGACGGCTTCCTGAACGGTATTTGGTCCGTAGACGAGCATGTGATAATCGCCGTGACCGCCACCCTTGACAGCCTGGAAATAGTCTGACTGAGCGGGTTGGATACCGCCGAGTCCGGGGCCGCCTCTGACCATATTGACTATGACGCAGGGAAGCTCGGCGCCGCAAATGTAGCTGATACCCTCTTGCTTAAGGCTGATGCCGGGCGAGCTCGAAGAAGTCATCGCGCGCGCGCCGCTTCCGGCGGCGCCGTATACCATATTGATGGCGGCGACTTCGCTTTCCGCCTGAATGAAGCAACCGCCCACTTCGGGCAAACGCTTGCTGAGATACTCGGGTATCTCGTTCTGAGGGGTGATGGGATAGCCGAAGAAAGCTCTGCATCCGCCTCTCACGGCGGCTTCGGCTATGGCTTCGTTGCCTTTCATAAGTTTTTTCATCGTAGGTCCTCCTATCTTTCCACAGTGATGGCGACGTCGGGGCACATCAGAGCGCACGAAGTGCATCCGATACAACCGTCCGAAACGACTTCCGCCACGAAATAACCGTTCTTGTTGGTCTCCGTTTCGGAAAGCTTAAGGACGTTCTTGGGGCAGGCGTTGACGCACAGCCCGCAACCTTTACAGGTGTCTTTAGCAATAGTTACTTTAGCCAAAACAATCATCTCCTAAATTGTAGATTTATTATTGAGGAATTATATCACTTTACGCGCATATATGCAAGCGAACGCGGGCATTTTCGCGCTTATTCGGAATTAATATACGCGCATACGGGCGCGTGATATGTTGCGGGAAGCCTTGCGCCGTTATCCTTTCCTTCCTTGCGCCCTACAATCGATAAAATAGCGATTAAGTCGATATTTGTAGCTACAGCTACATAAAATGTCGTCAATAAAATATAAAACAACCGCGCCGATCACTCATTTATGACGCCGACGCGGAATAAAAGACACGCCCGTCTTATACAAGACGGGCTGTGGTTTCGGTAATGCGATATGCGATTATCTGCGGTACTTGTTGAAGATCTCGTTGCCGCTGATAACTCTCTTGGCGTCCGCGACGTACTGGTTCTCGGGACGGGCGGGAGCGACAACGGGCTTCGGAGCGCGTTTGACCTTCGCTTTCGTGGTGGGGGCGGTGTAGCCTTCGCGGAGAGCGCTGGTGGGAACGGCGATGAAGCCGGTGTAAGCATAGGAGTATTTGTTCTCGTCAACGTTGATGTCGTAAACGTCGATGCCTTTGCTCTTCAAAAGGTTGATAACGGGAAGTATGTCGCCTTCGCCGGTGATAAGACCTACGGCGTCGATGTTGCCCATAGCGGCGATATCGGCGGCGTCGATGACCTGACGGCAATCGAGCTTATTGCGACGACGGCTGGCGCTCGGAAGAGAAGTTTCAAAGCCGTTGGCAGCAATATATTCGTTGTAGTCACGGTTGCGCTTGGCAACGTAGCTGTAGAACTTGCAGGACACGACTTCAAATTTTGCTTCGAGATTCTTGACGATCTGTTGGAATCCTACGCAGGTAACTTTAAGACTGCCGATGTCTGCAAGGATTATCATTTTGGGCTTATTCATTTTCTTTCCTCCAAAAATATGGTATTTATTTTATATTATAGGTTTCTCTGGCGTGATAGAACAGGTACTGTTGAGCGTATCCGCTCAGATCCCCGAAATATTCTGCCAGTTCGTCCGCTTTACGCGCGGGAGTGGCGCTACTCTCACCGAAAAGTCTCAGGTAGACCTTCTCTATCCAGGTGTCCACCGGGAAAACGTCTTCGCGGTGATAGCCGAACAACAATATACAATCCGCCACTTTGCGCCCCACGCCGGTAAGCTGCATCAGCTTCTTGCGCGCCGAAGGAGTATCGAGCCCTTCTACGTCGTCCGCGAACCCGTGGTACAGTGCGTCGACGCTTTTGACAAGGTAATCGGCTCTGTAGCCCGCGCCTATCGAAGTAAAATACTCGCGGTCGCGGCGGCTGAGATCCTCAAGAGTGGGGAAGGCGAAACCTTCTTCGCCTATCGGTGCGCCCGACGTCCTGCACATTCTCTCGATGATACCTTGTATGCGCGGAATGTTGTTGTTTGCGGAAATGATGAACGAGATCACCATCTCCGTCGGATCCTGGTTTAGGATACGCACTCCGTAGCCGTAGCCGATCGCCTCTTTCATGCAAGGGAAACCCAAAAGCCGCCTTTTGATCTCCCCGTAATCACGGTTCAAATCGAAATATTTGACAAAGTAATCGGTATCGACCGTTTCTATTGTAGCATAGCCGTCTACATAAATCAAGCTACAAAATAGATTTTTCGAAAAAATTTTGTAGCCTGAACTTGAGTTTAGGTACCTGAAAACCTGCCCACATTCGAGAATGTGTTTCGGACAGAATTCCGAAGTATCGTTTATTAAGATTTTGTTGCCGTCGATAACGTATCGCATAACGGCTCTGCGCAAGCTTACGCTTACGCTTCGGGCGCGTATACGCTGACCTGTTTATCGTAACGGCCTTTGCGCTCGAAACGCACTACGCCGTCGATAAGCGCAAACAGCGTGTCGTCCTTGCCTATACCTACGTTGTTGCCGGGATGGAACTTCGTTCCGCGTTGACGCACGAGAATGTTGCCGGCGAGCACGTGCTGACCGTCGCTTCTCTTGGGTCCTAAACGTTGGGCATGGCTGTCGCGTCCGTTTTTGGAGCTGCCGGAGCCCTTCTTGTGAGCGAACAGTTGTAAATTGATAAACATTGTTAATCCTCCATTCTGATGTAGCGGGGGTAACCTTTCGTGACGTCGAGGAGCGCAAGACGCATCGTTTCGAGGATGGCGTCCGATTTTTCGTTATGTTCCTTGAGCCTGAACGTAAGGCGACCGTCGCTTACCCTGCTTTCCGCGTTGATACCTGCGACCTCTCTTATTCCGAGGAGCGCGCCCTGCGTGAGCGCCGAAACAGCCGCGCAGACGATGTCGCTGCCCTCTTCGGCGTAGCCCGTGTGTCCTTCCACGGTGACCGCCGTTATGTGTCCTTCGGTGCGGAAAATCCTGATCGTTGTCATACCGAATAAATTAAGCTTTGATATTCAGTATTTTAAGTTGCGTGTAAGGTTGTCTGTGACCTTGTCTTTTGCGGATGTTCTTCTTGGCTTTGTAGGTGAAGATGTTGATCTTTTTACCTTTGCCGGTGGCGGTGACTTCGGCGTCGACGGAAGCGGATTTGACCGCGTCGCCGGCGAGGATCTCGCCGTCCTTGTTGAGCATCAGCACTTCGAGACTGACGGTGGAGCCTACGTCTGCTTTCAGTAATTCGACGTTGATGACGTCGCCTTCAGAGACTTTATACTGCTTACCGCCGGTAGCGATGATTGCGTACATTATCTATTACCTCCCTTCAGGAACTCGCCGTTGAGGTGCGCGATAGGCGCGCTTAAGAGACCTCTTTCGAGCGGCATTTAATACAATACCATAAAGATATACAATTTGCAAGCAAAATATCTGAATTTCGCTTAAAAAATATTACTTTTCCGCACGGAAGCTTTCAGGCGCTCATATCCTCTCCGCGAAGAAGCGTTTGCCGCTTATCCCTATCGAATATTTACCGGGGTCGATATTGAATCTCAGCACGTTGCCGCCCGAGGAAGCGGGCTCGAAAACGGGATAAACTATTTTGAGCGTAAGCGGTTTGCGGGTATAAAGAAGGAAATGCGGACCTTGGACGCTCTCGGTGAAATATCTTACCGTGAAAGGACCGCCCACACCCTCCAGGACCTTGACGCCGTCTACGGTAAATGCCGAAGCGTCGCCGTCGGTGGTATAACTCATATTGCGCCCGAAAAGCCCGATATTGGCTATGCGGTGTTCTCCGGG
>CASFAV010000012.1 GCA_949292905.1 uncultured Eubacteriales bacterium
AAATTCTGTTTCCTCAGGCGCCGAGTACGCATAAAAGACGATACGTTAAATAAGGTAAGATAAAACAATAATGCGCTACAAATATAGCGCATTTTGCACCCGAGAGCGTTGGATTTTTGTTTAGGTGCAAGGGTAGGCGCGAAGGCTGTAGTTTTGCCGAGCGACGCTCCCGCAGCAGATAGACAAAAAAACTCGCTCACAGGGTGTTCAAGATACCGCCCTACCGTTAGGGGGCGGTATAGTTAATTGCGCTTACCTAACGGATAAGCGCAATCGTGTACGCCTTGCGGAAACGTCTTTTCGTCCACTTACGTCGGGAGTGTCGTTCGATGCAGTATTGCAATCTTCGCTCCTACCCTCGTAATTGAACGAAAATCCTGTTCCCTCAGGCGCAAAATGCGCTATATGGCTTTCGTTTATTATGCGGATATTTAATTTTATCTACCTTATTTAACGAAAAGCCTTCTCATCGTACTCGGCACCCGAGAAAGACGGATTTTTGTCGAGACTCAAGGGTACGAGTGAAGATCTACGGTTCCGTGTCGAACGAGGCTCCCGTAGAGTATCGGCAAAAAGACGCTTTCGCAGGGTGTTTACGGGCGCGCCCGTCCGTTAGGCGGGTGCAACCTACGTTTCGTGTCGAGCGACACTCGCAATAAAGCAGACGAAAAGATACTCCCGCAGGGTGTATACGTACACAAAAAAACAGGACCGCCGCGGCGGTCCTTAACGTGAGGAGGGATTGGAAATGTGTTCCGTTTGTTCGAGTGTGACGAGAGCTCAGTCGTCGTAACGGTCGTAGCAGACTCCGTTGCGGTAACGGTAACGACGCATTTCGCGGTTGCCGTCGCAGGTGGCGTCGATCTCGAATTCGTACACTTCGCCGTTCTCGTAAACTTTACATTCGACGACGGTCTTGCCGGAAACTCTCTCCTTCATCTCGTAATCGATAACGAGTATGTTGCCGCCGGATACGCTCTCGATCTCCACTTCGGTCTTACCGTACTCTTGCTCGATGCTTAACTCGAATTCCTCGGTGACCTTGCCGTCCACCACTATTTTGTAGCCGAATTCCTCTTCGCCGTTCTCGTTGGATTTCTCTATCTCGACGTAGTTGTCGCGGTCAAGGTATGCGGTGAATTCGAGCTCCGCTTCGTCGGCTTCAGTCTCGCGTTCGCCTATCACGGCGTACTCGCGCTCTCCCGCTATCATTATGCCTTCGAGTCTCCATTCCACTTCTTCTTCGCCGTCGTCGAGCTCGCGGGATATCTCCTGTTCGTTATAGTGGATCACGAAGCTCTGCGCGTTGCCGTAAAGGTCGGTCGAGCTTATCTCTACCTTCTTCGCATAGCCCTCGAGCTCGCTCTCGCCTTCGTCTATCACGATACCGCTCGAGTTAAGCATTTTGTCCACTATCTGAAGGTAACGGTCCACTACCGCGGTCTCTTCTTCGGTCAGGTTTCCGCCTGCGGAGCCGGTGCCTGCTTCAGGAGTTTCTGTTCCCGCTTCAGGGGTTTCGGTACCCGCTTCGGGTATTTCGGTTCCCGCTTCAGGCTGTTGAGTGTCTGCTTCGTCCTCGGGAGCGACTACTCCTTCCGCCATGTCGGCAAGGATAGCGCCGGAGCCCAACGCCGTCATTCCCAACGCTTCTGCGGACGCGCTGATCTTGTCTTGTGCGGTATTGTTGTCGCCTACGCATCCCGTAAGCATCACGCTTGCGGCTATTGCCATTACTACCGCTATCGCTATTATCGCAAATACTTTCTTTTTCATTGTCGTGCCTCCTGTTCGGGGTATTTTCACCTTATAAACAATCGGCGAAAGCGTTTTGCCAAACTTTATGAAAATTTTTTCAAATTATTTTTCAGAGCCCTCAATCATCGTCGTCTTCGTCGTCATACATGTCGTCGAAATCTTCGAATATATCGTCCTTGTCGAGCACGATCTCGGCGTCGCCTATAGTGTATTCGTACTGCTCGTCTCTGCCGCCGTTATTCCTTACGCGCACGCTGAAAGTCCTCTGCACGCCGTCGCGGACTATCATTCCGTGCATCATCCTGCCGCCGCCCTGGTGCTCGCTCTCGTAGAACCTTATCCCCGTCGCTCTGTCCGCTCCGATAAGAAGTTCCACTTCCGTCCTGCCGCCATCGTATTCCGCTTCTATACTGAAGCTGTCGATCACTTCGCCGTCGGCGTCATATACGGTATATTCGTATTCCTGTTCGTCCGCTTCGCATTCGAGTTCCACCTTGACGGTCACTCCGTCGGCGCTTCTTGCCACGAATTCCATTTCTTCTTCGCCTTCTTCGGGCTCCACGCTGCGCTTGCCTTCCACAACGTATTCCGTGCCGTTCAATTCCATTACGCCGCTCAGACGGTATTCCTTCTCCTCTTCGTCCGCTTCGTATAAGGTTTCGTTATAGTAAAGGCGCATTACGGAGGAACGCCCTTCGAGATCGCGCATATCGGTAAGCAACATTATCTCATAATCCGCTCTGTCCGAAGCCTGTTGCCTCACTTCGTATCCGCTTCCCGCAAGCACGCTTTCCACGAGTTCCATATAGCCGTTGATAAGCGTTACGGCTTCGTCGTCGGACATATTTCCGCCGTTACCGTTGCCGTTCCCGCTTCCTCCGCCGTTACCGTGGCTTTCCGCGTCGCCGCTTCCGAAAAGCAGACCGACCGGCAAAGTACTAACGGCGCTTTCCGCGCTCTTATCGTATTTGAGGAGCATAATGCCCGACGACATAGCGCTGAAACCGTACTCCGAAGCGTAAGCTACCGTAACGGGAGTATTATTCCCGCCGATATCGTCGCTCGCCCCCTTTTCGCGAGGGAACCAGAGTATCAGAGAAGTCACGACTATAGCCACGATGACCGCCATAGCCGCCCCTACCGCCCAACGCTTCGCGCTGCGCTTGGGCTTGGCGCTTGCCGCGCTCATATTGTATTCGCGCGCCTCGTCCGCGCCGAAAAGCGCTCTGCGCGTTTCGTTTTTAACGCGGTCTCCGGGCGCTATCTCGCGCCAGTCATTTCTGAGTTCTTTCTTAACGTCGCGCTCTTTCATCGCTTTTCCTCCTTCTCGAGGTAGGCTTTGAGGGTTTCGAGTCCCTTCTTGTATTTCCAACTGACCGTGGATATCGGAAGTCCTTTCATTTTCGCTATCTCGCGCCGCTTATATCCCGCGACTACGGCGAGCATTACTATTTCGTAACTCTCCTCGTCGAGCACCTCCGCCGCTTCGGCAATAAGGCTTTCGCGTTTATCCGTGTATGTAAGCCGCGCTTCCAAACCGCTTTCTCTCGAAAAATCGGTGCTGTCCACGCGTTTCCTTCTGTGATATTCGTTGATGGCAAGCCTTCTCGCTATCGTGGTGAGCCAGCCCGTTACGTTGCTTCCTTCGCGGAGTCTCTCCATCCCCCTGAATGCCGCAAAGTAGGTGTCCTGCATTACGTCTTCCGCGAGCATCCTGTCCTTCAGGACGCCGTAAGCCGTGAGAAAAACCGCCTTATGCGTCAGGGCGTACAGTTCGTCGAAAGCATTCTGATTGCCGCGGGATATTTCTTCCGCTAACCGAAACAGCCGCTCCAAACGTTCCTCCGTGAAGGTTCTTCCGTATAATTAACAAAACAAATCCGCGTTTTGCCAAAAAGAACCGAAATAATTTTGACACAACCGAAAGAAAATTGCAATCGAACGCAAACAATATGCGTAAATACAGCCGCAACGCAAAAAAAACGGACGGGTATCCGTCCGTAAGAGAAAAGCGTACTTCTCTGCGTACTACGCCGCGTTTGCTCCGTCCGCGAAGACTTTTGCAAGCGCTTCCCGCATAAAGGCGACGGCTCGCGCGAAACACTCTTTGCCGTACTTACCGTGTACCGAGTCGAGGGAAGCAGCGTGCATACCGTTGATACCCTTACATACGAAATAAGCGCACGGCACGCCCGACGATCTGAGTTTGGTATAAAGCGAAAGCGACTCCGACAAAAGCTTGTCCGCACTCGACGCAACGACGAACGAGGGCGGGAACGCTCCGTCGGCGTAATATTCGGGAGAAGTGAGCCTTCTTTCGTCCCCGTCGAAGTGCGCTTTCAGTTTCCTGTAAGTTTCTCCGGCGAACGCGGACACATAAGTCTTTATAAAAGGGAATCCGGTATCTATCGAGCGGTACGGATCGTAAATCCCGCTGAGGAGAAGGAGCGCCGCCGGTCTGAAAGTATCCTTAAATGCAAAATCCACTCCGAGTTCGTCGAAAAGTTCCGTGTGGGTAGTCATCGCCCCTATCATCGCGGCGAGATGACCGCCCGCGGACTCGCCGCCGACGACGACTCTGTTTCTATCAAAGCCCCATTCGTCGGCTCTGTCGAGAACGTAAGCGAGCGCCGTAAATATCTGTCGCAAGAAGTCGCGGTGAGTTTCGCCGCGCGCGTAATCGTACCCCGCAGTCACCGCGACGTAGCCTTCTTCCGCCCAATGCTTGCAATACGACCTTCTTACGCTTCGCCTTCCCGACACCCAGCCGCCGCCGTGGATATAGAAAAGGAGCAGCCTTTTCGTAGCGGTATCGTCCTTTTTACGGTAAACGTCTATAGCGGCGCGGCGTACGGAGCCGTCGTAACGCACGTTCTCCTTCTTTTCCAGACTTTCGTATTTCTTATACAACAAAGGATAATACAATAATTCCACGCTGTTGGCGCAGAACTCCATAAGGCGTATCCTGAACCTGTCCGATCCGTTGAGTCCCATTCTCCGTCCTCCGAAAACGCGCGCCGTAAATTATGCCCGCACTTCGATTATATACGGAAAAGTCTTCCGTGGGAAGACGGAATCGAAAAAAATATCTTTCCCCTGAAATAAAGTTAACTTATCGTCACAGAATATCCTGATAAAGCTTGGGCGTATCGACGCGGGTAATGTCGAGGATGATACCGTTGTGCTTCACTGTGGAATATATCGGCGCGCCTTCGGCGAATGTGACTCTTAATTTCACGCCGAGGTCGACGGGGTTTCCCGTAGTCTGTATCGCAAAATCGGGAGAAAGCGCCCTGACGTAATCGGCGGAGGACGAACCTCTGTAACCGTGATGACCGAGCTTCAATACGTTCACTTTACCCACGGCGGCGCCGACTTCGTCCTCGTCGCCGTCGTAATTGTTCATGTCTCCGCTGAGCATCACGCGGTAGCCGTCCTTCTCGACAAGTACGGCGAGAGAATTCTCGTTCTCGCCCACCTTCTTGCCTTCCTCGGCTTCCTTGCCGTTATATACGGTCACGGTGTAATTACCGAACGCAAACGACACGTTCTCGAGCTCGCTTATTATCGGAACGCCTTTTGCGTTAAGGGCGTATACCGTCTGTTCGTACACTTCGCGGTTATCCCAATTCTCCACCTCGTAATCGTCGATCCTGTCCTCGTGATAGCGTTTGAGATAGGCGCGCCCTATCCTTACGTTATCCTCCTCTATCACGGTGTCGAAACCGCCGAGATGGTCGGAATGGGCGTGCGTGCCGAGTATGAAATCGAGATTTACTATCCCGTTGTCGTCCGCGCAGAACTCATTGAGATAGCCGACCACGAAATCCTCGTAGCCCTGAAGCTCGAGTCCGTCGAAGCCGCGAGGATTGTCGGAGTCCTCGCCGCAGTCGATAAGGGCGAATTTACCCGCGGATTCGAGAAGAATGGCGTCGCTGCTTCCTGTATTGAGGAAATGTATCCTGTCGCCGCCTTTGCTTCCGTCGTATGAGAGAAATTCGTACTTACCCTCGATAGCGACTTCCGCTATAGCAAAGCCCGACGCGACGATTCCCGCTGCCAAAGCGAGCGCTATAACCGCGACGAATAAATATTTGATCCTTCTTCTCATGACGTATTTCATAAAAACTCCTTAAGCATATAAGCCCGACGAAACTCGCATATTTATTATAGCAAAATCATACTTTACTTTCTACCTTATCGGAGTCCGAAGCGTTCCGAAACCTACGCGACATAAGAACCAAGCTTTCCAGATGTCCCGAATGAGGGAACATGTCGAAGGGGCGCACGGAACGCACTTCGAAGGCGGTGAGCAGAGCTATGTCGCGGGATAAAGTGGCGGGATTGCAAGATAAATATATGAGCCTGTAAGGGACTTCCGCGGCGAGCGCGTTCAGTGTAGAAGCGGTCTCCGAGGAGATGCCTTTGCGCGGCGGATCAATGTAAACAACCACGTTTCGGGATTCCGAAACGGCTTTTTTAAGAGCCGGGATAAGCTTTTTGAGTTCTTCGTTTGCGTCGCCGCAGACGTTATGCACACGCTCCGAAAGTCCGTTTGCGGAGTACAGCTTGTCCGCGTCGCGGACAGCTTCGGGCACTATTTCTATGTTATAGACTTCGCCGCCCGCTTTCGCTATCGCGGCGCCCGTGAGCCCTATCCCCGCGTAGGCGTCCACGAATACGGAGTCCTTGCCGCCCGCAAGACGGGCGATCTCGGCGTACACTTTTTCACGTATGTCGTCATTGATCTGAAAGAAAGAGAATGGATTGACTTCGAGTTTCACGCCGTTCACTTCGGCAACAAGCGCGGGCGCGTACACGGGTATCAGTTCCTCTCCCATCACCACTCCCGTGTCTTTCGTATTAGGGCTTAAATACAGCGCGAATTCGTCGAATTCCGCGGCGAGCATTTCCTTGAGCGTTCCTGCGTTCGGGAGACTTCTTCCGTTGATCACTACGGTTACGCAGAGTTTCCCGCCCGTCATTCGCGCCACAAGGTGGCGTAAGAGCCCCCGCTTCGTTTCCTGCGAATATACGCTTAATCTGTTTTCGCGCGCGAAGCGCAAAACGACGGCGATAAGGCGCGTGAGCCACTCGCCGTGCAGAAAGCATTTCGTTATCGAGACTATCTTGCGCGTGCCCTCGCGGTAGAAGCCTACGGCGACTTCGCCGTTCGCTTCTCCGAAAGGAAGCTGTACCTTGTTGCGGTAGCCGAAGTAAGGCTCCGAAGGCACGACGGGCAATATCTCGCCCGTATATCCCGCGTTCTTTTTCATGACCGCGGCGAGCGCCGCGCGTTTGGCTTCGAGCTGGGCGGGATAGGCGCAGTGCATGAGCGTGCATCCCCCGCATCTCGTGAACCTGTTGCACGGAGGCTTTACTCTGTCGGGCGAAGCTTCCGCAACCTCTTTCAATTCCGCATAGCCTATCCCTTTGCGAAGGTATGTAAGCTTCGCGACGACACGCTCCCCTTTCAACGCGTACGGAATAAAGACGGTCGTGCCCTCTTTGTGCGCTATACCTTCTCCGTTCATTCCGAGATCGTCTATTACGAATTCGAGCGTCTGATTGGGTTGCATTTTTCTCCGTTTTAAGCTCCGTTCGCTTCTTACGCGCCCGGTTTCTTATACATATAAACGTACACGTTGTCGCCCACGGGATCTTTAAGACGGATCACGTCCTCTGTCCTATGGGTGGGCGTACCTATCCCAGTCCAACGTATCTCTATGCTGTAATATACTCCGTTCGCCGCGGCAGATTTTTTCATGGCGGCGAGTCTTGAGTCGAGTTCTTCGGAATTCGCTACGTTGAGCGAATATCTTCCGAATTTAGCCGTGCGGTAATAGTCGTATTCGCCCGTCGCTTCGGGGAAGCCGTAGTCGTCTTCGACGTAACCGTTTTCGGTAAGATATTCGTCCGTGACCATGAATTTGTCGTGGCGTATCACTTCAACGCGCTCCGCGCCGTAGTCGAATTCTACCTGCACGTCGTCGCCCGTGACGTCCACGGCGTACCACACGCCGTCGAGACAGACCTTGTTCCAGGCGTGACCCGTCCCGTCGTGATTCCCGGATATCCTGATGACTTCTATTCCTTCTATACGCGCCATGAGCATGAACGCTTTCGCTATGCCGTCGCACACCGCCCTTTTATCGAGGAAAACGCCTTCGAGACCGAAACCTCTGTAGCCGGAGAGCGCGCCCGCGTCGTGAGCGGTACTCAAGTCAAGAAGCTCGGTGTCGTATATGACGCTGTCGGCGATATAGTCGTGTATCGCAAGCAGTTTCGCCACGTCGTCGTCCTTCGCAGTCACGATATCGTTAAGGATCCTGCGCGCTTCGAGGTAGCATTGCTCGGCGGTACTTCCCGCCGTAGCAAAATACGGTTTGTATCCGTTCTCAACGGCGTAAACGAGCTGCTCCGAATTATATACGACGTATCCGGGTAAAGTATCTATCACGAAGGAATGTTCCGCTCCGTCGAATTTGTCGAGATTTACGCATACCGTACCGTGCTGTCTGTCGGCGCCTTCAGTCTTTTCTGAGGCAACGGTGTTTTCGGTTCTCTCTGTAAATATGAATTTTATCCTGAGAGAATCTTCGTTGCAGGAATAGGAATATACCGGTTCGGTATTCGTTTTCAACGCAAGCTTCAACGTGATGTCCGTCACCCAACCGGATATACCCTGCTCGTAATCTCCCATTACGGTAAGCTTGAGGTTTTCACCGTTCACGCCTTCGCAACCGGCGAAGTCAAACGTTATCCCTTCGCCGTCCTTACCCGTCACCGTATAAAGCCATACGTACTCGAAAAGCGCTTCGAATTCCGCCCTGTCGTCGATATCGGTATCCGCAAAAATACCGTCCGCTTCCGCGTACCGCGCGACGTAGCCTCCTTCGGGAAGCGACGACGCGTCGCTGGCGATATGAACGTAAATTTCACTGCCTTCGTCGAACGCGTCGATAAGGGAAGGCGAAGTGCCGTTATCGAGATAAATTTTAGCCGTACAACCGCCGAACGCGCCGTCCGCTATCTCGCTCACGGTGCGGGGAATAACGATAGCGTTCTTCGTGCAATCCGCAAACGCGCCTTCCGCTATCCTCGTCACCGGATAACCGCCCCAGGTGTAAGGAATATGCACGGTGCCGGAAATGGCTTCGTCGTAGCCGTAGACTTCGGCTTCCTCTTTACCGGCTATCTTTCTTATCTCGAAAAGCGTTTCGGTGTTCACCCATTTGGCGTAGAAGCTTACCGTCTCGCTCTGCATTTTGAGCTTTTCGAAGATACCGTCGCCCGAGGTGTACGCTTCTCCCGAACAGTCGCGCGTGTCGTACCAACCCGCGAAAACGAAGTCGGCGCGCGGAGCGGGAGTATATTCCACGAGATCGCCGTAGCAATAGCTTATCTTGATGAAGTCTTCGTCCGTCTCCGAACTGTTGCGGTAAAAGTCTGCGGTACGCGTGACCCCCTTCCATACGGCGGTGACCGTGACTACCACGTCGTCGGTCACGGTATATGCGTATTCGGCGTTACCGGAAACTTTTTCGCCGTCGATATACCAACCGAGGAAATCGTAATACTCTTCCTCGCCGCCCGTGACCACCGCGCAGACTATCACGTCGCCTATCTCGTACTGCTCAACGCTCTCCGCGACCGCCTGACCGCCGCTCACGGCGATAAGCCCCGCGTCGTCGTTAGAGGTATTGAACACCACGGTATACCCCAAAGGTATCCACTTCGCGTAAGCCGTTACGTCGCCGCTTATACCTTTCTGCAAATGCTCTTTAAGGGTCACCGTAAAGTTCTTATCGGTATACCAACCTCCGAATTCATAACCTACTCGCTCGGGCTCTGCCGGCAAAGAGACCGTGTTCCCGACCAAAGGGATACGGTCTATATCGACGCCTTCTCCCACAAAGTACAGATAATAGATATCGTTGTTGCCGCCGGTATTGCCGGTATCGTCGTCGTTATAGTCGCCGACGCAACTCACGCAAAGCGCCGCGCAGACCGCGACGAGTATCAGAACGCTTAAAACAGTTACTTTCTTCATATTTCCTCCGTTATCTCAATCAAGCTCGAACATACCGTTGTAAAGTTGGTAATATCTGCCGCCCGCGGCGAGCAGTTCCTCGTGGTTGCCTCGCTCGATTATTTCTCCGTGTTCTATTACAAATATGGAGTCTGCGTTGCGTACCGTAGACAGCCTGTGCGCTATCACGAATACCGTCCTGCCCTCCATAAGTTTGTCCATACCCTGCTCGATGAGCGCTTCGGTTCGCGTATCGACGGAACTGGTCGCCTCGTCGAGCACGAGTACCGGCGGCGCCGCCACGGCGGCGCGCGCTATCGCGAGGAGCTGTCTTTGCCCCTGAGAAAGATTTGCGCCGTCTGCGGTTATCACCGTGTCGTAGCCGTCGGGCAGATGCTTGATAAAATATTCCGCATTGGCGAGCGTAGCCGCTTCTTCCGTCTCGGCGTCCGTAGCGTCGAGCCTTCCGTAACGGATATTGTCGCGGACGGTGCCGGTGAATAAATGGGTGTCCTGCAACACCATCGCCATAGAGCGGCGCAGATCCTCTTTCTTTATCTTATTGATGTTGATGCCGTCGAATCTTATTTTACCTTCCGTAACGCCGTAGAAGCGGTTGAGAAGATTGGTTATCGTGGTCTTGCCGGCTCCCGTAGAGCCTACAAGGGCTATCTTCTGACCCGGCGAAACGGTGAAGCTGACGTCGTGCAATACCGTTTCCCCCTCTACGTAGCCGAAGGTCACGTGCTCGAATTCCACGGCACCTCGCCATTCCACGTAAGTAGTGGTGTCCGTAGCGCGGTGATAATGTTTCCACGCCCATTGCCCGGTGCGCTCGTCACATTCCTCTATTCCGTTTGCGCTCTTACGCGCATTGACGAGCGTGACGTAACCGTCGTCCTTTTCCTCGCCCTCGTCGAGTAAAGCGAATATCCTTTCCGCTCCGGCAAGAGCGGTCATTATGCCGTTGAACTGTTGCGATATTTGCGTCAGAGGCATCGAAAGCTGCCTCGAAAGGTGCAGGAAAACTATCACCACCGCGATACCGCCCTCAAGCCTTCCCGAAGCTACGAGGAAGGCGCCCACCACCGCGGTGAGCACGTAATTGACGTAAGAAAGATTGCCCATCACCGGCATAAGTATCTGAGCGTAAGTCTGCGCCGCGGTCTCCGCTCTGCACAGCGAATCGTTTATCGCGCCGAAACCCTCTTTGATCTTGTCTTCGCGGCAGAATACCTGTACCACTTTCTGCCCTTCGATATGTTCTTCTATGTATCCGTTCGCGCTCGCGAGCTCCGCCTGCTGCCCTATAAAGTATTTCCTGCCCTTACCGCCTATGACGGACACCGCTATGACCATTACGACGAGCATCCCCAGCACGAGAAGGGTAAGCGTGGGACTCAGGACTATCATCATGGTCAGCACGCCCAATATCGTCAACACCGACGAAACTATATTCGGAAGTCCGTTGGAGATCATCTCGCGCAAAGCGTCCGTATCCGTAGTGTAACGCGACATTATCTCGCCGTGGGTACGCGCGTCGAAATATTTTATCGGCAGTTTCTCCATGTGCGTGAACATCTTCACGCGGAAATTATAAAGCACGCCCGTGCTTATCGTGAGTATGAGGCGCATGGAGACGAAGGTCCCTATCACCCCCGCAAGATAAATGAATATCATGAATATCACGCCGACGCCGAGCTCCGAAAGCAATGTCTCCGCGGGCGCTTTACCCGCGTTCTCTATAACGGAAAGCACGTCCTTGAGATAATACGCTCCGCCCACGTTGGCGGCAACGGATATCACGCCCGCGAATATAAGGGCTACCAAATGCCATTTATAGGAACCCAGTTCGCGTAATATGCGGGCGAACGTACTGAAAGGATTGAGAGGTTTCACCGAGTTTACGGCGGTTCTGCGATCAGTCATCTCTGACACCTCCCGCCTGAGAATCGCATACCTCGCGGTATACGGGAGAGCTCGAGTACAGCTCCTCGTGCGTGCCCGAAGCCGCTATCCTGCCGTCCTCCATAACGATTATCTTGTCTGCGTGTTTCACGGAAGAAATGCGTTGCGCGATTATTATCACCGTCATTCCTTTGAGGGTTTCGGCAAAGGCTTTACGTATCGCCGCGTCGGTAGCCGTATCCACCGCCGAAGTGGAATCGTCGAGTATCATTATCTTCGGTTTCTTGAGCATCGCGCGGGCTATGCAAAGGCGCTGTTTCTGTCCGCCCGACACGTTCACGCCGCCTTGACCGAGATCGGTGTCGTAGCCCTCGGAAAAAGAGGTCACGAATTTATGGGCTTCGGCGTTTTTAGCCGCTTCCTCTATCTCCTCGTCGGTGGCGTTGTCGTTGCCCCACTTGAGATTGTCGCGTATCGTGCCGCTGAACAATACGTTCTGCTGAAGCACCATCGCCACGCTGTCGCGCAATGTGCGGATCTTATAATTTCTCACGTCCTCGCCGCCTACCATGACCGAACCGGACGTTACGTCGTATAACCGCGGTATGAGCTGAACGAGGGTGGTCTTTGCCGATCCCGTCCCTCCTATTATGCCGAGCACGGAGCCCGACGGTATCTCGAGATTTATACCGCTCAATATCTCTTTGGACGTATCCTTACCGTACCCGAAACTTACGTTCTCGAATACGACGCTTCCGTCGGCGACTTCGAGATCGGGTGACGCCGTTTCGTCGGTTATTTCGGGCTTCTCGCGCAAAACTTCGCTGCAACGGGCAAGCGACGCGCTGCTTATGACGAGATTGACGAATATCATCGCCACCATCAGTAACGACATCAATATCTGATTTATATAGGATATGAAGGCGTTGAGCCCGCCTATCGTCATTCCGTCCACCGATTTGATTATCATATTCCCGCCGAACCAAACCACCGCGACCATACAGCCGTACATCGCAAACTGCATGAACGGTTGTCCGTAGACGATGAGTTTTTCGGCTTTTACCTGGGTGTTACGCACGTCCTCTGCGGCTTTACGGAAAGCTTCCGTTTCGTGCGACTCTCTCACGAAGGCTTTTACGACTCGGATACCGATGAGGTTTTCCTGAAGTCTCGCGTTCATTGCGTCGAACTTACGGAACATCTTACCGAAAAGCGGGAAAGCTATCGCGCCGATGGCGAACATCGCTATAGCCATCACGGGCGCAACCGCGACGAATATCATAGCAAGGCGGGTATTTATGTCGAGCGCGAGAGCTATGCTCGTCACGAACATCACCGGAGCGCGGAAGCCCACGCGGATGAGCATCATAAAAGCGTTGCGTATGAAGTTCACGTCCGTGGTAAGCCGCGTGATGAGACTTCCCGTACTGAATTTATCGATATTCCCGAAAGAAAAATCCTGTATTTTATCGAAAAGTTTTTTTCTTAAATTGCGCGCGAATCCCATCGTGGCGACAGCCGCGAGCCTCGCCGAGAGCGCGCCCGCTACGAGCGCGAGCAACGCGAGCGCGAGCATGAGTCCGCCGTATTTCAGAACGGCGTCGGTATTTCCCACGCTCACCCCTTCGTCTATGAGCAAGGTCATCACGCGCGGAATGAATACTTCGAGGAAAACTTCGCAGACCACGAAGATCGGCGCGAAAAGCGTCTGCCATCCGTAGCCTTTTACGCACGAAGCGAATTCTCCGAATGAAATTTTGCCCGTTTTCCGCGGGCGAGCGAGAAGTTTTTTCATAAACCGCCCTTGTCCGTTTCGCCGACCGTATCATCGGTCGCCGTATCTTTTCTTTCGTCTCGTCCGGCTATCCTGTCGAGAAAAGCGTTTACCGCCGAGAGCGTTTTCGCGGAGCCCGCTAGGAACGGGAAAAGATGCGTGCAATGTCCGTCGCGTTTCTCCGACGCAACGTAGTAACCGTAAGGCACTCCCGCAGAGTTCAGCGCTTTCGCCATATCCGCAAGCTGTCCACCGCAGAAGCCGTCCCTTTCCGCTTCCACGATGAAACATTCGCACCAGTCGGAGTTCACGTTGGCGGTGGCGTTGATCTCGCCCTTCTCGAATTCGCGCCTGCCGCCGGGAGTCGACTCTTTACCGAACAGGCATTCCGCGATGTCTGCGGCTACCGAACCGAATGCGGGTCCGGAAAGGCATTTAACGGGCTCGAACGGCGCGCAGAACGTAAGTAACGCGCGCGGTTTCGCGCCTTTATACTCGGTAAGTCCGAGCGAACGCCGCAGACCGTCGTCGAATATCGCCGCAACGAGCTGCGCCGCGTAATAGCCGCCCGCGCTGTCGCCCGTAACTACGATTTTCGTCAGGTCGAGCGGATACTTATCGGCAAGCGCGTTGACCTCGTTCAACGCGAGCATACAGTCTTCGAGGGCTGCGGGATACACTTCCTCGGGCGCGAGCGCGTAATCGATATTGACTACGAACCACCCTCTCGAGGCGAAATACCCTGCTATGCCCGATCTGTATTTCTTGCCGCCCGCGACAAAACCGCCTCCGTGTACGTTGAAAAGCACGGGAAAGCCGCCGCTTCTTTCGGCTTCGGCGGAAAAATACAGATCCATTTTTCTGCGCGCGGGCGTTCCGCCGCCGTAAGGAACGTCTGAAATTCTTTCTACTTCGGGATACCTTTTGTAATTGCGCAGAGGATGATTGACGACGTCGCTTACTCTGAACAAAATTTTGGATTTATGCACTGCCTTCTCCGCACGCGCGTTATGCGCTGTTACCATTCTATAATAATATTCCGTTTAAGTCAATCGTTGCGTGCGTATACGCGCATTATCGGCTTTCAGGCGCCACGCAAACGTTGTCGAAGCCGCGCGCAATTTGTCGAAATTGCCCTTTTCGGCGCACCCCAAACGCGCACTTCGGAAATGCCCCGATTACGGGAACCCAAACTCGTAAGCCGCACTGCGTAAATGTGTAAAACTTCCGCGGAAACCTTTTCGGAGGCAAATTTTACGCCCTGAATTGTGGACAAACCCACCCGAATGTGGATAACTTCGCGAAAAATTGTGGATAACCCCTTTTTCAAATGGCGCAAAATCCGATTTTAACGGTGTTTTCGGTATCCCGTCCGAAACCGCGAAAACGCGGCTTACGAAGCTTTATGCGCTCGCGAACAGGGCTTTATGCGTTTTTTCGAAAAATCTCTTTTCCGAGTCCTGACGGTATTGCAAAAATATTGTTTTTAATGTATAATTCGGGTAACCGTTTACGGAGGAAACAACTATGCAGATATTCGGATATTGCGTACTCGCGGCAGTGGTCGCGCTCATCGTATTTATGGTATTACGCACCCTTCTCACGCGCGCTCCCAAACGGGAAGCGAGCGACTACGCGCCACGGGAAATAGACGAGGCGCGTCTTGTGGAGCATCTAGCGGGCGCGGTGAGGATACCTACCGTCACCCTGCCCGACAACGACGCGGACGGAAGTATTTTTTACGAATATCAGGCTTATCTCGAGAAATGCTACCCTCTCATAACCGCTGCGGCGGAAAAAACTCTTATCAATAAATACGCCGTGATATACGAGGTGAAAGGAAGCGACGAGTCTCTTTTGCCCGCCGCCGTTCTCGCCCATCAGGACGTCGTTCCCGCGCCGGAAGAAGGCTGGGAGGTTCCCCCTTTCGGCGGCGACGTGAAGGACGGATACGTCTACGGCAGAGGCTCGCAGGATATGAAATCTCAGATGATAGCGGCGCTCGAAGCGCTGGAGATATTGCTCGAGGAAGGGCGTAAACCGGTAAGAACGATATTGTTCTGCTTCGGGCACGACGAAGAGTTGCGCGGCACCTACGGCGCCAAGGAGATAAGCGCCTATCTCGAATCGCGCGGCGTGCGCCTCGAATACGTCATCGACGAAGGCGGCACCGTGCTGGACGGGAAATTGCTCGGCATAGACAACAAAATAGCGCTTATCGGCACCTGCGAAAAGGGCTACGCCGACTTCGTGCTGGAAGTGGAGAAAGACGGCGGTCACGCTTCCGCTCCTACAAAAAGAACGGCTGTCGGAATGCTTGCCGAAGCGATAGCGGACGTTGAGTTTTCCAAGCGCAGACCGCATTGGACCAAGCCCACCGTGGAAATGTTCCGCGCGCTCGCGCCTTATATGAATTTCGGTTTCAAACTGGCTCTCGTCAACCGCGACATACTTTCGCCGATACTCAAGCCCGTGCTTTGCGCGGTGAGCCCTTTCACCAACTGTCTCATGCGCACCACGCTCGCGCCTACGCAGGCGGAAGGCGCGTCCACTCCCAATACCCTGCCCCCGGTCGCGAAAGGCACGATCAACGCTCGCATTAACACCGGCGAAACGGTGGAGGAAGTGCGCGACTACATACAGCGTGTGGTAGGTAAACACGTCAGAATCAGCGTTCTGGAAGGCTCCATAGATCCTTCTCCCGTGAGCGATACGGGTTCCGCGGCGTACGCCGCTCTCGCGCGCACGATAAAAGAGGTATTCGACGGATACATCGTCGCGCCCTATCCTTTCATCGCGGCGAGCGACGCCAAACATTATTACAATCTCACGAATAACGTATACCGTTTCACCCCGTTTGAAAAAACGGTCGAGGACGCCAATCGTATACACGGAGTCAACGAGCGTCAGGACGTGAAAATGCTCGTGCAGGGAACGAGATTTTTCATACGACTTTACGAAAACACCTGCCTGTAAACAGCGCTTGCCGGCGTAGTGTTCGCGACTGCGGACGCACCACAATATGTAGTACAAAATCTCCGGCAAAAGTTTCAGATGCCGGGGATTTTAATTTATGTCGGAGCGCTTGCTCGGAATTTGTGATATAATAATATTCCGCTACTTTGAGAGGAATGGTAATGCAGGACGAAAGCACAAAACATAAGTTGTTGGTATTGTTCGTAATGGAGAAATTCGAAACGCCGATCTCGGAAGATCTGCTCCTTACGATCTGCTGTATAGACAACGGCTGGATACCCTATCTGTATTGCAAACAAGTGATCAACGAGCTCATCAAAAGCGCGTTTATTTCACGTTCGGTAACTCCCGGCGACAACTCCTCTCTTTTATCGATAACCGCAGACGGTCGCAGTTGCATTGCGTATTTTTATAACGATATCCCCCTCTCGTTACAGACGGAGATAACCACTTTTATTAAAGAAAACCGCATAATTTACCGCAAAAAGCAAGAATTCGTATGCGATTATTTCCGCAACAACGACGGCACTTTCACCGTCGCGCTGAAGATACAGGACCCTTCGAAGGTGCTGCTGGATCTCAAGATCGTCGTGGACAGCAGAGCGCTCGCTACTTCCATCAAGAACAGTTGGGGACACACGGCGCCCGAAGTTTACAAGACTCTGCACGACATACTCCTCGAAAGCTGAACCAAACGGTACTTCCGTAAAAAAAGCTTCGCCTGCGCAAAGCTTTTTCTTTACATCGTTTTCTCGAATCTGAAAAAGGCATCCGTACCCGGTAAAGGTTTGCCGTCCGAACCGACGGGCGAAGCGTGTAAGGGATCTTTGTGATATTCGTTATAGAATTCCACGATCTTGAATCCGCATTTGTTGACGTAGAAATTTATGTTGCGCCTTTCGAAATACGGGGTGACCGTTTCCCATATGCGGGTAAAAGGATATTTGCGCTCTATCGCTTCCCATGCTGCAAGTCCGAGCCCTTTACCGTGTTTCGACGGATCTATGAAAAAAAGGTCGAGCGAACTTTTACCAGAGCCCGCGTCCGCAGTGACGACGGCTCCGCCCACTCTTTCGCCGTCCGCAACGATGTGCCACACGTCCGCGCCCGGCGCGTAGAGCGATCCGCGCACGTCCTCGTCCGACGGTATCGGCCCGTTGGTAAGGGGTCCGAATGTTTCCTCGACGGCGACGGCAAACGCCGCCTGTAAAGCGGCAGTAAACTCCGCATACTCGCCCGGATAAGCGCGCACCAATTCCGTTCCGCTCATACTTCAAGCACCTTACCGATCGGTTATTTGCGTTAATTATAACCCGTATGCCGCCCGCTGTCAAAGCGTTGCGCTCAAAAAACCGCGCCCGTTAAGGCGCGGTAAGCGGATAACCGATACGGGGCTTATCAGCCGAAGAATGCGTTGTATATAGCCGCTATGGAAAGCGCGTAATCCTTTTCTTCCACTCCGACGATGATATTGAGCTCCGACGAACCCTGGTCTATGAGGCGGATATTCACGCCCGCCTGATAGAGAGCGGTGAATATTTTGGCAGCCGTTCCCAGCGTGTTCGCCATTCCGTGCCCCACTATCGCTATAAGCGCGAGAGAGTGCGATATCTCTATGTAATCGGGATTGACCGCGCCGCGTATGTCGTCGATTAATTTTTTCTCCGGTATACCTTTAGACTGGAAGTCCGAAAGCACTATGCTCATCGTGTCGATACCCGTAGGGATATGCTCCACGCTCAGACCGTGCCTCTCGAGCACGCTCAGGACTTTACGGCAGAAGCCTATCTCGCCGTTCATCATCGCCTTCTTCAGGGAAATGGTGGTGTTTCCTTTGCGTCCCGCGATGCCCGTGATACAGGGGGTGTCGTAACCGTCGGTGGAGGGAAGTATCATCGTGCCGGGTTGATCGGGATCGAAGGTGTTGCGGATATTGATGGGTATCCCGTCTATCTGCACGGGGAAGATACTGTCGGGATGCAGTACGCTCGCGCCCATGTAAGAGAGTTCTCGCAGCTCCTCGTAGCTAAGGACCTCTATCCCTCTCGGAGAATCCACGAGTCTGGGGTCGGTGACCATGAATCCGTTGACGTCTGTCCAATTCTCGTATACGTCGGCGCCGACGCCCCTTGCGATTATCGCTCCCGTGAAATCGGATCCGCCGCGCGTAAAAGTCTTGATCGATTTGTCGGGCATCCTGCCGTAGAAACCGGGGAACACGATGCCCCTCTCGGAACCTGCGTAACGCGATACGAGATCGTTGGTAAGCTCCGCGTCGAACGTGCCGTCGTGCTTGAATTTGATGACGTCCGCCGCGTCCACCATCTCGAAGCCGAGCGCCTCGGAAACGACTACCGCGGAAAGATATTCGCCGCGCGACGCGGCGTAATCGGCGCTCGTCGACTCGTCGATGCCTTTTTCCACTTCGTCGAGATATTTATTTATGTCGGCTTTCACTCCGAGATCTTCGCACAATTCGACAAAGCGTGCCCTTATAGCGGTCATTGTGTTGCTACAGCTACCTTTTTCACATTTCTCCGCATAAGCCGCATAGAGAAGGTCGGTGACCTTGGTGTCCTGCGAATAACGCTTGCCGGGAGCGGACACTACTACGAATTTACGCTCCTTGTCGGAAAGGACGATCTTCTTTACTCTGTTGATAGCCGCGGCAGTCGCCATCGACGTGCCGCCGAATTTACATACTTTCATACTTCTTTTTCCTTAACTTATTCTTGAATTATTACACAATGTGAGCATAGCGCGCCGTCATCCGACGATAGACTTACATTCGAGATAATAGCGCTTGTGCTCCGGTTCGCCTATCGAAAAAGCTTTCTTGGGAAGGTTGCCGACGTTCACGACGAAATTGACGAGCTCGGCGTT
Organism: uncultured Eubacteriales bacterium; assembly: GCA_949292905.1. Classification (GTDB taxonomy): domain Bacteria; phylum Bacillota; class Clostridia; order Christensenellales; family DTU072; genus Stercoripulliclostridium_A. The sequence goes on from CASFAV010000012.1 coordinate 19,329, forward strand.
GGGGAAATCGGGCATCACTATCCCTATGCCGCAGGCTTCATCCACAGCCTCTTTGAGGTGTCCCTCGTTATGTACGTATTCCACTTCGAAGCCCTTGTGGAGCTTCGCGTAACTCTCGATATACGTTTGCACCGCGCTTATCGTAAGACTCGCTTTCTCGGGGCAGTCGACGTATTCCTCGCCGTCTTTATAAACGAGCTTAAGCTTGCCGCTGCCTTTGAGCGCCGCGCGCAGTCCCGCGACGAATTCGGGGTCGCGGGAGTATATGAGCCTGTGTATGGGCTTGAAATCCATCCCGCCTCCGTAGAGATTGACCATCTCGACGAGCATATACCTTGCGGGATGTCCTTCGCACTCCTCGGGGGTAAGCGTCTTTTTAAGATTCTCCCACATCACTTTGGCGGTAGCTATGGAATGGTTGCCGTCACCTACGGCAAACATTATCCCCGCGTCGAAGCCGTATTTCTTCGTCTGTACTTCGGGATCGAGCAACGCTTCGAGCTTCTCTGCGAGCGCTTCGGAATCGGGCACCGCGTAACCGGCTATGTGACCGCCGCCCATATTGAGATCGAAGTCGTAGAGCTTCTCCATCTCTTCGCGGCGAGCGTAAAGAGGCTCGATTATCCGCTTGTCGGGATCGTCGATGAGCACTATCGCGTGCGGCGATTCCAGGGGAGCTTTTTCTCTTATCCTTATACGGACCGGCAGACGCTCTACGAGAGTGTCCTCTGTGGCGCGTATAGGCACACGCACCCTGTTCCAATCGTAAGCGTCGAGATCTATGGAGATCATCACTCCCACGCGCTTCTCGCCGTTCTCCACTTCGCGCTCAACGAGCACGAAGCCTTCTCTGCCCACGAAAAGTCCGCTCTCGACGTAAGCGTTCATATTCTTCCATACCTCCGAGATACGCTCGTCGAGATTACCGCTGTTGAGATATATCTCCGGACAGGTAATTTTAAGCGTGCTGGGCGCATCGCCCACGTATTCGGTGAGTTCCGACCAGTATTGCGGGCGGGCACAGAATTGATCGCAGGCTATCGTAGCCCATTTGCTCATATCCGTTCCCTTACGGGGGAGCAGTACGACGGGTATTCTGACAACGTTTTTCATTTGACCGTTCCTTATTTATCGAAAATGATTTTTGTACTTTTTTTGACTCCGCGTCGTGAAGGCGCGGTACGCTTACGTAGCCTTTATTTATCACAACGAGCGCGTGCGGGTCTGAGGGGTTATCTTCAGCGTTTCGTGAAGTATGTCGCGCAGTCTGTCGGGAGTTACGAATCTTCTCAATTCGCCGTGCTTGGCTATCGAAATTATGCCCGTTTCTTCGGACACGATTATGGTGAGCATATCGCTTTCTTCGGTTATGCCTATACCCGCTCTGTGACGGGTACCGAGGTTCTTCGCCACCGCCTGCGACTGCGAAAGCGGCAGGAAGCAGCCTGCGGCAAGCACCTTATTGCCCTTGATTATCACGGCGCCGTCGTGGAAGGGAGCGCGCGTGTTGAATATCGCTTCCAGAAGCGACGCGCTCACTATGGCTTCGAGCTCCACGCCGGTATCGAGTATGTGTTTCGCCACAGCGGTGGGCGCTATGACGATGAGAGCTCCGGTGCGCGCCTTCGACATCGTCTGACAGGCGCGTATTATCTCGTCCACCGATTTACGCAGTTCCTCGTCGCTCAGATCGGAGTCCACGAGCGTACTTTTATCTGTGGATTTGGTGAGGTTGAAAAACATCACTTTGAAATCGGATTGGTACACCACCACGACTGCCGCAACGAGGAACCACGCGGCAAGCGATATGAGTCCGCGCGCTATCGGTACCGGGACTCCCGCATAGTCTTCGAGAATGATGACCGTGATATAAAGCGCGAGCACCGCCGTATACAGCAGCATGAGTTTCACGCTCTTGCGACGGTAAAAGAATACGTACATTACCGCAAGCACCGCCGCGATGGTTATTATGTCGATGATAAGCGTGGCTGCGCCGACATGCATAGCTCCGAACATAACTCCGAACCTCCCAGATCAAACGCCGTAGCCGCGGAATATCTCGTCGTCTCCGCCGCGCGAGGGAGGCGGTGAAGGCGGACGATAATCGTTTCTTGCGTCCGTTTGTTCTTTTTTAAGTTTTTTGAATACAGTGAAATACAACAATATCCCCGTGCCGAGCACCAACGCCGCCATTACGCCGGACACGACCTTCGCGCCGACGCCGTAGGATGCGTCGGTAAGAGTCAATATAAGATCGAGCACGGTGATGACGCCTTCGAATATGAAGTAGATATTGAAAAGCCTGTAGTACACGTTGAACACGTTAAGATCGTTGACGCATTCCTCTTTGACGCCCAGATAACATACGGTGAATACCGCTGTAAGCATTATGAAATTGAGTATACCGTATCCGTAATTATACGCTTGGGGCGCCCATATCGCGGTAAGGCTGTATAAGCCGGTGACCGTTCTGTAAACCGCGTAGGAGTAGCGCACGGAAGTGAAATAGTATCTTTGACCGCGCGACCTGTACCCGGAGCGGATGAAAAACGAAAATACTACCGCGGCGATAAGCTCCATGATGCCCCAGCTCACGAAAGCGCTGATTACTGCGACGATATATTTCCACGAAGGCGACAAAGCCGCCAGATAGGAGCTTACGTCTATCCCCGCGGAAGAATACGCCTCGAGCATGGACTCGACCATGGAGTCGAAATTGATTATCATCGGTACCGACGCTATGAAGCATGCCAGAAATACCGCGACGTAGCTTACCCATACGGGAATGGAATTGAGTTTATCGTAAATTTTCTTGATCATATACACCTCGTCGTGACCGTTACATCGCCGTGATCTCGGCGACTGCGGTCCTGAAAGCCGTTTCGTCGCTCATCTCGCCGCTCTTGAAGGAGAATTCGGCGTCGACAAGCAACGTCAATATTTTTTTCAGCGCGGATTGCGAATATTTGCGCGCGCTCTCGCGCGAACGGCGCACCGCGTATTCCTTTATGCCGAGCGCTTCCGCGAGCTCCGCGTCGCTCGCTTTGGGCGACAACGCGCAGTGCAGAAGTCTGCGGTATTGATTTATAAGCAAAGAAAGCAGCACCGGGTACGGCACTCCTTCCGCTATGAACCGCGACATGAGCTCCGTGGCTCTCGCGCGGTTGCGCTCCGCGAGCGCCCCGGAGAATTCGTACACCGCGTTTTCCTGAGTGTCCGCTACGAGCGCGTCCACGGCTTCCGCGGTTATATCGCCTTGAAGACAATACGCTTCCAGTTTCGCGAGCTCATTGGCTATTCTTGCCATATCGCGATTGGTGTATTCCGCGAGCATATTCAGCGCGCGATAATCTATTCTGCGCGGCTTGACGAGCTCGGTAACGTAATTGCGTAACGCCGGCGCGTCCAGCCTGGAGCAGTCTATCTCCGTCATACGCTTCGCCGTCTGAACGGGCAGTTTCGAATCGTATACGACGAGTACGGTATCGCCGGTTAGCTCGTCCAGTACCCGCGCCCACGCCGCCGCGGCGGATTTACTTTCCGTATCCCCTTTCCCTGACGCGCCGTAACCGCCCGCGAGCACCACCACTTTGCCGCCGAAAGGCGAAAAAGAGGTCACCGCTTCCTCGAGATCTTCCGGAGCACGGAAAGGATATGTCGATTTAAGATCGAGATCGCGCGCATATTCGGGTACGAGAGCACGGAATTCACCGAGCGCTTTGTCGCGCCAGTATCCGTCGTCCCCCGTGAGATAAAAAGCGCCGCAGGTTTCCTCCGTGGCTTTGAAATCGACAGCCTTCATAAAATTATTATACAACACGCGCGAGCGATTTACAACTGTTTATAATACGATAAGTAGCGCAATTACCGCGCCGGAAACTCCGGCGTAAGCCGTCTTGATCTTTTTCGGCAACAGATTATATTTGGAAACGAAAAGCACTGCGGCAGAATAAACCGCCGCGACCGCGGAAGAAACGTGCACGTCCAACGTGGCGAAAGGAAGCGCGGAAATGAATTGCGAAAAATATATAAAACCTTGCAAAAGGTACTTGAAAGGCACAAGCAGGTATCCTATAGGCGGGATAATGAGCGCGAACAAGCTTATCGGCACCAAAAAGAAATATATGACGGAAACGTACGGAACGGCTATCACGTTGGCTATGACGAAGTATAGCGCGAAGGTACCGAAGACGGAAGCCGAAATACCTATGAGCAAGGTGTTGGCGGACAAGGAAACGGCGACGGAGGAAGCGAGGAAAGACGCGAGTCTGCCCTCCGAGTAAAAGCATTTGCGTATCGCCGAATAGAAAGCCATGATGCCGAGCACCGCCGACACGCTCATCAGGAAGCCTATATCGAAAAGGCTCAACGGCGCCGCCACGAGCAAGACGATCACGGAGAGCGACAGCGCGTTCACGCTGTCGAAACGTTCCTCCTTTTTAAGAGCGTATAGGAAGCAGATACTTGTCACCGCGGCGCGCACGACGCCTGCGGGGAAGCCCGTGACGAAGCCGTATCCGAGCAATATAAGCGTTACCGCGAGAAGAGCGGACTTTTTAGGTCTGCGCAGAAGGCGTAGGAAGAAATAAACTATCCCGCTCAGAAATCCTACGTGCAATCCGCTCACGGCAAGTAGGTGCGAAAGTCCGCTCGCGCGCACGGCTTCCTCGGTGTCGTAGTCTATGAAGGCTTTATCTCCCACCGTCAGACCGAGAGCTAGCGCGCCCGCGTCCTCGCCCATATAGGTAGTGAAACGCTCGGCGAGCGTGACGCGGATCGATTCGAAAAATTTCAAGTCGGATCTGCCTTTAACGCTTACGGCTTCGGCTTCCGCCTTATGCCGCACGTCTTTACGGTAATAGGACATCGAATAGGGATCGAAGGGATCGAGCTCGAAACTTTCTATACTGCCGTAAATAATCACGAGATCGCCCGTTTCCAGCTTCTCCGAACTCTTGACGGAAGCCTTTTTCGCAACGCTTTCGCCGTTTACTCTGAGATCTTCCACCGTATAGAGAGAATATCCGTCGCCGTAAGAAGTGACGGCGCAGACGCGCCCTTCGATATACGCGTTCTCGGCATAACCCGGAGTGACGGAGCCTACGTTATAAGATACGAAAAACAATGTTATACCCGCGAATACCGCAGTGGCGACTATGCGTAAAACGCGCATTTTACGGATAAACGCAAAGACAGCCGCCGCAAAAGCCGCTACGGTGACGCACAGCATACCTATGCCGCTGTAACGGAATATCGCCGCAAGCAATATGCCTGCGGCGAGCGCCGCCGCGGCGTAAGCCACGGGACGGTAATTAAGTATTTCCACGCGTTTCCGGGCGGATCCCGACTTGACCTCTGCGTCCACTTTCAATTTATTCCGCGGCGTTGTCGCCGCCGTTTTCGTCCGAAGTTGCGCTCTTTACGGAAACTCCCGCTCCCTTCTCGTCTTTCAGCACGCTCTTGTTGCGCACTACGTAATTCACGCCGGACCATATGGTCAGCACGGTAGCGGCGCCGAGCAATATTAGCCCCGCAATGTTTACGTAGCGGTGAACGTTCAGCAATAACAGCGGCAACGCTATGTCAGTGACGAGAGTTTTGGCTTTACCGAGCTTATCCGCAGCGATGACCGAGCCTTTATTTGCGGCAACGAGCCTGAACGCGTCTATCATAAGTTCCCTGCTCATTATCATCACCGCGCACACGGCTACGTACACGTTCACGCCGTAGGCAAAGCCCGCCCTGCCGACAACGATGAAAAGCGCGCACACCACGAGCATTTTATCGGCTATGGGATCGAGAAATTTGCCGAGCGAAGTCACCTGATCGAGTTTCCTCGCAAGATACCCGTCCAGAAAATCGGTAGCCGCCGCGATAACGAAAACCGCCGCGGCAACGACGTCGTGCCACGGGAACGTCACGTAGGCGAATACCAACAATACCGGTAAAAGTACTATCCTCAAAACTGTAAGCTTGGTCGGTAGATTCACGGTTTCCTCCTTATTACGGAATATTCGCCCGCTTTGAGCAAAGCGGCGAGATCCTTTTCGTTTAACGGTTTCCTGTCGAATAAAGTCGCCGCGCCTATATCGTGCGGCTTATGGAAATCGCTCCCCGCGACGACTTTTAAGTTTTGGGTCCTCGCTTTGAGCGCGGCGAGAAAATTGAAATTCGCGTGTCGCGGATTGGCGTTGTAAATTTCTATCCCGTCGAGATATTTTCTTTTCAGTCTTTTTGTGCGCTCTCTGAAAGGGTGCGCCTGATAAAGCAACCAGCCGTTTTCGTTTGCCATGCCGCGCAGTCCCTCGTAATCCGTTTCCGTGATACGCACCGCGTTGGCGGCGAATTCGTCGGGCGTTATACCGTATACGAGTATCTCCGCGCAGTCGAAATTGGTCTTGAGATGGTAATCGTCCTTTCCTATCGCCACTTCGACTCCGAAAAACACGTCGGGACCTCCGTTTGCCTCTTTGTAAGCCTTCAACTCTTCGAAAGCCCTGAAAAAATGGGCGAGCTTTTCTTTTTCCGTATTTCCTTCGAGGTATTCCTCGTAAATATACCGGTTGAAATGATTGGTACACACTATGCCGTCATAGCCCGCTTCCGAATACAACGCCATGATGTCGGCGGGCGTGGTATGCCCGCAACGACTGTTGCCGAGCGTATGCAGATGCATTTCCGTAACGTATTTGTCCACTTAACTCCCCTCTGGCGGAGAACGCGTCTCCGCGTAGCTACACTATATCACACGACGCTACGATTTTCAATCGGATACGCGCCCTCTCGCGCGCGGGTTACCGCGCGCCGTTCAGTACGAAATCCGCTATCTCCGCGGGCGACGCCGCAAGCGCGTCCGCCCCCGCGGAAACAAGTTCATCTCTGCTGCCGAAACCGTAAAGCACGCCTATCGAAGCCACGCCTGCTTCTCGCGCGCCCGTAATATCGTACTCCCTGTCGCCTGCCATGAGCGTTTTCGCGGGCTCCTTCTCGCCGAGTAATTCCATCGCGTGCAGGATTATGTCGCGCTTGCCGCAGCGCTTTTCGTCGGGATTCCCTCCTGACACGCAACCGAAATATTCGCTAAGCCCGAAATGCTCTATCACTTCTCTCGCGGTGGTCTCCGGTTTCGCCGTGGCGACTCCGAGCTTCACGCCCGCGTCGTGCATCCTGCGAAGAGACTCCGCGATCCCGTCGTAAAGCACGGAATCGAATTTCCCTCCGCGTTCGTTGTAGTTGAGCCTGTAAAGCTCCAATCCCTTCTGCGCCTGCTCGTCGCTCATAGAGAAGAATTCTTTGAACGACCATATCAGCGGAGGTCCTATGAATTTATATAAAATGCTATCGTCGTAATCTGTCACGCCGAGTTCGTTGAGCGCAAACCTTACCGACGCCGTAATGCCGGGCGCCGAATCGGTAAGCGTACCGTCGAGATCGAAAAGCACCGTCCTGAATGCGGGCATATCAATGTAACTCCTTTATTTCCACAGGCGAATATATAAGTCGTCCGTCTATCCTGTCCGAACGCATAAGCGCGATAGCGGATACTTTGAACCCGATTTCGGGAGCCTGGATTTCCTTATTCGATTTACGTATCACGTCTCTGGCGAGAGTGACGTGCGGTCGGAATCCGCGCGCTTCGAGCTCGAAGCCGCGCGCCGTAAGCTCCGCTTGAGTGCGAGCGTAAAGCGCTTCGAGCGCGGCGCTCCTGCGTACCCCGTACCAATATGTATCGCCGCGCGTGCGGGAGAATTTACCCACGCCGGCAAGCGTGAGCGCGAAGGCGTCCGCTTCCACGGCGCGAAGGGCTTCCGCGGCTCTCTCCGACCGCTCCGTTTCGCCTATGAACGCAAGCGTAACGTGGTAATTGTCGGGCACGACGAAATTTCCCCTTACCGAATCTGCGCGCAGTTCTCGCGCCGCGCAAGCGAGCGCTCCGACTGCGGCTTCGTCAGGCAACACCGCCGCGAATAACCTCAACTTACCCTTCTCCATACGCATATATTATCACGCGGAGCGCGAGCGCACAACGAAAAAAAGCCCTTTTCGCCCACGAATTTATCGGAGAAAAAATTTTTTGAAAAATTTTGCGCAAACTCTTGACAAACGCGGATAAAGTGGTATCATATTAGCAGAGTGATAGCGAGAGTGCTAACAATCTACAAGCGCGATTGCCAATTCCCGCGCCACCCAATACTTAATAAGGAGATAACGAATATGAAAAATCTTATAAGAAACAACGACCGTAATTACCTCGGAGATTTCTTCTCCGATTCCTTCGACAGCTTTTTCCGTCCCCTGTTCTTCGACGAGAAGCTCGACATAATGAAAACGGATATTTCCGAGGACGAGAATAGCTATTCTCTCGAGATAGAACTTCCGGGATACGCGAAGTCCGACATCAACGTGGACTACGAAAAAGGTTATCTGACCGTGCGCGCCGAAAAATCCGAAAAGGAAGGCGAAGCCAAACCCAACTACATCCGTAAGGAGAGGAGCGTAAGCTGTCAGCGCAGCTTCTACGTAGGCGAAATAGACGAGGAGAGCATATCCGCCAAGTACGATAACGGCGTGCTTACCGTAACGGTACCGAAGCAGGATAAGAAACAGCCCGTTAAAAAAGGCATCAACATCGACTGACGATCGCGATGGCATCCTTCACGCATAGAAGAAGCGCCGCCCTTCCGGGGCGGCGCTTCTCTGATGTGCCCTTATTCGGTTCATGAACGTAAAGGCATTGCGCCCACCCCTACCGTCACGATATTGAATTTATATCCTGCCGCAACGGTAAGAATGAAATAATTGTCGTTGACGCCCGACATGAGCGAGAGTCCTTCTTTGTCCGCCTTACCGGATGCGACGGTCACGTTACCGTTGAATACGAGCGTGTCCACTTCCCTCACGTCGATATCTTCGGGCAAAGTTATCTTGAGTAAAACAGGTTCGCCGGTTTCGACGAATACGCCTTCGGAGGTCTCGAAAGCGACACTTCCCGGTAAATACTCCACGGAATAATTACCGTATCCGTTGGAATTGAGGGATACGTGCGACTTGACGGCGAGCCCCGCTTTGACCAGCGCGGAACGGAAATCGTATTCCTCGCCTTCGTAAATCGTTTTCACGGAGAGTCTGTATTCGGTGAAGCGTTCGTAAGGATCCTCTCCGTATTCGTAGGGTCTGGAAAGCTTTACCGTGTACGTCGCGCCCTCTTTTACCGCCGGCGCCTCCTCGCCGTTGATATAGAATTTTGCGGACGAATACAGAGCGTCGTAAATAGCGTTCTCACCCTCTTTGAGACAAACGATGCGTATCAGAGATGATTCGCCGCCAGCTTCCGCAGCTTTCAATTCGCCGCCGTAAGCCGTCTCGTACGAGAAATACGCGTCGCCCGCTTCGCGGACGTCGGTATATACTTTATTGTCGATATTGAAGCCGAGCAGATCCTCTTTGCCTTCCTCTACCGCGAAATTGCTCTCCCTGAAAAGATACGAACCCGCGTAGGAACGCACGTCGATAGAATACACCACGGAGCCCGTCTCGCTTACGGTGACGCCGTTCACGTTGGACTTGTCGAAGCCGTACGGATAAGGCTCGTCGGCGTCGTTGACCACCGTCATCACGCCGCCGCCGGAAAATACGTAATTGTATTCGGGCACGGAGCGCACCGTAAATTCTATCCGTTCGCCCCATTCCACCGCGGGCGCCGTATATATCTTGCCGAATTCTCCGCGCTCGGCGTCTACGTTTGTGGTACTGCGGAAAAGCTCGCGGAATTCGCCGAGCGTGAATACGTCGTCGGCTGCCTCGATACCGAAAAGTCCGGCGTCGAACTCGACTTCGTAGCGCGAATACGCGGATTCGGGCAACGCTTCGGATGCGCTCTCGTATCCGAGTTTTACGTCTGACGTCACTTTAACGGGCGCGCCTATGAACTCCACTTCTATATCTATGGCGCCGGGCGCTATCAGATTGTTGACTTGATAGATGACGTTCTTTTCTATCCTGTACAAGTCGATGTCGCGCGGAGTGCCGCAGACGTTCAGCTTCATTTCTCCGGGCTCGTACCCCTCCGCGAGAACCAGTCGCATCGTGTAATTTTTGTTGCGTTCCACGTAAATCGCGGCGTTTCCTTCCTTGTCGGTACCGCTGCTGTAAGGGATAACTTCTATGCTCAGCACGCCTTCGGGCAACTCGACCGGTAAATACACGCGCGCGTTGTCCCGACCGTTTGAGCCGGGTTCGCAACCGCTTGCGAGAGCTGTCGCCGCAACGAGCGTCAATGCTATCAGGATAGTAAGGATGATTTTCTTTTTCATCGATCTCACCGCCTTTTACGAATATTATCATTATACCATACCGAAGCCCTTTTGAACGCTTAATTTACCGACAAATTTCGCGCGTCGCATAAGCCTCGCCGCGATATGTAACATTTCCGTATAAATGCGCAAATTCACGCTACAGGTTGCGCAAAGCGTTGCAAATGTATTAGAATATATTTATGAAGAAACGTTTACGCGCCGCAACGGCGGCAATTCTTGCGGTAATAACCGTCGCGGTGCTCGCCGTCGCGATCTCCTTTTCCTTACGCGAGGCGCCTGCCCCCGAGGAAGCGACAATAAACTACGGGGACTTGAATTCCAATTCGCTTAACGTAGTCGAAACTCAAAAGGACGGCTACCTCGTCTACGCTCCCGAAGGCGACGTCGAATGGGTGTTGCTTTTCTATGTAGGAACTGCGATGCCTGCCGACAACTACGACGCGGTGATGAACGCTTTGGCTTCGCGAGGCATAGCCGTGATAGTGTCGGAAAACCCGTTCGCCGATCTTCTTTACGAGGATACGGAAAAGGCGTTCGACGAATATCCCGACGCAAAATATTTTGTCGGCGGGCATTCGCAAGGCGGAGGAGCGGCCATCCGTCGCACCGCCGAGAACCCGGACAGAGTCAAAGGAACGATACTGTATTCTCCGATGATAGTAAACGACGCCACTCTTGCCGACAAGGACGTCCCCGCGATATATTTCGAAGCCGAAAACGACCGCGTGCTCACCGCGGACTACAAGGCGGAAGCGGCGTCGAGAATGAATGAGGACTGCGAATTCGTCTTCCTCGAAGGAGCCAATCATATGTGTTACGGTTCGACGGGCTTCGCCGCTTTCGACGGCGAAAATACACGTCCGCTCACAGAAATAAGGGACGAAGTAATCGCTAAAACGCTTGCGTTCGCGCAAAGAGTGATAAACGGATACGGCGAATGACTCCAAACGGTTGCTTTCATCGGCAACGGATAGTAAAATTGATTTGCCGCAAGATAGCTATAGGCGGCAACGGAGAAATATATGGATACTTTCATCAATAACGTCAAAACCTTTTTCACCAACGCGGGGCTCAACATAGTGCTCGGCATAATCGTAATCATAGTGGGACTGCTGATATGTAAAGTGGTCAAGATCGTTATGCGTAGAGCCTTCCGCCGCTCGAAGCGCGACGAAGCGATGTCGCATTTCATCATATCGCTCACCGACATAATACTCAAGATCATCGTTCTCATCTGCGCGCTCGCCACGATGGGTATAAACACGGCGTCGATCATCACCGTGCTCGGCACCTGCGGCGTGGCTATCGGTCTCGCTCTCAAGGACAGCCTCGGCAATCTCGCCAGCGGCGTCCTCATCATCTACAACAAGCCCTTCAAAAAAGGCGATTATATAGAAACCCCCGACGTAGCGGGCAAGGTAAATACGATAAACCTTTTCAACACCGTACTGTTGACATCGGACAATAAGGAGATAGTGATCCCCAACGGTACTCTCGCGGGAGAACATATCATCAATTACAGCACGACGGGCACGCGACGCGTGGAGCTCAAATTCGGCATCTCCTACGACAACGACTACAAACAGGCTCAACAAATAATCCTCGGTCTCTGCAACTCCCATAAATCGGTACTGAAAGATCCCGCGCCGATGTGCAGACTTATGGAGCACGGCGACAGCGCGCTAGTACTGGTGACGAGAGTGTGGACTCTCACGGACAATTACTGGGACGTATATTTCGATCTTACCGAACAGGTCAAGGACGCTTTCGACGAAGCGGGCATCGGCATCCCCTATCCTCAGATGGACGTGCATATCCGCGACACGGCCGAAAAGCAATAGTCCGTTTAAGAAAACACGAAAAAGGGATACGACGGTATCCCTTTTTTTATAAACGTCGCTCCGTAAGATAAGCTACGGTTATGCTTTTGAGATAAACTCAGCTATATGACTCCACGCCTCGCGGCTTTCCCTGAGACGGGGCGCGAAATAAAGGAAGTCGTGGAACATACCGCGGTATTTTCTCTGCGTGGCTTTGACGCCCGCGGCGAGCGCTCTTCCGTATATCATATCGGAGTCAGACTCGCACATCTCTATGTCGCCGCACATAATGAGCATCGGCGGAAAACCTTTGTAATCGCCGAAAGCGGGCGAAAGATAAGGATCGTCGAGCGGCGTATCCCCGCAATACGGACTTATCCTTCTCAGGCGCGCGCCGCGCTTATCGTAACTTTGCCAGAAAGGAAGCGCGTACATCGGATCGGCGTGGGCGTTCTTTCGGTAGGAGTCGCCCTGCGACGACATATCGCCCTGAACGCATACCGATATGATAGCCGAAGGCAGTTCCTTACCTTCGTCGCGGAGTTTCAAGCACATCGCGAGCGCTAAATTCGCGCCCATGCTGTCCCCTGTCAAAATCATCTTTTTCGCCTCGTATCCCGCTTTAAGCATACCTTCGTAAGCGGCAACGCACTCGTTGAGTATTTCGGGATGCACCTTCCTGAGCCCCGCCTCGTAATCCACGCTCAAGACTTTAAGTCCGCTTATACGGGCGTAACGCTCGCTTATTTTCCGATACATTGCGGTCATGCCGCCCACCGCTCCGCCGCCGTGGATATGCAGTATCGTCTTTTCGCCGCGTAGCTCCGAAGGCGTAAGTTCTTCTACCTTCACGCCGTTATATTCTCGCACTTCGTACATGAACCCTTTCGGCACGCGGTAAGGCGCGTAAACGTATTTTACGTTACGCGAAAGCGAACGCTGATTCAATCTGTAAGGAAAGGTGACGAGCCGTAGCACGACCTTGACCGCACCCGCCGCGAACGAAGTCATAATAGCTTGATCCTCCTTTCCATATTCTTAACTAAAGGATTCATTATAAGCGGTATCAGTACCCCGGAACGCACGAAACAGAAAACTTCGTTCCACAACCCGTAGAAGGCGAGTTTATCCTCGGAACGAGGGGAAGCGCCGTGAATCCCGAAATAAGTTTCCGCAAGACGGAAGCGTTTGCCGGTAAGATTGCGAAACTGGAAAAGATCGTATTCCCTGTCGGCGTACATGGAATTCAACGGGTCTATGAAGCCGCTCACGCGGTGCGCGGAGTCCACCATTATGTTCATTACGTTGAGGTCACCGTGTATAAGAACGGCTTGTTCGGGCTCGATGGAAAATATCTCGTCGTAAAGCGCCCACGCCGCGCGCATGGCGGAAATTATTTTCTTACCGAGTTCCCCTTCAGCATAAAGCTTTTCGGCCTCCTTGAGCACCGCTTCGGCGAATTCTCCGTAACACTCCCTCCAACTCGTGAATACCGGGTGCAGGGTGTCGCCGAATTTCGGCGAAGTACGGGAATGCAAGGAACTCAAACCTTCGATCACTTCGCCCGCGAATTCCGCCCTTTTCCTTTTCCCGCCGAAAAACAGCTTCAGATCGTAAAAAGCGGGTCTGCCCTCTATCTTTTCCATGCAGTAAAAGTCTACGGGTATACCGCCGCATTTCTCCGAAGCGAATATGACCGACGGCATTTTTACGGTGCAATTTTCTTTGAGAAGCCGAAGATCGGAAACTTCTTTTTCGAGCATACCGCCCGCGCATAAAAATTTGAATATCTTTTCGTCGCCGTCAGCAAATCTCACTTCGACAGCTCTTCCGAACGAGCCGCCGCCGATATATTTCGCCTCGACGGCTTCCGCGTCGGGACGGTATTTCTTCGCCGCGCGCAGGGCGTAGATAACGGCGTCTTGCGAGCTCACTTTTACGGGTATTATCCTTTCGACTTTCATATTCACGACCTCCCGAAGTCAATCGGATTATACACCGAATCTCTGACGAGCGCCATATCCCGATAATATCTCATCATATCCCGAAACTACTTCACGTTTCGCTTTCGCGGTATCTGCCGGGAGTGGTACCGAGCACGCGAGCAAAAAGTTTATAAACGCCCGAAGCGTTTTTGTAGCCGAGAGCTGCGGCTATTTCTTCAACGGATAAGCGCGTATCCCGTAGCATACGCTTCGCTTCTTCGAATTTCTTCGCTTCGACAAGTTCCGTAAAAGTTACACCGGTCAGTCTGAGTATCGTCCTTCCCGCATATCCCGCGCAATAGCCGGCGTGCGCCGCAAAATCCTTTAACGAGGCTTCGGTAAGATTTTTTTCGAGATATTCGTAGAGGATATCCGTAACGGCGTTATCGTCGCGCGCCGCGGAAGCGTCCTCTCCCCTCGAAATTTCTATAAATACAAGTTCGAGCAAATCGAGCGCCGCGCGTTCGGAATCCTTGCGCCCCGCGAAACTTTCCTCGACCGCTTTGTAAACATAATTCTCCGCGTCGGCGTTCAGCTTACAGAATATGTGTCCCGATTCGTTCCCGCAGTATCTTCCGAGAACGTATGCGAATTTACGGGGGATCACCGCTTTGACCACGACGTCCCCCGCTCTCGCTCTGCCTATCGCGTGCACGGCGCCCGGAAAAGTAAGAAACGCCTCGCCTTTGCCGATGCGGCGTACCGACTTTTCTTCCGGAAGATAAAGCGAGCACGAGCCCTTGTAAACGAATACGAATTCGTAGAAATCGTGCCCGTGATAATAAGGTCTTTGCGAAGAAGTATGCTTTTTTATGTAAAACCGTTGCGAAGTCCTCACCGGCGTTACGCGCCATTCGCGCGGCTCCCCTACCGAATAATCGAATACCGTATCGCGGAAATCCTTGTCGTCAAGCGCTTCGAGAATTTCGTCGGCGTTCAGAAATTCTGCCTTAATCCTCTCTTTTATGCCGCTTTCGCTCAGAAAGTATTCCGAGTCGTCCGCTTCGTGCGCTTTGAGTATCTTGTCGAGCCTTACCCGCATATATATTATTCTTTATCCGTTATCTTTTCCGAAAAATATTCGTATCTTTCGCCCGTGCGGATAATGAGCGTGTATTGTTCGCTTCCGTCGTGATAGCTCGTCACCCCTACGGTCGCGTATCCCGCGTCGTTGCCTTCCTCGTCCTTGAGGACGTATATCGACGATTTTCCTTCGATATACGTTTCTCCCACGAGAACGTATACCGAAGTAATACCCGCAGTCACGCGTTTCACGGTAAGCTTATCGCCCTCGACGGAAACTTTTATCTCTACGACTTCCGCTTCGGGATAGATTTCCGAATTGCTTTCGGAGCACTCCGTTATCACCGCTTCGCCGCCCACATTTTCAAGCACGTTGTCGAATACCCATTCGTGCCCCTCTATACGCACGTTGTATTCCTTACCGTCGCACGCGCTCAAGGCGACCGCTCCGACGATTAAAGTTAGAATAAGACTGATTGCCGTTATCGTTTTTTTCATTTCTTTTTTCCTTTATGCTTTATTGTCTTCTTTTGCGGGTAACGGTTGCCGCCACTCCGAGCGCGATTGCCGCGCATGCTGCGACCGCGCCGGCGCCGAGCGCCGCAGCATATACGTCGAAGCCCGCGCCTTCGACCTCTATGTCGGTCATCGCTTCCGCATAGCCTATAGCGCCCTCCGGTATACGTTGAACGCCGTAGCCCGCGGCAACGCCAAACGCAAGCGCAACTACGGCAACGAACGCGAAAGCAAACGCAACTGCGGCAAGCCTCTTACGCCTGAGGCGCGCGCCGTCGACGCCGAAAGCGGCTTCCGTTTCTTTAACGTACTCGTCGGGAGCGCCCAGCCGCGATATCGTCTCCGCTTCGCTTTCTCCCCGATCCTTCGCGGTAGCGAATATGTCCTCCAGATCGCGCATGACTTCGTTCTTTTTATCGTGCGGAAGAGTCAGTTTCCTTCTTACCCGTGATATATAACTATTCTTCATCTTCGGTATCTCCTATGAAGCCGTCCACGCAGACGGAGTAAGCGCGCCACAGCTTTTTGAGTTCCTTGAGCGTTCTCGCGCCATCCGGCGTAAGAGAATAGCTCTTGCGGTTGCCGCCGTTGGCGGGAGCGGGCACGAGGCTGTGCTCTATGAGCCCGCACGCTTCGAGCCGGTACAATATAGGATATACCGTGCCCTCGCGCGCATACCCCAGCACGTCGGCGCCCTTCGCGTTCAGTTCATTGATGAGCTCGTACCCGTAACGCTCCTTCTTACCGATAAGCGCAAGCAATATCAGTTCCAACGAGCCTTTCTTGAATTGTCTTATGTAATTACCGTCCACACGCTATCTCCGACAGCTATTTAGCAATACTAATTAGCATAACAATATTATATCTTCCGACGCCCCGCCTGTCAAGCACGAAGACAAACAAAAACGGGGAGAAGGCGTGCTCCTTCTCCCCGTCATTCGGGTCGATTATCCTTATCCGAACTCTTTCTGCGTACGGTAATGTCGAAATATAAATGTTTTTGTATCCTGCGCTACAGAATAGTCACCGTTCCGTCTTCGTCCACGCGCAACCTGTCTCCGGTACGCACGGTGGAGAGGAATTCCTCACCGAGCTTGTCTACAGCTATCACGTCGCTCGACTCCCATACCTTAGCGAGCACTATCCCGCTTGCGGCAAGCGAATCGATGTGCTCGGAGAAAAGGAAACACGCGGGATTTATCTTCATCGAGCACACCGTCTGTATCACGAGGCCTCCGGTAGTCGAGCCTATCGTTATAGGAAGACACAGCGCTTTACCGGTAATGTTCTTACCGAATATGTCGGGATTGTTCTGATCGGATACTATGACTTCCTTTTTGTTGCCCATGGCGCTTTTCTGGAAAGTAGCCAGAGTATTCACGCCGCCTTTAGACACCACGGCTTCGCCTTCCCAGCTCCCGCCGGCTATTACTCTGCCTTTGAATTTTTTCATTGTACGTCCTCCCCGGATACTATCTTAAGTATCTCTGCGTCTTTATAGTAGCGCGATACGGAATACGTGCGCAGTTTGTTGCTGTTCGTCGCTATCGGCGTCGATTTGGTAAGCGGATTGTTGGTATACATCAGCGGACATATGCTCGTTATCCGCGCGCCCGTCGAAACAAGCGACGAATACAGCTTTGCGTTCTCCGCTTTGAATTTCTTTACCACGTACGGGCTTGCGCACAATACGGTGCGCACGGCGGTCTTCTTCCTTCCCCTCGCTTTTAAGGCATCCGTTACGGCTGTCGCCCAGTCCGTGAGTTGAGCATATGTAAGATGCGGACAGCCTATGAATACGAGCTTCGCTTCGGCGCCTTTTTTCCACATCACGGGATAAGAGGCATAGACTCTTTCGAGTTCTGCGTCGTCTATCACGTACGTCTCGGCGTCCTCTTTTACGAGCGACTCTCCGCTCTCCACGGCTTCCGGCGTCAGATTGTCTATATGGTATAGTCCCACCGCGCCGTTCGACGCGGTAGCAGCCCCGAAATCCTTAAGATACGCTTCGGCTTCCTCGTTGAGTTCCGTGCCCAGCCATTTGTCAAGCCCGTACACGTACGGCACGTCTTCCATGACCTTCATCCCTATCGCGCTTCCCAGTATCTGCGCTTCAGGTCTGGAAGTGGTTTTAACGTAGACTTTCCAGCTCGCTTTACGCCCCTCGTCGGTAAGCAACCCGAAATACGGTACGTATCCCACAACGGATCCGAATAAATCGAGCATGCCGGAATTGCGGTTGCACCGCGCGCCGAGTACGGAATTGGCGTACACCACGGCGGAAGATTCCGCCCAACTCAGAACGTCGCCTTTTTTCGGCACGTTCCCCACTTCCTTGAGATAGCAGGTACAGCTGAAAGCGTCGTCGTCGCGCAGACCCGTTTTTTTGAGCTGCGCTTCGTAATCCGCCTGCTTCGAATACATGAATTTGTCGAAAACGAGTCTCAATAAAGGATTGCACTTTACGTTCTCGTAATCGAGCGGGCGCGGATCTACGGTAAATTTCCCTTTGGCTTCGAGTCCCGCGCCTATAAGCTCGTCCATGGTACGGAAAAGAGGCTTCAGTAGTCCTATGCCGAAACTGGTCACCAGATGACCTTCGGCGTGCGTCACGGGCACGAGCTTTTCCGCCCCGAAAATGTCGCCGAACATCACGAGCGTTCGCATCACTTTGGCTTTGACCTCGCCTTCGGCGCCGTCGAGTATCGCGCGCTGAGCGTCGGTAAGTTTCATTTTGTATTCCATGTTACTCCCGTGTATCCCGGAGCGCCGAATTGAGTACGTTTGCGAGCTCCGCTCCGGTCAAGCCCTATAGCGGCTTACGACTATATTATCGCATTAACCGACATATTTTTCAATACCCAAAGTAAACGTTTCGAATATTATCCGTGATAAGCGCGCTTAGCTTAAAGAAGGGACCGCGCCCCTTCCGTGGGCTCGTATTCGGCTTTCGCCGCCGCGTCCATATCGTCAAATATTCATTATCCTTCAATAACGTTATTTTTGCGTTCGCTTCTTCCGAAGCAAGCACTATAGCGGTAAGTTCGTATATGGGGAATACCGTTGCGTTACGCGGAAAAAGTATCACGCCGAAAGCCTGACCCGCGGCGTGCGCGAGCGCAGCGTAATACGGATCGGTTATCTCTTTCGCCATTCGGTCATGGACGTATCGCACGAACGGGTATCCGATCATTAAATAACGGATACCTGAATATATTATTTCTTATCGCCTTTATCGTCCGAAACGCGATACAGTTTCGCCATGCCCGCCTCGCTAGTTTCGCGGTAGCGGTTGCTGAGGTCCTTACCCGTCTCGTACATGACTTCTATTATCGTGTCGAGCGACACCGTGCGGGTAGCGAACAGGAAGTCGGCAAGCGACAACGAATTCAAAGCTCTCATCGCCGCGACTGCGTTACGCTCTATACAGGGTATCTGAACGAGCCCCGCCACGGGATCGCAGGTAAGCCCCAAATGATGTTCTATGGAAATTTCGGTAGCGTATTCTATCTGGTCGAGTCCGAGCTCGAATATCTCCGCGAGCCCTCCCGCCGCCATGGCGCAGGCGCTGCCTATCTCCGCCTGACAGCCGCACTCCGCTCCGGATATGGAAGCGTTTTTCTTGATAAGATCGCCTATAAGCCCCGCTACCGCAAGCCCCCTTATTATCGCGTCGCGCGTTACTCCTCTCGTTTTCTGGACGTAGAAGAAGGTGGCGGGAAGCACTCCGCAGGAGCCGCAGGTAGGCGCCGTGACTATGTTGCCGCCCGCGGCGTTCTCCTCGGCTACCGCGAATGCGTAGGAGCATACGAGCCTGTTTTCGCGAGTTTCGGGACTCTCGTCTATATGGCGTTGAAGATAGAGATACCTCGCTTTTCGCCTGACGTTCAAGCCTCCCGGCAAAATACCTTCCGCCGACAGTCCGCGCTTTATGGAATCGGTCATTGCGTCCCAGATGGTTTCGAGATATTCTTTTATGTCGGGCTCCGTTTCGAACACGTATTCGCTCAGACGTATATCCTTATCGAGGCAATATGCTTTTATATCCGCGAAATGATCGTGCGGATACACTTCGGGGGTTATCACGGCGGGCTCGCCGACGATGCTGAATGCCCCGCCTCCAAGACTGTACGCGCGATGTCTTGCTATCGTCTCCGAGCCGTCGAGAACTTCCACGTCGAGCGTGTTAGGGTGCTCGATATTCGTTTCCGTCATATTGAATATTATCTCGGTATCGTCGCCCAGTACCTTTTTCAGGACCGTATCCGTACCGTGCCCCTTCCCCGTATGCGCGAGCGAGCCGTACAGTATCACGCGAAAACGTTTACCGGGATATTTTTTAAGGAAAAACTGCGCTATTTTCTGCGGCGCCATGGTATGCGAGGAGGAAGGACCGCAACCGATTTGAAAAAGTTCTTTAAGGGATTTCATATCACACACTCCGAAACTTCGGGGCGCGAGCTCGCGCCCAATCAATTATAGCAAAGTCGCGCCGCAAAATCAATAACGGTATCGCGCTAATCGATATTTACTCTTTTCTTGTGACGACGAAAATGTTACAATGGATCCGCGAGGTGGAACATGAAGAAAACGATTGCCTTTACGATATTGCTTCTGATCTGTACCGCGTGCTCGCTCGCGCTTCTTCCCGCATGCACGGGCGCCGTGGAAATACCCGAAGAAAAAACGCTCGCTTCCGTACTCGAAGCGGGCGGCTACGAACTCGTATTCGCCGACGAATTCGACGGAAATTCCGTAGATTACACGAAGTGGAAAACGGGTTACGCGGGCGGCGTAAGGCGCGCCGCCTATTACGAAGATTCCGCCGATACTCTTTTCGTCAAAGACGGAACGCTTACGATACGCACTCTGTACAAAGACGGTCAATACGGCGAAGGCTGGTATACCTCGTGGCTCGAGACCTCCACGCGGGACGAAGGCGCGGGAATGATACGAAGCGACGGTTACACGGGATTTTCCGCCACATACGGCTATTTCGAAGCGCGCTGTATCGCGCCGCCCGCGGTGGGGATATGGTCGGCATTCTGGCTTATGCCCGACGAAAGCACGGGCATGAGCGAATCGGACGTACTCGGCACGGGCGCCGACGGCGTCGAGATAGACGTAATGGAATCGCCCTGGATGTATTCCCTCACGGACAAAGGTTCCAACGTACACGTCGTGCACGGGGACGGTTATTCCGCTACGAAAACGGAAAGCTCGCCGCGTTATAAAATCCACGATATGTATACCGAATTCCACACTTACGGTGTCCTTTGGACGGAAACCGAATATATTTTCTATATCGACGGCGCGGAAACGTGGCGCACGTCGCACACGGTGGACGGCGTAACGCTCGGCGTATCTGAAGTAAAAGAATATATGATATTGTCCGTCGAAGTGGGCGGCTACGAAGCGGAGGACGGCACGCTCGTGGAAGGCAAGAACGCCGACGGCTCCGACTTCTGGTGCGGCAACCCCGCCAAAAACGACAAAAGCAAATATTACGATTTCGTGATAGACTACGTGAGAGTTTACCGCTCTGCGCCGACTCTACCGCGCGACTCTACCGACGTATAAAAGGTGGTCGCTGTAGGCGTAATATTGCGGATTTTCACAGACTTTGAGGGATATTTCGAGATATTTTTCTCTGACCTTTTTACTAGCCGACTCGATTGCGGTAAGGCGCGGACCGGCAAGTCCTTCCTGTCCGAGAAGGGCGAGTTTCTCGAACCCGAGCCTTTCGAAAAAAGGCAGTACTTCGACGCTGTTGATGAAGGTTGCCTGCGTAAAAGCCTGTCCGCTCCACGATTCGTCTTTCGCCATACGGTCGAAAAGATCGAGCGCGGGTTCGTCTATAAGATTTTCGGGCGCCGTGTCGAGATAATAATTGTATCCCGCGGTAATCGTTATGAACGAAGCGAACAGTACCCCGTCGTCCGCTAGGTGCTTCTTCGCTTCCTCGACGCATTTTTCTCTGTCGCTTACCGCGGAAAGATGATAAAGCGGTCCCATGAGCAAAACGTTGTCGAACTTGCCGAGTCCTAACGCGGAAAGATCGCGTGCGTCGCAGACGTACGCTTCCGCCTTGACGCCGTATTCTCGGAATTTGCGTTTCGCGAGTTCCACGTTTCCTTCGCTCAGATCGACGAGCGTAACGTCGTATCCGAGTTCGGCAAGATACACGCTGTACCTGCCCGGACCGCCGCCTATGTCGAGCACGGTTTTTCCGCGCATAAACTTTTTGAGGTAGCGCTTCGCTATCTCGAATTCGAAGCTGAACCCGCCGAGTCTTTCCCATTCTTTCTGCGCGTTCAGGTCGTAATTCTTCCTTACGGCTTCTATCTCTTTACGAGATTTGTCACTTTTGTTTCTACCGAACATAACTTAATCCTCTACCGTAGGCTCTATCTTAAACCGCGTCGCGCATATCATGCGCGCATTGCTCGCGACTTTATTTGCCTTTCAATCTATCGATCATTTTTTTAAGATTTTCCGCGTTCTGCTCGTCGGATACCGTGGGGTCTTTCATGAATTTTTCGCAGGGAAGCTTTTTGCACCCGGAACAATCGGTCATACCTTTAGCCGTTACGCAACAATCGTATACCGGACAGACGTCGTATCCTGCGTATTCAGACCAATATACTTTGCCTTTTATTTTGCGACAACCCGCGCACTTTACTGGAAAAGACTCGCATTCCGCGCAGACCGCGCCGCACGGCGAAGGCTCCGTAAATTCGTCCTTCCACAGCCACCAAGAACATTTGGAAAGATCGGGGGCGTCCGTATTGACAAAATATTCGACGGCGCGGTACAGATACAGCTGACAGCGGTCGATCTGTTCTCCGCGCAAAGCGCACTCCTCTGAATAAAGTTCGTCCGCCGTTTTCCCTTTTAACGACTCTATCGTCGTATACCCCATCGATATAAGATCTTTTTCGGTGGTTTTTCCGACGTTCGGTATTTTTCTCAGTTCTCCCATATTTCTAAAAATTCTCCTTGCGATTTCAGAACCATTTGATCTTTTCGTCTTTGAAAACGGGCTCGTCAGAAACGGCGTACGGATCGTAATTGTCGATATTCGAGCCGTACTCTCTGAGATAGCATATTTTCCCGTCGCGCCATTCGGCGACGGTAATACCTTCAAAGCGATCCTCGCTACCGTCGGTCATGGCGCAGGCAAAATACCATTCGACTACGGTCCTGTCGCCTTTATGGTAAAAGTCCTTTATGTCCCATACTCTCACCTTGCCGCGACAGTTCCACTCGTCGAACCATTGACATATTCTTTTCAATCCCGCATATTTCGGTCCCCAGCTCTCGATATATACGGCGTCGGAGGCGAAAAGCTCCTCTATTCCCGTGCGGTCTGCCGTAAGCCACATACCGAACCAGGCGCGCAAAGCTTCTTCTTTATATGCGGGGTAATTTTGCTTAATATCTTTCGTCATCGTCGTCCTCCTCCGTGATAACGTATTCCTCCGCGGGGGATTCGACGGATACGGAATAATCTTTAGGCTCGCTCGCGAGAGCCGAGGCGGCTTCTTTTTCGTCTATTTCGCGTTCTATCGGAATAACTTTTTTACGCAGCTGCGCAACGAACAGCGTGTTGAGATAAAGACCGACTATCAAAGAGATCACGGAACACAACGACCACAGCCTGTCGGGTAACGCCGCGGCTATGGCAAAGCCCGCAATTATACTCAATCCGTAAGCTATCGGCAAAACTTTTCCTTTTATCTTGGAATGCGCTTCGTATTCCGCGTATATCTTTCGGTTAAGGGCGTACTCGGGATTTTCGTCGAGCTCTTTTTTCTGAAGTTTCTCCAACCTATCGAGCTGCACGGCAGAAGGCAGAACGGTACAGAATACCGCAACGAACACGAGCGTAACGAAGAAAGGAACGCCGTAACCGCTCGGCGCGCCGACGGACAGAACGAGCGACGAGAAGAACAGAAGCGCCGTCAGAAGTCCCGCAAACGTGGAAACGATAAGCGCGACGATAATGTATTTACCCTGCTTTCTCCTCAATTCTTCCGCTTTCCCGCGCAATTCGGGATTAGGAAAAAGATATTTAAGGCTCTGAAGATTGGCGTCGGTCTGTAAGGAATACCCTTGCTTGCGCCCCTGCGCGTCGTCTATGATCTCCTCTACGTTCCGCCCGTTCGCGGCGGCGCCTTCACCGGAACTTATGCGCTGTTTGGAAAAGGTCAAAATGAAGATCCCCGCTACCGTAAACATTATTCCGACTATTATGCCGGCAACGCCTGCGGGTCCGAAATCTTCGCTTTCGGGAGCCTGAATTGTGTCTATTACGATAAGCAGTATCATCAATACCACGCCTGAGATTATCACGGCGACGCCTGCTTTACGGGATCCGTTGCGCGCGAACTTACTTTCCAGATATTTTCGCATTCAATCCTCCGTCAAGGCTAAGACTTTTTTGATATTTTCGACGTCGTCTGCGTCGTATACGGGTATTCCCGTATCGGTAAGCGCGCGAGCGAAAATACCTCTGCCTTCAATAAGTTTTCCCGTGAAAGTACCGTCGTAGATCTCGCGCACCCCGCAGGTAGGACTTCTCGGTTGCAGTATCGCGCATACGATATCTTCGCTCAAGACCGCCTTAAGCGCTCTCTCCGTCCCCTTGCGGTACAATTCGTCGACGTCCCTGCCGTTGATATCGAGGACTTTACCTTCTCTTATCTCGGCAGGCGGTCTGGGCGTTCCCGCTCCCGCAAGCGCTTCGGGGCACACCGATACTATTTCGCGCCCTTTCAGCAACTCGACTATTTCGGCGTTAAAGTTGTTTTCCCCGTTATATTTGCAGTTCGCGCCGAGTATACAGGCGCTGACGAGAACTTTTTTCACCTTTGCCTCCGCTATACGCGCATAATCCTTATACACCAAACCGAATATGCGGGATTTACCGTACATCCGATATATAAATATATTAGTAATATATACGTCCTCGCCGCATTTGTCAATAAAAGCGGCGTTCTTCACGCGTGACGTACAAGAACAAAACTCGTCGCGTAATATAACCGCAAAACGAGAACCGCGCTCCGTGGGAGCGCGGTTCCGGTTGGGGAAATGAGGAAATCTGCTTGTCGGGAGGTATCGGCTTACCCGACGGCAGATCACCTGCCGGTATGAATCTTACGATTATATTAACATCTTCGCACGCGCTTAACAACCTCTCTGAGGAGCTTTGAGCGTTTCTTAACATTTCTTTACGCTTTTAGCGCTCGCGGACGTACGCATAACGGCTCGTCTTCCATCACTATGCAATTCATCTTGCCTGAAACCGCCGTGCAGGCGTCTATGGCTATTATACCGTCCGCATAATACGGACTGAAGTCGGCGTCCTCGCCGAATTCGCTTCCGCGCTTTTCGTATTTCGCGTGTCCGTACGAAGCCGTCCTGTGCCCGCACACTACGGTCTTGTCCGCGGTTACGTAACGCACTGCGTCCATTCCGTTATACCAGCGCGCCGCTTCCCACAAGTCTTTATCCGCTTTGCGCCAGTCGTCTACGGGCGCGTAACGGTATCTTTCGTACGCGCCCGTTCTTACGCAGGGTATCCACCCGTGAGTGAAAATATAATTTTCCATTTCGAAATAGTCCTTCGTCGCGGGAATTATCTTACGGAAATACGGCGTGGACCTTAACTCCGCTACGAAAGAGTAAGGCGCTTCGCGCATAGAGGGTAAATCGAAACCGGTAAGCTGTGCGGCGGTGTCCAGCGTGCCGTTCACGTAATGGTGAGTGTGCTTCAAATCGCCGCCGAGAAGATAACTCAAGAAATTGTCGGCAAGCTCCGTTATACAGTCCTCGTGATTGCCGCGCACGAGTATGACTTCGTCCCGCTCCATGAGTCCGAGCACGAAGTCCTGCATTTCTACGGCTTCTCCTCCGCGGTCGAAAAGATCCCCCAAAAGTATCAGCTTACGCGGATCTTCGTCTTTGAAAAAGCCTTTTTCTTCGAGAGTGGCGCGCAACAAGGAACAAAACCCGTGCACGTCCGCCATAACGTAATATTTCATAGCTCCCCCTTCCGCATATATTATATATATTCGGTTCAGAGTCCTGGCGGAAGTTTAGATTCCATACGCTTGCGTAAATCGAAACGCTCTCCGTCGGCGTAAAACGTTCCGTCCCCCACCGCGTGAAGTATCCTCCTGTCCTCGATATCCTCGTTCACCCAAACGCGCTTCACCTTCATGACTACGAAGCCGTACGGCTCCACGATATCTTCGACTTCACATTCGAGACAAGCAAGACATTCCGCTATGAGCGGCGCCGAAACCGTTTTTGCGGGCAACGCGGTGAGGGCGAACTTACGGAATTTATCGGTATCCTCGCCGGATACCATACCTATGTCCACGACGGTCTTTGCCATGCTTGCGGGCGGCACGCATACGACGCATTCTCTGTTCGAGCGTATCGCGCGGAAGGAATAATTCCAGTCTCCCGAAGTAAAGACTATGTGCCCGTCGAAATCGATCGCCATAGTCCACGATATCGTCATAACGTTGTTGCGCCCGCCGTAATTAGTGGTTATGAGAGTCACAGGACCCGGTTCTATCCAGGTGAGAGCAAATTCTACGCCTACTTCCTTCATGTACGCGCCTCCCGAAGATCTCAAGATATGTATATTATAGCAAATCAGGGATGAAAAGAAAAGCCCCTGGCGGCGCACTGGGGAAGAACCGCTCGGGGAAAGGTAGAGCGTTGCCGCGCTCAATGCCCGATCACGCTTTGACGATATCCACCGGCTTTTTCCTTACGAGCCGCGCTATAGGGATCACGCTCCCTATCGTACAACCGACGAGCGCCACGGCAAAAGTAAGCAACGGTACCGTGAATCTAACTTTAAGGAAGGGTATTTCCGTTCCGCCGTAGATAGTCTTATTGAGAACGGCGGAAATCCCGAATATACCGGGCAGAGCGAGAACGAACGCCGTTACGGCGATAATGAGCGCTTCGACATAAACGTTTTTGCCGGTCGTATAAGTTTTCGAAACGTTTACGAGTTTGATCATTGTGCTCCTTTTCCGGTGACCCAAGTATCCCGGCGCATCCGATGACCGCATTAACTCGTGTTTTACTGCAAATTCGTTTTTTCATTTCTCACATTCGAAAACAAAATCGGCTTAAATAGAATATATCATACGATTAAATAATAATATTGTCAACCCTGAGCGCGTGAGCCGACGACAAGACTAATTGAAAATTCAAAAAAAGGCTCCCGTAATTATTCATACGGAAGCCTAAAATTGAATTATATTAAATAATTATTTTAACTTTTCGCCGCACTTCGGGCAGAAGAAGGAGTCGGGCGCAACGCTCGCACCGCAACGCGGGCAGACGGACGACAGCGGATGGCCGCATTTACGGCAGAAGTTGCTTCCCTCGGTATTGCTTTCGCCGCAGGCGGGACAGATCACCGAAGCCGTAACGCCCTCTTTAACCGCGCTAGCTACCGCGCTTATCCCCGGTTTCATCTCCTCGCTCGCTTCGTTGAATACGGGCACGGACTCGTTCTTGATATAGGTAGCCACCTCTTTACGGAAGCCCATAAGAGTGAGCATACCGCCTATCGCTATGGACGGGAATCCTATTATCAACAGGAAAAAGAGTCTCGGCATCTCCATTCTTCTCATCGACAGTCCCATATCCACGAAGCCCGTCACGGCGCAACATACGCCCGCCAAGAGAAGGACTATCCCTACTATTTTCAATACTTTTTTATTTTTTGCGTGCTTCATCGTTTTTTCGTCTTTGTTTTCTGTCATATCGTTGCTCCTTACGGCGCGTACGCCTTATAGAATATTGTCATATTACCACGCTTTGCAAAATAAAGCAATTACTTGTATGAGTTCCGTATCGCAACGCGGCAAGTCGGATAACGTCAAAACGCGCGCGTCGGAGTATATCGCCTTGAGCTCCTCCGGAGTATTGCACATCGCGCCGTACTCGGGATAAGTGCGGTATACGCCGTCCTCTCCTTCGAGATACACGCATACGAATTCGCGGCACCAGGTACAGAAGCCGAGCCACCTGGTATTTTCCTCGAACGCCGCTTCTATGTCGAATATGAAATCGTTCTCGCTCATCCATATCATTTTCTCATCGCTCGCGCGGTAAGTTTCTTTGAAACGCAACGCGTTGGCGGTATCTTCGAGATAGGCTTCGCGCGAATTCTCATCATAATACGGGTCGTCGGATACGATATCGCATTTGTCGTCGCCCACGTACCACTTCCTGTTCTGCCCGTTATATACCCATATAAGATTGTTGAGTCCGTGGATCGAAGTCATTCTGTAATAGATTATATCCCACAGCTCCTTATAGGCGTCGGCACCCGCGGCGCCCCACCAGAACCAGCCGCCGCTCGCTTCGTGTAACGGTCGCCACAGCACCGGTACCCCCGCTTCGCGTAAAGGCTTCATCGCTTCCGCCACCGCGTCGATATCGGCTATAAGAGAAGCGTATTTCGCGCCGTTTTTGTCTTTAAGGGTTTCCTTAAGATCGAAATCGGTGTCCCATTCGTAGAAAGCTCGGGGGTTTCCGTCGAGATTGTCTATCTTCCAGTGCCAGCATATCGTCACTATACCGCCCGCGTCGTGCCATTCGATAGCCTGTTCTATCGAATAGCACCTCTCGCCGCACTCTATCCCCGACACGTCGAGCCCGAGAACGGCTGGATATTCGCCCGTAACTTTATATACGGCTTGTAATTCGTTTGCTTTGAATACCGTCATGGGACTTGCGGGATCGGAGGGATCCGTCCTGAATTCCGCCGCCTCGAAATCCTCGTATTCGTTGACGTATTGACCGCTCAAAACGTATTTACCGTAAATGCTTTTGAGGTAAGACATAAGTTCTACGGCGCATTCGTCCGCTTCGGGATTGATGAGCGACGAGTCCGCCTCCGAATAATGCTCGTCGGGGATCTTTATGCGCGCGGCGCACGCCGTAAGCGAAAAAAACGCTCCCGTAAGAAAGGCTGCGAAAATCAATGCGGCTGAAATTTTACGGATACTTCTTTTCATGAACGTCTTTCGTAACAAGCTCTCACTCGCGCGTCAAGCGCGCGAGTGTTTCCCGAGCCGCCATATACGTTTTCTCGTCGTACAATACGAGTATTACGCGCATATCTTCGGGAGCGTTGTCCTTAAGCGTTCTCACCGCCGCTTCGAGCGCTTCAGCGAGCGGATAGCCGTACGCTCCCGACGATATGAGCGGGAAAGCTATGCTTTTTACCCCGTGCGCTACCCCCTCTTTCAACGAATTGAGATAGCACCGCGTCAGCAGCTCCCTTTCTCCGTATCCGCCGCCGTGCCACACCGGTCCCACGGTATGAATGACGTATTTAGCGGGAAGCTGGTATCCGCCCGTCGTTTTCGCTTCTCCCGTTTCACAACCGCCCAGAGTCTTACATTCCTCGTAAAGTCCCCTGCCCGCAGCGCGGTGTATAGCGCCGTCCACGCCGCCGCCTCCGAGTAACATGCGGTTCGCCGCATTAACTATTGCGTCGACCTTCAGTTCGGTTATGTCGCCTTTATAAAGTTCGAACAAACTTGTTCCTCCGTTACATTATGCCCTACGCGCCTCTCTACGGAAAAGTATATCCAGCCGCGGAGATACGCCGTAAAAGCCCGTTCAGCCGTTAGATTTGACCGTAAGCGTGAGCTCCGTTCCCGGAGTCGTGAACGTGAGCCTTCCCGTTCCGGGATATTCCCCGTCGCCCGTATAGACCGCGCCGTCCGTGCTCCGAGACTCTATCGTGAGCGCGGTCTGATAATCGTCTGCGCTTCCCTCGGTTATCCTTATCCAATACTTATGTCCCGCGACGTAGTCGAACGTGATCGTTATTTCGCCGTCCGCGGCGTTCAAAGTATAGTCTTTGAAAGGCGAAGCTCCCGCCGTGGAACCGTCGATATGGTCTTCGTCCGAGATCCTGACGGTATATTGTCCGTCCGAGGCGCCCGCGCCGCTTATATCGAACACGAGCGTTTCTCTCATCGTTTCGACATACAGTTCGCCGTATTCGCATACCGTTATTTTCACCGCGAGCGAACCTTTATCGGAAGAAACGTTGCCGCTCGCAAAATCCATTACGAGCCAGGTAGTACCCGCGCTTATTTTCTCGGTATCGATAAGTATCTTGGCTCCGACTATCACGTTACTCATCGATTGAGTTTTCGTTTTGAGAGTTATCGCCGAATCGGGTATCACGTTCTGCGCCGTGGAAATAATCTCGTTTTTCAAGATAGTCATCCAATACGCGTCTACGAAGGAAATATCGAGTCCCCAGTTTTTATCCGAAAAGCTGTCGGAATTGTGATTAGCGTTTTTCGCTATCGTGGTGAGGTTATTCTCCGAAAACACCGCCATTCCGTCCGAACGCACTTCGGTAAGCGATCTGACTTCCGCCGAAAGCGTAACGTCGGAAGCGGGCATAGTGAAAGCATATACCCCGTCCCACTTCCCGAGCGTCGTGCCGTTCATTTTGACTGCGGTAACGAGCTTGTCAATAGACTTCGAGCTCACCGTCAACGTGATATCCGTACCCGCCGCCGCGGACGTAGCCGAAGGGATTATCTCGTAGTCGTCGGAAGCCGTTACGGTTATGGCGAACAAGCCGTCGCCGTTACCGCCGTTGCCGCCGTTGCCGCCGTCGTTAGGAGTTCCTTCGGTATCCTCGTCCTTACAGCCGGCAAGCGCCGCGAACGCGAGCAAAATGCAGAGCGTAAATATCAATAAATTTTTAAGTTTTTTCATTTTTGCCCTCCAGATTACCCTACAGGAATATTTATTTGAGCATATTCCGGGTAAAAATTGAAATACAACGTAAATATTATATTATACACGCGCCTTTACGTCAATACGACATGAAACCGATATGCCGAAGAAGTTACTTTCGATTGCAATTTCGCGTGATAAATAATACAATATAAAGGTATAAATTAAAGCGTCTTATAAGGCGCGAGGAGCTGATATGTCCAAAGAAACTACGCTTACGAGCGAAATGCTGTACGACGGCAGGATAATGAAATTATATAAAGATTCGGTCGAGCTCGAAAACGGCAAGATCACCGTTCGCGAATACATACGCCACAGCGGCGGCGCGAGCATAATGGCGGTGGACGAGGAGGAAAACGTATACTTCGTAACTCAGTACCGTTATCCTTACGCGGCGGAGGTATTCGAAATACCTGCGGGAAAACTCGAAAAAGGCGAGGAGCCTCTTACTTGCGCCATACGCGAGCTCGAGGAAGAAGCGGGGCTCAAAGCGGATAAATTCGAACTTATAGCTACCGTCTATCCCACCCCCTCTTACACAGACGAAAAACTCTACGTGTATCTCGCGACGGGGCTTACGGAAACGGAAGCGCATCTCGACGAAGGCGAATTCCTCGGCGTGGAGAAAATACCTTTCGAGAAAGCCTATTCGATGGCTACGGCAGGCGAAATACACGACGCCAAAACACTCGTCGCTATATACGCATACGCCGCGAGGAAGGCGCGCGGAGAGCTCCGACGCGCGAGCAAATAAGGATTTCTATAAGCTTACCTCAACTTAATTCAAAAAAATCACTGCCCGCATTAAGCGGGCAGTTCTCTTTACAAGAGTTCGGCGTTTACGCTCCCCGTATACTGTCTACGGGAGGCTTCCTCGCGTATATGGAAACTGGTATCAACGTCGCCAAAACCGCAGTGACCGCCGCAAGCGCGACCATTAGAGCGGCGTTTTCCGCGCCGAATACCAACAACGATATGTGTAAAAGTTCTGTCGAAATGAACATCTCGCTCACCGCGGGACAGATGAACGCGCAGCTTATTCCCGCTATGACGAAGCACAGCACGGCTATACACACGGCTTCTACGAGGAATATGGCGAACACGTCTATACCGCGCGCTCCCAACGCGCGCAGGATGCCGATATCCTTCTTCTTGGCGGTTATCGAGGAAGAAACGAGCGAGAACATCAGCAATACCGCAAACACTATAAGTCCGAGCCATAGCCCCAGCGTTACCTTGAAAATAGTCGCTATCGTATCGTTGACCGCGGCGATCTCGTTCATCAACGCTCCGAATATGACGTTTGTGGAATCGTCTTTTTCGCTCCTTGCGTAGACGGAAGCGACTATGGCGCCGAGATCGGAGGAATACTCGGACTCGGGGATGAATACCGCGGAAATACCGGCGTTATCGGCAAGCGAATATTTCGTTTCGTAGCCGTGAGCTATATTGAACGCGTCCGCCTGAGTGACGTAATCGGCGAAAATTTCTTCGGAAACGTATGCAAAGTACCGCCTTAAACTTATAAGAATAACTCCGGCGATCTTTACCTCGTACGTTTCTCCCGTCGCGAAGGACGTCGTGGTGAAGCGAGGTAACGGCAACGAATACTTCGCCATATAATCGCTTACGTCTTTCAGTATCCCGCGCGCCTCGGAAGTCGTCATATCCTCGTCGGAGTTGCGATAAAGCTTGTCCAGCTTCTCGGAAACGACTTTGTATTCGTCGTACACGGCTTCCATACCGAGCTCGTTTATAGCCGATTCGAAATAACGGTAATATTCGGAGTTTTCACCGAGGTTCGTGAGTTCACGCGCCATATCGAATAAATAACCGTACAGTATCCAGGCGTAATAAACGCCCGAAATCGCTACTTCGTCGGCGGCGAGATCTTCTAAACGATTTGAACCCGTCACGTCGTAAACGGGCAGTTCTTTGGCGGAAAAGGTACTCGGATACGGACACATTTCCGTAAATTCGTATTTATCGTTCTCGTCTTCGCCGAATACCAACGTAGCCTGCAACGAGGTCCTTAGAAAATAATACCCGTCGACATATTTTTCATCGCTGTAAACTTTAAGATCGGAATAATTCGCATACAAATCGCGCAACAGATCTTTATGAACGAAAAGATAATTATAAAATCCGTTCTCGTATTCGCTGTTCCAATCGATATCCCTGTAATTCAAAGTGCCGTTATCCGCCATCGTGCGCAACGCGTTATAGTCGTTGCTTATCGGAGCGGATTCGTACACGCCCACTATGGAAACTTCCAAATCTCCGTATAATTTTTGTTTCGGCAGTTTAACGTAATCCTCGTAACCGTCGACTTTTATCAAAGCCCTCCCGGGTCCGTACAACTTGCCTATTTTAACGGCGTCGAACATAAACGACGGCATCAGGGCTTCGCCGGCATTTTCGGGCAGTCTGCCCGCAAGGAGCTTGAGCGAAGCTCCGTTATCGTACGAGCACGCCGCTCCGCGGTATTCGTCGCTGTAAAAAAAGGTATCCGTCGTAAAATCCTCTATTGCAATGGGCGCGTCGAAAACGGCTATTGCCGACGGGTACTTCGCCGAAAGCTCGAGATATTCCGCTTCGGTCATATTCGTCGGCACGACGGATTCGCTCTCGCGAAGATACACGAATTGCCGATCGGAATTTTCCACGCCGTAGATCACTTCTTTTTCAAAATAACCCTTCCCGTATTTCAGATAAGAGATCTCGTGATCCGTAATGGCTTTTTCGGTCACTTTTTCCTTATCGTACAGCGCGAGCGTGGAGAATACGCCGAAAAGAATGAAAGCTATAGCCGTTAGGATCACGGTGAATACGAGTTTGACGGGCTTTGTTATGATACCGCTCGCGCCCAGGCGCAGCGCGTGACGGAAAGGGAGTCGTGAACGTATGAGCTTCTTTTCCTCGTCGGTATACGTTCTCGCCGTATCCGCTTCCCCGCTCGCCCGCGCGACGGACGCGGATACGGGATAGTCAGCCACCACTTTACCGTCCTTCATCTCCACGATGCGGTCGGCGTAAGTTTCCGCGAATTCCCTGTCGTGGGATACTACGACGACGAGCTTTTCCTCCGACAGCTTTTTCAGAATTCCGAGCACCTCTTTGCCCGTATCGGAATCGAGCGAGCCCGTGGGCTCGTCGGCAAGGATTATGCGCGGATTTTTGATGAGCGCGCGCGCTATCGCCACTCTCTGCTTCTGCCCGCCCGACAACGTGTTCGGCTTGCGGCGTTCCAGTCCTTCGAGTTCGAATTGCCTTAATATCTCCGAAATCCGAGCGCGGTCGCGCTTCTTGCCCTGCAACTCCGTAGCTATCGCTATATTGTCCTCTACGGTGAATTCGTCGAGGACGTTGTACTCCTGGAACACGAAGCCCACGAACGTGTTGCGGTAGGAGTCGAAATCGGTGGACGAGAAATCCTTACTGCTCCTTCCCATTATCGAGATCTCGCCCGAATCGGGCTTATCGAGCCCGCCTATCACGTTAAGGAGAGTGGATTTGCCGCACCCGGATTTACCGAGTATAAATACGAGCCCTCGGTCGGGGAACGCTATCGAAACGTCGACGAGCGCTTTCGTTTCCGCGCCTTTTTTGGGGCGATACGTCTTGTTGACATTTTTAAGTTCCAGCATGCTTATTCTCCGGAAAATACTTATAGATTCAACTCATGAGCGTGTTCCTGATCTCGTCGAAACCGCGCCCCGACCAAAAATAACATATCCTGCCTACGCGCGAAAACGACGCGTACTTCTCCAAGGAAGTCGCCCATTGCGCGTCCGTGGTATAGAAAAGATAATTGACCGCGTTGCCCTCGCGTATCTCGTAGCCCTCGAGTATATGCTCGCCCGCGTCGAGAGGAAGGGAGCCGAACGCCTCCGCCGCAACGCTTATAATAACGTCCGAAGGTATTTTCTCCGTCAAAAATCCCATTTCCTCCGCCTTTGCCGCCGCCCTCTCGAACGCCGACGGCATTACCGTGCCGTTGACGGATTCGAAAACGCTTTTCACTTTTTCCAACTGCGCGTCGCTGAGTTCGGCGGTACGCTTGACGAGCCCGTTGATACATACGAGCTTATTTGCGTCATATTTAACGTTGCTTTCGCCGTTTTCGCGCGTGCGTATCACCCTTTCCCCGACGTTGTAAGTGAATTTCCCCTCCTCTCTACGGAAGAAGTTTCCGGCGGTATAACTAATTTTGAAAGTGTAATCGTACTCCGTTTTCACGCCTGTATAACCGCTTATACCGATATCGAGCGCTTCCTTGTCCAATTCGCCGAACCCGCGCACAAGATCGAAAAGCGCCTGCGCGTTTTCGCCGTTAACGGTATGCGTAGTGGTGTTCTCCGCCTTTATCTCCACCGATTTAAGCTCCGCTTTATCGTCGGTTATCGAAGGATCCTTTATCTTTACGGTACAAGCCGTGGCGCTCAAGCACATCAAGCATACGAGAGCCGCCGCGGCGATAGTCAGTATAATTCGTTTCATCCTCTGACACCTCGCTTGTTTACTCGTCGATATTATGAGTATATATAATATTTATATAACAGTCAATAGCGCTTCATCGCGGCGTGAGCGGGAAACGGCGTTTTTGAGATAAACATGCCGTTTCAGTTAAAAAAACGATACATTGAACCGCGATAATAATACGATTTTTCAAAAACGGAATAAAATACCCCCGCGCGTCGGCGCGGGGGCGGAGTCGGGATAAGCAAACTTATCTGCTCGCGACCTTATCAAGGCTACGCGCAGGTCATGCGCTCAATAGTTTTCCTTGTGTACTTCGAAGAAGGCTTGCGGATGCTTGCATACGGGGCAGATCTCCGGAGCCTCGGCGCTTACGACGATATGTCCGCAGTTACGACATTCCCATACCGTCACGCCGCTCTTGGCGAATACCTGTTTCGTCTCCACGTTCCTGAGAAGGGCGCGGTATCTTTCCTCGTGCCTTTTCTCGATAGCAGCCACTCCTCTGAATTGCTCGGCAAGATCGTGGAACCCTTCTTCGTCCGCCTCTTTAGCCATGCGTGCGTACATATCCGTCCACTCGTAGCTCTCGCCCTCCGCGGCGTGCAGGAGATTTTCCGCCGTGTCGCCGAGCTCGCCCAACGCTTTGAACCAAAGCTTCGCGTGTTCTTTTTCGTTATCGGCGGTTTCGAGGAACAATGCCGCTATCTGTTCGTAACCCGCTTTCTTCGCCACCGAAGCGAAATAGGTATACTTGTTGCGCGCCTGGGATTCGCCCGCGAAAGCTTCCATAAGGTTTTTCTCGGTCTTGGTGCCCGCATATTTGCTCTTTGCGGGAGCGTCTTCTATCTTGACGAATTTCTCGGCGGGCTGTTTGCACACGGGGCATCTGAAATCCGCGGGCAAAGGTCCTTCGTGTATATAACCGCATACCGTGCATTTCCATTTTTCCATAGTTTTTATCTCCTTTTCGTTATTTTCTTTTTCGTTGAATTCGATATTTTCGAGCAGATATTTCACCGCTTCTTCGGGTATCCCCGGATAATCCTTTATCTTTTCGAGGAAACGCTTGGCGTTCAGGCTCTCGGGTATCATGTACCCCGCTTCCCTCGTAAGATCTTCCGCCATCAGCCTCGATGACTTCTCTATCGCGACGGCGAGAACGTCGTCGAGCTCCGCGGCTGTGAGCTCCGCACGGGCTTTGCTCGCCACGAGCGATCTCAACGCTTCGACCACTTCCGGAGCTTTGCGCTGTTGCGGAGGATATGCTTTGGGCACCATGCTTATCGCGCCGGAAGGACAGGCGTCCGCGCAAGCGCCGCACCCCACGCATTTCTTGACGTCGATTATGCTGTTCTCGGTGTCGGTGGCACCCGTGGGACAGACGTACAGACAAAGACAATCTTTGGTGCAAAGTCTCAAATTTCTTACCGCATATTTGTCCGCCATTACCGTGCCCTCCTTTCCTGTTTTTCGAATTTCCACGAGGGCACTTTACATACCGGACAAAGCTCCGGAGCCGCGTCGCCGACGTATACGAAGCCGCATACCGAACAGACGTATACTCCCGTGTTTTCGAGCATCTTATCCCCTTCCTTGGCGTAACGCGCGAGCAATGACGCAAGCATTCTCGTTACCTTCTCGCTCCATACGAGACTGCGCATCGCCCCTCTGTCGCCGGCGCTTTTCGCTTCGGCATTGGCGTAAGGATATCCTTCGTCGATATCTTTCCCGA
Source organism: uncultured Eubacteriales bacterium (assembly GCA_949292905.1). Classification (GTDB taxonomy): domain Bacteria; phylum Bacillota; class Clostridia; order Christensenellales; family DTU072; genus Stercoripulliclostridium_A. Next base: position 56,014 of record CASFAV010000012.1, read on the forward strand.
TCATAGCGGCAAGCGCTTCTGCGTTCTTAACGCCCTTCGCGGGCTTCGCCGCCTTACGGAAAAACTCCGCTAGCTCCTTGAATTTTTCCATGGCGTCAAACATATACTGCTTCTCGCAGCCGCGTGCAAGGTTGGAACAAATTATGCTCATTTCGATTGCCGAAAGCTCGCTTTCGGTTTCCCTTGCAGGCTTTTTTACAACGCGAGTCGGTTTAACGGCTTCGACTTTCACGACCTCGCGGAAAGCTTCCGCTCCGGCGCCGCATACGGGGCATTTGAGGTCTGCGGTGAGTTCGCCCTTATGAACGTAGCCGCACACGGTGCATACATATTCTTTCATAGCTTTGTACCTCTTTGTACGCATTATATCATAACGTATTCCCCTTTTCCGTAACAAAATCACAAACGCTGAACCCGACCGACGCTTATTATTTACGTTGCGTTCTTAAAGATATTTTGCCGTGTAATATCGCCGCGTCTATGTTATAATGTTTTCGTCAAAGGAGTTGGCTATATGGATTTTGCGGATTTTTTCCCGGTTTGGGATAAACTTAAAGACGACGAACGCGCGTTGATCGCGGCTTCCGCGAAAGAACGACGCTACCGGAAGGGCTCCATTCTTCACGGCGGGTCTACGGAATGTACGGGGCTCATGCTCATCCGCTCGGGACAGATACGGGCTTACACCACTTCCCCCGAAGGTAAAGAGATCACTCTTTACCGCCTTTTCGATCGCGATATATGCCTTTTCTCCGCTTCCTGTATAATGAACAGCATCCAGTTCGACGTAACTCTCGCCGCGGAGAAGGATTCCGAGGTTACCGTCATCCCCTCGGACGTGTATAAATCGGTGATGAACACTTCCGCTCCGTTAGCAAACTTCACGAGCGAAGTTATGGCGAGCCGCTTCTCCGAAGTGATGTGGCTCGTAGAGCAGATAATGTGGAAAAGTTTCGACTCGCGGCTTGCGGCTTTTTTAAGCGAGGAAGCCAATATAGAGGGAAGCAACACGCTGAAAATAACTCACGAGGTCATAGGCAACCATCTCGGAAGTCCGAGAGAAGTGGTGACGCGGATGCTCAAATATTTTTCCGACGAAGGCATCGTCAGACTTGCGCGCGGAAGCATAGAAATTACGGACGCCGACCGCCTGAGAGCGATTGCCGAATAAATTTTCCTACACGCGATATATTGCCCGATACAAAAAGAGACCGCCCGAAAAATCCCGAGCGGTCTTAGCTTTACGTAAAAGGCAGGGATCAATCGGAATCCTTGCCGCACGCCGTACTGCGTTCGGCGCAGAGTTTGTCTTTGACGACCGTAGCGTAATAGCGGTATCCTCCGGCAAAATTGTAAACGTCGTATCCCCTGCCCGCGAGTATACGCGCCGCGATATAACTGCGCAATCCGCTCTGACATATTATATAAACGGGTTTACCTGCGGGTATTTCGCCTATCCTGTCGCGCAATTCGTCGACGGGAATATTGACGAAACCGTCTATCATGCCGCCCGAAGCGCACTCCTCCGCCGTCCTCACGTCGAGCAAGGTGACGCTTCCGTCGCGCTTCAGCAACGGTACTTCGTCGTAGTACCACTGTCTGACGAGCCCGTCCCTGATGTTTTCGATCATGAATCCCGCCATATTGACGGGGTCTTTGGCGGACGAATACGGCGGAGCGTAGGCGAGATCGAGCTCCGTAAGCTCCGTCGCCTTCATTCCCGCCCTTAACGCCGTCGCGAGCACGTCTATACGTTTGTCCACGCCCTCGTAGCCCACTATCTGCGCGCCGAGCAAGCGGTACGTTCCGCGCTCGAAAACGACTTTCATCGTCATTATCTTACCGCCCGGATAATAGCCCGCATGGCTCATCGGCGATAATATTACTTTGTCGGCGTCTATGCCTTCGAGTTCAGCCGTTCTCTCGTTGATCCCGGTAGCCGCCGCGGTCAGACGGAAAACTTTGATAACGGAACTCCCCTGTCCGCCGCCGTAGCGGGAATCCTTGCCGCAGATATTGTCGGCGGCGATCCTGCCCTCTTTGTTTGCGGGTCCCGCAAGGGATATGAGCGCGGGCTTACCCGTGACGAAATTCTTGATCTGCACGGCGTCGCCTACGGCGTACACGTCGGGTGCGGAGGTTTCCATTCTGTCGTTCACGACGATACTGCCCTTTATGCCGAGTTCGAGCCCCGCTTCTTTGGCAAGCGAGGTATCGGGCGCTACCCCTATCGCGAGCACCGCAATATCCGCGACGATATCCTCGCCGCCATTGATACGCACGCACAACCCGCCTTTTACGCTCGAAAAGCTTTCCACCGCCGCTCCGAGTCTGAGCTTAACGCCGTTTCTTCTCACTTCGGAATGGATAAATGCCGCCATATCCTCGTCGAAAGGCGCCATGAGCTGAGGCGCCGCCTCCACGAGCGTCACGTCGATACCGAGCCGCGCGAGGTTTTCCGCAACCTCTATCCCGATGAAGCCGCCTCCCACGACCACGGCGCGTTTCGTACCTTTCCCGGTCACATGGTCTTTGATACGGAAAGTGTCCTCCACGTTGCGCAGGGTGAATATCCTCGCGTCGTCCGCGCCCGGGAACGGAGGTCTTATCGGACGCGCCCCCGGAGATAGAACGAGCTTGTCGTAACCGCAATCGAACACTTCGCCGCTATCGAGGTCCTTCACTTTCACTTTCTTCTCCGCCGTATCTATCGCGATCACTTCGTGCTTCACGAATACGTTGATACGGAATCTCGAATAAAAACTCTCGGGAGTCTGAAGGGTAAGTTCTTCTTTATCGGTTATCTCGCCGCCTATGTAATACGGAAGCCCGCAATTGGCGTAGGAGATATATCCGGATCTCTCGAATATCGTGATCTCGGCGTTCTCGTCGAGCCTTCTTATACGCGCCGCCGCGGTGGCGCCGCCGGCTACTCCGCCCACTATTACGACTTTCATCATACTACCTTCCCTTTATAAGTCATGATACCGCCTATATCCTTGACCGCGGTATAGCCGAGTCTTTTGAGGATGCGCGCCGCGTAACGGCTTCGCGCGCCGCTGTGGCAATACAGATAAAGCGGCGTGCTTTTATCGGGTATCGCGTTCTGCGCGGACGTCAACGCGTCGAGCGGGATATTACGGCTTCCTTCGATATGCCCCGAAGCGTATTCGTCGGGAGTGCGCACGTCTACGAGCACGGCGCCGGAATCGGCGGCGTACTCCGCTACACCCGCATTAATATCCGAGGAGCGTAAAAAATCGAATATGCTCATTGGCGCGCCCCCGTCAAATCATCCTGAGTATGTCGCCTTTCGGTCTGACGCCCACCGAAGAATCGACGACTTTGCCGCCTTTCATCACGACGAGCGTGGGAATGCTCATTATGCCGAACGCGCTCGCGAGCTCGGACTCGTCGTCCACGTTGACTTTACCCACCTTGACGTCTTTACGTTCCTCGGCTATTTCGTCCACGACGGGACCCATTATGCGGCAGGGTCCGCACCACGTAGCCCAGAAATCGAGAAGAACGGGTTTATCGGAATTAAGAACTTCCTCTTGAAAATTGTTTTTGGTTATAGTAAGAACTGCCATAAGTCACCTCGCTTGATTTACTGTTCACAGTATATCCCCGCGAAAAAAATTTTTCCGTAACATAGTCACCGAAAAGCAAATTTCCAAAAAAAATTACTGTACTCCGATAATTGTACCGATCTAACGGTTACCGCACAGAAGGTACATTTCTTCGTGGAAGCCCTCCGAATACCCTCCGATAAAATAGCTCGAAAGTTTTTCGCCGTCCTCGCTTCCTACGATAAAAAACAGGTCGTAAAAGAAATCGCGGCCATTTACGGAAGGATTTTCGAGATCCTCCCTTTTTACGATATACGCCATGCGGTACTCCTCGTCGGTAACGTGCCCTTCACTCACGCAGAACACGGTGCGGCAATATTTATTGTACCTTCTGACTTTGGTGCGGGTGCATTTGTCGATGTCTTTCCAGTCCGCGGGTTGCGCGCGGTATTTTACGGAAAGGAAAAGTTTAAGCTCGCCAAGCGTAGCTACGTCCCCGACACGGAATCGCGGCAAGACCTCGTTGATACGTGCGAGCGCCGCTTCCGCGCGATCCGCGGGCAAAGCAGACGAAACGGCTACGAACTCCGCTTCGTCGATATCGGGTTTCGGGCAATGCTTATTCTTTTTCATCATAAATACTTTATATCACGAACGTATGCGCCATGACAAGACCGTATCGATAAAGATGCGGCGGCGCGCCCGACGACTTCTTCATTTTTCGGTTTCCGCGAGCGCGTCAACGGCGCGTATCCTTTCGCCGAAAACGAATTCGTTGTTTTTAAGCGTTATGTCGCTTGCCGCTTTGAAGTAGAAGCCTTCCGAATACGGAGAGGAAAAAAGGTTGTTCTCTATCGTTATACCGCTGTGTACGGCTCCTTTGTAAACGCGGTTCTCCGGCTTCACGCAAACGTAATACCCGCGGTTGGCGTAAAAGCGGTTGCCGCGTATCGCGACGTCGCGCACGAAGCCGCTTTCGTACCAGCTTTTCGCGTCGTCCGAAACAAGCACGGCGTGCATGGAAGTGTTGTAAAAATCGTTGTTTTCTATAATAACTTTGCCCGACGTGGTGACAAGCGCGCCGCGGGTTATTATTCTGTCTATAACGTTTCCCGCGAAAATAAGGTCGGGACAGGCGCTCGCGTTCTCCGCGACAGATCCTTCAAGCTTCGGTGCCGGAGCCTTGTAAAGCTCTAACTTTATGTCGTATTCGCCTGCGGGCTCCGCTCTCTTTACCGTGCCTTCCGCAAGCGGCAACAGCGTGGCTGGCGAAACGAAGCGCACCGCGTCGCCCGTTCTGAACGGACAAAAGCCGTGCGTCTGCGGGTGCATGAACGATAAAAGCAAGGTATCGCCTTCGTGCTTTTTTATCCTGAAATGAACGCCGTGCACGTTGAGACAGTCGTCGCCCGCGCCGCAGAATCGGTTGCCTCTTACCGTGACCTTGCCGCGACAACAGCACACCTGCATGAAGTCGGCTACCGATGCCATCTTTAACGCGCCGCCTTCGGCGGGCGCGAATACGGAGTTGATAACGGCAATGTTTTCCGTGTTCTGAAAAACGAGCGCGAGCCCGTAATTGAAAGGCTGAGCAACGCTCTCGATACGAACGTCTTTACTGCCGTCGACGAATATCCCCTGATACTTCCTGCGAACGTCGTAGACGTAAAACTCGTCGCCCGCGGCGCAACGGGGCTTGACCGCGTATGTCGCGCGGAATAAGCGTTCGCCGATCTCTTTCACCCGAATGGCGCCGCGCAGAGGATGCGTCGTGCGCCGAATCGAATCGGCGTTGTCTGCGGATATTTTTCCTATCCAGTACGCGGTCGCTCTCTTTTCGGTAAAAGGCGTCGAATAGTCTTTGCCGACGAATATGTATTTCCCTTTATCGCATATATAGCGGCTCTCGCCGTCTAACTCGAAATCTATCGCGAACGCGCTTCGCCGTATCACTCTGAACGAGTGCATATCGGGATTTTCGGTAACCAAAGTGAAGTTTTTAAGACACAGATCTTCGCAATCGCAAACAGCTATATTCGTCAACGAACCGCGCACCGTAAATACAGAAGAATTGCCTTCCACGGTCAGCGACCTGATCCCTTTGAAGTACATTTCGACGCGGTTGAGGTGCGGGCGTTCGTCCCTTTTCCACTCCCCGTCGCCCATAGTATTTGTTATGTACAATAAGGGTTCGGGCGCGTTCGCCGAGTCGAGGAAATACTCGCCTTTCTCGAAAACGAGCGTTTTTTCCTCGTCGTTTTCCGCAAGCTCCGATAAAAGAGTATTGAGCTTTCGCGCTATTTCTTCGCCGGGCAATATGCCCGCTTCCTTCGCGTAAACGTATTTCATACGCTCATCCCCTTTAGATAACGGTTATCCGTTATTTACGGTAACGCTACTGCGCGATCCGCGCTTGCGCTTACCCCTGCGGCTTCGTTACGACCGCCTTTTGCCTTGCCCGCTACGGGCACTCTGTCATATAAGTTCCGCGTTTATGAGTTCGGCGCCTGTAGCGATATTTACATTCCTTACCTTCATCGGTCTGTCTGCACAAAAACGGTTCACTTTGCCGTCCTTCCAGCGGAAATCCACTTTCGCGCCGTTCACGACAAAGCCTTTCGCTTCGCCGCTTCCGATGATTCCGATACATGTCGGAAGCAAGGTTATCACTCCTTCGCTCTCCTGAAGGAGCATTTCGTTGATGCCCGCGATAAAGCCCATATTGCCGTCTATCTGGAAATAACGCGGAGGATGATAATCGAAAAGATTGTTCATCACCGACCGTCCGGTAAAAGAAGCTATCGTCCTCTTTGCCGCATCTTTGTCGCAAAAACGCGCCGCAAGACATATCGCCCACGCCGCGCTCCAGCCTATCGGCGAGGAAGCGTATTTCAATCTGTGCTCGAAAAGTTCTTTCGCCCACCCGAATTCCTCGGAGCCTTTCTTCACTACGTTGCCGGGATACACCCCGTATAACGGCGAAAAATGCCTGTGTCCCTTCTCCGCGCTCATCCTGCCGCCCGCCCATTCCGCCAGGCCGTTTTCGGCTTTTTCGTAGGGACGGAGTTCGGTAAGCGCCTTTCTTATTTCCGCTTTCAGTTCTTCGTTCGCTCCCGATTCGAGACAGTTCACGAAGGTTTGCCTTATTATAGACATTTCGAAAGCGGAGGCTATACCCACGGAGGAACGCTTTCCGTTCTCTATGTAAGCCGTTTCCGGCGAAGCGGACGGCGCGGTCACGAGCTTACCGTCGTACTTCCAGAGATAATCGAGTATGAATTCGGCGGCTTCCGATATCACGCGGGTGGCGTCTTCGTCTATTTTGCCGCAGTTTTTCTTGTGCGCGAACATTTCGCACGCGAGCCACGCGCCGCAAAGGGGTGCGTACATATAACTCGGATCGCCCTGAACGGGAGAAGTGTTGCGCCAAATATCTACGTTGTGATTGCACGCGAACCCGCTCGCGCCGTAATTCGCCGCCGCCGTCCGCTTGCCTCTCTCGACGATCTCTTTGACCGCTTCGTAGAATGGCGTCATACACTTCCCGAGCCCCGCTCTCGTGGCGCCCCAATAGTTCATCTGGGCGTTGATGTTCGTGGTGAGATTGCTGCTCCACGGCGGGCGCATTTCCTTATTCCACTGCCCCTGAAGATTGAGCGGCTGACTGCAGCGGCTTCCGCATATCGTCATGTATTTGCCGAAGTCGTATAGAAGTTCTATAAGCTCCGCGTCGGGTTTTCCCGCGCGCGCCTTTTTAAGGAGCTTGGCGACGTCGCCTTCGCCTTCAGCAAGCGTTAAACTCTGATTGAAATATAAAGCCCGGTAATCTTCCCTATGCGCGCGCTCTATTTCCTCGTACGGCGCGTCCTGCGCCGTAAGCGCCGTGACCGCTTCGTCAAGGATCTTTGCGGAGTCCGTTTCCGGCATGGAAGCGTAGCCTCTGAATCCCGTGCGCGTGACCGCGTAAAGCCGCACGTAAGTGGCTTTTTCGACGCGCAGCTTTTTTGCGGTACATTTTATCTTACCGTCCGTTTCCGCCCTTAACGCCAAAGCGAATGCGGAGGCTTTGCCCTCGTCGTATCTTATCGGACGTTTCTCGCCGCGCAAGTAGTGCGGCGCGGCGTAATCGGGCGCGTTCCCGCTTACGGTCAATACGCCGTCCTTTACGGTAACGACGTTACGCAGAAGAGATCTTACGCCGACGGTAAGCGAGAACGGCGATCTGCCTTCCGCGGAATATACCGCGACGTCGTGCGGGTACGAGGCGAAAGCGCGCCTCGATATTACGTCGTCCTCCGCGAGGATCGCTCCGTTGTCCAGATCGACGGAGCGCGAATACCCTTTGCCCGGCTTAGCATATATCCTTATCCTTACGGTAGCCAGCGGCATGAACGCTTCGCTGTAATCTCCGCACATGCGCTCGCTCACCACACTGTCCGCTTCGGCGTATGCGCCCTCTGCCAACAGTCCGCGCGCTTCCGCGAGCGCCTCGCGCGAACGCGGCGCGTCGTAGTCGACCGGATGTCCCGACCATAATTCCGCGTCGTTGAACCACAGCTTTTCGACGCGTCTGCCCCCGGACGCCGTAAACGCCGTTTTGCCGTTCCCCGCGGGTAACGATTCGTGCCAGTTAGCGGCAGGCTTACGGAATATCATCTTGTTCATATCTGCCTCCTTATACGCTCCTTGCGCATTGTTACGTTTCACTATAAAAGGTCTTATCTTTCCGCGCTTTACTCAATTCGGGCTACGGCTGTTCTTTTCCGTTCTTGCCTTCGTCTTCGCCTACGTTGCGGACGACGACGGTAGCGGTATTTTCGCTTTCTTCGGCGGAATTTTCCGCGGCTACGCTTTCTTCGTCGCTAAAGAATTTCATATTGCCTTTTTCTTCTTCGATGCTCACGGTATTGACCGACTCAAGCTTCAAAGCCGCCACTATTTCGGCGTGTTTCTTTTTACTCAATCCGTAGAAACAAAGCATCAGCAACATAAGCGCGCCCGAAGCCACCGATATCCATATCGCGATATCGGCGTATTTGTCCGCTATCGCCACGAGCTCGTCCGAAAGGAAATTTTCGCTCATCTCGTTCGCGGGAATTCCGTTTACGCCTTCTTTAATGATGTAATTGTTGGGGTTGAAGCCAACTTTCCCCTGTATCACCGCGGGTATGAGAGCGCATACCTGACTGAATACGAGCGGCACCGAATAAGCCATCGTCTGTATAAAACCCTCAAGGCGATATCCAGAGATATGCTGCTGATAATCGCTTATCTCGGACAGCATCAGAGGCTGCAGACTGCCCATCGCGTTGAAACAGGCAACGAACCTCAACGCGGTGATGATTATCGCGGAATTCGTTCCCGGCTCCAGGTTGTCGAAGCCTATCAAAGCGAGCACGAGATATGCGCCGGTATTGAACGCCTGCCACATCACCATGATGGTACGGTTATTCATTTTTCTCGTGAAAAGCGGCAGAAGTATCATATTCGGCGTAGCCGCAAAGCCTATTATCATGCTTACCGCGCCGAATATCTTGGCGGCGTCCGCCATATTATCGGCATATTTTACCCTTGCCACGATATGCCACACGGTGTCGATGGTACCCTTCATGCATCCGAGCACGAGAGCCGCGGTAAGGATCATCAAAGGCTTGTTTTTCGCTACCAGCTTTAACCCCTGTAACGTGCCGATCCTGTTTTCGGCATTTTCTTTTTCGGTGATGAAAACGCGCTCCTTCACTCTGACGAGCGCGACGACGAGGGCGATACCCACTACGGCGCTGCTCAACGCAAACACTCTCGCCGCAACTATGTCCCCCCACAGACCGGCGCAAAAATCCTTGAGCACGTTCATAATACTCGGCGCAAACCCCATCACCAGACCTATCGGGGACCAAATATCCACTCTTTCCTGCTGGTTGGGGCTGAACACTCCGGGGAAAAGATTCCAGGTGTTGAACCAGATATTCCACACGAGCAGAGTGGGTATGCAGATGCAATATACATAGACTGTTGTTTCCGTCACGCCGAGATTTTGCGGCGACCACGAGCCGAGCGTACCGAGCAAAGCCACTACCGGCGCAAGGAACATTACGTAAGGCTTATAACGCCCCCACTTGCTTTTCGTGCGTTGCACCGTTCTGCCGTAAATCGGCGTGATTATCATCCCGCCCACGCTTGCCGCAAGGTAAACTACGGTCGCGTGCAACGTGCCGTAATTGCCCATGTTGTACAAAAGCGGTAATTGCCCTATCGTCACGTACATATTGACGATATTGCATATAAAGCTAACGCCGAGGCTCGCTCCTCCGAGGCAAAAGATTTCCTTCAGATTGAGATATCTGCCGTCGGGAGCTTCCCGCCAGAACCTTTTCAGCTTTATCGTCAACTCTTTGGTGTTTATTTTTTTCATGTTGCTTTACCGCCTAAAGGATTCGATTTGCCGCTGTCGGATATATTATTTACCTTCCTCTTCGTCGAAGACTACCGCGACTTTACCGCATTTCCCGCTCGCCATGAGCGCATAGGCTTCGCCCGCTTTCCCGAGCGGGAAGCGGTGCGTGATAAGATCCTCCGGATGGATGCCCCATCTAACTATTTTCTCAACAAGGTCTTCCATTCTCCATAAAGAGGTTACCCAGCTTCCGTAAATCGTTTTCTGCCCGTGGATGATGTCCGGAGAAGGGGAGAAGGTGCATGTGCCGCCCTCTCCGACGAAAGCTATCTTGCCGTACGGGCGAGTTGCCCTGATCGCGAGCTGCCTTCCCGCGTCGGAAGCGGAGCAGTCTACCGCTTTCTCTGCTCCCTTGCCCCCCGTTACGGACAGGACGTTTCGAAGCGCATTGTCGTCGGAAGCGAACACGTGATCGAACAGTCCCGTATTCTTCGCTATCTCTATGCGTTCGGCGCCGTATTCCACGCCTATCACCGATTGCGCTCCCATGGCTTTTGCGAGCATCGCCGTTGCGAGCCCCACGGGTCCCAATCCCACCACGAGCACGGCGTCGTCGCCGCATACGCCGATTTTTTCGAGCGCTTCGTAGGTAGTTCCGAATCCGCACGCCACCTGCGCGCCGTCGCAATACGTTAGCTCGTCGGGAAGCGGGATAAGGTCCTTTTCTTCGGCAAGGATATACGGCGCCATTCCGCCGTTCCTCTGCCAGCCGTATGCTTGGCGGTGAGGACTCGTGCAGCTTATCGCGTAACCCCTGCGGCAATCGTAGCACACGCCGCATCCGCTGATATGATAGATTATCACGCGGTCGCCCTTCTTGAAACGCTTGAGTCCCTCGCCTTCCTCGACTATTATGCCGCTCGGTTCGTGTCCCGCTATCATTCCGGGGATATAGCCTTCCGCTCCTTTACCGGTATGCTCGCGGTATATGCACCTTATGTCGCTTCCGCATATCGTCGAAGCCATCGTCTTTACTAGCACCTGTCCGTGTCCCGGAGTAGGTATGTCGAATTCTCTGAATTCCACCGTGCTGTTACCGGGGAGTATCGCTCCCGTCATCTTCCCTTTCATTTTCAATTCTCCTTTTTGATCCATTTATCGCCTGCGAATTCCCAATCCGCAATTTTGCCGTCCTCGTCCCACAGATCGCGCCAGTCCTCGCTTCCTTTCCACAAAAACACCTGCCCTTTTATCAGGCGGTTACCGCAGTCGACGGAGTCTAAAGCGAGCATTTCCTCGTCGGTCAGCTTTATCCTGTCGGCTACGGTGAGATTATTGAGTATGTTCTTCTCTTTGGAGGCGAAAGGTATCGGAACGTGTCCTTTGCATATCGCCCAGGCAAGGCATATCTCCGCGGGATGCACGTTGCGTTTCGCGGCGATTTCTTTTATTACGCTCACCTCGGTGTCCGCCACGTCCTCCGCCGTTCTGTCGCGCTCCGGACGGTTGGGCGAACCTAAAGGACAATATCCTATTAATTTTATACCTTCGCGCTTACAAAGCTCGCACAATTCCCTTTGCTGAAACGTCGGATGTAATTCCGTTTCGAGCGCATACGGCTTGATTTCGCAAAGAGGCAGAACGGCTTTCATCTTCGCAACCGTCATATTGCTCATAGCTATTTCCTTAACGTAGCCCTTGTCTTTCAGAGACTCCATCTCCCGCCATACCGCCGTGAATTCGTCCGCGAAAAACGGTCTGCTGTTTTCGTTGCGGCTCGTGACGTCGCAACCTTTGGCGTGGTAATTCGGGAACGGCCAGTGCAAAAAGTATACGTCGAGATAGCCGACTTTAAGATCCTCTATGCTTTTCAGACAGCTCTCCGTGACTTTGCCCGCGCCGTGCATGTCGTTCCAGACCTTGCTCATCACGACGATGTCTTCGCGCTTTACTTTCCCGCTTGCGAAAGCGCGCGAAAACACATTGCCTATATCGGCTTCGTTACCGTACACCGAGGCGCAATCGAAAAGCCTGAAACCCGCTTCGAGCGCGAATTCCACCGCGTGCGCTACGGTCTTCTCGTCGTACTTGTCGGATCCGAAGGTCCCCATACCTATTCTCGGAAGCTCCATATATCTCCTTTTGAAGTCGTATCGTTTCGACTTCAACTGTATTTTTATCCCCTATAGGGGTCTGCTTTTGTTAAGAATACCGCAGTATCGGTAACCGAGGTACGATATGCGGAATCCCGTTATAGTATTTCGGCTTCGAGAACAACGTCACGCGGCGCGCCGCCGCCAATCATATCGACGAGCGTGTCTGCGGCGACTTTTCCTATCTCTGCAAGCGGCTGGTTGACGGTCTGCATATCGGATACGAAAGCTCTCGTTATCTCCACGCGGTCGAATCCCATGAACTCGACGTCCTTACCTATCTTCCTGCCCTCTTCGTTCAATGCGATTATACTTCCTATCGTCATTTCGTAATTGGTCACGAATACGCCGTCTATCCCCGGATTTTCCTCGAGTGCCGTTTTCATCGCCGCATATCCCCTCTCGACGCTCAATCCGCCGTTATAAACGAGGTTGTCCGTATATATGCCCGCCGCGCGCATGGCGTCTTCGTAACCGAGCTTTCGCTCCCGCGCCGTGTAGACGCCCGTGTCGCCCGTGATAAGCGCTATCCTGCCGCATCCTTTGGCAATCAGCCTTTCGGTGGCGCGCCTGCTTATCTCGCGGTTGTTTATCACCACGTGCGAAGCTTCCTTCGCTTCCGTCTTGCGGTCTATAACCACTACCGGGATATTGTTGTCGGTCGCCGCTTTGAAAGAACTCTTGTCCGCGGATACCGGCATTATTATCAGCCCGTCCACCATCTTCGTAAGCAAAAATCTTACGGACTCCTCTTCTCTGCGGACGTCGGTACGGCAATCGCATACGATTATCCCGTAGCCTTTTTCTCTCAGCCGTTCTTCTATTTCGGTTATTATCGTGGTCGAAAAAACATTCGAAAGTTCGGGTATCAATACCCCTATCGTACCCGATTTGTGCGTTTTGAGCCCGCGCGCGTATTCGTTACGGATATATCCGAGTTTGCCGATCGCGGCTTCTATCTTGACCTTGTTGTAGGCTCTCACCGGCACTCCGTTAAGATACGCGCTTATCGTAGCGCACGCAAGTCCCGTTTCTTTAGCCAGATCCTTGATCGTTACAGCCATATCCCGCCTCAACTCGTATCGTTTCGAGTTTATTGTAATATATGCCCGCCCGCTTGTCAAGAGTTAATTTCCGCTGCCGATTTCCGCTCGCGTCTTATAACGCAAGCCTTAATTAAGGCTTGTAACGGCGTCTGTACTGTGATAATATTTATTTACGGAACGCCGCTCGTCACCGCATTCGCGGGGGTATAGGGTTAGACGCGTGTCTTACGCGCGACGGAGGGAATAATGTCAAAAAAACTGTTGTTATCGGTATTGCTTTTACTTATCGCGTTATCGGTTGCCGCTTGTAGCGGCAACTCCGCGGACGCGCGCAAATCTACCACCGTGATCTCCGTGTCCGACCGCCTCGACTACGACGAAAACGAATGGCGCGCTTCGCTTGCCGAAGTCAAGCCGATATGTCTTGCGCTCGACGGATCGACGGAATACGACATAATCGTTCCCGCTTGCGACTACGCAGAGCTCGAAGAAGACGCCCGGTATCTTGCCGATATACTGCGTAAGATGACCGGAGCGGCAGACGGCTTCCGGGTCAAACGCGACGACGAAACCGTAAACGGTCGTTTCATCTCTTTAGGCGACACGATATATGCTCAAGACGTTTCCGCAAGCGGCGTTACCGACGACGGCTACGTCGTTAAAACTCAGGACGGCGATATCTTCATCAAGTCCCTCTCCGACAACCGTCAGACCGCTCTGAACGGCGTCATTAACGGCATATACGGCTTCGCCGAAGACGTCCTGGGTTGCATGTTCGTAAGGGACGATTACGATTATATACCCTACGCGCCCACAGTTTACCTCGACGAACTCGATATTTTGGAAAATCCCGACTTCGCCTGGCGGCGCGTGTACCAATACGAAGTGTCCGAAAACGGTTGGAGCAAGCGCATACGCAGTAACGGTACCGGCAGCGACAGCAATTTCGGCAACGACAATAATAATTATTGGGGTACATGGTGCCACAGCGTGTTCACGTTCGTGCCGCCCGAAGAATATTTCGACGAACACCCCGAATATTTTGCTTACGTCAAAGGGAAACGGCGTTACGAATATAAAGGCAGTCTTACTCAACTGTGCCTCACAAATTCTGACATATACGCGATAGCGGAAGACAAACTTGCGGAATTCATCTCGGAAGCTCCCGACCTGATATACTGGGATTTCAGCATCAACGACAACATGTATTATTGCGAATGCGACGAATGCGAGGCTTCGTACGAAAAATACGGTTCGCGCGCCGGCGCGCTTATAGAGATACTTAACAAACTCGCCCTTAGATTTCCCGATAAATATATAAGCACGCTCGCTTATACCTACACAAAAGACGTTCCTGAAGGAATAATCTGCGAAAAGAACGTCAATATAGTCATTGCGCCGATAGAAACATCGCAGTTGTACAGCTATAAATTCGGCGACACCGCAAAATCCGCCGAAGCCAAAAAGATGATAGAAGACTGGGGCGCTATCTGCCAAAACCTGTTTATATGGGATTACGTAGTGGACTTCAAAAACCTTCTTTTGCCCTATCCTAATTTCGCCGTGCAGAAAGACAACGTAGAATTTTACAAAGAAAATAACGTGAGAAGCGTTTTCCATCAGGGCAGTCGCGAGATGTCCGACGAACTCTGTTGCTTAAGGAGTTACATACTCGCGGAACAGCTGTGGGACACCGATGTCGACGTGAATGCCTTGCTCGGGAAGTACCTCAAAGTCACTTACGGCGAAGCCGCGGAATATATCGCCGAATACATTGACTTGATGCACGAATCAGTGCGTACCGAAGCGGACGATCTCGATCTGTACGACCGACCTGAAGATCATTACGACGATTACCTGAGCAACGAAAACGTCGAGCGTTATCTTGCTCTTACGCAAAGCGCCTTGACCGCAGCGGAAGGCGACGAACTTCTCACCGGCTTCGTCGAAGAAATACGCATCAACGCGCTTTACGCGCAAATGTACGGAAATAATTGGAACATTCCGAAGAAAGAAAAAGCATTCGAGGAATTCCGAACGCTCGTAACAAAACACGGCGTCGACCGACCGCACGAACTCACGCCGCCGGACATGGAGGAATTCATTAACAAAACTTATCCACGGCATCTCGCTCTTATAAAGCTATACATATCGTTATGCGTTATCGGCGGATGCGCCGTGATCGCGGGCGGTGTTGTTTTACTCGTTTTTATACGCAAGCGCCGTAAAAAGCTCTCCGAATAGTTTAGCAACAAACACGCGCTACCCGAAAAAGCCCTTCCTCACGGTTCCCTAGCTTACGCCCGTCCGGCGAGACGGGCACTACAGTTATCTTTTGCTACGCATAGCTTCGCAAAATGCTGAAGTTAACAGCCGCTCGCTTTGCATTCCCGTTTGTCGGTAGTAGCCTGCGGCTTTAGCGGGCGTTGGTGTCCATAAAGGGGGAACAGAAAAAGGACACTTGCTTGAGTGTTTGCGTCCAAATTTGAAATATATATCATTGTTATAACTATTTGCATATATAGCGCATTCTGCGCCCGAGGGAGATATATTTTCGCTTGCTTCGAAGCGTAGGAGCGAAGAACAACGGTTTCGTGTCGAGCGACGCCCGCAAGGAAGCAGGCGAAAAGATACTTCCGCAGGGTGGTCAAGGGAGCGCACGTCCGGTGAGGCGGGCGCAACCTTTCCTTCCCGCTGAAGCGGGCAGGTACGTTAGCCCCACAGGGACAAACGCAAAGCACCCACGTTATGTGAGTGATACGTCCAAATTGAAAAGAAGGGTACAGATAGCGTACTTTCAAGTGTGAGGACAAGGGAGTTTACATAGACGTAAATGACCGCAGTCCGAATACGAAGAAAGGGCGCTATATGCGCCCTTATCTTCGATTTGGTGGCTCCCCCTGTTGGGGCATTCGTAGTTTCTTTTGTACTTGTATATGCTTCTCGTCTATCTATGCGGATACGTTCTTTTATAAGCTTCTCAGGTCACTCATCAGGTTTGCTTACGCAAACTAACGCACCAACGTCCGCTGAAGCGGACAGGTACGTTAGCCCCACAGGGACAAACGCAAAGCACCCACGTTATGTGAGTGATACGTCCAAATTGAAAAGAAGGGTGTAGATAGCGTACTTTCAAGTGTGAGGACAAGGGAGTTTACATAGACGTAAATGACCGCAGTCCGAATACGAAGAAAGGGCGCTATATGCGCCCTTATCTTCGATTTGGTGGCTCCCCCTGTTGGACTCGAACCAACGACCTAGCGGTTAACAGCCGCTCGCTACTACCGACTGAGCTAAGGAGGAATATATTAAGTTTTTCGTTTGTCGGTCTCCGCTCGCCGCCCGCTACTTCCGGACCGCTCGTCGCCTTCCTTGCTTTACCGCTTCCCGGTAAACCTTCGGGCTTCCCTCGTGCTCGGCTTTGGGCTATTTCGACGCACTGCGTCGAAACTTCACGCCGTCGCCCCGACTGAGCTAAGGAGGATCATTTGTTTCTTCTTTAGACTGAGCTAAGGAGGAATATGTTGGGTTTGGGTGCCGGAAGGGCTTGGTTCGGGGATAGGTTCTCCGTTTCCCCTCTCCGCCTTCCGGTATATGTGCTCCGCGGTTTCGTCCCGCGGTTCGCTTTAGAAAAAATCCGGCAACGCCCTATCCTCCCAGGTCGTCTCCAACCAAGTACTTTCGGCGCGGAAAGGCTTAACTTCTGTGTTCGGGATGAGAACAGGTGGTTCCCTTTCGCCATCGTCACCGGAATTCGTAGAATATGTCTCCGACACATTCACAACTGCATAAGAGCTTCCTTCTCCATGACCTTCTTGCTAAGGTGAAATCGTTATATGCTTCCGTATTTCGAGCTATCAAAACTCCGATTTTGATTAAGCCCTCGACCTATTAGTATCGGTCCGCTCAATACATTACTGTACTTACACTCCCGACCTATCAACCTTGTCGTCTACAAGGGGTCTTACTACCTTACGATATGGGATATCTAATCTTGAGGTGGGTTTCACGCTTAGATGCCTTCAGCGTTTATCCCTTCCATACTTCGCTACCCGGCTATGCTGTTGGCACAACAACCGGTGCACCATAGGTATGTCCACCCCGGTCCTCTCGTACTAGGGGCAGATCCTCTCAAATATCCTACGCCCACGATGGATAGGGACCGAACTGTCTCACGACGTTCTGAACCCAGCT
>CASFAV010000013.1 GCA_949292905.1 uncultured Eubacteriales bacterium
GGAAAGGCGCTTCTTCATAGTACCTCTTTGAAAGAACTGCGCGTTATTTTGCCAACATCGACTTGACTTTCATAAGCCTTATCGTATTGGCGCGTTCGTTCTCGTCCAGTTTCATCGTTATATATTTGATGGTCTCCTCGTGGTCGGGGATCATCACGTATTCGAGTGCGTTGACTCTCCTGCGGTTCTTCTCTATTTCGTCGGCGAGCATATTACAGGTCTTCTCCACTTCGGCGAGCCTCACGAGTTTGACGAGCACCTCGCTCAGCTTCGCTATCGAGCTGTCGAGCTCCGACGACACCGTCGCGAAAGAATAAGGATACAGCTCCGTGGCGTCGCCTTCTTCTATCTCTATGCTCGGCACGGAAACGCTCATGATGTTCTTGACGTCGGATCTGAGTTTCACGCTCCTTGCGGGCATGGCGACGGCTTCCTCTATGGTTTCCGGAGAATTGACCGCGCTCGCCATCAGGAAGGAGCGGAGCGCGTCGGTGACTTCTCCTTCGATCTCCTCGCGGAGCTCTTTGTTCAGGCGGATATAGCTCATGAACTGCCTTATGGTTTCGTCCGCCTTGTCTTTAAGGAGCTTATGCCCTCTTACCGCCGTTTTGAGGCGGTTCTTGAGGGTACGAAGTTCCATTCTTGTCGGGTTAACGTTGAGTCGTGCCATAGTTATGATAAGTTTACCGCGCGCTCATTGCCGCGCGCATTGCGTTCAGCCTTTGAAATACTTGTCGAGGAAGGCGTCCTTGATACGTTTGAGTTCGCTCCTCGGCAGTATCTTCAGAAGGTCCCAGCCAATGTCGAGAGTTTCCTCTATGTCGCGGTTGCGGTTATAGCCCTGCGAAACGTACAGCTTCTCGAATTCTTCGGCAAACCTCGCGTATTTAAGGTCGGTCGCCGTGAGCGCCGCTTCGCCGAGTATCGCGGAAAGCTCTTTTGCTTCCTTGCCTCTCGCGTACGCCGCGAAAAGCTGGTTCATCGTGTCCGCGTGATCCTCTCTCGTCTTTTTCGCGCCTATGCCTTTGTCCTTCAGTCGCGAAAGCGAGGGAAGAACGTCTATCGGCGGATTGATGCCCTTCTTGTAAAGTTCGCGCGAAAGTATTATCTGACCTTCCGTTATATAGCCCGTCAGGTCCGGTATCGGGTGCGTCTTGTCCTCCTCGGGCATCGTGAGTATGGGGATCTGCGTTATAGAACCCGCTTTGCCTCTTATTCGTCCCGCGCGCTCGTACATGGACGCGAGGTCGGTATACAGATATCCGGGATATCCGCGACGTCCGGGGACCTCTTTACGCGCCGCGCTCACTTCTCGCAGGGCGTCGGCGTAGTTGGTTATGTCCGTGATTATGACGAGGACGTGCATATCGCGCTCGAACGCGAGATATTCCGCCGCCGTAAGCGCCATTCTCGGAGTGGCTATACGCTCGATCGCGGGGTCGTTGGCAAGGTTCATGAATAATACCGCCCTGTCGATTGCCCCCGTCTTACGGAAATCGCTTATGAAGAAATCCGCTTCCTCGAAGGTGATACCCACCGCCGCGAATATAACTGCGAATTTACTCTCCGAATTGAGCACCTTCGCCTGGCGCGCTATCTGAGCCGCAAGCTGCGCGTGCGGCAATCCCGACGCGCTGAACACGGGAAGCTTCTGCCCCCTGACCAGCGTATTCAGACCGTCTATCGCGCTTATGCCCGTCTGTATGAATTCGTCGGGATAGTCGCGCGCGACGGGATTTATCGGCATTCCGTTGATATTGAAGCGTTTGTCCGGTATTATCGCCGCGCCGCCGTCTATCGGTCTGCCCATTCCGTCGAATACTCTGCCGAGCATGTCTTCGGAACAGTTGAGCTCGATGGACTTGCCGAGGAATCTCACTTTCGACGTGGACATCTTTATCCCCGACGAGCCTTCGAAAAGCTGAACGAGAGCTTTGTCGCCGTTCACTTCCAATACCTTGCCGCGCCTTACGTCGCCGTCTTCCTGACATATCTCGACGAGTTCGTCGTATTTGACTCCCTCCACGCCCTCTACGAGCATAAGAGGTCCTACTATTTCTCTGATGGATTTGTACTCTTTAAGCATGTGCCACCTCTAACCGATAAGCTCTGCGAATTCTTTACGGAGTTCCTTTTCTATCCCGTCGAATTCGTCAAGATCCTTTTCTTCGATATATTTGCTTCTGCCTATCTTCTCTTTGACGTCGAGAGCGAGTATGTCTTCCACGTCGACGTTCTTGTCCAGCGCGTCGCGCGCGAGACTGTCCGCCGTCAATATCAATTTTAACATGCGGAATTGCTTATCAAGTGAAGTATAGGTATCCGTTTCGTGAAATGCGTTCTGATGGAGATAGTCCTCTCTTACCGATTTCGCGGTGTCCATCGTTATCTTGTCCTTGCCGGAAAGCGCGTCCATACCTACGAGCCTCACTATTTCGTTCAGGTTGGCTTCCTCCTGAAGGATACTCATCGCCTTGGCGCGCATCGCGTTCCACTCGGAGCCCACGTTGTCCTCGTACCAGTCGTGCAATCTGTCGGAATAAAGCGAATAACTCTGTATCCAGTCTATCGCGGGGAAATGTCTCTTATACGCGAGCGCGGCGCTCAATCCCCAGAAAACTTTAACTATTCGGAGCGTAGCCTGCGCTACGGGTTCGGAAAGGTCGCCTCCGGGAGGGCTGACCGCGCCTATCGCGGTGACGGAACCGACGAGGTCTTTACTGCCGAGCACCTTGACGATACCCGCCCTTTCGTAGAATTCCGCAAGTCGGCTCGCAAGATACGCGGGATAACCTTCTTCGCCGGGCATCTCTTCGAGACGGCCGCTCATTTCGCGGAGCGCTTCCGCCCAGCGGCTCGTGGAGTCCGCCATTATCGCCACGTTGTATCCCATATCGCGGAAATATTCGGCTATCGTGATACCGGTGTAAATGCTCGCTTCGCGCGCCGCCACGGGCATATCCGAAGTGTTGGCGATAAGCACCGTTCTTTTCATCAGAGGTTCGCCCGATTCGGGATCTTTGAGTTCGGGGAATTCGTTGAGAACGTCGGTCATCTCGTTGCCGCGTTCGCCGCAACCAACGTAAACTATTATGTCGGCGTCCGCCCATTTGGCAAGCTGGTGCTGTACGACGGTCTTACCCGATCCGAAAGGTCCGGGCACCGCCGCCACGCCGCCCTTTGCGAGCGGGAAAAAGGTGTCGATAACGCGCTGCCCCGTCACCATGGGTACGTTGGGTGCGAGTTTAGCGCGGTAAGGTCTTCCCTTACGCACCGCGCAACGCTGTATCATAGTTATTTTCCTTACTCCCGCGGGGGTCTCTATCTCCGCCACTACGTCCTCTACCGTGAAATCGCCGCTTTTGACCGACTTCACCACGCCGTCCGCGCCGAAAGGCACCATTATCTTGTGCCTGATGAGCACGTTCTCGTTGACGAAACCTATCTCGTCGCCCGCTTTGACGGCGTCGCCTTTCGAGACGGTAGCGGTGAACGTCCATTTTTTCGTGCGGTCCAGAGCATGCGCTTCGACGCCGCGCGCTATCCTGTCGCCGCCTATCTCTCTCAAAGTTTCGAGAGGACGCTGGATACCGTCGTATATGCCTTCGATAAGTCCCGGTCCCAATTCCACCGAAAGCGGCAAGCCCGTGCTCACCACTTCGTCGCCGGGTCCGATACCCGCCGTTTCCTCGTATACCTGCACCGACGCTTTGTCTCCGCGCAGTTCGATGATCTCGCCTATGAGATGCTGTTTGCCGACGCGCACGACGTCGTACATCTTCGCGTCAGCCATTCCTCCCGCCACGATAAGCGGTCCGGAAACTTTAATTATAGTACCCATATTTACTCCTTTTTGAGCGGATTGACTCTTTTATTTGTCACCGAAAAGTATATCGCTGCCGATAGCTTTCTCGACGTCTTTGGATAGCCCGCGCATACCGTAGCCGGTACTTCCCTGTGCCGACGGTATCGGAATGACCGCGGGATAAGGTCTCGTCTTGTAACGCGCCACGATATCCGATATCCTCTCTGCCATGTCCTCGGTGATGAATATGACCGAATATTCGCGGGCAAGCTTTTTCAAACGCTCCTCCGCCTCCGCGTCGGTACGCGCGTCGAATACGTCCACGCCCAGCGCGCGGAATGCGAGCACCGAATCTTTATCTCCTATTACCGCGATCTTGTTATTAGGCATAGAGTTCCCTCAGCTTTTTTCTTATTTCCTGCTTATCGACGCCGTTTTTGATACAGACGAGCGCGATACGCAACACTTTTATCTCGTTCTGTTTGGCGAGATAATAGCCCATAACGGGCGCAACGGAGAACATTTCCGCTTTATTTTTACGGAATATCCCGAGAAGATAGTCGTCGCGCGCGACTTCGAAACCCGCGACGTCGCCCGAGGCGAGAGCGTCGGCGTAAGGCGCGAGCGGCGTGCGTTTCACGAGCGCCGCGACAGCGGAAACGCCTTCCTGGAACGCTTTCTCGAAATCTTCCGCGGGAATACTGCCGCCTTCCATAAAGACGTCCTCGAAAAAGGCGAAATTGCCGCCTATACCGAGCGTTCTCACGAAGGAAGCGAGATTAAGGCAATCGGCGTAAACGCGGAAATACTCTTTGAGCTCCTCGGACGCCGATCTCGAGCGAAGTCTTGCGGCTATGTCCTTGAACATCGCTCTGTCGAAAGCGGTATCCACCTTTCTCGGAGAAGGTCTGCCGTCCGCGGCGGCTTTGGCTATCTCCGCCACCGCTTCGTCGGCGTAAGGATTGATGTCGGGGTTCTCGCGTTCGAGCTTGTCTCTCAGAAGGTCAATATCTATGAGCCCGCCCGCGCGTAACGCGCCTTCTTCTCCGCCGGAAGCATACCGCGCTTTGACAAGCGCTTTCATGTTGTGATAGTCCGCCTGCAAACGGAAACATTCGAATCCCGCGCCTTCGGGAGCGATGCCGTCGATAAATTTCTCGGTGATCGCGGCTTCCGCCGAAAGTATACTCTCGAAATCGTTGGGGTCTTCCGGCACCGTTCCGCCGCCGTAGCCCGCTTCTATGAGAATTTTAACGGCGTCCTGAAGCGCGTCCGCCTCCAGCATCCTGGAAAGACGGTCTCCCGAGAAAAGATTTTCTTCCCGCGCTTTCACTGCGGCGTTGGCGAATATCAGCCCTTCTTTCATTTACGTTCTCCGAATATTTCAGCGGCGACGGCAGGCTCTATTTCCTCGCGCAACGAGTCGAATTCCGTTTCGAGCGAGAAATTCTTGTCGTAACTGCCGTTCGTAAGTATCACGCCTCCGCGAATGTCCGCGTACTCTTTGGACAGCGTGAGCTTTACGCCGTATTTTTCCGCCGTTTTTTTGACGAAGGCGGCGGTGACGGTCTTCGCGTCGCATTCCGCGATCTTAACGACGTCGCCGTCCTCCGCAGAAGCGAGCATACCTTCGATTATTTTAAGGTATTTATCTTTCGGCAAAGCTCTGACCGCTTCGAGCGCTCGCGCGAATGCTGTATCCAACACTCTTTGTTTGGCTTTGAGGGCGAGTTTTTTCACTTCGAGTCTCGCGACGGACTCTTTCCGTTCGAGTATCTCGCGGCGCAATATTTCCGTTTCGCGCATGTTTTCTTCGCGGAATATTCTCACGTCGTTAAGTGCGCGTTCTATAATTTCCTGCGCTTTCGCACTGCCCTCCTCTCGGGTGGAATTGGACATTTTGACCGCGTCGGACACGATCTTTGCTGCGATTTTGTTTTCCATATACTATCCTTAATTTATGATCTTCTACGCGCGCGGCGCGTAAGAGGAGCGGTATATACCTGACCTTCTCACACCCAGTTCGGAATGAATACCGCAAGTATCGATATCAGCAAGCCGAGCAGAGCGTAGGTTTCGACCATCGCGCACATAAGAATACCTTTGGTGGATTCTTCGGGGCGTTTGGCGATGAGCCCTATCGAGCTCACGGCGACTTTACCCTGGTGAATGGCGCTGAAAAGTCCCACTATACCGATAGGAAGGCAGGCGGCAAGAATGCCGATACCGCCGGCTGTGGAAAGAAGCGCGCCGCTATTGAGGAGGAAACCTCCGAAAGCGTTGATCTTGATAAGGACGAGGAAGGCGACTATGAAGCCGTAAATACCCTGAGTCGCGGGAAGCAACTGTAAGATAAGGCATTTCATAAATTTATCGGGGTCTTCGGAAACGACTCCCGCCGCCGCCTGACCCGCTTTGCCTACGCCTATCGACGAGCCGATACCGCTCAAAGCCACCGCTATCGCCGCACCGAAAAGTGCGAGTGTTGTTCCTAAATATTCCATTTTGACCTCCTTTGGAAAGGGTTAGTTTTTTTGTCGTTTATAGTATTGCGCGCAGGGCGCGCGATATTATCGGATTATCAGTTATTGAGGTAAGTGTACCGCGTTTTCCCTCCGAGCGGATCGAATGCGTGACCTTTGCCCTCGTAAAACCTTCCGAAGAACTCGATGTACTGCAATCTCGAATCGTGGACGTAAGCGCCGAGCAGGTTAATGGAGAGGTTGAAGGCATGCCCTACGATGAGGACGGGCACGGCTACTATCCAGCCGTACCAGCCGCCGCCGAAGAAGGTATTGACGATGAGGTCGGCGAGCATATTGACGACGTAACCGATGACGCCGGTGGTGAGTCCCAGACCGAAAAGCCTCGAATAAGACAGGAGATCGCTTACCACGTTGATGGAGCCGTAGACGTTACCGAGCGCGCCGGTGACCATTTTAAGAGGATTTTTCTTGCCTGCGGCGCCGCCTAAAATTATCATAGCGAAGCCCGCTATCGCAACGTACATACCTATATCGCCCGTCACCCCTATCCATTCGGGAACGGGATCGGGGTTGACCGCTCCGAGGAATACGGAAAGCGTGGGGAAAAGAAGGGCGAGCCCTACGAATATCACCACCCAGCCGAACTGATTGAATATACCGCTCCAGACCTGTTTCGACTTGATCTCGTCGACGCCTTTGAGAGCGAAGCCGGTAGCCATCTGCAGGACTCCCATCGCGAGCGAAAGCAAAAACATTTTAAGCGGCTCGTTCATAGGGTTGAACCAGGAAAGCTTATCGAGGAAGGAGCCTTCTTTGAGAGTGATGCTGAACCAACCGCCGAACAATGCGCCCCATATCACCGTGGAAATACCGCAAAGTCCGAACATTATCAACATTCTGCCGCTGTTCTTGACGGGTTTGAAGATTTTAACTATAAGGAAACAGGCTAACGCCATGATAAGCCCGTAGCCCGCGTCGCTTATCATTATACCGAAGAAAAGGAAATAGAAAACGGCGACGAATATCCCGGGATCGCGCTCTCTGTACGCAGGTACGCCGAACATCTCGGTGATACCCTGGAAAGCGCCGGTTACGGGATCGGATTTAAGAAGCGTCGGGGGCTGTTCGTCGTCCGCGGGCTCTCTGAAAAACACTTCGGTAAGTTTACACTTCTTTTTGATGTCTTTGGTAAGCGCTTCCGTCCTGTCGGCGGGCACCCAGCCTTCCATGACGAACGCCTTGCCCGTCCGCGGACAAAGCTCCATGACGTCGGTCTTCGCTATCTCTATTTTGTAATAATCGTAAAGTATCTTGATTTTCGTAAGATGCTCTTTAAGCGCCAACGCGCGTTCGACAGCCTCTTTGCGACGCAGGTCGAGAGTTTCCTCTCTCTCTTTGAATTCCGCTAACTTCTCCGCCGCGGTGGCGTCGTAATCGTATGCGCAGGAAACGAAATCGTATCCCGCGAGCACGTTTTCGAGCTCGCGCGCATTATCGACGTGCGCGACAGCCACGAACGCGCTCTGCTTCGAGCCAGCGTAAAGCGCCGTTTCCGCATAAGGAGCGCATTCGGTAACGAGCGCGTCCCCTTTCTCGGCAGTGACCAGACCTGCGTATAAGACCGTGTGCGCGGTGTTTTTCAGCTCGCTGAACTTGAGGGGCATCCCGGCATAAGGCAGTATCTGCTCCTTCCTCGCCTCCAGGCGAGCGCGCTCAGATTTAATGGCGACCAGCTCGGAATTTATGTTCTCCATCTCGGAGACGACGGCGAATATCTCCACTTCGTCTTTGACGGCGTCGTAATATTCGTCGAGCTCTATGAGCCTGTTTTCTTTCTTGAAATTGAGTTTCGGGGTGTTGTCTTTGTCGAAAAGCCTGTGCTCCTTGACCATCTCTTTCAAAAAATCGATAGCAAAGCTCAGCCGCAAGAGTTTGGCTTCGTGCTCCTCTCTGCGCGCCGTTTCCTGTCTGAAAGCGGTGTGCTCGATCTCTTCGGTGCGGGCAACTTCCACCGCGCCGCTTTTGACGAACAACTTAAGGAGCTTGCCGCAATCGTTTTCGTGAGCGACAAGGCTCATTTTACTCATTCTAACGACCGACATATTTAGCTGTAAACGCCTCTAATATCATTTTTTCGGCGTCGGCGGTGTCCGCCGCAGCCTCGATGGCGTCCGCTTCGCGGGCGCCTTCCGCCACTATCGCGGCATACGCCGCGTCTGCGTCGCGCTCGGATTCCTGAGCCACGGCGCGCCTCTCCGCTTTCGCTTTGACTTTAGCCTCCGCGACTAACCTCTGCGCCTCCGCTTCGGCGTCGAGATTGGCTTGCTTGGCGTCCGCAAGCGCCTCCTGCATAAGACGTTCGGCTTCACGTTCCGCTTCCGCTATTCCGTCCACTATAGCTTTGATGTTATCCATTGCGTTTCTCCAGTCGCATTATCTTATCGACGCGGATTGCGTGTCTTCCTCCGGCAAAAGGCGTCGTCAAAAATATCTTCGTGAATTCGTATGCTTCCTCGGGGGAAGTTATCCTGCCTCCCATGGCGAGGATATTGGCGTTATTGTGCTCCGCCGCCATCTGCGCCGAAAACGCGTCGGTAACGTGCGCGCAACGGATACCGTTAATTTTATTGGCGGCTATGGAGATACCTATGCCCGTGCCGCACAGAAGCACGCCCTTGTCGGCTTTGCCTTCGCTGACTGCTACCGCCACTTTCTCCGCGTAATCGGGATAATCCACTGAAGCGGTGTCGTAAGTTCCGTAATCCTCGTATTCGTGACCGAGCTCTGTGACCGCTTTGATGACGGCGTCTTTAAGAACGATACCGCCGTGATCGCAACCGATGGCAATTTTCATAAGCCCTCCTTCTTCGAGCGGCCGGACGCCGCAAGCCTGAAACGGCATATATAGATTAGTATACTACCTTCTAACGAAAAATTCAATACTTAATAAATAAAACGCGCAGTCGCGCGCGCATTATCCGTTTACGTATATTTCCGATCGCCGTAAAGTCACGATCCGGCGGGACTCGGAAGGGATATTATTCTTCCGTTTTTCCTCCCGTGGATTTGGAAAGTCTGTTGTTCAGCGCATAGTATTCGGGTTTGTCGGAAAAATCCTCCAGAACTATACAGGAATATATCTTCTCGGCGTCCCGCATGGCGGAAAACACGTTGCGCATACATTCCGCAGGCGACGAGCCCAGATCTATAGCGGAAACGCCCCCGACGGCTTTTACGAACGCGCTCTCGCCCATAACGACCGCAGAGGGATAACGGGAAGCTATCCTTACAGCCGCTTCGGGAGTTCGCGCTCCAATGCAGGGAACGACGGGCGCGTAATGCTTGTATTTCATACCGGGCGCCGCCGCGACGACGACTTTACCTTTGTGGTTGACGACTTCGCCCAACACTTCCGCGAGCATCTCCGCGGTGATCGCGCCGGGGCGCAGTACCGTAGGCACCTCGCGGGTAAGGTCTATGACCGTGCTCTCTATCCCCACGTCAGTCTGACCGCCGTCAAGAATGAGCGGTATCCTGCCGCGCATATCCTCGTACACGTCGGAAGCGCGCGTGGGACTTATCCTGCCGCTCGTGTTTGCCGAAGGCGCGGCTATCGCGCAACCGGAACGGCGTATAAGTTCGAGCGCTATCTCGTTATTCGGGATCCTTATCCCTACCGTTCGGAGACCTCCTGTCGTAATAAGCGGCATTCTCTCACTTTTCGGAAGCACTACCGTGAGAGGTCCCGGAGAAAACTTCTCCCACAGCCTGTAAGCTTCGTCGGGAATATACGACGCGGCGACGGCGGCGCCTTCCGGCGAAGCCACGTGCACGATAAAAGGATTGTCCTGAGGTCTGCCTTTGGCGATAAAAATACATTTCACCGCTTCCTCGTTGAAAGCGTCCGCGCCGAGTCCGTAGACCGTTTCGGTGGGAAACGCCACGAGTTCGCCGCGGCGTATATATTCCGCGGCTTTGTCGAGGAGTTCGACTCCGCCTATAACGGTATCGTAATTTTTGTCAATCGCTTTTTCAACCGAGTTCATATATCACCCCGCAACCGTTCTCTACGGTAGCGACCACCGTATAGAAAGTTTTGCCGTCTTTGAAACAGTAATCCACCGTGGAGACCGATTCGCATTTATTGGAAAGGAGTACGGTGTCGCCGTCGTTTGCGCGCAAACCGAATTTACCCTGAGAATCGCGCGTGACGTAAACGCCGTTGCAGATACGGTAGCATTCGGGCACGGACGTGACCTCACCGTCTTTGCTTATGCGGTAGAAAGCCTGTTCCGTTATATTGCCGTCCACGTCCTGCGTCACCGTTTTGGACGCCATGGCGTAGTTACCGAAAAACGGCGAGATCGCATCGTACTCGAAGGGCGCGATCACTTTACCCGTGGCGGCGTCGACGGCTCCGACTGAGATGATAACTTCGCTCGTGGTGACCCTTTCCTTGTACGCGATGATGACGCCGTTATGCACGAAAGCGTTGAAATAGCTGTTGTCGTCCTCCGTGCCGGCGAGGGTGACCCACGACCCGTCCGAATAAGTATGGTAACCCAACGCGTTGAGCGCGAGCGAGAAGTTGGGATCGGCGTTCTCGAGACCGTAGCCGTCCACGAAAACGGGCGGCAGGACGAGGTTGGAAGCGAGCGTCGCGTTACCCGCGGTGTCGTAGATCTGGAAGGAGGTTGCCCAGCTTCTTACCGATTCCGAATTGAAATAATAATAATAGTAATAAACTATCGAATAACCCGCTTTGACTATTTCGCTCGTGGGAAGCAAGGGAAGCACGTACGGCGAGCGCCATTGCTGAACGTTGGAATTTTCTTCCACGTTGATGGCGTCCGTTATACCTCTGACGTCGCCGGAAGTGTATTTGTTGGAAACCATGAGCACCCTTTCCGCGTCGAAATCTTTACCGGAAAGCATGGAAACGCGTTTGCTTTTCATAGCTATGTAATAGGTATTGTTTTCCTCGTCCATACGGGTGAATTCGTAGGTGTCGAAAGCCTCCGAGGAGGTGTACGTACTGCTCGCGATGAACCACCCGCCGCCGATGTAATATACTTCGGTATCGCACTCGGAAGCGTCGTAAATGCTCTCGGTAAAGAAGGAAACGCCGCATTTCTTGACGAGATAACCGTTAGCGTCCACTTCGGAAAGCGCGTAAAAGTCTACGGCGTCCTGACGAACGGCGGCGAGATATCCGTCCTCGCATACGAAAGTCGTGTTGTTGTCCACGTTATTGACGCGCGCCACTTCCAGAAGCCCGTTTGCGCTGACGTAATCGTATATCGTGGCGTAAGTGTACCCGTTGTCGAACGAGGTGACGTTCTTGTCGCCGAGCATGACAAGGTATCTGTCATTGAGGAAGGTGATCTGAGTGATGAGAGGCGCGTACGGATATTGGGTGATACCCTCGTAAAAACCGTATTCGCCGCGGAAACGCACCACGCCCACGTAATTTATTTCTTCGCCGTTTTCTATGTTGGGCGCGACGACTACGGCGTAATCGCCTCTGATGTCGAGCACCGAATAATAGCGCGGCTCAACGTAGACCTCGCTCGAAGAACAGAAGCCGTAACGCGTAAACGTGACCGTGGAGACTTCTATCTCGCTTTTTGTGACAAAAACGTCGTTCGCGCCGTCGTAACTCGCGACGGTGACGCCTTCGGGCAGACGCAGTTTCTCGGTTATCGAATGATAAGCGGGCGTGGAAGTATAGTTCGTAAACACGTCGCTTATACCGATCTCGCCGGTATCCTTCTTGTCCGCGCACCCCGCCGCGAAAGCGACGGTAAGCGCAAGAATAATCAAAATTGCCACGAACTTGCGTTTCATAGATGTATTGTAGCACACGCGCGCGCGACAGTCAATGTAAATTGGGTGAACATTACGGCGTCCGGACGGACTACGCGCACAAAGAGCCGCATATATTCGGAATATGAAAACGTACGTCAAACTTCTCTCGTTCACCGCGGCGATGGGTTTCGTATTCGTGACGGCATACTCTTCGGGACTGCTCGTGGATACGGAAGGCGCTTACTGGCACGAGATCGCTCCGAAAATAACATTGCTCCCTTCCGAAAGCGTTTTTCAATGGGTATGGATAGCGGTCTACGCGCTGTACGTCATCCTTATCACCCCCACCGTCGCCAACCGCAAATACCGCGGCGCGCTGCCGCTGTGGGGGCTTGTCGGCGTAATGAACGTATTGTGGTGCGCGGCTTTTTTCGCGCTCGAATTGCCTTTGTTTGCGTTGAGCGTACTTATAGCGGAGATCGCCCTTCTGTGCGTGCTTACCGATTTTTACATACGCAATACCAAATATCTATGGATAGCCATGATCCCGATACTCGCCTGGTATATCTTCGCCGCCACTCTCAATATAGACGCTCTGATATGAGCGCGAAGCAACAAAAAAGCGTCCTTTGCGGAACGCTTTAGTCAGGATCGTATGCTTTTCGATTCAAGCGTGCGATCTTTCAGGTAATCATTTCGACTTAACGGTAAGTATGCACTTCGAAGGACATTTCTCTGCGCAAACTCCGCAGGAAACGCATTTACCATAATCTATAACGGGAAGGTTGTCCTTGAGCGTTATGGCGCCTTCGGGGCAGTTCTTCGCGCAAAGTTCGCACCCTATGCAACCGTGGGCGCAGTTGACGCGTACTTCCTTACCTTTATCGCAGTTACTGCAAGCGATATAATATTTAGCCGAAGCCGGTATGCGTTTCAAGAGTTTTTTGGGGCAGTACATTATGCACCTGCCGCAAGAAATACATTTGCCTTGATCGACGACGGCTACCCCGCCCACGATGTCGATGGCGTGCGCGGGACACTCCGACACGCACTTGGACATACCTATGCAACCTACGGGGCAGGATTTCCTGCCGCCCGCGAGAAGCTCCACCGAAGCGCAGTCGCCGTACCCCTGATAATCGTATTTGTCGGAGCACAGCTCTCCGCCGCTGCACGCGCAAACGACTATCGTTTCTTCTCCCGTGTCCGCGCCGCCGAGGACTTCCGCTATAAGCGCCTTATTCGCTTTGGAAGTCGCGTTGCACATACTTAACTGCGCTTCGCCTTTGACTAGCGCCGCCGCGAAAGCGTCGCAGCCTGCATATCCGCAACCGCCGCAATTAGCTCCCGACAGAAGGCTCGCCACCTTATCCACCCTATCGTCGGTCACTACGGCGAATTTTTTAGAGCAGACGGCGATAAGCACCGCGAATACGATCGCAAGCCCCGTGAGAAGCAAGACAGGTATCAATATCTCTAAAGCAACAGGCATAAACCCTCCTTAACCGAAACTCAAGCCCGAGAATGCCGCAAATCCCATGGCTATGACCGCGGCGGCGGCAAGAGTTATCGGGAAACCTTTGAAGCTCTCGGGAATATCCGCAATTTCCATTTTCTCGCGGATACCCGCGAGTATGAGGATCGCTATCGTGAAGCCCACGCCTGAAGCCACGCCGTTGACGAACGAATACAGAATATTCGTAGTGGCAAGCTCCGTAACGTTCATTATCGCCACGCCGAGCACGGCGCAGTTGGTGGTTATAAGCGGAAGATATACTCCGAGCGCGCTGTAAAGCGACGGCGAAAAGCGTTTCACGAATATTTCGACGAGCTGAATGAGCGCTGCGATAACGAGAATGAATACGATCGTGCGCAAATATTCTATGCCCGCCGCGACGAGCGCGAGGTCGATGGCGTAGGTGATGACGCTCGCCACTCCCATGACGAAAATGACCGCAAGACCCATACCGAGAGCGGTATCCGTCTTTTTGCTTACTCCGAGGAAGGGGCATATGCCCAGGAAACGCGACAATACGAAGTTGTTGACGAATACTGCGTTGATAACGATTAGCAATACGTACGGCATTATGCGTCACCTCCTTCCCTGTTCAACGCTTCTATGGCGTCAGCCCCTGTTTCGGGTTCCAGAATAAGCGGTATCTGTTCCCCGTTCTTATTTTTCGGAACGCCGTCGTTATCGTTGTTTTTGTTTTCGGCGCGCTTTTTGAGCGCGTTTTCGACAGCTTTCACGGCGGCGTTATATATGACCATCATGAAGCCGTAGACGAGGAATCCGCCCGCGGGCAGGATGAATATCGTCATCGGCAGTCCCGCTTCGACGAGCGCGGTGAATTCGTAACCGAACAGCGCGCCGGCGCCGAGGAATTCACGTATCATACCGAGCAACGTGAGCGAGAAAGCGAAGCCGAGCCCTATCCCTATGCCGTCCAATACCGACGGAAGCACGGGATTGAGCGACGCAAAGCTCTCCGCTCGCGCAAGCAATATACAGTTGACGACGACGAGAGACAGGAAAAGTCCCAGCGAATCGTAAAGGTCAGGAAGCCACTTGCGCATGATCATCTGCACGAGCGTAGAGAACGTGGCGATGACGAGGATATACGCGGGTATACGCACTTTGCGGGGAATGAAATTCCTGAGAAGGGAAACTATCGCGTTGGAGCACACGAGCACGAACGTGGTGGCGAGCCCCATCGAGAGCCCGTTGATAGCGCTCGTCGTGACGGCGAGCGTGGGACAGGTCCCGAGCACCAGTCTGAACGTGGCGTTATTCTTGAACACGCCCGAAGTGAGCGGTTCGAAGGTTTCACGGAGATTGCGGGTCGCGTCTTTAGCCATTTACATACCTCCCGTGAGAATGACGTAAGCGCGCACCGAAGCTTTCACCGCGAGGAATACCGCGTTGGTGGTGTAGGTGGCGCTGGTGACTTTGACGGGCGTGAAATATCCGTCGTCGGGGGCGACTATCTGTTCGCCTTCGGACACGTCGAAGCGGTCCGTCGTAAGTCCTATATACTGATCGAGATGTTTGTCTTTGAAAGCGTTTGCGCCGAGTCCCGGCGTCTCCGAATGGCTGTAACCGCTCAGTTTGACTATCTCGTCGTCTTTGATTATGACGAGCATGCTTACGCCTTCGGCGTTATATCCCACTTTATCTGCTTTGGCGACGTGGGTAAGAACGATGTACGCGCCGTCTTCGGCGACGAATACGTTGAGCACTTCCGTCCCGTCGGTATTCTCGAAATCTTTAAGATCGACTTCGCTCGCTATCTCCGCTTCGGCGTAGAATTCCCCTATCGCCTTACGGAGTTCCGCGGCTTCGTCGACCTGCGTGAAAAGGTTGACCACCGCAAGGAGCAGCGACGCAACCAACGCTATCACGCCCAGGCAGACCACTATGCGCACGCTTTCTTTGGAAACGTTCACTTTCTTCATAGCGCCGCCTCCTTCTTGTCTTTTTTGACTTTCGGGGGCTTACGGTACCCGAACGGATGCGGTTTGCAGGCTTTGTCGATAAGCGGAACGAGCAGGTCCATGAGAAGAATCGCAAAACTCGCGCCCTCGTTCATACCGCCGTAACGGCGGATAAGGATGGTGAGCAACGCCGCACCCGCGGCAAATATTATTGTACCCGCGCGCGTATTCGGAGAAGTTGCGTAATCGGTGAGCATGAACACGCCCGCGAAAAGCACGCCGCCGCCGAGAAGATTGGGCAGTATGAAATTCCAGCCGTTCTTATAGAAAATAAGGCTGAAAAGCGCTATTCCCGCAAAATACGTGAGCGGTATTTTCCAGTCGATTATCTTGAAAGCGATAAGATATATCGCGGCTGCGATTATAGCCACCGCGCAGACTTCGCCGATCGTGCCGGGGATGTTGCCGAGGAACATATCGAGAAGGTCCACCTCGACGTTACCTGTACCGGCGGCGCTTTTCACTTCGGCGAGCGGCGTCGCGCTCGTCACGTAAGCGGCTTTGTCGACGAAGCCCACGAAAAAGTCCTTGACCGCGAGCGCGCCCGACGCGTAATCTATGGGACGCACGTATTCCATCATCTGCGTGCTCCAGGAAAGAAGCAGGAAAACGCGTCCCGTAGCCGCGGGATTGGCGAAATTCCTTCCCAGACCGCCGAAAAGCATTTTGACGAACATTATCGCCACCAATCCTCCCACTATCGGCACGTAAAACGGTACCGTGGGCGGCAGGTTGAGTCCAAGTATCATTCCCGTGACCACCGCGGAAAGATCCTTGACGGTATTCGGTCTTTTACGAATGAGATTGTACAGCGTTTCACCGCATACCGAGCTCGCCACGCACAGCGCGACCGTGAGAAGGCTGTACACGCCGAATATCACCACGCCCGCTATGAGACAGAAGCTCAGCGCGATGATGACGTGCATCATTATTTTTTCGGTCGTCAGATTACTGCCGACGTGCGGCGAGGAGGATACGAGCAGTTTGCGGGTACTTTCTTCTTTCATAGCCCCTCCGCTCAAATTTTAAGTTCTCTTATAAGTTTCTTCGCCAGTCTCTGCGACTGAACGAGAGGTCTTTTCGCGGGGCACACGTAGGCGCAACAACCGCATTCGATACAGCTCATAGGATAAAATTCCTTCGCTTCCTTGATCTTATCCTGCAAAACGAGCGCGTCGGTCATCATCGGCATCAGGTTCATCGGGCACACCGAAGCGCAACGGGCGCAATTTATGCAGGGCGTGGGTTTGACGGCGCGTATCTCGCGTTCGGTCAGTAAAAGGAGCGCGCTGCTGCCTTTGCTTACCACGGGCTCGAGACTCGGAAGCGAAATGCCCATCATAGGACCGCCCGAAACGGCTTTGACGTATTCTTCTCGCACGCCGAGATATTCAACCACTTCCGAGAAAGGCACTCCCGTCCTTACGTACAGGTTGGCGGGACGCGCGACAGCTTCGCCCGAAACTGTCATGAAACGCGCATAACAAGGTCTCCCCGGTACGCAGGCTTCGTACACCGCGTAAGCGGTGGAAATATTGAGCACTATGTACCCTACGTCGGAAGGAAGCCCGCCGTTGGGCACTTTTTCTTTGGTAAGCGCGTAAATGAGTTGCTTTTCGCCGCCCTGCGGATATTTTGTCTTGAGCTCGTGTATGAGAATGCCCTCGTCGTTCTCCGTCGCGTAGATCATTCTGTCGATGGCGTCGCGCTTATTTCCCTCTATCCCTACCAATACCGTATCCGTACCGAGAGCGGAGGCAAGTAGCTTGATGCCCGCGACAACGTTCTCGGGGCGCTCGAGCATAAGACGGTAATCCGTAGTTATGTACGGCTCGCATTCCGAGCCGTTGATTATCAGAGCTTTTACGGGAGACTTCGTTTCCAGTTTGACGTGCGTGGGAAAGGTAGCTCCGCCCATACCGACGATGCCGGCTTCTTTACAGCGCGCGATGACTTCCTCACGGGTAGGCTCGGCGAGCGGAGGAAGCGTTTCCTCGGCATATTCTCCGTCGTTGTCGATGACCACGTGCGGGATCTTCCTTCCTGCGGCGTTAACGCGGCGCGCTATTGCGGAAACCTTGCCCGAAACGGGACTGAAAACATTGGCGGACACGTAAGACGACGCTTTCCCGATAAGCGTACCCGCTTTGACGTAGTCGCCTACCGCCACGCACACCTCGGCGGGCGCGCCTATATGTTGCGTAAGCGGGACGTAAACCTTGTTCCCGGCGGGCATTACCTCTATCGGGCAGTCCGCCGAAAGCTCTTTCCTCTCCTTGGGGTGTATACCGTGCTTAAAAGTAAGTTTCATACATATCCATTATAAAGGTTTCGCGCGCTAAAGTAAATACCCAATTTCCCCGCTGACGCAAAAATTTCGGCGCGCGCCGCGCCTCGCTCTTATGAAAAAAAATACGGCGCCCCGTTATCGGGAACGCCGTATGCTCTTTACGTGTCCGAACGCTCGTCAATCGTCGTATTCGTCCGGGGTGATGTCCTTCTTGCGGTCTTTGCTCTTACGCGCCGCCTGTATCTGTTTGTTTTCGATATCCACGGGCATCTTGCTCTCGACTTTGGTCTTTCTGAGCTTCTTGGAAACCTTGTCTTTGAGTTTTCTGTAAGAGAGTATCACGATGACCGCGATCAGAATCACGCCGATGACTACGGAAGAGACTATCAGCCATACCTGCGGATCGATCTCTTTATCGCCGTCGCCTTCGTCTTTATCGCCTTCTCCGTCTTCGCCGTCGTCGCCGTCATCCTCGGGCGCGGCTTCGGTCTTATAGGTACCCGTTCTCACCGCGGAACCGTTCTCGACGGCAGCCACTGCCGCGTCGTACTCGGTCGCGTCCTCGAGCTTGGTGATGGTCACGTCGTCTATGGCAAGCATACCTACCACGAAGTTCTCCACCTTCTCGTCCTCGCCCTGAGCGTCGTTGCTGCCGAGCGTGTAGTTGAGATAAATGCTGTGCGAAGAAGCGGATTCGTTATAGTAATAGAACGTGTACTCGAGCATCGAGGTACCCGGATCGATATAAAGGGTTTCCCAATACCCGTTGGTATTGTCATACACGAGGCGGAATTCCGCTTTTGTGCCTTCGCTCGCGAGGAGCTTTGCCTTGAAGGTTATCTTGTAATACGAGGTGGCGCTCATCGAGAAGCTGGACGACTGATAATACTGTCCCGCGGCTTCCTGAACGTTGGCGAGCAGGAGGTACATATTGTTGCCTCTGTCGCCGAGGTTCTCGGTAAGGAAGCTTCTGACTTCGTCTTCGCCGAAATCGGCAAGCGCGTAGCCTTCGGAGCGGATATAGCTCACGAATGCGTCCTCTATCTTGGTCTTGTCGTAAACGCCGTATACGATGTTGGGTTCGTCGTCGGTACCCGACTCCGCGCCGCTCGCGTTATGATGCGTGTAGGAAGCGGGAGTGTATCCGAGATAACTGCCGTCATCGGTCTCGTCTTCGTAATTGTCGAAAGAATCGGTGAAGTATTCGACGACTTTGAAGACGTAGTTGTTGGTGTAATATGAA
This sequence comes from uncultured Eubacteriales bacterium, assembly GCA_949292905.1. Lineage (GTDB taxonomy): Bacteria > Bacillota > Clostridia > Christensenellales > DTU072 > Stercoripulliclostridium_A. The sequence continues at coordinate 19,128 of CASFAV010000013.1, forward strand.
GCGGTCTCTCCGCGGGAGCTCAGGCCGGTCGCCTCGTTCTCTCTCGCCTTGCGGATATCGGCTACGGTGAGTTCCGCCACGTCCTCAGCGGGAGTGTCGATGCCGTATTCGTCCTTGAGAAGGGTCGCTATCTCCTCCGCGGTGATCTCGTCCGCGTTGTCGATACCGTAAACGAGCTTGTTGTACGCCGCTTCGTCCGCGAGTTTCACGAGCATGACGTCGTCGAAGTAAACGGTGCCGGAGCTTAAGCCGTAGGACACTTTCGTGGCGTCCTCGTCCGTGCCGAGAGCGTTCTCGGTCACGCCGTACTTATTGCCGAGATAGAGCTCTAGGTTAAGAGTCGCGGAAGACATGTTGGTGGCGATATAGAAGTCGTATCTCACCCACTTGCCCGCCGTATCGATATTGACGTATCCGACGTATTCGCCGTCTTCGGCGGCGTTGTAGTCGTCGTAATTCCTGTTGATGGTGAGCGCGTTGGAATTGTTGGCAAGAGTAACGCTCGCTTTGCCTCCGTCCGTCTTTACCCATACGCTCAGACGGTAATATGAATTCGCGCTCAGAGTGGAGCTCGCGCTCTTGTATCCGAAATAGGTCTCGAAAGCGCTCGTGATCATGAGAAGGTTCTTCGACGAAGTGGAACGGTACGCCATCGAATCCCCCGCTCCGAAATAGAACGCATTGCGCTCGTCGTCGGTAAGACCGGTATACTTCTCGTAATTGATGACGCCCGCTTCCGCCGATCCGAAGATAGCCTCCGCTTCCGCTTCGTTGGCGGTATCTCTTACGTACTGCTCCGTTCCGGTCACGCCGCTGACGGACTTCGTGGTGCTCGCCGCGGAGGTGTATATCTTACCGTTCACTTCCGCTACCGCGCGTACATAATAAGAACGGTTGGCGGTGGCGGTGAAGGTGTATTTGACGTTATCGTCGTCTTCCACGCCTTCGGAAGCGAGTACTTTACCGACGAGAACGCCGTCCTCGCGAGTGCCGTCCTCGTTCCTGAAGCCGTTCATATACACATAATAAGCGGTGACTTCGGGATTGACTCTGTTCCAGCTCAAAGTGGTGCCGGAAACGCTGACGCTGACCGCGCCGAGCGCGTTAGCAGCAGAAGTGCTCGTCCAGCTGGAAGGGCTCGACACGCCGACGATATTGCCTTCGGCGTCGAATATCTCTTCATCGTCGTCGGAATAGTTGCTGTCGGAGATGGAGGAGAAGTCGCCGTTGGTCACGGAGCTCGTGCTCGAAGAAGTTTCGGTAAGCGAGACCTTCTTCACGTAAGTGCCGCTCGAAGCGGTATTATATTCGGTATAATCGACCTCGGTGAAAGTGCACGCCGTGATCAACACCGTACCTTTGGTGTGGCTCGCGGGCGTGTAGATGTCGCCGGAACCGAATTCGAAATAGAGATACAGCTCTTTCGAGGTCGTCGCGCTGCCCTTGAAAAGGACAGAGACTTCGGTCCATTCCCCTACCGCTATGCTGCTGACGGCGGCGGAAGAATTCACGACGGCTTCGATCTCTTTGTCGTAAACGGAAACCTTGAAGGTGGAGCCGCTTGCGAGATCTACGGTATTTACCCACATCGAAAGTCTGTAGAAATGATTGGGCTTGACGACCATGAAGTCGCCCGTGGGCATGAAGGTGAGCGTAGTCGCGGTGTAATCGTTGTGCCTCAGCATAACGACGTCGAATTTGTCCTCGCCTATCGCGAAGGTACCGGGCGCCGCCATACCGACGAGCGCGGGATCGGTGAATACCGTTCCGGTGTCGTAAGCGTAGGTGCCGCCTATCTTGCCTATCGTGACGAGCTCCGCGGAAGTCTTGTCGTCGACCATAGCGTAACGCCAGCCCTCGCCCTCTTTAGCCGCGTTTATGGCGGTGAATTCGGGAGAATCCGCTTCGGGTGTAAGTCCGAAGCCGGCGTAATCGGTCTCATAGAGGACGGAAAGCGGTTCGTACTCCGATTCGTCGTCCACTTCGGCGTATTCGTTGACGGTAAGGCTGTCGAAGAAGCAACCGCCGGGATAGAGAGTATCGTCGCCCCACTCGCCTTCGCCGTACCAGAATTCGAGCTGAAGCTGTCTGTCGGCGAGTTCGTTACCTTTAACTTTGATGGTAAGTTGCTGCCAGCTTCCCCAGCTGCCGTCGCTCTGTTGTTCGAGTTTGGTATCGGTGGTAGCTCCCGAAAGACGGAAAGTAGCGTATACTTTTTCGTCCCCGTTGACGTACTGCATGTATTTGTTGTACTCGCTGAGCTCGTTTTCGTAAACTTCTTTCTCGTCGAGATACTTATCGTAAGCGTCGAGTTTTTCGTTATAAGTTTCGAGCGCGTTTTCGTACTCTTCGTCGGTGCCAAAATCATCTCTCTTGGGAGCTTCGCCGGGATCTTCGACTGCCTCGGGTTCTTCGGGAGCGTCGATAGCGGGTACCCAGATATATACCCAAACGGATACCTCGTAATATTTATTGCTTTCGATTAAGAGATTATAATCGGATACGTATCCCGCGCCGCTGATCGCGTGATCGAGATGATAGATAAGAAGCGCTTTGCTGTCGAGAGGATTGGCGCCGTAAGTGAGGTTATACGCACCTGTCGTGGGATTATAGAAATCCTCTATCGCGGGAGCGGTAAACGTCGTGCAGAGTTTATTGAAAGTGTCTGTCGGAACGAGGTTGTTGTCGTCGTCCTTTTCGAAGCTGTAAAGTTTCGACATATCGAATATTCCCCTCGGATCGGAGGAATAGGATTGATAACTGTTGCTGATGGTGGTGTAGTCCGGGAAATCTTCGTCGTCCTCAAGCCCTTCTTTGCCGAGCACCCAGGTGTAATTGGCGGAATCGCCGACTTTGGCGGTGTAATAAGGCTTGATATAAGAAGTATTGGTGGTGCCCGCGTCGTAAGGTCTGTACGCGGTGAAGTTTACGTCGGGATAGACGAGGCTGACGACGGTCTGTCTGCCTACGTTGACGTTGAGCGCGCGGGAGATATCGGTGCTCTCGCGGGCGGCTTCGGGGCAGAGCGCCTCGAAATTCTCGGTAAGCGCCGCTTCGTACTCGGCGCATACGCCGTTATCCGTAGCGAGTTCGGTGAGCACTACGTTATCGAACATTACGGTACCTTTGGCGAGATAGGGATTGATTTTGGTTTTGCCGCTTTCGTCGTAAAGGGTGGAGGGTCCGTGTCCGAGCCAGAGCTGTATGCTTATGGTCCTGTCCTCGTAGTTGTTTCCTTCGAGGTATATCTCGTAGGTCTGCCAGCGCTGTTCGGTATTGATCGAAAGGTATTCGACGTACACGTCGTCCCCTATCACGAGGGCAGCGCCGCGCTTGGACATGTCGGTGTCGTTCTCGTCAAAAATAAGGTCCGTCCAGACGTCTATCGTGAGTTTATAATATTTACCCTTGGACACGGTAGCCGTCTTGCTCGCGGAATAGAATATCGAACCGTACTTTTCGTCGGCGGACATGGAGATCACGAGCGCGTTGGTATCGGCATATTCTCCGCCCTCTTTCTTGGGGGTGTTGGGTGCGATCCCGGGATATACGACGAGCTGCGTGTTGATGGCGTTCTTGTTGGTCGAGAAAATACTTTCGTTGAGATCGACTACGCCGTATACGAGATTCGCGGCGGTATTTTTCCAGGAGCCGTCGTCGGTGGCGATGCTCCAACCGGTAACGTTGGTCTTGACGTAAGCGCTGCTCGCGCCGGTAGCGGTAGCGAAAGTACCGTTGTTTATCGCGGCGGTATCGGTCGCGGTCTCGGTCGACTCGTCGTCGGTCCCTTCGTCGGGATCGGCGGGCGGTTCGCAAGCCACGGCTATGATCACGCAGAAGATCAACAACGCCGCTAAAAGTGTGTACAGGAATTTCCTTGATTTTTTCATTTTACCACCATTGATAAAAGATTTTGTCGGCGGGCACTGACCCGCAAGTATTTACAATATTACCATAACGCGCGAAATAACACAAGAATAATAAGTGAAGTTTTTGAAAATTCGGCGTGGAGAAGCGCCTATCTTTCACGCGGGCGAAAAAGTTTGAAAAAACGACGGATTTTTATATTCAAACGCTTGCGCGGAAGCGCTCAAAAGTTGTAGTATTGAAAAAAATAATTTTCAATACGAAAAGGAGTACACTTATGAACGCATACGCTCAATCGGTTCTGGATCAGCTTTACCAACGTTTTCCCACTCAAAAAGAGTTCTTGCAAGCGGCGACCGAAATAATCGATTCGTTGTCTTTGGTATTCGACAGACATCCCGAATACGAAAAAGCGGGAATACTCGAGCGTTTCGTGGAGCCCGAGAGGCAGATAAACTTCCGCGTGACGTGGATAGACGACGCCGGCAAGGTTCAGGTGAACACCGGATACCGCGTGCAATATTCGAGCGCGATCGGACCTTACAAAGGCGGACTCAGATTCCATCCTTCCGTCAACAACTCGATAATGAAGTTCCTCGGACTGGAACAGATACTTAAAAACAGCCTCACCGGTATGCCTATCGGCGGCGCGAAGGGCGGAAGCGACTTCGATCCCAAAGGCAAATCCGACAACGAAGTGATGCGTTTCTGCCAGGCGTTCATGAACGAGCTTTACCGTCATATCGGAGCGGACACCGACGTACCCGCGGGCGATATCGGCGTGGGAGCGAGAGAGATAGGATATCTTTACGGATGCTATAAGAAGCTCGCCAACAACAACGGTTGCGCCATAACGGGACGCGGAGTGCCCTACGGCGGCTCTTTGGTCAGGACGGAAGCCACCGGATACGGTCTTATCTATTTTGCCAACGAGATGCTCAAAACGCGCAAAGAATCCTTCGAAGGCAAGCGCGTAGTCATATCGGGATCGGGCAACGTTGCTATCTACGCCAACGAAAAAGCCACCAAACTCGGCGCCACCGTAATCGCGATGAGCGACTCCAACGGTTACATTTACGACGAAAACGGCATCGACCTCGCGGCGGTCAAACGTCTCAAGGAAGTGGAGCGCAAGAGGATCTCCGAGTACGTCAAGGATCACCCTGCCGCCACTTACACCGAAGGTTGCGACAAGATCTGGCAGATCAAGTGCGACATAGCGCTCCCCTGCGCCACTCAGAACGAGATCAACCTCGACAGCGCCAAAGCTCTCGTGAAAAACGGTTGCATCTGCGTATGCGAAGGCGCCAATATGCCCACCACTCTCGACGCGGTGAAATATCTCCAGGACAACAAAGTGCTTTTCGGACCCGCCAAAGCGGCTAACGCAGGCGGCGTTGCGACGAGCGCGCTCGAAATGGCGCAGTCCGCACAGAGAATGTACTGGACCTTCGAAGACGTGGACAAAGCTCTCGAAGGCATAATGAAGAGCATTTTCAAACATTGCGACGACGCGGCGAACGAATACGATTGCCCCGGAAACTACGTTATCGGCGCGAATATCGCGGGCTTCAAGCGCGTTGCGGAAAGCATGCTCGCCTACGGTATATATTGATCCGCCTTACGCTTACGGCTTTGCCGTAACTTCCCCGGCTGGGAATATGTAAGCCGTCAAAAAAACTTTCCCGCCCGTAAAAGAGCTTCGGTTCTCAAACGGACGGGATTTTTATATACTTAATACCGTAAGCCTATGTCGTATTCTTCGGTATTCAAGTCTGTAGCGACCGTAACCGTACTTTCGGTCATCACGAGAACGCTGGCGTTCCTTTTCAAGATATACCTTTCGCGGGCGGTCGGCGCGGAGATACTCGGACTGTATCAGATATGTCTGTCCGTGTTCTTCCTGTTCATATCGCTCACCTCGGGCGGACTTACGACGGTACTTTCGCGGAAAATAGCGGAATCGGACGCGCTCGGCGACAAGTCGCGATCGCTCGCCTATCTCACCGCTTCGCTCGCTATAGGCATGACCGCCGCCGCGATATCGGTGGGCGCGCTGTATCTTTTCGCACCCTACGCCACCGTGCTTATCTCCGACGAACGCGCCCTCCCCCTCCTCAGGATAATGATACCCGCTCTCGTCAGTACCACTTTCTACATCATCGTAAGAGGCTGGTTCTGGGGAACGAAACAATTCGGCGCGTTCTCGCTCACGGAGCTCATCGAAGAAATACTGCGTATACTGTGCACGTTGCTCCTCGTGTCGGGCGTGGTGTCCGGAATAAGCGGAGCCACCGGTATAGCGCTCGCTTTCACTATAAGCGACGTCATAGTCGCATTGATAATTTTCCTTATTTTCGTCAGAAAAGGCGGCAGATTCCGCAAATTCGATAACGTAGGCGACATTCTGCGCCCTTCAGCGCCGCTGACGGTAATGCGCGTATTCGGCTCTTTGGTGGGCACCGCTCTTTCGCTGATACTCCCCGCAAGGCTTATCGCGGGCGGGATGAGCGTGGCGGACGCCACCGCGAGCGTGGGGCGCATAGCGGGCATGGCGAACCCCTTACTTTTTGCGCCCAACGCGATAATCGGCTCCCTCGCTATAGTCCTTATCCCCGAAATGAGCGCCGATAACGTTCGCGGAAATTACGCATCTCTCAACCGACGTCTGGACGCGGGGATATCTTTCGCCCTGCTCGTATCGGGCGCCTTCCTCGCTCTGTACGCCGCTCTCGGAGAGGAACTCACGGTACTGCTCTACGACGACTCTCCGTCGGGACTCTATCTTTCCGCCTGCGCCCCCCTTCTGCTGCTCATGCCAATCAATCAGATAGTGACTTCCACGCTCAACAGCGTGGGTATGGAAAAGGAGAGTTTCTATACCTTCACGATAGGCACGATATTCATGATAGCGGCGTGCTACATACTGCCGACGTATATCGGGATATACGCCGTGATAGTCGCCAACGCACTCTGTCTCGTCATAGAAGTCGTAGGCAACGTCTACCTGCTTAATAAGAAAATCAAACTGAAATTCGGGTTCCTGAAAACTCTGTTCCTGATAGCCGTATTCGTATTTCCCTGCAAATTGCTCGTCGACTGGATATACAACATCACGGCTCGCGTGAACGAAGTGTTCGCACTGATATGCGCAGGTATGGCGGGCATGGCGGCGTACGGCGCGCTGTGCTACGCGTCGGGGCTCGTGGACGTGGACATGTTCCTCAGCAGAGTACGCCGGAAAAAGGCTAGCAAGACCGCCCCCGCCGTGAAAGGCGGGAGCGCGGAAAGCGCAAGAAACGGTTGAGCGTACCGTAGCCGAAAGGATTTCAGCCTTTCTTCTCCGCGTCAGCGGCGGAAGTATCCGCGCCGCCCGACGCTTTGTGACCTACGGAAGCCCTGTCGCCGTCGAGAAATCCGTCTTTGAAAACGTATTTCGCAAGCGGGTAATACATGAGGCAGGTAAGCACAATATTTATCGCCATGATTATCGATTGCGTGGCTATCCTGCCCGCGAGGTAGACGAAATAAGTTTTCGCTCCGCGAATGTAATAAAACCAGATGCCGAAAGTATTCACGCCGCACATGCACACGACGAAAACGATAGCATAGGCGATGAGTATTTTGACTATAGGCGGCAATTTGGGGATCTTGTGCACGAGCCCCGGGATCACGCCGAGCAGCACAGAGCCGAGAGTAATGAAGATATTGAAAGCGCCTCCCGACGAATTGATGAGCCAGCCGAGAATATCGCCCACTCCTCCCGCTATACCGCCGCATACCGGACCCAGAAAAGCTCCCGCGAGCGCGCACACGAGATAACTGAACGATATAGCGTTACTGCTCGCGCCCATGAACGGGAGATAGACGGTAAAGCTGTTGGCGATGACCGCTAAAGCCGCGAAAAGCGCAGTATACGCTATCCGCTTGACGGAAAAGTACCTTTTGAGACGGTAACCCATAAAAAAAGTCCTTCTGCAAAGAACCCATCGAAAAATAGTCACCTATTTATGCAACGGACGCGGCGCATTACCGCAGGTAATAACTTACCTTTCGTCCGCAAACGACATCCCATTCTGCGGCACTTAACGCAATACGCCTACTCTGCATTTATTTGATGGATATATCATATCACCTCCGGAAGCGATAATCAAGGCTTTTCAGATAATATTTCCTATCCGCAAAGCGTACATGTCCTCGAATTCCTCTCCGGTCTGCCTTATCCTGTTGAGCAGCGCCTGCGCCGAATCGAAATCCTCCGCCGCCACGGCGCCCACGAGCTCGCCGTAGGTTATCGAAATTTCTATAAGCTGGTTGTGCGGAAGGAACAATTCGAGGTATTTATGACGTTTTTCCCACCACTCCTGCGTCTCTTTGATCTGCTTGAGGTCGTAGGTTTCGTCCTCCTCCACGATAAAGGAGTCGAGCCTCGAATTGAGTTCCTCGAAAGTGGTCTTGATGAATATCTGTTCGAATACTCCGAGCCCTAATATCAGTGCGAGCGTAACGACTACGGCGGCGACTTTGTATTTCATTCCTTCCCCCCTTTAAGCGCTTACCGCGACGTTTTCCGCGATATACTTTTTGCCGCGCGGCTGAAGATACACGCGTTCCTTGTCAAGCGTTAAAAGCACCACTTCCTTCATTTTGAGCCCCTTATTCTTGACGTAATCCTCGACGAACGCCTTGTCCACGCCCGCGGGCTTGAAATTGGTCTCCATGAGTCTGCCTTCCACCACGAGGGTAACGGGCACGCCGCTCGGCGCGGGCGCCTCGTCGTTGGCGAGTATGGAGACGTTGCCGTTCGTCTCGCAAACGGCGAATTTGACCTGTTCGACAGAAAAAAACTGCTGACTTCTGAGGCTCTCGAGAAGGTCGTTCACGGTGATATTAAGCTTCGCCATGGACTCCGAATCGATGCCGTCGGAATTTATGATGATAACGGGTTTTCCGTTGAGGAGCCTGCGGAATTTGATCGATTTCGTGGCAAAAAGCGTGAAAAAGAAGTGTAACAGGAACATTACGAACAGCGGCACTATGCCGTAGACGAGCGGCACGGCTATATCCTGCATGGGCATGCAGGCAACGTCCGCCACGGCGAGAGTTACGACGAACTCGAAGGGCTGAAGCTCGCCTATCGTGCGCTTGCCCATAAGGCGCAAGCCCACGAGAAGACAAAGATATATGATTATCGTCCTGACAAATACCACAAGCATAGCGTTAGTATGCCTGCGTGAAAAGAATTTATGAAAGTAACCACAACGCTATTGCGCCCCGAATATCTTTTTAAGATAAGCGCCCGTGACCGAAGCGGGATTTTCGCTCACTTCCTCGGGCGTGCCCGAAGCCACAACCTCGCCGCCTCCGTCGCCGCCTTCGGGACCGAGATCGACTATATAATCCGCAACCTTGATGACGTCGAGATTATGCTCGATGACTATTATCGTGTTGCCGCCGTCCGCGAGCCTGTCGAGTATCTTGATGAGTTTCTGCACGTCGTACATGTGCAGTCCCGTCGTCGGTTCGTCGAGAATGTACAGCGTCTTGCCGGTATTGCGCTTGCTGAGCTCGGTAGCGAGCTTCACGCGCTGCGCTTCACCTCCCGAAAGCGTCGTCGAGGGCTGCCCCAGCCTGATATATCCCAGTCCGACGTCCTGCAGACACTTGATCTTGTTGTAAATGCGCGGGACGTTGCGGAAAAATTCGCACGCGGCATCCACCGTCATGTCGAGCACGTCGAAAATTGACTTGCCTTTGAACTTGACTTCGAGCGTTTCCTTGTTGTAACGCTTACCGCCGCACACCTCGCAGGGGACGTATACGTCGGGAAGGAAGTGCATCTCTATTTTGAGGATACCGTCGCCCTTACAGTTCTCGCACCTGCCGCCGGGAACGTTGAAACTGAATCTGCCTCCGGTATATCCTCTCGCTTTCGCGTCCGCCGTCATCGCGAAAAGTTCGCGTATCGGGGTGAACACCTCGGTATAAGTGGCGGGATTGCTCCTCGGAGTGCGCCCTATCGGACTCTGATCTATACATATCACGTTATCGAAGTTCTCGGCGCCCTCTACGGAATCGAATTTACCTTCGGTGCGGAAGGCGTGATTGACGACGTTGACGAGATGCGGGTAGAGTATGCCGTTGACGAGCGAGGATTTGCCGCTTCCGGACACGCCGGTCACCGCGGTCATCACCCCTACGGGAAATTCCACCGTCACGTTCTTCAGGTTGTTCTGCTTTGCGCCGCGCACGACGAGCTTCTTGCCGTTTCCTTTGCGCCTTTCTTTCGGCACGGGTATCGAGCGTCTTCCTGCGAGATAATCGCCCGTAATGGAATCTTTACAAGCGATAATGTCGTCAACGGTACCCTCGGCTACCAAATATCCACCCTTTTCTCCTGCATACGGTCCGATATCGATTATGTGATCGGCGGAGCGTATTGTCTCCTCGTCGTGCTCTACCACGATGAGCGTATTGCCGAGATCGCGTAGCTTCTGCAACGCTTCTATCAATCTTCCGTTATCTCTCTGGTGCAGTCCTATCGAAGGCTCGTCGAGAATGTACAGCACTCCCATGAGCCCGCTGCCTATCTGGGTGGCGAGCCTTATACGCTGGCTCTCGCCGCCCGACAGCGTAGCCGCCGAACGCGCGAGCGTGAGGTATCCGAGTCCCACCGTGTTGAGAAAGTTCAGTCTTGCGAGCACTTCTTTAAGTATCGGCGCGCACACTATCTTGTCGCGCTCGTTGAGCTCGACTTTGTCGAAAAACTCTATAAGCTCCTTTACCGGAAGCTCGCACACCTCGGCTATATTCTTGCCCGCAAAGGTAACGGCGAGCACTTCCTTTTTGAGACGCTTGCCTCCGCATGCCTCGCACGGAAGGAATGTCATATACCTTTCGAGGTCGTTCTTCACCCCTTCCGACTGCGTTTCCTTGTATCTCCTTGCGAGGTTGTTTATTATGCCTTCGAAGGGGGAGCTGTACGTCGCGCTGAAGCGCTTGGACTGCCACTCCATATCGACGGTCTCGCCCTTCGTGCCGTAAAGTATGATGTTCTTCGCTTCGGGCGAAAGGTCTTTGAACGGCACGTCGAGGCTGAAGCCGTATTTGCGCGCGACCGCCGTGAGTTCGCGCTCGTACATCTTGCCCATATCCATTATCGACCAGCCGCTGACGCGGATCGCGCCCTCGTGTATCGAAAGATTCTCGTCCCTTATGACTTTGTTCACGTCCACTTCGTGGCGCATCCCTATTCCGAGACAGGACTCGCAGGCGCCGTAAGGGCTGTTGAACGAGAACATTCTCGGCGTAAGCTCCGGTATAGATATTTCGCAGTCCGGACAGGCGTATTTGGTGGAATACAGCGTTTCCGTGCCGTCCGTTTCGACGGACACAAGCCCGTCGGCGAGTTTCAGCGCCGTTTCCACGGAATCGGTGAGTCTTCTGTTCATATCCGCGTGTATGACGAGCCTGTCTATCACCACGGAGATCGTATGCTTGATATTCTTTTCGAGATCTATGTCTTCGTCGAGCGTGCGCATTTTGCCGTCCACTTTCACGCGGACGTAACCCTGTTTGCGGTATTGCTCGAAAAGTTTATTGAATTCGCCTTTACGGCCTCTTACCACGGGCGCGGATATTATGACTTTAGTCCCTTCGGGATTCTGCATAATGCGTTCGTTGATCTGATCCACGCTTACGGAAGTAATTTCCCTGCCGCATTTGGGACAGTGCGGAACGCCCGCATGCGCGAATAAAAGCCTCAGATAATCGTATATCTCCGTGACGGTGCCCACCGTGGAACGCGGGTTCTTGCTCGTCGTTTTCTGATCTATCGATATTGCGGGGCTCAAGCCGTCTATGCTCTCGACGTCGGGCTTCTCCATCTGCCCCAAAAACATTCTCGCGTAACTCGAAAGGCTCTCGATATACCTTCTCTGTCCTTCCGCGAATATCGTATCGAACGCAAGCGACGACTTTCCGCTTCCGCTTAAACCGGTAAATACCACGAGCTTATCCCGCGGTATCGTTACGTTTATATTCTTGAGATTGTTTTCTTTCGCGCCCGTCACGCGTATGTCGCTACGCATTATTTATCTCCTCTCAACTTTTTGAGTTCGGCTATCCTGTCGCGCAGAACGATCGCCCCTTCGAAGTCGTATCCCGCGGCGGCGGTAGCCATTAAGCCGCGTAAATGTTCGATCTCGGCGTTGATCTCGCGTTTCGTCATCTTCTTGACGTTCTTGTCAAATTCCGCTTTTTTCGTTATCGCTATCGTATTCACGATGGGTTTGACGATGGTGCGCGGCGTTATGTTGTGCGCCTTGTTGAACGCTATTTGCTTGTCGCGCCGCCTGTCCGTCTCCGCTATCGCCTCGCGCATGCTCCCCGTCATCACGTCGGCGTACATTATCACGCGCGCGTCTTTATTACGCGCCGCGCGACCAACGGTCTGAATGAGCGAGGAACGCGATCTTAAGAAGCCTTCCTTGTCCGCGTCGAGTATCGCCACGAGCAATACTTCCGGTATATCCAGTCCTTCGCGCAGAAGATTTATGCCCACTATGACGTCGATATCCCCTCGGCGAAGTCTGTTGATAATGTCTATACGGTCGAGCGTGTCTATATCCGAGTGCATGTATTCCACTTTGATATGGTGCTCTTTGAGATATTCGGTGAGGCTTTCCGCCATTTTTTTCGTGAGCGTGGTGACCAGCACTCTGCCGCCCGCTTCCACGGCGGTATTTATTTCGCCGATGAGGTCGTCTATCTGTCCGGCGGTGGGTTTCACGGTTATCGGCGGCTCCAGAAGCCCCGTCGGTCTCAACAGCTGCTCTACCACTTCGCCGCCCGCTTCGCGGAGCTCGTACTCCTGGGGAGTAGCGGAAACGCATATAAGCTGCTTCACGCGCGCATTGAACTCGTCGAAATTGAGCGGACGGTTGTCGAACGCCGCGGGAAGTCGGAAGCCGTATTCCACAAGGTTAGTTTTCCGCATACGGTCGCCGTTATACATACCTCTCAACTGCGGAAGCGTTATGTGGCTCTCGTCCACGAACACTATGAAATCCTCGTTGAAATAATCGATGAGCGTATACGGCGGTTCGCCCGGTTTCCTCCCGTCGAAATACCTTGAATAATTCTCTATCCCGCTGCAATAGCCCATCTCGCGTATCATCTCGATGTCGTAATTGACGCGCTCGCGTATCCTTTGAGCTTCGATGAGTTTATTCTCGGCGGTGAATTCCGCCTCGCGCGCTTCCATATCGAAATGTATTTCCTCGAGGGTGCCTTCGAGCTTGTCGGAGCCGACGACGTAGTGCGTGGCGGGATAGATCGCGACGTGCTGAACGTAATTTATCGCCTTACCGGTCACGGTATCGAATTCGGCTATGCTTTCCACCTCGTCGCCGAAAAAGGACACTCTTATAGCCACCGTGGACGAGCTCGCGGGGAATATCTCCAGGCTGTCGCCGCGCGCGCGGAAAGTACCGCGCACGAAGTCTATATCGCTTCTTTTGTACTGTATCTCGACGAGCTTGTCGATGATATCGTCGCGTTCGCGGGTATCGCCTTCGCGTATCGACACGACGTGCTTGAAATACTCTCCCGGCGCGCCGAGCCCGTAGATACAGGAAACGGAAGCCACGACTATCACGTCCGAACGCTCGCAAAGCGAGGAAGTCGCCGAATGGCGCAATTTATCTATCTCGTCGTTGACTTCGATCTCCTTCTCGATATAGGTGTCGGATCTGGGGATATACGCTTCGGGCTGATAATAATCGTAATAGCTGACGAAATATTCGACGCGGTTATGCGGAAAAAGCTCTCTGAACTCGTTACAAAGCTGTGCGGCGAGGGTTTTGTTATGCGCGATGACGAGCGCGGGCTTACCGCACCGCGCTATCACGTTAGCCATCGTGAAGGTCTTGCCCGAACCGGTCACGCCGAGCAATACCTGCGTGCGTTTCCCTTCCTCGATACCTGCAACGAGCGCGTCGATCGCCTCCTGCTGATCGCCGCTCGGGGAATACGGCGCAGTCAATTCATAAGGTATTTTTTCTTTCATTACGCTATTATCGCGGAAATTATTACTTTTATCAAATATCCGAGCAACGCGAAAGCTATCGTCAGAGCCACGCGTTGGATTATCTTACGCTTTGCCGTGCGCTTGTCGCGCTCGTAGGAAAGTCCCTTTTCTTTAAGCACTATACAGTAGACCGTTTCGTCCTTGCGAAGCGCCTTGTCGTAGGCGAAATATCCGTCCACTTTGAGAGCTTCGAGGGTCTTGTCGATGTCGTCCTCGCGGAAATCCGCTTTGTAAGGTATGAGCGAAAGTATCTCGAGCGGCGTGATAAGGCACTGCCCCGACGCCGAAGCCGAGGAATATATCGCGTTCATCAGAAGTCTTTCCTTTTTATTGAAAATCATAACGCGATCGCCCTCACAATGAAATATATCGCCACGGCAAGCGCAACCGCGACGCAACCGCCCGCGAATCCGCACATCAGACTCAGCGTAACTATACCTTTGATACTGCGGGACTTGTCCTCTATGGCTGCCGATAAGCCGCGTTTCTGTTCTTTCTCGACGATGAGAATACCTTTTTCGAGAGGTTCCACGCAGACGTTTCTGCCGTCGGAATACTTGAGGCGGATAAGGTTATTGAGCGCAAGCTCTTTGACTACGGGTATCACGCTCACGCCTTCGGCGCCGTCATCGGGCAAGGCGGCGGTAAGCTCTTCCGCACCGAATACCGTCGCCTGACCTTCTCGGGCGTTAGCGACTATGTATTCGAGTACGGCAAGAGAGTTTTTTCCCATAAATCGATTATATCATCATATAATTGAACCGTCAACCGCCGCCCACGCCCTTACGAACGGCGTATGTCTTTACGCTTGATCTTCCCGGATATGGTCTTGGGAAGCTCGGTAACGTATTCCACTATACGCGGATATTTATAAGGCGCCGTAGCGTGCTTGACGTGATTCTGAATGTCCTTGGTAAGCTCCGGAGAAGGCGTGTAGCCTTTGTTGAGGATAATGGTAGCTTTGACCACCTGACCGCGAATGGGATCGGGCGCTCCCGTTATCGCACATTCGAGCACGGCTGGGTGTTCCATAAGCGCGGATTCCACTTCGAAAGGTCCTATGCGGTAGCCGCTGGACTTGATGATATCGTCCTTCCTGCCCACGAACCAATAAGTTCCCTCTTTGTCGAAAACGGCAAGATCTCCCGTGTGGTAATATCCCGTTCCGAGGGCGTTTTCCGTGCGTTCGGGATCCTTGTAGTATCCGACAAGTAACCCTATCTGGTCTTTTTTGAGACGTATTACCACTTCGCCTTCGGTGTCGGGGGTAGTGACTATTTCGTCGTTGTCGTCCACGAGTATGAGGTCGTAGATGGGATCGGGTTTACCGCAGGAGCCGGGGATACCCTTGGAATATCTGAAGTTGGCGAGTATGACCGCCGATTCGGTCTGACCGAAACCTTCGCGTATCTCAAGCCCCGTATGCTCCTTGAACATACGGAAAACTTCGGCGTTCAACGCTTCGCCCGCCGTCGTACAGCTCACGAGAGAGCTGAAGTCGTAAGCGTCGAGATTTTCTCTTATGAGGAAACGGTATATCGTGGGCGGCGCGCAGAAAGTGGTTATCTTGTATTTTGCAAGCAGCGGTAGGATATCCGTGGGCGTGAACCTGCCGTAATAATCGTAACAGAATACGGCGCTTCCCGCTATCCATTGTCCGTAGATCTTGCCCCAGCTGAATTTAGCCCAGCCCGATTCCGCCATCGTGAAGTGTATCCCGTCGTCCACTACCGCCTGCCAGTAATAAGCGGTCATTATGTGTCCCAGAGGATATTTGAAGTCGTGCATGACCATTTTGGGCTGACCGGTGGTGCCGGAAGTAAAATATACCATCATCGTATCGTGAAGCGCGGGACGTTCCTCGTCGGTAAGCTCGAGCACGTCGGAATACTTCATCATCTCGGTATCCATATCGAGATAACCTTCGCGTTCGCCTATCGTGAATTTATACTTGAGCGTGGCGCACTTGGGCTCCGCCTCGTTGATATAATCGATGACTTCGTCCTCGTTTATCGCAAACAACGCTTTGACGTCGGCATTATTGCAACGGTAAGCTATGTCCTTGACCGTCAGAAGGTAAGTCGCGGGTATGAGCACGACGCCGAGCTTACAGCAAGCGACGTTGACGAGGTAATACTCGTAACGGCGGTTGAGCATAGTCATGACGAAATCGCCTTTTTTGAGTCCTTTTGCGCGAAGCATGTTCGCGACCCTGTTGGAAAGAGCGGAAAGCTCGCCGAAAGTGATTATGCGTTCTTCGCCGTGATTGTTACACCAGACTATGGCTTTCTTGTCGGGGCAAAGGCGTGCGTATTCGTCCACGACGTCGTAAGCGAAATTGAATTTTTCGACGGGTTTGTATCTGAGATTAGCGTGGTAATCTTCGTAATCCTTGAATTCCGTTCTTTCGAGATAGCGACTGACCAGATTCATACCGAACTTCTCCTTTAGTTCAAGATATTATAGCACAAGGCGGCGCTACGGTAAAGTAAATTAACGCCCCTTGACAAAAGTAACGTGCTTTAGTAAACTACGGCTATGGACAAACTCGTACGCAGAACGAACGCGCTTATAATGCGGATAGCCGGGGGTGACAAAAACGCCCTCGGTAAGTTGTACGAGCTTACTTCGGGATATCTTTTGAATATGGCGCGCGCCTATGTGCGCGACAGAAGCCTTGCCGAGGACGTCGTTTCCGAAACCTATCTCAAAGCGGTGCGCGGCGCGGGCAGCTTCGATCCCAAAGGCAACGGCTTGAACTGGCTTTTCAAGATAGTGAGGAACACGGCTTTCAATCTCAATTCTTACGAAAACCGCAGGCGCCACGAAGACATAGAAGCCCACCTCGACATAGCGGACGTATTCGACGCGGTGGACGACGCGCGGCTCGATATGAAAGAATTGCGCGCAGTCGTCCGCACGCTGCCGCGCGAGGAACGCGCCCTGCTGTATTACCGCTACTGGGAAGGCTACACGGTGCGTGAGCTTGCAGAGCTTACCGGCAAGCCCGTAAGCACCACGCAGGACGCTCTCAAAAGGATACTGAAGAAATTGAAAAATAAGCTATGAGCGCCGTACAAAGTCTATTCGCGCGTTGTAGTTCATAAGGAAATATGAAAGACAAACTGTACCGCAAACTGAATAAGGATAAACCGTCTCCGAAAGTTTTGGCAGCCGCTTATGCGGAAATGGATAACCAAAACCGCGAGAACGCGCGTAAATCGAAGCGTGAGCCGCGCACCGTCTTACGGTGGGCGATAGCCTCCGCGTGCTCGCTTATCCTCATCGTTGTGGTAGCGCTCGCGATAGGCAATCCCGATTTCGGCATAGGCTGCAACTCGGCGCACAAGGATTCCGCGCAGAGTCCTTCCGACAACGGCAGTCTCAACGGAGGTATGACGGACGCTTCCGATGACGACTCCGATACAAATGAGAGCGGAGCGGGATTCGTCGTCACCGACGAATATTTCGAGGAAATATCGGAAGAGCTCGGCGGCTCCGTGGCGGGCTTATATAGCGGTTCGGGCGACGAGCGCGTTTATGTATACGCGCTTGACGAGCCGTTCAAGATCGACGGCGAAAGCGCCGTCATACCTTCCTGCGGTATCTCTGTAATTTACCGCGCCGCTACCGACGGCTACGAAGCCGCGTTCAAGGGTACGGACAACGTGTATTATTATATATATTCCACGATAAAGGACGAGGACACCTTCCTCCGCTTCGTCCGCTCGATAGAATTCAAATAATTTTATTTTTTTCCGAACAAATTTTTTCCCGCGTTGTTGTTTATGCGAAAAGCATCAAGGAGAACGCTTTATATGACGGAAAGAGTCAAGAAAAGAAAAGGTCTGAAAATATTCCTTATAGTTTTGCTTACGCTCGTGCTCATCGGCGCGCTTATGCTCGTGCTTTACTACGAGCTCCCCTACCGCCCCGTCGGGAACGACCGCGACAAGCTTACCGCGATACCCTTCTCGTCCGCAGAGGACGTCGACAGAGTATACTCGGATTTCGCGAGCTTCGGTTACTACCGCACGATAGATCCGCACGAGATATTTTATCTGTTCCAAGGCGCAACCAAAGAGGACGCTTCGATAAGCTCCGATGAGGCGCCCTCTGACGGCGCCGCCTCCGATTACTCCGGCACGAATACGCAGGTGGAAGGCATCGACGAAGCGGATATCGTCAAAACGGACGGAAAATATATCTACGCAGTGAATTCCTATAAGCTGAACATATTGAGCGCAAGTAACGGCGTTACCGAGAAACTCTCCTCGATAAGCCTCGAAGGAAGTTCCAACGAATTCTATATCTACGGCGATACTCTCGCGATCGTCTACAATTCGAACGATATAGGCACCTCTAACGCGACCGGATACGGCATAAAGGTATATTCGATAGCCGACCGTAGCGCGCCGAGGCTTATACGCACGGTGGAACACGGCGGCGAATACGCCGAAACACGCCTTAAAGACGGAGTTATATATTATACGGTGCGCTCGCGCTTCTACGGCGAGCTCCCTTATTTGTATGACGGCGCCGCGGGCTACGACGGAGCATTCCCTTACGACAAAGCCTTCTATTTCGACGGTCTCCCCTCTTATGATATCTGCGTGATAGGTAAAATCGATCTTCTCGACGCCGCCCGCGACGGATACCGTTGCTACGTCGGAGTGGGCGAGAATATGTATATGTCCGAAAACTACATTTATCTCACCTCTACCGACGCGTCGAATATGTACCGCACCAACGGCTTGAGAACGTATATCGACAATAACGCCACGGCTATGACGCGCGTGGCGCGCTTCGGGCTCGACGATCTCGCATTTGCGGGAGCCGCCGAAGTGAACGGTACCCTCAAGGACAGATACTGCATGGACGAATACGAAGGGAATTTCCGTATCGCCACCACGGCGGGAGCCGAAGGAAGCGCGGTATACGTACTGAACGCAGAGCTTAAAGTCATGGGAAAAGCGGAGAATATCGCTCCCGGCGAATCGATATATTCGGTGCGCTTCAACGGCGACACGGCGACTATAGTCACCTTCCTGCAGATAGACCCCGTCTTCAAAGTGGATCTGAGCGATCCCGCTTCGCCCAAAGTGTCCGAAGGACTCAAGAAGGACGGCGTATCCTACTATCTCCACTATATAGAAGGCACCGACTACGTTATAGGCTTGGGGCGCGACACTTCGGGCGGAATGACGACGGGACTCGAAGTGGTGCTTTTCGATATGAGCGGCGCGGAAGCAAAGGTGATAAATACCGTGATAATAGGAAGCAGTTACGGCTATTCCGAAACGCTGTACGATCCGCGCGGAATACTCTATGACAAGGAGCGCGACCTTTTCGGCTTCGCCGCGGAAGTGTACTCCTCGTCGGGAGAATATAAGCAGTCCTACTATATGTTCGGCTTCAAGGACGGCGTACTCAGACTGCGCGCCACCGTAGGACACGACGCGTCTATGGACTCGCGCTACGAGATAATAGACGGCGACGGTTACTATACCGACAATTACGCCGTGAAGCGCGCGGTACAGATAGGCGACTACGTTTACGCGGTAAGCAACCGCCTCGTCACCGCCCACAGCATAGCGGATAACTTCGCGCTCGTCGGCGTGACGGAACTCTGAAATTATCTATATCCTTAATAGTGCCCTGCGGCACGGAGGAAGGCGTTTCCCTCGGGAAGCGCCTTCTTCTTATATATCGCGTTAATCCCGCCCGCTCCCCCGCTTACCAAAGCGCGTAGCCCCTTCCCGTAACGCCTTACGCCCCGCGCCACAAAAGAAGCGGCTTCTTACGAAGCCGTCCCGCTATCGGTGCCGCAGGCACCATATTAAAATGTAAGCGAATTACTTTAAGCGCACGAAATTGCATTTACTACGTTCATTCTATAATAAACGACCTTTCCGCACTCGATAAACAGCGAGTATGCGAGCGAGATGATCTCCCTCTCAATGCAATTCGATATTATACCAAAATTCGTAGGGGGTATTATCATACCTGCGAGCTCCGATATGCGCGTATGCGCATTTGATATATTGAGGATACTTATATCGCTTTTCGGGATACCCGTTCTCAGATTTTATGTATTATTATTCTCGTATGCGCGATTATACATACGGGGATACCTCGTCTTTTGAGTTAAAAAAAACGCGCCCTTTTCGGGCGCGCCGTTTTATAATGCGTCGCGTTTACATCACGCGGATAAGGGAGTCTACGGAGATCACTTCGTTAAGCGATTTGATCTCGGCTATAGCCTTGTTTATCTTCGATTCCGCGGTGCGGTGTATCATGAAGATGATAGAGGCTTTGCCCTCGTCCGCCTGCTGTTGTACGGAGTTGATCGATACGCCGTATTTGCCGAAGGCGGTAGCCACTTTCGCAAGCACGCCCGCTTTGTCCTCGACGGTCATACGGACGTAATATTCGCTCGTGAAGTCGTCCGCGAATGCGTCCGCTTCCGCTTCGCCGTACGGGAAGCGCATGTGCTCCGTCTGCGCCGCGGCGTACACTATGTCGGAGACTATCGCGGAACCGGTGGGAAGATCGCCCGCTCCCCTTCCGTACAGCATTATGTCGCCCACGTTGTTGCCGTTGATGAGAACGGCGTTGAAGGAGCCTTTCACGGAAGCGAGAGGATTGTTCTCCAGTATGAACGCGGGGTGTACGCGTGCCTCTATCTTGCCGTCCACGCACTTACCGATCGCAAGCAGCTTCAGAGTATATCCGAAGCGCTTACCGTACTCGATATCTATCTTGCTTATCTTGCTGATACCCTCGCGGTAGATCTTGTCGAGAGGAACTTTCTTATGGAAGCAGAGGGTAGCGAGTATGCTCAGTTTGTACATACTGTCGAAGCCGTCCACGTCTGCGCTCGGATTGGCTTCGGCGTAGCCCAATCTTTGCGCTTCCTTGAGAACGTCGGCGTACTCCAGTCCTTCGTCCGCCATCTTCGTGAGTATGAAGTTGGTCGTGCCGTTGACGATACCCATTATCGAATTGATACGGTTGCCCTGCATGCTCGAAGTGAGCGCGCGTATAACGGGAACGCCCCCTACGCAACTCGCTTCGAAGTAAAGTCCGCCGCCGCCCTCTCTCGCCGCCGCTTCGAGATCGCTCCAGCACTTGCTGAACATCTCTTTATTGGCGGTGACGATGCTCTTGCCCGCTCTGAGCGCGGCGATAAGGAAGGAACGCGCCGGCTCTATGCCGCCGAAAAATTCCGCGACTACCTTGATCTCGGGGTCGTTCACTACGTTGTTTATATCGGTGGAAACGATATCGGGATCTACGCCGAGCGCTTCGACTTTCGCCGTATCCTTCTCGAGAATGTGTCTTATCTCGATATCGATACCGTCCGTCGCCATTATGTCGTCGTGCATATCGCGCAAAATACGGTAAGTACCGCCGCCTACCGTGCCGAGTCCCAATAAAGCCACTCCTACTTTTTTCATATATTTACTCCTTTCAACGGTCTTTATTCAGATCGTATAGTATTTTAAGTCCTTTCAGAGACAACGCTCTGTCTACGGTGTCTATTATTTTACTACCGGAAGAAGTCACGAGTTCGCTCATACCGCCCGTTGCGATGACTTTGACTTTGTCGTAACCGCTTTCCTCCGTCATTCTGCCGATAATGCCCTCGACAAGCCCCGTAAAGCCGTAGATTATGCCCGCCTGCATATTCTGCACCGTCGTTCTTCCGATAATGCTGCTCGGACGTATAAGCTCGATACGTGGAAGCTTCGCCGCCGTATTGGTAAGCGCTTCCGCGCTCGATTTGATACCGGGAGCTATCGCTCCGCCGAGGAATACGCCCTCCGCGTCGATGAATCCGAACGTCGTGGCGCTTCCGAAATCGACGGTAATACAAGGTCCGCCGTACTCGTAGTAAGCGGCGACGGCGTTGACGATACGGTCGGCGCCCAACTCCTCCGGCACTAGATAATTGAGCTGAATACCGAGGTTTATGCGGTTATTTACCATTATCGGGCGCTTGTGCGTGTAATAACTGCACATATGCTCTATCGTGTAATTGAGCGCGGGCGCAACCGAACTCATGATCATACCTTCAACGTCGTTGAAAGAGTATCCTTTAGAACTCAGAAGGTCGAAAAATACCATGCCGAATTCGTCCGCCGTCTTGGTATGGTCGGAAGCTATACGCCAGGTGGTCGTTATCTTACCGTCTTTGAGCACCCCGATTTTGATATTGGTGTTACCTACGTCTAATAATATAACCATAGTAAATCAATCTTAACATTTTTTATCGGATATGGCAAGTATATTCCCGAATTCCGATAGCCGATTGCTTTATCTATAGCGTTTTTTCACTCAAAGCGCAAAAAAAAGCGTTCCCTCGAAGGAAACGCTTTTTATTCTTTGAATAAAGACTTACACCAGCTCGATTATGCACATCGCGGCGTCGTCGCCTCTGCGGTTAGCCGTTCTGACGATGCGGGTGTAGCCGCCCTTCGTTCCGAGCTCCTCGGCGCGCTTGGCGTACTTGGGAGCAAGTTCGCGGAAGAGTTTTTCGATGAGAGGATGCTTGATGTCGGCGGTACGTTTTTTGAAATCCGCTTTCTTCTCCTTGTCTGCCTGCACTTCCTGCAGATCCTCGAGTTCCGCCATCATCTTACGGCGAGCGGCGAGCTTCTTCGGTCCGTCGTTGACGAAAGTGACGTCGATCTTCTCGTCCTTCTGGTTGAGCTTCTGCTTCGTCACGGTCACGGTGTCTTCGTAAGTGTTGATAGCGAGAGTGATCATCTTCTCGGCTACCTTGCGCACTTCCTTCGCCCTCTCGACGGTGGTCTCGATCCTGCCGTGCCACAGCAGTTCGGAAGCCTGACTGTATACTAACTGGACTCTCTGGTCCGTTCTTTTACCTAACTTTCTTGCTTGTGCCATTTTAACTTACTCCTTTAATCATCCTTATTGCTGAGGCTCAGTCCCATACTTTCGAGCTTACGGATGACTTCGTCCAGAGATTTTCTGCCGAGGTTCTTGACCTTCAACATATCGTCTTCGCTCTTCTTCACGAGATCTTCGACGGTGAATACGCCCGCGCGTTTCAGGCAGTTCAAAGGTCTTACGGAAAGCTCCAGTTCCTCGATGCTCATGCTGAGCGCCTTGGACTGCTTGTCGTCGTCGCGCGAAACCAGTATCTCTCTCGAATCCATATCCTCTACGAGGTTGATGAACAGTTTGAGGTGGTCGCCCATAACTTTGGCGGCGAGGGAAATGACCTCTCTGGGACTTGCCGCCGCGTTGGTCTTGACGTTGACTCTGAGCTTATCGTAATCGATGGACTGACCTACACGGGTGCTCTCCACTTCGTAACTTACCGCCACTACGGGAGAATACAGCGAATCGATAGGTATGTAGCCGATGGGAGCCTGAGGTATTTTGTTGTCCTTGGCGGAAACGTAGCCTCTGCCTACGCCTACGGTGAGCTCCATATTGAGGGTAGCGCCCTCCTCTATGGTGCAGATGTACGCGTCGGGGTTCATGACCTCGATCCCGGTGGGGAAATCGATGTCGGCCGCGCTTATCACGCCGGGGGTGCTGCGAATCAAAGTAACGGTGGTATCCGTGAATTCGTCGGGATTAAGCACTTTGATAGCGAGCTCTTTGAGGTTGAGAATAATGTCCGCCACGTCTTCGCGTACTCCGGGCACGGTGCTGAATTCGTGTTTGACTCCTTCGATCCTTATGCCGCGGATAGCCGCTCCGGGGAGCGCCATACTGAGTACTCTGCGAAGGCAGTTACCGATGGTGATACCGTATCCCCTCTCGAGAGGTTCGACGGTGAACGTCGCCTGGTCGCCTTTGGCGCTTTCTTCAATAGTAATTTTGGGTTTGAAGAGTTCCAACATTGTCTATCCTCCTTAATCGCTTACTTCGAGTACAACTCGACGATCATATGCTCTGCGATGGACAGGTCGACGTCCTCACGAGTGGGCATAGCTTCTACCTTGCCGGTAAGGGTCTCGGTGTCGAAGCTGAGCCACTTGGGAAGATTGGCGATCTTGGCGCCCTTGAGCTCTACGAAAAACGCTTTCTCCTTTTTGGTGTCTTTGACGGCTATGACGTCGCCTTCGCTGACGAGGTAGGAAGGGATATTGACGGTCTTGCCGTTGACGGTGATGTGTCCGTGGTTGACGAGCTGTCTGGATTGAGCACGGGACGAACCGATGCACATACGGTACACTACGTTGTCAAGCCTTCTCTCTATGAGAATGAGCATGTTCTCGCCGGTAACGCCGCGCATTTTTTCCGCCATCTCGTAGTACATATGGAATTGTTTCTCCATAAGACCGTACGCTCTCTTGGCTTTCTGCTTCTCGCGGAGCTGAACGCTGTAAGCGGTGGCTTTTTTACGACCGGCGCCGTGTTGTCCGGGAGGCGTGGGACGCTTGTCGAGGGCGCACGCGGCGCTCAGGCATCTGTCGCCTTTAAGAAATAATTTGCAACCTTCACGTCTGCAAAGTTTGCAAACGGGTCCTGTATATCTTGCCATTTTCGTATCCTCCTATTACAGTCTTCTGCGTTTGGGCGGGCGGCAGCCGTTGTGAGGTATGGGAGACACGTCCTGTATCTTCGTGACCTCGATCTCCGCGACCTGCATCGCGCGGATAGCGGATTCTCTGCCTTGTCCCGGTCCTTTGACGTAAACTTCCACTTTGCGGATGCCGTGCTCTTTGGCGGCTTTCGCTGCGTCCTCGGCGACGAGCTGCGCCGCGTAAGGAGTGGATTTACGGCTGCCCTTGAGACCGAGCTTGCCTGCGGACGACCAGCTGATGGTGTTGCCGTCCAAGTCTGTAAAAGTTACGATGGTATTGTTAAAGGAAGCGTGAATGTGCACCTGACCTTTCTCGATGTGTTTAAGGTCCTTCCTTCTCTTGATCTGACTTCTTCTGACTGCCATTTCTTATCGTCCTCCTGATTACTTCTTCGAGCGACCGACCGTACGTTTCTTACCTTTACGCGTACGAGCGTTCTGCTTGGTGCTCTGTCCGCGGACAGGCAGTCCCTTTCTGTGTCTTACTCCACGGTAGCAACCTATTTCCATAAGACGCTTGATATCGAGCATCACGTCGCGTCTCAGGTCACCTTCGACGTGAAGATTGTTTTCGATATAATCACGGATCTTGACGATCTGCTCTTCGGTCAAATCCTTTACACGGGTGTCGGGATCGATTCCCGTCTCGGCAAGCAACTTCTTCGAAGTCGTAAGCCCGATGCCGTATATGTACGTGAGACCGATTTCAACTCTCTTTTCACGGGGTAAATCTACACCTGCTATACGAGCCATTTAGTAACCTCCAACATAATCTATTTGTAATATCTATGCCCAATCGCCGGGTTAAACCGGAATAGAATGCCTCCCGGTTCAGCCGCCCCGACGACATTTGTCTTCTAAGACGGGAATATATTCTTTACATACGTACGCGCGCGCTTTACCGCGTGCTTTGATATTGTATCATACAACAACTCTTATACGCAAACGAATTGCGCATAAAAGTTGTCGTTTTTCCGATAAAATCTCATCGGGCTAGCGTTTCAGCCCTGTTTTTGTTTATGGTTAGGATACTTGGAGCAGATAACCATAACTTTGCCGTTTCTCTTGATGATCTTGCACTTGTCGCACATGGGTTTGACAGAAGGTCTGACTTTCATTGCTGTATCTCCTATTTTCGATTAGTTTTTACTGCGGTAAACAATTCGTCCGTTGTTGAGGTTGTACGTACTCATGGCAACTTTCACGTTGTCGCCCACGTAAACTTTGATGTTGTTCACGCGCATTTTGCCGGCGAGATACGCCGTGATAACGTGTCCGTTGGTGAGCTTGACTTTGAAGGTAGTCGCGGGCAAAACTTCTATAACGGTGCCCTCTACTTCGATTGTATCGTCCTTAGACATACTGAACTCCTTGTTTATTTTTTTATATCGAGCCGTTGTAGGCGCGAAGCGCGCTTCTTACCTCGGCGTCGAAGATCTTTTTACCCTCGGCAAGCTTGTCAGCTATTTTCGCGATGACGTCGCCTTGGGGTTTGAGGTGTTTGATCTTTTTAAGTTTCGGCTTGTCCACTCTGCGGAGATCGCCGTCGGCTATGGTCACGTATTCGTCGTCCACTATTTCGATCACTACGTAAAACCTGCCTGCGTCTCTTCCCGACCTCGAGAAAACTACCGAACCTAACGCGATGCTTTTCATAATCACAAAGTAAGTATTTCCACGCCTTCGGGACGTATGACTACTGTGTTCTCGTAATGCGCGGAAGGCTTGCCGTCGGCGGTGAATACCGTCCAGTCATCCCCTTCCACCTGCATGACCTTGCGGGTGCCGAGGTTGATCATGGGCTCTATGGCGAGAGTCATATTCGCCGCAAGCCTCATTCCCCTGCCCGGTACGCCGTAATTGGGTACGCTGGGATCTTCGTGGACCGTGGCGCCTATGCCGTGCCCCACGAGCTCTCTCACCACTCCGTAACCTCTGGATTCGGCGTGTTTCATTATCGTGGCGCCGAGATCTCCGAGCCTGACTCCCTCTTTGAGGATGGACACGCCCTTGAAGAAACACTCCTCGCAGCAATCCTTGAGCGCCGCTTTTTCCGCGGAGATCCTGCCGATGCCTACGGTGCGAGCCGCGTCGGTATGGAAACCGCCCACACCCACGCCGGCGTCTATTTTGAGGAGCATGCCCTCTTCGAGGACTCTGTCGCCGGGAATGCCGTGGACTATTTCGTCGTCGATAGAGAGGCAAAGCGTCGCGGGGAAACCGCCGTATCCCAGAAAGGACGGGACCGCATTGTTACGTTTGATGTAGTCGTACGCTATCGCGTCGAGCCGCCTCAAGGTGACTCCCGGCTTGGCGTTGTCGGAAACGAGTCTTAACACGTCGCGGAGAATTACCCCCGCTTTTCTCATAAGATCTATTTCCTGTTCGCTTTTAATGGTTACCATTTCGCCGAAACCTTCTTTTCAAAGATCTTTAGCCGAGGATCGATTTGATCTCGTCGAACACTTCGTCGACGCTCTTTGCGGCGTTCACGTTGACGAGAACGCCCCTCTGTGCGTAAAAGTCCTGAAGCGGCGCGGTGGTCTTCTCGTAGACGGCGAGACGGTTGAGGATGATATCTTCTTTGTCGTCGTCGCGCACGAAAAGCGTGGCTCCGCACTTATCGCATATCGGCGAAGGATGGGTGGAAACGTGATAGGTCTCGCCGCAAACGCAGCTGCGTCTGCCGCCCAGTCTTGCGATGACGGTGGCGGGGTCGACTACGAAATTGATGACGTAGTCCACTTTGGTGAGTTTCTCGAGCGCTTCCGCCTGAGGGATGCTGCGGGGAAAGCCGTCGAGAAGAAAGCCCTTCTTGCAATCTTCTTCGGCGAGTCTCGCCGCGACTATGCGCACCACCACGTCGTCGGGGACGAGCTGTCCTTTATCCATAAAGCTCTTGGCGTAGAGACCTATCTCCGTGCCGCGCGCGATATTGGAGCGGAAAGCGTCGCCCGTCGAAATGTGGGGTATGCCGTAGTACTCTTTCAATTTAGCCGCCTGGGAGCCTTTACCGGCTCCCGGCGCTCCTAAAAGAATTATGTTCATTATTTCAGGAATCCTTTGTTGTTCTTTACGAGCAACTGGCTTTCAAGCTGTTTCTGGAACTCGAGAGCCACGGAAACGACTATCAACAAGCCCGTTGCGCTGAACGCGTTACCGAATCCGAGGTTACGGAATCCGGGTACCTGCTGGAGGATCAGCGTAGGAATGAGCGCTATGAAGGCGAGGAACAGAGCCCCGAAAAGCGTCAGTCTGTTATTGATCTTCCTGAGATAGTCGCTGGTCGCTCTGCCGGGTCGGATACCGGGGAGGAATCCGCCGTTCTGCTGGAGCATGCGCGCGACGTCGTCGGGATTGAACTGAATCTGAGCGTAGAAGTAGGCGAAGAAGATAATCATTATGAACATTATGGGAGCATAGAGATTACCGTTGGTGCCGAGCCATTCCGCCCACACGAGTCCGAACTGAGTGTCTTCCCATCCGCCGAACTGGATGATCATCTGCGGGAACATGATAAGGCTCGACGCAAAGATGATCGGCATGACGCCCGAAGCGTTGACTTTGAGCGGTATATGGGTGGACTGTCCGCCGTACATTTTGTTACCTTTTACCTGTTTGGCATACTGAACCTGTATCTTGCGGTCCGCCATATCGACGAAAACGATGATGAAGAACAGCAATACCACAAGGAGCAGGAAGCCGAGCAGATACCACAGACCGGAGGTGTCTCCCGCTTCGATCTCGGCGGGGATGGTGCCGGTCATGGCTCCCCAGATGGAAGTTCCGAGGGAGGATATGATACCGATGAAGATTATGAGCGAGGTGCCGTTACCGATACCGTACTCGGTAATGCGTTCCGCAAGCCACATAACGAGCGAAGAGCCGCCGACAAGAATGATGACGATGAGGATCATCGTAAATACCATATCGGTCTGATTCTCCGCGTCTCCGGTAAAGACGGGGATGATGGAGTCTTTCCAAAGGAACATAACGCCTATCGCCTGAATGAGAGCGAGCAGTACCGCGGCGTATCTCGTGTACTGAGTGAGTTTTTTGCGGCCTTCCTCACCCTCTTTGCTCAATTTCTCGAGCTTGGGGATAATAAGCGTCAACAGCTGCATGATAATGAAGCTGTTGATGAAGGGCACTATGCCCAATGCGAATATAGTTCCGTAAGTAAAAGCGCTACCGGTGATAGCAGACAACATCAAAGTGAAGTCGGTCTGGCTGACGCCCGCGAATATCGACGCGGAGTCGAGTCCCGGGATGGGGACGAAGCAGCCGATACGGTACACAAGAATGAGCGCGAAAGTGATGAGCATCTTCTTGCGAATATCGGGCGACAGGAAGGCGTTTTTAATAGTTTGGAACATTAAATTACCTCTACTTTACCGCCTGCTTTCTCGATTTTATCCGCAGCGGATTGAGTGAATTTTTTAGCCTGTACGGTCAGCTTCTTGGTGAGTTCGCCGTTGCCGAGCACTTTGAGACCGTAGGGACGGATCTTACCGATGAGTCCTGCGTCCGCGAGCAATTCGGCGGTGATCACGGTGCCGTCGGCAAAATTATCGAGAACGCCGACGTTGACGGTGGTGTATTCCGCGGAGAAGTGATTTTTGAAGCCTCTCTTGGGAACTCTTCTGGTGAGGGGCATCTGTCCGCCTTCGAATCCGGGACGAACGCCGCCACCCGATCTTGCCCATTGTCCTTTGTGACCTTTGCCGCTGGTTTTGCCGAGCCCGGAGCCTATGCCTCTGCCCAGTCTTTTAGCGGGAGTGACCGCACCTTCTGCGGGAGCTAATGTATGCAATTTCATGTCGCTGCCTCCTACTTAACGTCTTCCACGCGCACGAGGTGGGATACTTTGAATATCATACCGCGGATCACGGGGTTGTCGTCGTGAATTTTGCTCGCGCCGACCTTGTTGAGACCGAGCGCTTTGACGTTTGCCTTCTGATTCTCAAGGCAACCTATAGTGCTTTTGACAAGCGTTACTTTGATCTTAGCCATTGTAAACCTCCTTAACCGATGATTTCCTCAACGGTCTTGCCGCGCAGAGCCGCATACTCTTCGGCGGTCTTGAGCATTTTGAGACCGGCGATGGTGGCTTTGACGCTGTTGATGGGGTTATTGGTTCCGATGCACTTGGTACGGATGTCGGCGATGCCGCTGACTTCGAGCACCTGACGGACCGCGCCACCCGCTATAACGCCGGTACCTTCTTCTGCGGGAAGCAGCAGAACTTTGCCTCTGCCGTAGACGCCGGTGACCGCATGCGGTATGGTCCTGTCCTTGGTGGAAATCGTGAACATAGCCTTCTGGGCGGCTTTGGTGGCCTTCTCGATAGCTTCGGGAACTTCCGCGGCTTTACCCATACCGGCGCCCACTCTGCCTTTGCCGTCGCCCACTACCACGAGGGCTGCAAAGCGCATGTTGCGTCCGCCCTTAACAACCTTGGTAACGCGGTTGACGGATACGGTCTTTTTGATAAGATCGTCCTTGGGCTCTCTGTTGAATCTCTCTCTGTCGTTTCTTGCCATAGTTGTTCTCCTCTATTATTCGGCTTCTTTCGCGCCGATGGCGAGACCGGCTTTCCTCGCGCCGTCGGCAAGAGCCGCTACGCGTCCGGTGTAAAGGTATCCTCCGCGATCGAATACGACCTCGGTGATACCGGCTGCGAGAGCTTTCTTCGCTACCGCTTCGCCCACGATGCCGGCGGCTTCGACCTTGGTCTTGCCCTTCACCGCGGCAGCGATGTCCGCCTGCTGGGTGTTGGCAGCCACGATGGTCTTGCCCGCTACGTCGTCGATGACCTGAGCGTAGATGTTCTCGAGCGATCTGTACACGCAAAGACGGGGAGTCTCGGCGGTGCCTTTGAGATAATTGCGAAGCCTTCTATGTCTTTTCTGCCTGACAGCATTCTTATTGGGTTTCTTAAACATGTTATTTCAGTCCTCCTATTTTCCTGCGGTCTTGCCTTCCTTGCGGAGTATGGTCTCATCCTTGTACTGGATGCCGTATCCGTGATAAGGCTCGGGCTTGCGAATGGCTTTGATGTCCGCGGCGAATTGTCCCACTTTCTCCTTGTCGATACCTTTGACGGAAATCTCGGTGGGAGAAACGACTTCTACTTTGAGTCCTTCGGGAGCGATAACGTCGACGGTGTGGCTGTAGCCCACGGAAAGCACGACTTTGTTGCCCTGCGCAACCGCTTTGTAACCTACGCCGTTGATGATGAGGTTCTTGGAATAGCCCTTCTCTACGCCGACCACCATGTTGTGGATAAGCGCGCGGTAAAGACCGTGAGCGGCTTTGACGTTCTTCGCTTCGCTGGCGCGTTTGACGTGAACTTCGCCGTTGACGACTTCCACGGAGATCTTATCGTTCTCGATCTTCTGAGTAAGGGTTCCGAGGGGACCTTTGACGGTGACTACGCCGCCTGCGTAATCCACGCTGATGCCCTGATTGAGTTTGATGGGTGCTCTACCTATTCTCGACATAGTCCACCTCCTACCAAACGTAAGCGAGTACTTCGCCGCCCGCTCCGAGAGCGCGGGCTTTCTTGTCGGTCATAACACCTTTGGAGGTGGATATGATCGCGATACCGAGACCGCCGAGGACCTTGGGAAGCGCGTCGGACTTGGCGTAAACGCGGAGTCCGGGCTTGGAAATCTTCTTGAGTCCGTTGATAACTTTCTCTTTATTGGCGGTGTATTTGAGTTCGATGTGTATAACGTCCTGAGGTTGACCTTCGGTTTTCACGACGGTCGCGCTTTTGACGTAGCCTTCTTCAACCAATATCTCCGCGATGGCGGCTTTGATCTTCGAGGCGGGAACGTCTACGCTCTCCTTCCTCGCGGTAAGCGCGTTACGGATGCGGGTAAGCATATCGGCAATGGGATCTGTTAAAGTCATGTCTGTACCTCCTACCAACTGGCTTTGCGGACGCCGGGGATCTCTCCTTTGTACGCGAGCTCTCTGAAGCATATTCTGCAGATTCCGTACTTGCGCAGGACCGCGTGAGGTCTGCCGCAAATGGAGCAACGGGTGTACTCCCTGGTGGAGAACTTCTGCTTCTTTTTCTGTTTATTTTTCAATGCTGTTTTTGCCATAAGTAACAACCTCCTACTTCATGAAAGGCATTCCGAGCAGTCTAAGGAGCTCTTTAGCCTCTTCGTCCGTTTTCGCGGTGGTGGTGATGCACACGTCGAAACCTCTTACCTTTTCGACCTGGTCATAAGCTATTTCGGGGAATATGAGCTGTTCTTTGATACCCATCGAATAGTTGCCCCTGCCGTCGAAAGAGTTACCGGAAATACCTTTGAAGTCACGTACGCGGGGGAGCGCGATGGATACGAGCTTGTCGAAGAAGAACCACATTCTGTCCCTGCGGAGAGTGACCATGGCGCCTACCTGCTGACCTTCGCGGACTTTGAAGTTAGCCACGGAGTTCTTCGCTTTGGTGGGCACGGACTTCTGTCCGGCGATCTTTTCGAGTTCTTCGGTCGCGAGCTGCATGCTCTTGGAGTTGTCCTTGATGTCGCCGAAGCGCATGTTGAGAACGATCTTCTCCACCTTCGGAACTTCCATAACGGTCTTGTAGCCGAAAGTCTTGATGAGCGCGGGAACTACTTCCTCTTTGTATTTGATCTGCATTCTGCTGACTTCCTTGACGGGAGCCGCATCGTTAGTTTTTTCCACTTTTTTAGCCATAGTGATTACGCCTCCTTATTCTCGGTCGTCGCTTCAGCCTTGGGAGCGGCTTTCTTTCTGACGGCGCTCTTGGTAGCCTTCGCGGCTTTGGCTTTAGCGGCCTTCTTGGTCACGAGCGTCGCGCCGCACTTCTTGCAGTAACGCACTTTCTTGCCGTCCTCTTCGCGGTATCCCACGCGGGTGGGCTTGCCGCAAGCGGAGCACACGGGCATGACGTTGCTGGCGTCCACGCTGCCGGGCTGTTTGATAAGTCCGCCTTTGTCGCTCGCTTTACGCGCCTTGACGGCCTTGGTATTGACGGTCAGGAGCCCGTCGCCTTCGATAAGCACACGGTGCTTCTCGGCGTTAACGGCGGTGACCTGCGCGGTCTTACCCTTGTCTTTACCGGCGATGATCATAACATAATCGTCTTTTTTAACACTGAGTTTTGCCATTGTTCTTCTCCTTAAAGCACTTCGGGTGCGAGGGATATGATCTTCATGTAATCTTTATCTCTCAGCTCTCTCGCAACAGGTCCGAAGATACGCGATCCGCGGGGCTGTTTCTGGTTGTCGATGATGACCGCGGCGTTATCGTCGAATTTGATGTGGGTACCGTCCTTGCGCATGATGCCTTTATGGGTCCTCACGATAACTGCCTTGACGACGTCGCCCTTCTTGACGGTGCCGCCGGGAATAGCGGTCTTGACGGACGCGATGATAACGTCGCCGATGTTGCCGCTTCTCACGTAGGAGCCGCCCAACACGCGAATGCACATTATCTCTTTCGCGCCGGAGTTATCTGCTACTTTCAATCTGGTTTGAGGTTGTATCATTTCCTGCCTCCTTACTTAGCCTTCTCGATGATGGTGACAAGGCGCCAATTCTTCTCCTTG
The DNA here is from genome assembly GCA_949292905.1 of uncultured Eubacteriales bacterium. Lineage (GTDB taxonomy): Bacteria > Bacillota > Clostridia > Christensenellales > DTU072 > Stercoripulliclostridium_A. The sequence goes on from CASFAV010000013.1 coordinate 52,242, forward strand.
GAGAGCGGACGGGTTTCCGCTACTTCGACTTTGTCGCCGATACCGCACTCGTTGTTCTCGTCGTGAACTTTGAGCTTCTTGGTGCGGAGAATATACTTTTTATACAGAGGATGCTTAACCTTCTGCTCGACGGCGACGACTACGGTCTTGTCCATTTTGTCGCTGACGACTATGCCTACTCTCGTTTTTCTGAGATTTCTTTCCATTGTTCAATCCTCCTAAGCCTTCTTCCTGGCGCGCGTTTTTTTCGCCGCTTTCTCGGGTTCGGCGCTGATGCCGAGCTCTCTCTGACGAAGAACGGTCTTGGCTCTTGCGATGTTCTTCTTGCACTCCTCAAGTACCATGGGGTTGGACAACTGATTGGTCGCGTGCTTGAAGCGCAGGTTGAACAGCTCTTCTTTAAGCTCGTTGACCTTGTTGGTCAGTTCCTCGTTGGTCATTTCAAAAAATTGCTGAGATTTCTTAGTCATTCGAATCACCGCCTTCTACTGCTTTCTCGAGGTCGCTTTTTTTAGCGATCTTGCACTTGATGGGGAGCTTGTTCGCCGCAAGACGCAGAGCTTCTTTCGCCTGCTCCTCGCTGACGCCCGCCATCTCGAACATCACTCTGCCGGGTTTGACTACCGCTACCCAGAATTCGGGCGCGCCCTTACCGCTACCCATACGGGCTTCGGCGGGATGCTTGGTGACGGGCTTGTGGGGGAAGATGTCCACCCAAACCTGACCGCCACGTTTGATATATCTGGTCATCGCAACACGGGCGGCTTCGATCTGATTGCTCTTGATCCAGCCGGGCTCCGCCGCGACAAGACCGTACTCGCCGTAAGCGATAACGTTGCCGCGCATGGCCTTACCGGTCATTCTGCCGCGATGCTGCTTTCTTCTCTTAACTCTTTTAGGCATCAACATATTAGTCTTTACCTCCTTTCACTTTGAAAACTTCACCCTTGTATATCCACGTTTTCACGCCGATGATACCGTAGGTGGTATGAGCTTCGGCAAAGCCGTAATCGATGTCCGCGCGAAGCGTCTGAAGAGGAATGGAACCCTCGTGGTAGCTCTCGCTTCTCGCTATTTCGGCGCCGTCGAGACGTCCGGAAACCATCGTTTTGATACCTTTGGCGCCCGCTCTCATCGCTCTTCCCATGGCGAATTTCATCGCTCTGCGGAAAGGAGTCCTCTTCTCGAGCTGAGTAGCGATGCTCTCCGCCACGAGCTGGGCGTTGAGGTCCATGCTCTTGACTTCGTGCACGTTGACGTTGAAGGTCTTGTCGGGTCCGACTATCTTGCGGATAGCCGCGTTGATGGCGTCGATGCCCTTTTTCTTCGCGCCTGCTTCTTCGGGAGCGGGAGCGGCGTCCTTGCCTTTACCCATCTTACCGACCGCCACGCCTACTCTGCCGCAGTAAATGTCGATCTTGATATTGCTCGCCGCGCGCTCGATATTGATGTTGGATATAGCCGCGTCGTAGTAATTCTTCTTGAGGTACTTACGGATCTCGTTGTCCTCTTTGATGCACTTGCCGAAATCCTTTTTACCCGCGTACCAGACGCTGTTCCAAGGGGAATTGATACCAACTCTTAAACCGTGCGGATTAACTTTTTGTCCCATTTTGTCGTAACCTCCTATTACTTCGCGGCGTCAAGAATGACGGTGATGTGGCTGGTGCGCTTGAGTATCCTCGCGCCTCTGCCTTTGGCTCTCGCTCTCATTCTCTTGAGCGTGGGGCCCTGGTCTGCAAAACATTCCGCTACGTAAAGCGTGTCTTTATTCATATTAAGGTTGTTTTCCGCATTCGCCGCCGCGCTGTTGACGACTTTGAGCACGGGCTCGCAAGCGGCTTTGTTCATCGCGTTGAGGAGCGCTACCGCTTCGATATAGCTCTTGCCGCGGATGACGTCGAGAACGCTGCGCACTTTGTAGGGCGACATTCTGATCATTCTCGCTACGGCATGCGGACGGTTATCTCTGCTCTCGGCTCTCGCCTGGGCTTTTTCTCTGATTCTGGTTGCCATATCGAATAACCTCCTACTTCTTGCCGGTGGCGGCTTTGCTTCCCGCGTGTCCGCGGAAGGTCCTGGTGGGCGCGAATTCGCCGAGCTTAAGACCAACCATATCTTCGGTCACGTATACCGGAACATGCTTCCTGCCGTCGTGTACGGCTATCGTGTGTCCTACGAATTCGGGGAATATCGTCGAAGCTCTCGACCAGGTCTTAACGGGCTTCTTCTCGCCGGATTCGTTCATTGCAGTGATTTTCTTCATAAGGCTTTCTTCGCAGAAAGGACCTTTCTTAACCGATCTACTCATTACAGTGCCTCCTACTAATTAACGCGCTTGATGATCATCTTGGAAGACTTGGCCTTCTTGCTACGGGTCTTATAACCGAGCGCGGGCTTGCCCCAAGGTGTAACGGGTGAAGGCATACCGATCGGGCTCTTGCCTTCGCCGCCGCCGTGCGGGTGGTCGCAGGGGTTCATGACAACGCCGCGTATGGTGGGTTTGACGCCCATGTGACGGGTCTTACCCGCTTTACCGACGCTCACGTTCTCGTGATCGAGGTTGCCGACCTGTCCGATGGTGGCTTTGCATTTGATGCTTACGTACCGCATTTCGCCGGAAGGCATGCGCAGAGTGGCTTTGCCGCCCTCTTTCGCCATGAGCTGAGCGGATACGCCCGCGGAACGGGCGATCTGTCCGCCTTTGCCGGGTTGCAGTTCGATGTTGTGTACGGTGGTACCGACGGGAATGTCGCTCAGAAGAAGCGCGTTGCCCGCTTTGATGTCGGCGCCTTCGCCGCTTATAACGGTGTCGCCCACTCCGAGACCTACGGGAGCGAGGATATAACGCTTCTCGCCGTCGGCGTAGTTAAGGAGCGCGATGTTGGCGCTGCGGTTGGGATCGTACTGAACGGAGGCAACTTTGGCGGGGATACCGTCTTTGTTCCTCTTGAAATCGATGATCCTGTATTTATTCCTGTTGCCGCCGCCGATGTGTCTGACGGTGATTCTTCCCGTGTTATTGCGGCCGCCGGTCTTATTCTTACTGACAAGAAGGCTCTTCTCCGGAGTCGTGGAGGTGATCTCCGCGAAATCGGATACGCTCATGTTGCGGCGCGCGGGGGAGGTAGGTTTATATCTGATAACTGCCATATTTACTGTCCTCCTTCCTTATTACGCTAAGCTCTCGAAGAATTCGATGGCTTTGCTGTCGGCGGTCAGAGTTACGTACGCTTTCTTATAGGAAGCGGTCGTACCTTCGTCCTTTCTGCCGCCGCGTCTGACTTTGCCGGACACTCTTACGGTGTTGACTTTGTCCACGGTCACGCCGAATATATGCTCCACAGCCGCTTTGATCTGAGTCTTGGTGGCGGATTTGAGCACTTTGAAGACGTACCTTTTTGCTGCTATACCGTCGTAGCTCTTTTCGGAGAGGACGGGTTTGATGATGATGTCGTAGTAGTTATTCATTACGCATATACCTCCGTAAGGGCGTTGACGGCGTCCACCGTGAGAACGCACTTATTGGCGCGCACGAGATCGTACACGTTGATGAGCGCGACGTCGGTGAGCGTGAGCGCCTGAATATTGCGGCTCGCGAGATTGAGCTTGTCGTCGTGTCCGTTGACAACGAGCAACGCGGTCTTCTCTACGCCGATATTCTTGAGAGCTGCGGCGACTTCTTTGGTCTTGGGCTCGGCGATATCGAATTTATCGACAACGATGATATCTCCGTCGGCGAGCTTGCGGCTCAGAGCGCTGCAAAGAGCTCCCGCTCTCATTTTCTTATTGACTTTCTTGGAAAAGTCTCTGGGCTTCGGCGCGAATACGACGCCGCCGTGAGTCCATTGAGGAGCGCGTATGCTTCCCTGACGGGCTCTGCCGGTACCCTTCTGTCTCCAGGGCTTGATGCCGCCTCCGCGTACTTCGGTACGGGTGAGGGTGGACTTGGTGCCCTGACGCTTGTTGGCGAGCTGAGCGACGACTACCTGATGAATGAGAGCCTCGTTGTACTCGCATCCGAAAACAGCCTCGTTGAGCTCGATGGTGCTTACTTTTTTACCCAGGGTGTTAATAACATTCACTTTCATATCCGTATCTCCTTAAACCCTATTTGAACCATTTGGAGCCGCGGGACTTCTTGAGAGATTCCTTGACGATGACGAGAGAATCCTTGGGTCCGGGAATGCCGCCGGCAATGAGGATGATATTGCGCGCGGCGTCGACTTTGACAACCTCGAGGTTCTGCACGGTAACGCGCTCGTGACCGTACTGACCGGGCATTTTCTTATTCTTGAAAACCCTTGAAGGGCTGGAGTTCGCGCTCAGGGAGCCGACGCCTCTGTGGTAACCCGAACCGTGAGCCTTGGGCCCGCAGTGGGTATTCCATCTTTGAATGGTGCCGGTGTAGCCGCGACCTCTGGAAGTTCCGACTACGTCTACGTGATCGCCTGCCGCGAATACGTCGCATTTGATCTCGCCGCCCACGGCGTAAGAGGAGCAATCCGCGAAACGGAACTCTTTCATATACTTCCTGGGAGCGACGCCCGCCTGTTTGAACTGACCTGCGGTGGGCTTGTTGACGTTCTTTTCTTTCACGGAGCCGAAACCGACTTTGACCGCGTCGTAACCGTCTTTATCGACGGTCTTGACCTGCACTACGCAGCAAGGACCGGCTTCGACGACGGTGACGGGGATCATGGTGCCGTCAGCGGTGAATATTTGGCTCATACCGAGTTTTTTACCTAAAATCGCTTTATTCATTGTGAGCCTCCTTGTTAAAGTTTGATCTGAATATCTACGCCTGCGGGAAGATCGAGTTTCATAAGAGAATCTACGGTGCGCGCGGAGCTGTTGTAGATATCGATCAAACGCTTGTGAGTACGAAGTTCGAACTGCTCTCTGCTGTCCTTATATTTATGGGGGGAGCGGAGAATGGTAACGATTTCTTTCTCAGTGGGCAACGGGATAGGTCCTGAAATGCTGGCGCCGGTGCTTTGGGCGGCATCGACGATCTTGGCACACGAGGCGTCTATCAGATTGTGGTCGTAGGCTTTCAATTTAATCCTAATCTTTTGACCTGCCATTATATATGTCCTCCTTGTGATGTCGTAACTGGTACACACTAGTCCGTGTGTGTCGCGGTTCCCTCTAAATAAACGGCGCACGCGCCGAAACAGGATATAGAAACCGCATTGCCGTGTATCCTCCGGAATTGACGCCCGTAGTCAAGCGCAATATTCCATCGTCGGTCACTTAACCGAGCGGTTTTGGCATACAAAAAGTCCAAAATCCTCGGAGCCAGCGTGTGATATGTTACCAAAGATAAAGCTATATGTCAAACGATTTTCGCAACATTTTCAATTTTTTTAACGGAAAAAGTAAAAAGATATCCAATATATGGTGTTTGCGCGCTCAAGCCCTGCGGAACGGGCTAAAAAAGCATATACGCGCGCGTGCGCGAACAATATAATTATATCGCGCGATAACGAACGCGCAGATGAATATATGCGCTATCGAGCGGTATCCCCTTCCTGAGGAACGAACGGAGTCGCATACGCGGTCTTATGAAAATATGAGCGTATGCGCATATCCGAAAACGTCCTCTTTACCTCCAAATATGCGCTCGCCGCGCCGCATAGCGGAAATACGACCGTAAAGCCCTTTTGTCGCGCGTGAAAGTGTTGCAAGCGAAGAATTAATGTAATATAATTTAAGCGCGGAAAACGCAAAACGATATACGGAGAAAGAACTATGAAAAAATTTATGGACGAAAAATTTCTTCTCAACTCCCCTACCGCCGAAAGGCTGTACGCGGCAATAGCCGATCTTCCGATAGTCGACTACCATTGCCACCTCGACGCGTCCGAGATATATAACGACAAGCACTTCGCAAGCATCACCGAGATCTGGCTCGGCGGCGATCACTACAAGTGGCGCGCGATGCGCAATATGGGCGTAGATGAAAAGCTTATCACCGGAGACGGCGACGATTATGATAAATTTGTAGCTTGGGCAACAATTATGCCCTATATGGCGGGACATCCTCTCTACCATTTTTCGCATCTGGAGCTACGGAAATACCTCGGTATCGACACCCCTCTCAACGAACGCACGGCACGCGCCGTGTACGAGGAAGCCAACGCCGCGCTCAAAGACCTCGGCGCGCGTAAGATACTCGAAAAAGCGGGCGTGGAAACCGTCGTTACCACGAACGACCCGATAGAAGATCTCGAATATCATATCAGACTTCGCAAAGAAGGCTTCCGCGTAAAGGTATTGCCCGCGTTCCGTCCCGATAAGGCGGTGAACATCGAGAAAGCGGGATTTGCCGATTACGTGGCTTCGCTCGCCAAAGTCGCGGGATACGAGATCAAGAGTTTCGCAGATATCAAACGGGCGCTCAGAGACAGACTGACTTACTTCGTCGCGAACGGCTGCAAGGCTACCGATCACGGACTCGACCGCATGCCCTCTTTCGTACCCTTTTCCGAAGCCGAAGCGGACGAAGTTTTCCGCAAGGCAATGAGCGCGATGCCGCTCACCGAGCGCGAAGCCGACGGCTACAAAACAAATCTTCTTTTGTTCCTGGCTACGGAATACGCCGATCGCGATATCGTTATGGAGATACATTTCGGTTGCAAGCGCAATCCCAATTCCGCCATGTTCCGTAAGCTCGGCGCGGACGCGGGATTCGACTGTATCGCAGGCGACACGAACGCCGACGCGCTGTATCCTTTCTTCGACGCGCTCGAACGCACCGACAGCCTCCCCCGCACCCTCATATTCTCTCTCAATCCCAACGACAACGACGAGCTCGTAACGGTTTGCGGCGCCTTCAACAAAGCTCCCTGCAAAGGTAAAGTACAACAAGGAAGCGCATGGTGGTTCAACGACAACAAACCGGGAATGGAGCGTCAGCTTACGGCATACGCGGCGGGGATACCGATCGACACCTTTATCGGTATGCTCACGGACTCCAGAAGTCTTTTGTCCTACGCGCGCCACGACTATTTCAGAAGAATATTCGCAAACTTCCTGGGCTCGCTCGTCGAAAACGGCGAATATCCCGAATCGAATATAGAATATCTCGAAAAAATAGCGAAAAACGTAGCCTATTACAACGTTAAAAACTATTTCGGTATCTGAACGCGATAACGTTACGGAAATGGTAACGCCGTACCGTTCGGCTACCGTTACCGTTAAAGCAAAACGGAAACGCACACGGAAAAGCGGCTCGCCCTTCGGCGAGCCGCTTGCTTTAGCATGTTTCGTTACCGGCTACGGCTCCCGCGTTACAGGGAAGCTACGGTCTTTTTGAGTTCTTCGATCATCTCGTCGATCTGTTCCTCGGTGATTATGAGCGGGGGGACGAATCTCATCACTTTGTGTCCGCATACGTTCAGTATATAACCTTTCGAGAGCATATCGTTATATATGGCTTTCGCGAAAGCTTCGTCTTCCACTTCCATTCCGTCGATGAGTCCCATTCCGCGTACTTCTTTCACCTTCGGGTGCTTTATCTCTTTGAGGCGCGCGCGGAGATATTCGCCTTTGCGCGTAACGTCTTCCATGAATCCGGGTTCGCGTATCTTCTTGCATACCGCGTAGCCCACGGCGCACGCGAGCGGCGCGGAACCGAAGGTCGTGCCGTGATCGCCCGGCGTCCACGCTTCCGCAACTTCGTCGGTGGCAAGGCACGCCGATATCGGGAAGCCGCCGCCTATGCCTTTAGCCGCGCTCACGACGTCGGGTTCTATACCGTAATGCTCGAAAGCCCAGAATTTACCCGTTCTGCCCGCTCCCGTCTGTACTTCGTCGAGTATGAGAAGCTGTCCGTTCTTCTTCGTGAGTTCCCTTGCAAGCTTCATATACGACTCCGTGGCGGGCATTATGCCGCCCTCGCCCTGTATGGGCTCGATAAGCAGAGCCGCTACCTCTTTGTCGCCGAGCGCTTTCGCGAGCGCTTCCTCGTCGTTGTAAGGAACGTATATGCCTATTCCGCCGGGAAGAGGAGCGAAAGGTTTATTGTACTGTTCCTGTCCCGTGGCGGTCACCGTAGCGAGCGTCCTGCCGTGGAAAGACTGCCTCGCCGACACTATCTTATATTTGTTTTCGCCGCGCTTATAGAAATATTTGCGCGCAAGCTTTATACTGCATTCGTTGGCTTCCGCGCCGCTGTTGCCGAAAAAGACTTTGCCGAGGTTGGTGCCCTTCACGAGCTGCTCCGCTATGAGTCCGCGCGGTTCCGAATAGAAATAGTTGGATACGACGGTGACCTTTTTCGCCTGTTCGATAAGCGCGTCGGTAAATATCGGATGATTATAACCCAATGCGTTCACCGCGATGCCCGCAAGGAAATCGAGGTAAGTTTTACCTTCGGAATCGGTGAGATAACAGCCTTCGCCCTTGACGAAAGCGATGTCCACCGGAGAATAAGTATTCATGAAATACTTTTTGTCGCGTTCTTTGATAACGTCGAAATTGCTCATTGAATTACTCCTTGTTTATACGTATACGAGATATTGAGCTATCGCCAGCACTCCTATCGTGGCGGCGAAAAGCGTAAGATGTATTTTGATGCTCCAGCGGAACCACTTGCCGTAATCGACGGGAGTGAGCCCCAGTATTAGCAGCAAGCCCGCGTTGGTGGGCAGTATAACGTTGGCGAAGCCGTCCGCGAAAGCGAAAGCGAGCACCGCCACCTGCGGATCGAGTCCTACGAGGGCGCAGATGTCGAATATCATCGGCATGAACAGGAAGGCTTTGGCGGAGCCCGACTGGATGAATATCTCGAAAACGAAGATGATGCAATATATTATCATCGTCGTCCCGAAACCGCCTTTATCCCCGATCAGGGTAATGAATTTATAGAGAATGGTATCCATAATGTCGCCTTTCTCGACGATATAGCGGATACCGCCCGCTATAAGGATGAGCACTACGGCGGGGAGCAGAGTGAGCGCGCCCTTGCCGAGTTGCTTGAAAAGCTCTTTGCCCTTGAGCCCGCACATGATGGAAGCGCCGACGCCCGCTATGACGTAGACGGCGAGGATTATATACATGAGGTAGTCGGCGAGCGCGCGCCACGCCACGGAGATAAGCGCGAGCGCGACCACTCCGAGCATCCAGCAACCGAACCACAGAAGCGCTTTGTTTTTCCCTTTATCCTCGGTGAAATCGTCGATGCGGAAGGAAAACTCTTTCTTACGCATCGAGTCCTCGGCGAATACCACCGATTTTTCGGGGTGACGTTCTATTTTACGCGCGTAAGGATAAAGGAACGCCATCAATATTATGTATGCGAGCACGAAAGTGAGTATCCGCATCCCGATACCGGAATACATTTCGAGTCCGCCGAGAGTCTGCGCCACGCCTACGGTGAAGGGATTGACCACGCCTGCCGAAAATCCGAAGCAGCTCGCCACTACCGCTATCGCGAGTCCGACGAGGGCGTCCCAGCCGAGCGCGTAACAGAGCATGACCACCACCGGCACGAGCGGGATGAGCTCCTCGAACATACCCGCGGTACTTCCGAGGAACATGAACGCGAAGCACAAGAGGAACAACAGAAGATATTTACGGTGCCCGAGCTTATGGTTGAGATATTCGACCATATAGACCATTATGCCCGTCTCGTCGAGCGCGGTGAAGACCGCGCCGATAATGAAAAGCAGTATTATGATCGCCCAGACCGTCATATAACCGTCCGAAGTAGGCAGCAATATCATCAGAGGCGACAACAGGAACTGCCACCACTTGATGCCTTCGAGCGTGGGATCGGCAACGTAAGTGCCCGGAATTATGGCGCCCGAAGCGTCGCGCTGATATGCGCCTTTTTCGAGAACGAAAGTCAGTATGTACGCGGTAACGAATAAAGCGAGCACGACCGCCGCTCCTATAAATACGGCCTTTTTGCTTATGCTTATCGATCTTGCCTTTTTGAGTTCCGTAGCGGGAGTAAGCGCTGCGGCGGCGGCTTCGCCGTCCGCCGTGAGAGCGTCCCCCTCCGCGACGTTTTCTTCAACTCCGGTATTGTCGTCGTTCACGTTCATTTTCTCGTCGTCAGACATCTTTTCCTCTCTTGGCGTAAGCGGCTTCCGCTTTAAGCACGAATTCTTTTACGGTATTCGCATACTCGTCGGGATATTTTGTTATGCTTCTCGCGTGTATGCTGTCGGGGAACGTATGCAGTTCCGCCTGCGGAGCGGCTTCCTTCAACATCAGAGCGTTTTTGTAATTTACCGTTTTATCCGCTTTGCTGTGCATTATGAGTATGGGGCAACCTACCCGCGTTATCGCTTCGAGAGCGTCGCACTCCTTAACGTCGAAGCCGAAGCAATGCTCTGAGACAAGACGTATCGAAGGCATAACGGCTTTGCGGATACCTTCGCTGTCGGTATAACGGGTAAGCAGACCTTCGAAATTGGCGTAACCGCAGTAATCTATGAGGAATACGGCGTCGGGTATCTCCGCCGCGACCATTATGGCGGTAGCGGCGCCCATACTTTCGCCGAAAAGCGCTATATCGTCCTCCGTGCGCCGTTCGCGAAGCTCTGATATCCAGTCGAGGACGTCGTACTTCTCGTAAGCGCCGAAAGTAACGGTATCCCCTCCGCTCAAGCCGCTTCTTCTGTGATCCGGAATAAACACGTTATAGCCGAGTGAAAGAAAAAGCGTCAGATATTTGAGTTGGGAAGCAAAGCAGGAATTGTGCCCGTGCAGACAAACGACGGTTTTCGACGAGCCTTCGCATACATAAAAACGCGCGGCGAGCTCGTAGCCGAATCTCGACGTGCGGAATAATTGCTCGAACGGTATCCCGGTCACCGCGCGATCGAGCCCTTTCTCCTCGATTTCGTATTCGACGAGGTAGTCGACAGTGCGTTTTTTCGGTTTGACAAGCCCTTTTATACCGAAATACAGCCCGATAAACCATACCGCAAGCAACGCCGCTACGGTAAGGACTACCGCTATCAAAACAATTTCGCCGACGGACATAACCGCTCCTTCAGTATCCTATCTTGCGGTGTTGGCAAGTTCAGCCAGTCTTTCCACGTCGTGTATGACGATCTCGTCCTTACGGTAGGATATGATGCCGTCCTCTTTCATATGGATCATCTCCCTGGACATCGAGGGGCGCGAAACGTTGAGATATTCCGCCATTTCGTTACGGTTGAAGCCGAGATGTATGACGTTGGTGCCCTGCGCGAGATACTTGTCGTAGAAGAGTTTGGATATCTTGCCGCGCATGCTCTTGATCTTGAGATATTTGGCGTCATTGTTGATGACGTCTATCCTGTCGGCAAGACAACTCAAAGTGTTTTCGAGCAATTTCTGATGATGGGGACAATTTTTCGGGCACTGCTTGACTATAGTGGGAATACTGATATACAGTACCGTGGAGTCCTCGGCGAGGACAACGGAGGAACGGTAAGTCCTGTCCCCGGCGTAGCCTTCCACTTCGCCGAACATGCCGCCCACTTCGAGTTCGCCGCAGTTGACGAGCTCGCCGTCCGCCTTACGTATGAATTTGACGGCGGAGCCTTCGAGTATGATACCCACTTCGGTCACGGGATCGCCCGCTTCCGCGACTACCCTGCCGCGCGAATATTTGTTGATGTGCCCGTGCAGGCAATCGAATATTTTGTTGATCTCGTTGTCGTCAAAATCGGCAAAAAGCTTGTTTTTCTTGAGTAATCTGAAGATATTCATACGTTTCTCCTTGTCTGTACGCCGTCCGAATGTTCCACGGCAAATTGATTTGTAGCTTTGGCAACAAAGCTATTTTGATTATACAATAATGTTATTTTATTTGCAAGACTTTTACCGTTATTTGTGTTATGATATAATAAATTATCCGGAGGAATTATGCCAGATACGCAAGCGCTTCTTAAATTCAACGAATGTATAAACGCCTTCTTCAACTCGCGTCTTATAATCGTGGACAGAACGATAGCGGAATTCCTGTCGACGCTGGTAGCCACGCCCGAACTGATGCAGGTTGTGACGGAATGCGCGCGCACTTCCAACTTCAAACGCGAGCTCGCCAACGCCGTCGAAAGCGACAATCTCGGCACGCGCTTCCTGCTCCCGCACAACAAACGCCACGTCGTGGCGCTTGTGACGGGGCTCCTCAACGAATTCGACCGGAAGAATATGTCCATCGTCGATTTCGTGACCCGTTTCTATCCCGCGGACGCCTCGCACACCTCGTACATGAGTTTCTGCGAAAACGTCTTGCGCCCCTATGCGGAAGCGTTCCGTTCCCTCCTTATCGGCGAGGATCCCGACGAAAACAAAGCGGCTGTAGCCGACGAGCGTTCCGCTTCTCCCATCAACGACAAAGCCAAAGAGGACGCCGATTACTGGTTGCGCGCCCTTATCGACAACGTCATCGCCATGAACGATATCCCCGACGATTACCGCAGAGAAGCGGTCACGATGCTCAAGGGGATGTTGTATGCTCTCGAGCTCGCCAACCCTCTGCTCATCAAATTGATATGGATAGGACTTAAAAACACTTTGGGTATCTATAAGCTCGGTATGAGGGAGCTGAAAGAAATAGAAACGATTTTATTGAACTACGGAGTCATCGACTGAATATGGAAGGCGAACTGTTCCTGACAAGCCTTATTTCGGTAGCGCTCCTGCTGGTCACGGCGGTGCCGGGATTTATTATCGGCAAGCTGAAAATGATCGACTCCGACGGAGCCGTCAAATTCCTCTCCGTGATGCTTCTCTACGTCTGCCAGCCCTTCGTTACCTTCAATTCCTTCCTCAATACCCCCTACGACTCGTCGGTGCTCATAGGTCTTGTCGCGGTGTTCCTGTTCACCTGCGTTTCTATGAGCGCGATACTTTTCGGAGGATATTTCCTCGTGAGCCGTTTCCGCTCGGTAGACAGCGATTCCGCGGGCATCATGGCGTACGGCGGCGCATTCGGCAACGTCGGATACATGTGCATCCCATTCCTTCAGTTGCTCGACCCGGACAACCATATAATAATACTTTACGCGACCTGCTCGGTAGTGGCTTTCAACCTCGTCGCATGGACTCTCGGCAATTACGTTCTCACCCGCGAGCGCAGATTCATAAGCCTCAAAAGCGCCATACTCAATCCCCCCACCCTTTCGTTTATAATAGCTTTGCCGCTGTTTATGCTGAATATCAATTTCCTCGGAGCGTCGGAGCTCACCGGCGCCGCCGCGGACGCGGTGAGCGGGATAGCCAATATCTGCGAACTTTTCTCCGACATGGTAGGTCCTCTCGCGATGACGCTTCTCGGCATCAAGCTCGCGGGAATGAAGGCAAAGGAGCTTTTCAACGATCCGCGCGCATACGTAGCCGTGGGTATCAAGCTCGTCGCGGCTCCCCTGCTGGGCTTCGCGCTCGTGTATCTCATGTCGACCTTCATGGATGTTACTCCGATAAGCCTTAACCTCATAGCGCTGAGCGCGATGCCCTGCGCGAACAATATAATGATGTTTGCGTCCATTCTGAACCGCGACTCCACGCTCGCAGCGAAAGAAGTGATGATCTCCACCGTATTATCCTGCGTCACCATACCGCTGATACTGCTTCTTCTCACGCAATGCGCGGGTATCTACGCCTGAATCTGCTTTTTTGAGGCGATCGCCGAGCCTATCCCAATCGACATCATATCTCTGAACTGAGTTACCGCCGCAATATTCGCGGCGGTTATTTCTACGGTAAATCTCACCGCAAGCAGGATAGCGGCGGACGCGAGCGAAACGGTAAAACGGTGGTGCAGAGGATAGAAATAGAACTTCCGGTATCCGTGACCGTCAAAGCGGACGCCGCCGAAGCTTATACGGAATGTTGCGAGATCTGCCCGAACGAGGAAAGCGCAGAAGACGCAAATGCCGCCCGCGAAATAACGGACTGAAACATACGCGCAAAAAAACCGTCCTTTCCGGACGGTTTTTTATTGGCAGGAGTAGTAAGAATCGAACTTACATCAAGGGGGTCAGAGTCCCTTGTGCTACCATTGCACCATACTCCAATATGGTCTTACGTTATTTATCCGCTTCGTTGAGCGCCGCGAGCATCGCGTCCGCGTCCACTCCGTGTACTTCAGCGGCTTCCGCTATCGTCTCGCCGCGGGAGCAAGGGCATTGCAGGCAATGCATTCCGAATTTACCCGTGAGCACGGCAGCCACAGCTTCGGGATTTTTAGCAGTTTCGAGAACTTCGCCGATGATCATATCTTTGGTAAACATGTTTGCCTCCCTTTTCTTTCCGATGTAAACGTATTATATACCACCTTGCGGAAATTATCAAGCGAATTGAACATATTCCGAAATTTTGCTCGCTCGAAGACTATGCCCGACTTTATATTCTCATACGGCGCCGAAACGTTTTACTTAATAAGGTTATAATGATATAATGTTGACGCTATGGATGAAAAAAGCGTCGTGATGCGTAAAATAATCGGCTGTATTCGTAAAGCCTCGGACGATTACGCGATGATAGAGGATGGAGATCGCGTGGCGGTAGGATTGAGCGGAGGCAAGGACTCCCTCGCTTTGCTGACCGCATTGAGCGTTTACCGCAGATTTTCTCCCGTAAGATTCGACCTCGCCGCCATCAACGTGGATATGGGCTTCGAAAAGACTTCCGCTACGGAACGCGAAGCTTTGAGCGCTTACGCAGAAGAACTCGGCGTACCTTATTATGTCGAAAAAACGGATATTGCGGAAATAATATTCGACGTGCGCAAAGAGTCCAACCCCTGCTCGCTCTGTTCTAAAATGCGACGCGGAGCTCTGAATTCCAAATGCGCTGAGATAGGAGCGAATAAGCTCGCGCTCGGTCATAACGCCGAAGATCTAATCGAAACCTTTTTGCTTTCTCTCGTCTACGAAGGCAGGCTCTCGACTTTTCAACCCGTTTCATATATGTCGAGGAGCGGAATAACGTTGATCCGCCCGCTCATATACGTGAACGAATGCGATATCCGTTCTGCGGTAAAAAGGCTTTCGATGCCGGTACTGCATAACCCCTGCCCCATGGATCACACCAGCCGCAGGGAATATATGAAGGAATTGTGCGGACAGCTCACTCGCGACGTGCCCTTCGCCAAAGACAGGATACTCGGAGCGCTGACGCATCCCGAACGCAACAATCTTTTCCCTCCGCGGGTAACGCGCGAAGGGAACGACGAGGAGGAATAAATGCCCGTTAAAGAACGCCTCAAAAAAATACTCGACCTGTTCCTGTGCTTCCTGAAAATAGGAGCCTTCACGTTCGGCGGCGGCTACGCGATGGTAAGCCTCGTGCAACGCGATATGGTCGAAAAGAAAAAATGGCTCACGGATCAAGAAATGGTGGACGTGATCGCGATAGCGGAATCGACTCCCGGCGTCATAGCTTTGAACACGGCTACCTACGTGGGCGCTAAAATCGCCGGCTTCTGGGGGTCTCTTTTCGCGTCCATAGGCGCGATGCTGCCGTCTGTTATTATAATACTTGCGATTTATCCCGTCATACAGCTTTTCGGCGAAAACCAATACGTCAAATGGGCGTTTTTAGGCATACGCGCCTGCGTGGCGGCGCTTATACTTAACGCCACATACAAAATTTCCAAAATGAACGAAAAGACCGTCGTGTCCTTCGTCGTGACGGGGGTGGCTCTCGTGCTCGCCCTGTTGTCCACCTTCGAAGTCATCAAGCTCGACATGATATTCATCATACTCGGCGCGGCGCTTTTCGGGATAATATGGGGGATAATCGGAAGACAGAGAAAGAAAAAGAAAGCCGCCGCGGAAGGTAAAACGCCTAACGCCGGCGACGGCTCCGCTCCCGCGGAAGGCTGCGTTGAAGTAAAAGACGAAGCGCGCGACGAAGCGAACGCCCTCGCCGACAGCCGCGGAAACGCGGAGAGCGCGGCGAAGGAGTCGGACGGTAAGGACGACGACGAGCCCGTAAGCGAGCGCGCGGACGAGAAGAAGGAGGAAAATTAAAATGCTGTATCTCAGTCTTTTCCTCAACTTCCTCAAAATAGGTTTCTTTACCATAGGCGGCGGATACGCGATGATACCGCTCATAGGCGACACGGCAATCCCCAAAGGCTGGATAACCGAAGACATGCTGTACAATTTCATCGCGATAGCGGAGTCCACGCCCGGACCTTTCGCCGTCAACGTTGCTACCTTTATAGGCTTCGACGTGGGCGGGATCTGGGGCGTGTTCTGTACGGTGGGCGGATTATTCGTGCCGAGTTTCTCGATTATGCTCGCGATATATTACCTCTCGAAAAAAGTCATAAATAATATTTACGTTCAGGACGCTTTCCGCATGATACGTCCCGCCGTCACCGCGCTCATACTCGCGGCGTTCGTGTCGGTCATGTACGCTACGGTTGCCGTGACCGACGCCGCTACCGGCGAAACGTCGTTCAACTGGTTCGGACTCGTATGGGCGGCTATATGTTTCGCTATAATGCTGAAAGTAAAAAAAGTGCACCCTATTCTTCTTATAATTATTTCCGCGGGCGTAGGTATTCTCGTCTACGGAGTCATAGGGTTATAGCAACGCCCTTCTGGAATAAGTCACACCCGTGCGCCGCCTGTCGAGCGGCGCTTTTTTCAACGAAAAATCCTTTTTGAATAAATTGAATTCAAGTGTATAAACGGCTTGCTTCTGACAATACTCAAATCAAACACAATCAGTTGCGGAGGTAATCATGAAAAGCAAAGTCAACACTCAAAAGGTAAAAGCCTTCTTCAAGAAGTACATGTACTATATGATAATGGGCGTGTGTATCCTCGCCATAGGCGCGATGATAACGGTCGCCGCGGTCGTAGGCACCAAGGACAACAATCCCGACGCCAATCCCGGCGACGTGGGTCAGGACGTCGTGACGCCGCCCGCCGACGACGTGGTAACGCCGCCCGCCGACGACGAAACTCCCGTAGACACCGAACCCGATCCCATAATATTCGCCATGCCCGTTACTGACGGCACCGTCCTCAAGGATTATACGATGGACACTCTCGTATGGTCTGCCACTCTCAAACAATATCAGGTCCACAACGGAATAGATTTCACGGGAGAGGAAGGCGCCACCGTGAACGCGGTATACGACGGAGTAGTCCTTTCGGTCAGCTACGACGCCCTCAACGGTAACGTGGTGACTATAGATCACGGCGACGGACTTGTGACGAGCTATTCTTCGCTCGCGGAGCCCACCGTTACCGCGGGACAGATAATCAAGCAAGGCAACGCGCTCGGTACGATAAGCACTTCCGCCACATCCGAGATGAGCGACGGCGCGCACGTACACTTCTCGGTAACGCTCAACGGCGCGGTAGTCAGTCCTTACGATTATTTCGCCGAAGGCGACAAATAAGATTCTGAAGCCGATCGAAAAAGCTCCGCGGAATACGCGGAGCTTTTCTCATTATAATAAAATTATTCTCTCGGAACGTTCTCAGGCTTCGGTGCTCTCCCCTTCCGCGACAAGCGTTTCTTCGTGCGCCGGCGTCTCGACGGCGTCGTTTTTCTTTCTTCCTTTGAAAAGCATCCCTATCGGAGTCACTATCATGGACTGCGCCATGCAGAAAACTCCTATCATGGGAGATCTCTTGATACCGAGCGAAACGAGCTCGCCGAAAGTTTTGCCGCCCGCAAGCGCGCCGAAAACGAATATCAGCGCTATCGTGGTGACGAGGCACATCGTGACGGAGATATACGCGCCGTACTTATTGGCTTTCTTCGTATACAGCCCGTAGATGTACGGTCCCATGAAGCAACCGGCGAGCGTTCCCCACGAGAGCGACATCAGAGTGACTATCGCGTCTATCTGGAAAATGGCAAGGAGCGCGGACACCACGACGAACAGGAAACAAAGTATCCTTACGAGCAAAGCGACCTGCTTGTCGGAAGCGTCTTTTTTGACGTAGCCTTTATATACGTCAACGCCGAGCGAAGATGAGCTCACGAGAGCGAGCGAGGAGAGCGTGGACATACTTGCGGAAAGTACGAGCACGCATATGAATCCGAGCATCGCGTAGCCCATAAGCTCGTTCCCGAGCAGTATATTCGGTATGATATTGGCGCTGTCTTCGGGCATTTCCGGATAAAAAAGTCTTGAGAAAGTTCCGTTGAAATAGGCGCCGCCGCCCACGATGAGAGCGAATATCGTCGAGATCACGGTCCCCTGGACTATGGCTTTATCGTTCTTGATGGCATAGAATTTCTGTACCGACTGCGGCACCGCCCATATACCGAAGGAGGTGAGCAGTATATTGAACATGAGCTGTACGCCGGGCGCGTCGTACCACAGACCTGTATCCGACGTCGCGCTCGGGAAGAATCCGTAACCGGACTCTATGAGTTTCTTAAGACCTTCGATACCGTTGACCTCGGGGGCTTTGAGCATAAGGGCTATCATAACTATGACGCCTATAAGCATTATTATGCCCTGTATGAAATTGCTGACCACGTTCGCAAAATAACCGCCCACGAAAAGGTAAACGCCCACGAGGACCGCCATGATGACCACGCACCACTCGAAGGGCAGTCCGAAAACGGCTTCCGAGATATACCCTATTCCCTGATAAACGGAAGTGGAATACGGGATAAGGAAAATGAATATGACTATCGCGGCGTAAAGCTTAAGATATTTGGAATCATATCTTTTGGCGAAAAACTCGGGCATGGTGCTCGCGTTGAGCTCCTGAGTCATATTGCGCGTACGTTTCGCGAGCACGATCCAGGCGAGAAGGGAGCCTATTACGGCGTTGGCGATACCTATCCAGACCGCGCCGAGCCCCAGGCTCATACCGAAAGTACCTGCGTAACCGATAAAAACGACCGCCGAAAAATAAGTGGTACCGTAGCCGAACGCGCTCATCCAGCCGCCGATACCTCTGCTGCCGAGCAGAAAATCGTCCAAAGTGCGCGCCTTACGCGCGGTAAGCACGCTCACCGCCACCATCGCCGCTATAAACAAGGCAAGTATCAGATATGCGTGCCATCTTTCGCCGGTCGTGGCGAGCATCGATGTGAGTGTCATACGCCCTCCGAAATGCGCGCAAAAAACGCGCGTTTGTAATATTATTACACTCGCGCGTATAAAATGCAACAAAATTACCGTAATTTCACCGCAAAAATCGGCTTCCCGTTCCGCGGTGCGGTAAAGTTCAGATGGATTTCATTATGTCTCCGTTCTTCGCATTCTGGAACATAAGCCAATAGCCCTCTCCGACGGTCCCCGGTATGGCGAGGAAGTCGCAGAGTTCCTCCGCTTCTTTAGGCGGCTTGATACCTTCGATACCGGGGACTCCGTAAGCAAGGAAAGTGACCTCGCCCGCTTCGCTCAGTATCCCCACGACGTAATACTCTTCGTCGTCGTAAAATACCTTTACCCACTTGCTTTCCGGGATGAGTTTCTCAAGCTCCTCCTCGCGCGGATTCGCGGTCATGATCTCTTCGAGACGCGAGCGGATATTGCGATAAAAGTTCTCCCCTTTGTTTGCGGAAAAGGGAGGAAAATTCCCTTTGTCCAAGCCGCTCGCAGCGCGCGGCGCGCTTGCCGGAGTTTCCTCTTTATCCACAGTAACGGTTTCCGTTACAGCTTTTTCGGATCCCTTTTCTGTATTTACTGCTTCTTCACGAGCCACGTCCTCGCCGCACGCGGGCGCGTCCTGCTCGTAGCCTGCCGAAGCTTCGGCGGAGTCCTCGGTAACGTAGCCGGGATCCGTCTTTACGGTGCTCTCGCCGTCAGAAGAGCCCTTTAAGGCGAACGCTTCGTATATCTTTTTCTCGTTCACCGCTTCCTTTTTACCGCCTGTGGCTACCACATTGCCTTCGGCGTCCGTAAGCTTCGCGCCGAGATCGTCCGTGGCGGCGAGATCCAAGGCTATCTCCTTTTCGGTACGTCGCGAAGTTATCTCGACGTTTACCTGCGGTTTGTAGCCCGCCCTGAGTCCGAGATAAAGCTTTCCGTGCGGTTCCGAATTGAGCACCGCCTTCATGCCCACGCTGTCGCCCACTCTGACGAGCGTTATGTAACCGACCGTAACGTCGGAAGTCAATACTACCGTTTTTTTGATAAGCACGTTACCCCCTTGTACATATATGATATGTACCCGGAAGGTCAAACTTGACAAAAAGGCTATTCGGTCAAGTTAAGCTCACCGTATAATCCGACGTAATCCTTCGCCGAAAGCCGCTCCCCTCTCACGTCGGCGGGGAAGCCCGCGCGTTCTATCGCAAGACGAGCCTTCTCCTTTCCGTAGCCTGCCGCGATCAGGTTATTGAGCAGAGTTTTTCTACGCATACGGAAGCACTGCCTGACGAGCTCGGACACGGCGCCGACGTCGGTAGCCGGAAATTTGTCGCGAACGAAATCTATCCTGACGACGGCGGAGTCCACGTTGGGCACGGGGCGGAACATCCTTCGCGGCACGTCGCGCGTTATACGCGCGTCTCCGCGCAGAGCCACCGTCGCGCTTATAGCGCCGTATTCGGGCGTCCCCGCTTCGGCAACGAGTCTTTCCGCCACCTCTTTCTGCACGGTGACGGTAACGGACTCGACGGGGAGCGAGCTCTCCGCGAATCTCATCACGAGCGGCGTGGTGATGTAATACGGGATGTTCGCCACCACCTTGAATTTGCCACCTATTATTCCGAGAAGCTCCTCGTCGGAACATTTCAATACGTCGCGGAAAACGATTTCGGCGTTCTCGACGCCCGCAAGGCTTTCGCGCAACACGGGCACGAGCGCTTCGTCGATATCGAACGCCACGACTTTCGAAGCGCGCGCCGCAAGAGCGCGCGTGAGAGTGCCCGCTCCCGCGCCTATCTCGACCACGGTGTCCGTCTTTTCCACTCCCGCGTCTCGCGCTATGGCGTCAAGGAGCTGTGAGTCCGTAAGGAAGTTCTGTCCGAGAGATTTTTTGAATACGAAGGAATATTTTCTGAGTATGTCGAGTATTTCCATATTTTACCGAAACGAGTTCTTGATATTTCTCCGGATACGAGTTATACTGAATACGTACCGAAGATAAATAATTGAGGTACGGAAGATAAAATTGCCCGCCCGTCGGCGGGCAATCGTTTTATCCGCTCTTCCATTGTAATATTTCCACGCCGTCAAGTCAAATATAAGCGCGCAAGCGCGCATACTTTCGCACGCAATTTGCTTTTTGCGGTAGACAGCGGGCGCATAATGCGCTACAATATATGTAATCAATTTTACACGGAGGTGTACTATGGCAAAATATGTATGTGACGTATGCGGCTACGTTTACGACGAAGAAGTAGAAGGCGTCAAATTCGAAGATCTCGACGACGATTACGTCTGCCCTCTCTGCGGCGTAGGCAAGGATCAGTTCAGCCCCGAACAATAATAATACCCGCGACATTTACCGAACTACAATAGAATATATGGCAATCATCAGACAGCTGACTCCCGACCTTATTTACACGGGAGTTAACGACAGGCGCATAGCATTATTCGAGAACGTATATCCCGTTTCGGCAGGCGTCAGCTACAATTCCTACGTCTTGCGCGACCGCGACACGGTGATATTCGACACGGCGGACGGCGGCTTCACCGACAAGTACCTTCAGAACGTCGAAGCGGCTCTTGCGGGTACGGCGCCCTCTTATCTCGTCGTGCATCACATGGAGCCCGATCACAGCGCGTCGATCAAAGCGCTCGCGGACAAATATCCGGAAATGCGGATAATCCTCAACGCGAAGACGAAAGCCATACTCGCCAACTATTTCGGAGGTCTCGACGACCGCACCGTCTGCGTTAAAGACGGCGAAGAGCTCGATATCGGCAAGCATACTCTCAAATTCGTATTCGCTCCGATGGTGCACTGGCCCGAAGTGATGTTTACCTACGACGTCACGGACGGCGTGCTGTTTTCGGCTGACGCATTCGGCTCTTTCGGCGCGATCGACGGGAGTATCTTCTCCGACGAAGCCGATTTCGAGGCATATCTTCCGGAAGCGCGCAGGTATTACACCAATATCGTCGGAAAGTACGGCGTACAGGTATCGAGCGCGATCAAGAAGCTCGCGGGAGTCCCCGTTAATCTCGTCTGTCCTTTGCACGGACTCGTATGGCGCGGGAATTTCGATAAGATACTCGCTTATTATATCAAGTGGGCGGGCTACGAACCCGAAGAAAATTCCGTCGTGATAGCCTACGCTTCGATATACGGCAATACGAAGCAGGCGGCGGAAATACTCGCCAAAGAGTTAGCCGAACGCGGCGTGCGCGGCGTAAAGGTATTCGACCTTTCCAAGACGCATTACTCCTATCTCGTTGCGGAAGCCTTCCGTAACTCAACGATAGTCGTGGCTTCGGTAACTTATAACGCGGGTCTGTTCCCGCACACGGACACGTTCTTACGCGAGCTCGAAGCGCACGCCGTCAAGAACCGCAATTTCGCGTTCATTCAGAACGGCTCGTGGGTGGCGCAGAGCGGAGCGAAGATGGCGGAAGCGGTATCGAAACTCAAGGACGCGCGTATCGTGGGCGAAACGGTCACTCTGAACGGCGCGGTGAAGCCCGCGACGGAAGAAGCGCTTAAAAAACTCGCCGACGACATCGTCGCGGCGATAAACTGAATTTTTGCGCGATCATTCACAAAAAACGCCCTCTTCGAGAGGGCGTTTTCTTTAACGCGGTTACGGAGCGGCTGTTATTCCGCGAAACTCACGGTATAATTTTCGCTCATAATCACCTCCACGGATATCCTATTGATATCGCTCATATCCGTCCCGTTCTCGGAGTAGTGCACCCAGACTGTCAGCCCTGCTTCCTCATCGCGATAAATTTCGGCTTGCATATTGCCCGTCTGCTGTAGCGGTAAATACTCCTTGATATCTATGGTCTTTGAGTAGCTTTCGCCGGTTATCGTAATGACGGAGGGAAGAAGACTGTCGTTATTGAAGCGGTCCATAGCGAACGACGCATTTTCGTAATTACCGTTCACGTTTTCGTAATACCATGCGGTATTTCCTTCCGAATAATAGTAATTCGACAAAACGTCGTACTCGAAGGCGTCGCCGAAAGGCTCGTATGTGAACGTCTTTGCGCCGGTTGCGCCGGACATATCCACTCCGGTCACCCTGATATCGAACTCCGTCGTGATATAATTGGTATTTTCGTCGACGTTTGCATACTCTATCGGAGATTTACTCGCTTCGATGACGTATTCGCCGGAAGCGTTTTTCTTGAGTTCCGTGTCGTTGACAAAGACTTTGGCGTTGCTCAGATCCGATCCCTCTCCTTTTTTGAGAGTTATGGTCACCGTCCTGTTGTCGCTCGCGGCAAACGTCGAATTGCCGTCTCCGGAAATGACGCAATCGGCTACGGAGCCTGTTTCGCTATTCACATACCACGATTCGTAACTCACGTTCTGAGGGTAAATATAGACTTCTTTTACCAAATTGTTCAATTTCAAGTTGCTCGCCAACAGGAGAAGAGTATAATTGTGTTTTTCGGAATCTATTACAGGGCGGATATATCCGTCTTCGCCCTCGATGAACCAACCGAGCTCGTCATTTAATCCGTTGTAGACATCATAATGTCCTATCGATTTACCGGACGTAATAGAAATTCCCGATGTAAGGGCGTCGAGCTCGGAGCTGGTGAAACTCAGCGTCTTACCGTTTACCGAGCTTACCGCTTCGAGCGCCGTGAATTTGTCGGCTATCCTGAAATCGGCAAGGATATCCCTGTTCGTTACGGAAGCGCCCTCGGCAAGTTTGAATACGAAATCCGCCTTGCGTTCCTCTGCGGATACTTTGACCACGATATTCTTCTTGACGTTGGTAACGGTGAAGGTAAGCGCTACCTGATAATCGTTCAGCATCGCGGCGTTGTCGTAATTTGCGTTGAGCGTATACGAAAGCGGCTGTCCGTCCACGGTGAGCTTGACTGTCGCGGGATCGTATTTGTTGGGGAGCGTGAGGTCGTAGCTCGCCGAACCGCCCTCTTTGATCGCGGAAATAACGCCTTCCTTTCCTGCGTCCGATATAGCCGCGCCGTCTATTCCTTCGACGCTCGCTTGGTAAGTATTGCCGGAACAGGCGGCGAGTATCGCCGTAAGCATAACGGCGAGCGCCATTACCGCGCACAGTATAATTTTCTTTTTCATATTACATCTCCTTAAGGGGTTATTTCGGGAAAATCATATCGCAAATAGTATAATTCTCCCGCTCGTTTTTAGAATAACATTAAAATAAAACGGCTGTCAATACACAACCGTTTCAGCGATATTTTAATAATATTCTCCGAAATTCAGGCTTAATCGAGATATGCCCTTACTCTCAGCTCCACTCCGAGCGAATCGGCTATCTCGCGCGCCTTCGCTATGGCGTCCTCTCCTATCACGTCCACTACGGAAAGTATCACGCGGGAAACGTTCTCCTTGCACCTTCTGGCAAAATCGAGAAGTGCGTAAAACGCCTTCTCTCCGTATTCGCTGTGGCATATCTCCTGATAGGAACGCGCGTCGGTGGCGTTGAGCGAAATGCTCACGGTATCGATATATCCTTTGAGCTTCGCGGCGACGTCGGTGTCCCAGATAAGATCGCCCTGCCCGTTGGTGTTGATGCGGGTTTTCTTACCGTGCTTGTGTATATAATCGCAAAGCTCCGGTATGACGTCGAGTCTGTATATCGGTTCGCCGTATCCGCAGAATACCACTTCTTCGGCGGAGTCGATATCGGTAAGCGCGTTGATGACGTCCTCGGCGGAAGGCTCCTTCGTGAGCCACAGTCCGAATTCCTTGTACCCGTCGTTGCGGCGTATGCAGAAGTCGCAGTTGTTGGAACAGCGGTTGGTGAGATTGAGATATATTTTATTTCCGATTCTGTAAGTATAGGTATCCATAAGTTTATATTCCGTATATCATTTTAGCATTATTCGCAGTCAGCGTTTCGACGTCCGCGTCGGGCATCCACTCTTGTATCTTGTCCCTTACGAAGCGTATGTATTCCGGCAGATTCGTTTTGCCGCGATAAGGGACGGGAGTCATATACGGGCAGTCGGTTTCGATCAGAAGCTTATCGCGGGGCACCGAGGTCACCACGTCGGCTTTGCCGAAATTCTTGAAAGTCACCGCGCCGCCGAACGAAAAGTAAAAATCGTATTCGAGGTACTCGCGAATAAGCTCATGACTGCCCGAATAGCAATGCACTATACCGCCGTGCGTGACGTAACGCCTGTTTTCCCTGAGTATCCTGAGCGCGTCGCCGTGCGCTTCCCTTATATGAAGAACGACGGGAAGTCCGAGGCTGTCGGCAATCTCCAGTTGTTCCGCGAATACCCTGCGCTGCGTTTCCCGCTCGCTCAGATCGTAATGATAGTCTAGCCCTATCTCGCCGTAAGCGCGCACTTTAGGATCGGAAGCGAGCTCGGCAAGCGCGCGGTAATCGGAAGCCGTCGCGGACTTGCTGTCGTGAGGGTGTATGCCCACGACGGCGTAGAAGCCCGCGTATCTCCTCGCAAGCTCGACCGCCGTGAAACTCGACGGGACGTCGTAGCCGACGTTCACTATGACGTCGGGTCCCCTGTCCGCGCGCGCGGCGGCGATATCCCCCGCAAGCGGCAGGAGATCGGGATCGTTGAGATGAGCGTGAGTGTCTATGAGCATTACGAAATTTTCGAGCCCGACGAAACTTCCTTCTCGGCGGTAAGGAGCACCACGTTGTCGCCGTCCTCGGCGCAGAGAAGCATTCCTTCGCTCATGGTTCCCGCAAGTTTTGCGGGCGCGAGGTTCGCCACCACCACGACGGTCTTACCGACCATCTCCTCCGGAGTATACCACTTCGCTATCCCGCTCAGTATCGTGCGCGTTTCGTCGCCTATCTGCACGGTATTTTTAAGAAGCTTCTTACTGTTGGGAAGATGCTCGCAAGCGATTATTTTACCTATTTTCAGCTCCACTTTCGCGAAATCGTCTATCGATATCATGGCTTTTCCTTCTTTTTTCTCTTTTTCGTCGTCTTTCGCTTCGGCTTTCGGCGCCTCTTTGGCGGCGTTGCGCTCCGCGTACATTGCTTCCACTTCCGCAAGAACTTTCGCCTTGTCGAGACGGTTGAAAAGCTTTTCGTCGGTGTGGTTGACCTTGGTGCCGTCCCTGAGAAGCCCGAATTTACCGAGATCGGCAAAATCTCTCGCTTCCGTAGCGAATATCCCGTAAACTTTCTTCGCCGTCTCGGGCATCACGCATTCGAGTATGCTCGTGCCGATGATTATGGCTTCGGAAAGATTGTAAAGCACGGTCCTGAGACGGTCGCGCTTCGTCTCGTCCTTCGCAAGCGCCCAGGGCATCGTTTCGTCGATGTATTTGTTGGCTCTGCGGAACATATTGAGGATATCCGCCACGGCGTCCGCCACACGATAGCCTTCGACTTTCTCCGCGACTTTGGCGTAAAGCGAAACGGCAGCCTCCTTGAGCTCGTCGTCCACGGGTTCGTACGCCTTGCCGTCGGAAATCACGCCGTCGAAATACTTCTCGCTCATCGCTACCGTTCTGCTTACGAGGTTGCCGTACACGTTGGCGAGCTCGCCGTTGACCGTTTCGGTCACGAGATCCCAGCCGATCAGTCCGTCGTTATCGAAAGGCATCTCGGCGAGAAGATAATATCTCACCGCGTCCACGCCGTAGAATCTGACGAGGTCGGCGGCGTATATCACGTTGCCTTTCGACTTCGACATCTTACCGCCGTCCTGCAGAAGCCACGGATGCCCGAACACCTGCTTCGGGAGCGGCTCGCCCATCGCCATGAGGAATATCGGCCAGTAAATGGTATGGAATCTCACGATATCCTTACCTATGACGTGCACGTCGGCGGGCCAATACTTCTTGTAGAGCATGTCGGAATCGCCTTCGGCGCGGTAGCCGAGACCCGTAATGTAGTTGCTCAAAGCGTCCATCCATACGTAAACGACGTGCTTGGGATCGAATTCCACGGGAATTCCCCATTTGAAGGAGGTACGCGACACGCAAAGGTCCTGAAGTCCCGGCTTGAGGAAATTGTTCAGCATTTCGTTTTTACGCGAAACGGGTACGATAAAGTCCGGATTCTTCTCGTAATACTCTATAAGCCTGTCAGCATATTTGCTCATACGGAAGAAATACGCTTCTTCCTCCGCCATTTTGACTTCTCTGCCGCAGTCGGGACATTTGCCGTCCACGAGCTGCGACTCCGTCCAGAACGATTCGCAGGGGGTGCAGTACCAGCCCTTATACGAGCCTTTGTAAATGTCGCCCTGCTTATAAAGCTTCGTGAATATTTTCTGTATCTCGCGTTCGTGGTCGGCGTCGGTGGTACGGATGAACTTATCGTAAGAAATATTCATCATATCCCAGATCTCGCGGATATCGCCCGCGACTTTATCGACGAAAGCTTTGGGCGCTATGCCCGCGGAAGCCGCTTTCTGCTCGATCTTTTCGCCGTGTTCGTCCGTTCCCGTCTGGAATCTCACGTCGTATCCCTGTTTGCGCTTGAAACGCGCGAGAAAATCGGTAAGCACTATTTCGTAAACGTTGCCGATATGCGGGGTACCCGACGTATACGCTATGGCGGTGGTTATATAATATTTCGGTTTCTCCATTACGCACCTCTCGCGAGCGGAGCCCGCTCCGAACGATTTTTTACGGGCTCGCCTTACTCTTTCTGTTAATAATAACACTTCTTACAGAATAAGTAAATTGTTTTAGCAGTTTACGGAGAGGCAATTTGGCAACAATTTTTAGAGGGAATGAATAGGATATGAATGGAGAAGTAATAATGATCAAGCGCGGAGAAATCTATTATGCCGACCTGAGTCCCGTAGTCGGGAGCGAACAGGGAGGCGTGCGCCCCGTGCTGATAGTACAGAACGACGTGGGCAACCGTTACTCCCCCACCGTAATAGCGGCGGCTATAACCTCGCAGATGAATAAAGCCAAGCTCCCTACGCACGTCGAGTTGAGCCCCGTGAGCGGACTTCAAAAGAATTCCGTTCTGCTCCTCGAACAGCTCAGGACTATAGATAAGACAAGGTTGCAATCCAAAGTGGGAGAAGTGAGCGCCGACACGATGCAGAAGGTGAACAACGCCCTGATGATAAGTCTCGGCTTCTTCGGTTAAAAAACTTCGTCGAAAAGATCGGGATCGTCGACGAGCGCTCGAACGGCGCGCCTTGCGGAGTCGTAGGAGATACCGCGCGCCGCAAGGTAACGGAGCGTCCTTTCGATATCCTTTTCGTCGGGCTCCCTTTTCAATCTCTTCGCGGCGAGCCTCAAAGCGCATTCGTCCTCGTCCTCTTTGGTAAGTTCCGCGAGCGCGCGCTCGATGTGCTCCGCGCTCACTCCCTTTTTACGAAGCTCCGCTTTGAGCCGGTACGCACCCTTCGTCCGCGAACCCGTTTCCACGTAATCCTCCGCAAAACGCTCGTCGGAGATATATCCGTACTCTGTAGCTAAAGCTACGGATTTGCGAATGCTTTCGGGCATAAACTTTTTCTCGCGCAATTTACGCTCCGCTTCTTTCAGGGTGCGCGGCTTGCGCGCGAGCATATCGAAAAGATATTGCTTCGCGCGGTAATAGTCGTTGACGGCAAGGAAGTTATCGAAATCTTTTTCCGCTATCTCGCCGCATTTTATTTTACATTCCGCAACGGCGTCCGCCGTTATGCCGCGGTATTCCTCTCCGTCCGCGGTGACCGCAAAATATTTACCCTTTTTCTTTATCGATTCTATTCTGCGCATAATCGACCTTATGTGTCACGAATGAACGTTGCTTTAAGCGAGCCCTATGTCGGCAAGGCTGAATTTCGCTTGCATTATGTAAGGGTATTTAGCTCCCTTAATAAATTTGCCGTACGAATGAAGCACGAACACTCCGTCTTTACAGACGGTACCCGAATATCCGCAGTCGGCTTTGCCGTCGTTGGTTGCGCCGAGCACGACGAGCGCCTCTCCGGGAACGGCGTTTGCTCCGAGCGCGTACGCTTCGAGATCCTCCGCGTCGCCTATCCATGCGCACCAGTACCCGCCGAGATAATTCTCTTTTGCGAACGCACTGCTCTTCATTCCCGGAAGAACGTAGCGGAAGGATATGAGAAGTTTACCCGTCACGTCGTCGTATTCCGCTTTGTGTCTGTCGCCCGTAAGCGAATTCGGAAGCTCTCTGAACTCCGACCAGGTAGCGCCCTCGTCGGTAGATACCGATATAAGAGAATTGGAATTACGCGCGTTCACGCGACCTATCGATATGAGATTGTCGGACGGCGCGCGGAATATCTCTATCTCGCATATAGCGGCGCTTTCCTCGACTGCGCGTTGCGGCGTGAGGAATTTACGAGGCGCGGACCATACCTGCTCGCCGCTCTCGTCGAAAGTAAGTATCGTGCAATAATTGTGGAAGTCGTAGTCGTGGAAAGTACCCATCCACTTATCGACGTATTCG
This sequence comes from uncultured Eubacteriales bacterium, assembly GCA_949292905.1. Classification (GTDB taxonomy): domain Bacteria; phylum Bacillota; class Clostridia; order Christensenellales; family DTU072; genus Stercoripulliclostridium_A. The sequence continues at coordinate 81,696 of CASFAV010000013.1, forward strand.
CCGTTTTCCTTGAGCCTCGTTAGCGACGACATCGCCACTATGACGTCGTAAGGAAGCGCGTTGCCCGCTTCGTCGTAATTCGGCAGAAGCTCTTTTTCCGCGTCGGTATATACGGCGTTATCGTCCCGTTTCGGCGCGCTTTGCGCCCATTCGATACCGTAGAAATTCTTGAATTCCGTCCAGGTCTTACCGTCGTCCGAAGATACCGAACAGTTAAACCCGTTAGCGTAGTATTCGTCGTCCTCGTCCCACGACGGACAGCCCGAAACGAGCAACAGTTTACAGCTTCCGTCGGTCATGTCGAGGCGGTACAGGGTGGGCGTTTCCTGCGAATCCGCCCAGCTTGCGGGCTTGTCCTCGTACGCAACGCCCTCCCAGCTTTCGCCGTAATCAGAGCTTTTTTGCATCAGGATCGCACCTACGCCGTGCCCTGCGGGATATGCGGTGATGAGAGTGCCGTCGGCGGCAAGGACGAGGTCGGGGTGTCCGAGATAATAGTAAGCTTTTTCGACTTCCGAAGTATACTTCTCGTCCAAACGTATCACTTTCAGTTCGGAATAATCGAGCGCGTCCTTTTTCGTGCCGAAATATACTCCGAGGAGTATCCCCGACGCGAGCGCCGCTATGAGGGCGATCGCCGCAATAATTATTATTATCTTCTTTTTACGGGAAACGTTTGTCATGTTACCATCCCTTTTGCGGTTATATTCTTATTCAATTATATATTAGCGCGCGCGCTATTGCAAGCGCGTAAAAAGCGGAAGGCAACGCCTTCCGCTTCTCTTAACTTGTGCTTTCTTTACGCGGTTCAGTTGACGTGCACTATCCAGCCGAACTTGTCCTCGTATCTGCCGTACTGTATCCCGGTGAGTTTGTCGTAGAGGAAGCTTGTGATAGGTCCCATCTCGAAGTTGTTGATAACGACGTCTTCGCCGTCGATGCCGAGCACGCCCACGGGGCTGATGACCGCCGCGGTGCCCGAACCGAACGCTTCGTTGAAGGTTCCCTTCTTGACGTTCTCCTTGATCTCGTCAACGCTTATCCTGCATTCCTCGACGGGGATACCCTCGCTCTTGAGAACTTTGATGACGGAATCGCGGGTGATGCCGGGAAGTATGGAGCCCACGAGCGCGGGAGTCTTGACCACGCCGTCGAATACGAAAAACATATTCATCGCGCCCACTTCTTCGATATATTTTTTCTCTTTTGCGTCGAGCCAGAGCACCTGCTCGTAGCCGCGCTTGTTGGCGATATCGCCTGCAAGAAGCGACGCCGCATAGTTACCCATGCACTTCGCTTCGCCGGTGCCGCCGAGAGGCGCGCGAACGTACTTGTCTTCCACCATGATTTTAGTGGGAGTGAGCCCGCTCGCATAATAGCTGCCGACGGGAGAAAGTATGATGAAGAAGCGGTACTGATGTCCGGGATGAACGCCGAGCATAGGATCCGTCGCTATCATCGTAGGTCTGATGTAAAGCGCGGTACCGGGCTCTGTGGGTATCCAATCTTGGTCGATCAGGATCAGTTTCTTGAGGTTTTCGACCATCTCGTCTCCGTCGATCTTGGGCATACAAAGCCTTTCCGCAGACTTGTTCATTCTCTTGAAATTGTCGTAAGGACGGAACATGGTGATCTTGCCCGCGGCGTCCTTATACGCTTTGAGCCCTTCGAAAATACCTTGACCGTAGTGAAGTACGCAGGTGGAAGGATCGAGCGAAAAATCGCCGTACGGAAGGATCTCCGGCTCCTGCCATTTGCCGTCCTTGTAGTCCATCACGAGCATATGGTCGGTGAAATACTTACCGAATCCGAGCTTCGTGAAATCGGGCTTAACCTTTTTTTGAGTCGTCAATGTGATTTTCATACCATTACCTCTTATATGAAATATATTTTTTATCTTTTAGCGCGAACTTCGCTTCGCCCGAAGTGAGCTCCGCAAGTTTTTTCTCGGTAGCTTCGGCGTTATCCTCGGGGACGGCGAACGTTATCTTCACGCCGTCCGAATATTCGGTGTCCGTTACGACTGCGCCACTCTCCGCAAGGAAATTGGCGACCGCGCCGTGCGTAGTATAAGTGAGCTCCGCAACGTATACCGCCGAATATATATACCGCGTTATTACGGAAGCGCGCACAGCATCGGAAGCCGCTCTCGAATACGCCTGCACGAGCCCCCCCGCGCCGAGCTTGATCCCGCCGAAATACCTCGTCACGACCGCGCACACGCAGTAAAGACCGTTCTTCGCAAGCGCGTTGAGTATCGGCTGTCCCGCCGTCCCCGACGGCTCCCCGTCGTCGCCGAATTTGAATTCGTTGCTTTCGGGCGAACCTATGACCGCATAACAGTTATGGGTGGCGTCGGAATATTTCTTCCTGATCGCCGCAAGGTACTTCAAGCCCTCGTCCACGTTTTCCGCGGCGACAAGGTGCGTTATGAATTTACTGCGCGATATTTCGAATTCCGTTACGGTTTCTCCGCTTACGCTGAGATACTCACGCATTATTTAACGGTGACCTTGACGTGCTGTTTCTTGCCCTTGTGCATGACGAAGCCTTCTTTGAGAAGCTCCGAAGGTATCTCCGCGTCGAAGCCCGCAACTTTTACGTCGTTGAGCTTTATCCCGCCGCCTTCGATAAGGCGTTTGGCTTCCCCTTTCGACGCCGCGAGTCCGAGCTCGACGAGCGCGTCCGCCACTTTGACCGTGCCTGCGGAAATGGTGCCCTCCGGCATATCTCCGCCGCCGCCGAACGCCGCTTTTGCCTGTTTGTCGGCAAGCGCCGCTTCTTCTTCGCCGTGGACTATCTTCGTAACTTCGTACGCGAGGCGCGCTTTAGCTTCGTTGATCCTGCCGTCGAAATGTTTGACGCCGTTCTCGTCCTCGGTGTAGCAGGCGCACATCGCACGGATCTCGTCCATGGGAAGATAGGTGAGGAAGCCCAAACATTTCTCGACGTCGTTGTCGTCCACGTTGCGCCAGTATTGATAGAATTCGTAAGGCGAAGTCTTGTTCTTGTCGAGCCAGAGCGCGCCTTTCATCGTCTTGCCCATCTTTTTCCCTTCGGAAGTAAGAAGGAGCGAGAAGGTCATCGCAAACGCGGGAGCCTGCTCCTTGCGTCTTATAAGGTCTACGCCCGCGAGCATATTCGACCATTGATCGTCGCCACCGCATTCGAGCAGTACGCCGTACTTCCTGTACAATACGAGGAAATCGTACGCCTGCATCAGCATATAGTTGAATTCGAGGAAGGAGAGTCCCTTCTCCATTCTCGACTTGAAGCATTCCGCGGTGAGCATGCGGTTCACGGTGAATACCGAGCCCACTTCGCGCAGAAAGTCGATATAGTTGAGGTCGAGCAACCAGTCGCCGTTATCCACCATTATCGCGGCGTTTTCGCCTTCGAAGCTGAAAAATCTCGACATCTGCTCGCGGAAACATTGTACGTTATGCGCTACGGTCTCCTTGGTCATCATCGAACGCATATCCGTTCTGCCGGACGGGTCGCCTATCATTCCGGTGCCGCCGCCGAGCAAAACGACGGGCTTGTGTCCCGCGCGCTGCATGTGGCTCATCGCCATCAGTACGAGGAAATGTCCGACGTGAAGGCTGTCCGCCGTGGGATCGAATCCTATATAAAAAGGAACGCTTTGCTTGCCGAGCAGTTCGTAGAGCTCGTCTTCGTAAACGGTCTGCTTGATGAAGCCGCGTTCTCTCAAAATATCCATAATGTTTTGTGCCATTGCGTTCCTCCCGGGCGCGTTGACGCGCCGTCGCGTAATAATAATATATATTAATAAAGTCTAACACAAAAAAATCGCGCTTGCAATTAAATAGCGCGATTTAATATTCTTTAATATGCGAAAAGAGATTTACGCAACGCTCCCGGCGCTTCCGGGCGGAAGTAAAAAAGAGCATACGCGGGACCCCTATCCCGACGTCAAAGTCTGATCAAACGCCGTTCCTTTCGTTGACGGAAGTCAAATTCAGCTTCCTGTTTACGGCGGCGATGATCGTCCAAAACGCGGTAAAGAGCAGGAAGGCTCCGCACGTTATCAGCACGAGCGCGAGCGGGAAGGGTTCGAGCGGCATATATTTGCTTATTATGGAGCCGAGCGACGGGACGAGCAGATTCACGGCATAGCCCGCGACGACGCCGAGCAGACAGCCCGCAGAGGCGGCGACCAAGCCTTCGCACACGGCGTAACGCATAAAGTCCGCCGAGGACATACCCGCCACCTTGAAGAGCCTGAATTCCGCCCTTCTGTCGTAGAAAGTGACGATCGATACGTTGACCACGCCTATCGCGGCGACAACGTAAACCATTATCTGAAGAAGGGTAAGAAGCGTGCTCACGCCGCTCAGATTGCGTGTCGCGGCGTAAGCCCATTCGTCGAATTCGAGGGCGTAGGTAAGCGGTATAGCGGTATTTTCGATGCGCTCTCTGAGTGTGACGAAAACTTCCGTCGTGTCCGCGCCGTCCTCGATACCCGCAAGATATTGAGCGGAATTTTTCATTCTCGATATAAAACCGAACCGACAATACCCGACGCGGTCGTATTCGCTTACGGTATAATCCACGCCTACCACGGTGAAGGTGTGCGTTTCGTTGCCGTAATCGGGAGAGTCGGGATTGAAGCTCACCTCGTCGCCCACGTCGAGATCCAGGCGCAGCATCATATCGTTGGAAAGCACTATCGGATTTTCCGTCGATTCGAAAAGCGCGGCGGCTTCCGCCGTAAGTCCCGAAGTACAATGTCTCAACGTCGTGATATCGGACACGCCGTATATAGTCCATTCCGTTTCTCCGTCGGAGAGGAGATAATCCTGCGAATTGAAATATCCCGCCCATTCTATGCCGTCGGTATCGAGTATTATCCCGCGGATGTCGTCATACGTATAATTACCCGTTCCGTCGTTCACCGTCACGACGACGTCGGCGGTGTAGCGCGAGCGGAAAGGCACTATCGCGGTCTGCACGAGGCTGACCACTTCGGATATAAGGAAAGCGAAAGTAACGACCACCGCGATAAGAGTCGTCACGGTGTGCATGGCGTTGTTTCTGGTAACTCCGAGACCGGCGATATAAGCGGTCCCGCCGCCCGAAATTTTAGCTATCGCCGCACCGATGAATTTTACCGCGTAATAGACCGCGCAGTAAGCCCAGAATACCGTAGCCACTAGCAACACTATCGACACCGCCGCAAGGGCGATGCCTTTGGTGAGCGCGTAAGCCACGGCGGCAGCCGCAAGCAATACGGTGCTTATGAGAAGCACTATGGGTTTCACCTTCTTGACGAGCTTGAAAGCGTCTCCGGTAAGCTCTCTTATCGTTTTACGGCTTACCGACGCTACGGGTACCGAAGTAGCCGCTACGGTGACCAGAACTGCGATTATGAAAGATACGAGGTATTTCCAGAAAGGATACGTAACGGCGTGCTCGGCGAGCGGCAGAAGCGCTTTTACGGCTATTCCCATAGCCGTCCTGCCGAGCAACAGACCTATTGCGCCACCGATAAGAGCATAGAATAGAACTTCCCCGAACATTATGCCCGCCACCTGCGTGGGAGTCGCGCCCGCCGCCTTGAAGACCACCATTTCGTGCATGCGGTTGCGGGCGATGATGACGTAGGAAGTGTATAGTATGAGCATCATCGTCGCGATGAGGAATATGAGCCCTACCGAGAGAAGCAGAGTATTGTTCCTCACTATGTCGAGCACGCCCGTGAGGTTATTGCCTTCCGTACAGTCTATTGCGGGGAAATACTCCGCGAAAAGCGCTTCGTATTTTTCGAAAAGCGCGGGATCGGAAAAAGAAATATATGCGGCGCTGACCTGTCCGAGATTGCCTACCGCCGCAAAATCGACGAGTACGTTGACGTCGGCGCTCGACGAGAATATTCCTTCGTTGACGGCTATATATCTTACGAGCACCTCGGTATAGCTGTCGTAAGTGGGAAGGTATATTTCCACGAGATCGCCAGCCTTCAGCGAATTTGCTTCGGCAAAGCTCTTACCTATTATTACCGAACTGTAACCGCCCGCCTCCTCGAACTTGACGTCCGCGCCCTCCGTTTCGGCGGTGAATTCTTCCACGTAGCGCAGTTCGTGCGACGCGAGATATTTCTCGAGATCGGTGGCTTCCACGAGCACCGTCCGCGAATGTTTTTCCGTTTTGAGAATGGTGTTTATTTTGGCGAAATACATCACATCGGTCACTTCGCCTTCGGGCTCCGAATCTATCACGCGCTGAACGCGCGCCCTGCTGAAAAATTCCGTCGTGCCGTTATTCGTTCCGAGAAGCATGTCCGCGCCGTCCGCGACTCTGTCGTATTCGGCGATATTTACGTTAAAAAAGACGTCGTACATCGAAAAAGCCGCGAATATCATTGCGGTAACCACGGCAATAGTCAATACTATCACCGCCATTTGACCTTTATTACCGTCCGCGCTTCTTAAAATGTGCCGAATAAACGCTTTCATCCGCTACCGCCCTGCCGTTCCGTCTTATTCTTCCGGGTCCGCGCCGTCGGATATGCGTTCCTCGCTTTTTTCCGCGGTCGCTTCGGCAGTTTCCTCGGCGTACACGTAGCCGGAAGGCTCCTTATCCGTCCTGATGATCTTGCCGTCTTTTATCGTTATCGTGACGTTGCCGAAGCCCGCGTTGAATTCGGAGTGCGTCACCTGAACTATAGTCGTTTTCATTTCTTCGTTTATCTTGCGCAAAAGCTTCATTATTTCGAGACTGTTGCGGCTGTCGAGGTTGCCCGTCGGCTCGTCGAGCAATATCACTTCCGGATCGAATATCAGCCCGCGCGCTATCGCCACGCGCTGTTGCTCGCCTCCCGATATTTTGGAAGGCAGTTTGTCTTTATAGCCGCTTATGCCGAGATAATCCATGAGTTCCGAAGCTTTTCGGCGGTGCTCTGCGGTTATTTTTCCGCCAAGCATTATCGGTAAAAGCACGTTCTCCTCGACGGTGAGATAAGGCGCAAGATTGAAAAACTGGAATACGAATCCCACTTTTGTGCGCCTCAATACCGCGAGTTGCTTTTCGCTCATGCAGGAGATGTTCTCTCCGTCCAGGTATACCGCCCCCGAAGTCGGCTTGTCGATACCGCCCAAAATGGTGAGTAACGTCGATTTTCCCGAGCCGGAAGAACCAACTATAGACACGAAATCGCCTTTCTCGATATCGAGATCGACGCCGTTAAGCACACGGTTTTCCCCGAAATCCTTTACCACTCCCACGGCTTTAAGTATGGGCATATCCCCTCCTCAACCGACAGAGCTCACGGAATCCAAAGCTTCCTTGAGCATATCGGAAATAAAATTAAATATGATATTCAACGCCACGGTACCGACAAAATCGTTCCCGCCCGTAAGCAATGCCTCGTAATCGAAATTCTCGAGATACTCCGTATACTCCGCAAGCAGAGCGCGATCCTCCGCGCCGAGCGCCCTGACACCGTTTATGTCCGTCACGCTCCCGAAACGGTCGCGCATCGCCGTTATCACGGAAACGTATTCGGAATATACACTTACGAGTTCGTTTTTACGCGCCTGACGCGCGGCGTCGTCCGCAAACGGCGTGTCGAGCGCTTCCATGCACACGCCGAGCTCCGCAAACGTAGAAGCGAAGCTATCGACGTCCTTGATCGCAGAAGAAGCGAAGCCCGCTTCCGCTCCCGCCGCCGCTGCCGACGCGAGTCGGATATAATGTAGATAAGTCCAATCCGTTTTTTCCTTCCCGTCCGTCGCTTCGTAAGCGCGGGCAAGCGACTCGAAAAGCACGTTGTCGGTAGCCGTCAGTCCCGCCGCCGCGGCGTACAGCAGGAATTCCGCTATTTTACCGCCCGAATTGAGCACGTCGTTGACGGCTTCCGCGCCGGCAAGCTCAGCAGGGTCTATCCCTGCGGAAACAAGAAAATCGGTAAGCTCCCCGTTATCGAAGCGCTCGCCGCCGAATCCTATCGCGGTAAGCACGGCGTCCGCGCCCGCTTCTTCTATGAGCGAAGTAAGTTCGGCGCCCGTTTCGTACATGAGTTCCGCCGCCGTCCTCGCCGCGGCGAGCGTGCCGCCGCTGACGCTGAACGTGATATAGCTTTCGTATACCGTAGAAAGCGCGACGAAGATGTTGACGAAACGCGTTCTGCCCGTTTTCTCGAGCATTTCCTTGCGTTCTCCGTCCGAAAAATTATATACGGTTTCATAGAAAAGCCGCGCGAATTCTTCGTTGGTGAGCGCGGTGGCGGCTACAACGCTCTCAACGGCGTTGCCGAAATCTATACCGCCGGTAAAAGCGGTCATGAGTTTCGCGGGCGAAGCGAGCTTACCGTAATATTTGACCGTTCCGTCCTCACCCACGACTTCTTCCACTTCTATAAAGAAAAAGAAAATATCCGTCGCCGCTTTATCGCCGTCCAGCGTGGTAAGGAATTCTCCGAATTTTAGAAGCTTCTCCGAGGGCACTGCGGCGCGCGCGAAAATTTCGAGCATCACGTCGGAAACGGCGGCGGAATTACGGAAAGTAATTTCGTGCGGCGCGGACTCTTCGAAAAGCAGATCCATCATCGCTTCCGACATTATTTCCAGGAATTGCGAAACGTATCTGCGGAAGGTGCCTTCCGTTTCGATGCTGTAATTCACTCTGCCCGCAGGTAAGACGCTCGCCGCGTCGATGGTGCCTTCAGCCATGTCGTCTTCCGGTGCGGTCACGAGAACGAGCCCCGTCACGAGCGCGGCTATCAGAAGTACCGAAACGGCTATCATTAAGTTGCGAGAATTGAGAAATTTGCTCGCCATAGGGAGATTATAACACAGCCCGCGCGATTTAACAATAATAATTATGTGTGCGTATTGTGACGGATTATTCCGAAAGCCGCGCTCCGTTCGCGAGGCTCGCGCGCGGAGTGCGCGCGATTTTACTTTAGAAAATCGGCTTTTGTCGCCGTACGCTTGCCTTCCGTGCGCGATTATGCTATCATCTTGTCAGTCTGAATTTACAGGAAGTGCGTTTATGGCAGTAAAGTACGATTTTAAGAGCGTTGAACAAAAGTGGCAGGATTACTGGTACGGCGAACACGTTTTCGAAGTAAAAGAGGATCCTTCCAAACCTAAATTCTACGGTTTGATAGAATTTCCGTATCCGAGCGGCGCGGGACTTCACGTCGGTCACATCCGAGCGTTTTCCTCTATGGAAGTCGTCGCCCGCAAAAAGCGCCTCGAAGGATATAACGTATTGTTCCCTATCGGATACGACGCGTTCGGACTGCCCACCGAAAACTACGCGATGCAAACGAAACAGCATCCGCGCAAAGTTACCGACGAGAACATCGCTAAATTCACCGCACAGCTCAAAAAGGTAGGTTACAGTTTCGACTGGTCGCGGGTGGTGGATACCACGGACCCCGACTATTACAAATGGACTCAATGGATATTCCTGCAGATGTTCAAGCGCGGGCTCGCATATAAAGCCACGACTACGGTAAACTTCTGCCCGAAATGCAAAGTGGTACTCGCCAACGAGGAAAGCCAGGGAGGCGTATGCGACAGATGCGGCACCGAAGTGGTACAGAAGGAAAAGGACGTATGGTTCCTCAAGATCCGCAACTACGCGGAAAGGTTGCTCGCCGGGCTTGAGAAAGTGAATTTCCCGGAGCGTATCAAGACGGAGCAACAGAACTGGATAGGCAAATCGCAGGGCGCGGACGTCACCTTCAAAGTAAAAGTGGCGGGCACCGAGTATCCTCTCGTCGTGTATACCACGAGACCGGATACCATTTTCGGAGCCACCTTCCTCGTCGTGTCGCCCGAACATCCGCTGCTCAAAGAATACGCTTCGAGCATCGTGAACGCGGAGGAAGTCGCGGCGTATCAGGCGCAGGCGAAGCTCAAAAAGGAATTCGACCGCGTACAGGTCAACAAAGACAAAACCGGTATTAAAGTCGAAGGAATGGTTGCCGTTAATCCGATAACGGGAACCGAAATACCGATATTCACGGCAGACTACGTAATGATGGATTACGGCACGGGCGCCATTATGGCGGTACCGGCGCACGACAAGCGCGACTGGGATTTTGCAAAGAAATACGATCTTCCCATCATCGAAGTCATCAAGTCCGACGTAGACGTTCAAGTCGAGCCCTACTGCGCCAAAGAAGGCGCTGGGATAATGGTGAATTCCGGCTTCCTCAACGGACTTACCGTCAAGCCCGCCATCGCGAAGATGATAGAATATATGGAAAAAGCGGGCGTCGGCAAAGCCAAGACCGACTACAAGATGAAGGACTGGGCGTTCAACCGTCAGAGGTACTGGGGCGAGCCCATACCTATCATAAACTGCCCGCATTGCGGACAGGTGGCGGTGCCGGAGAGCGAGCTTCCTTTAAGGCTTCCCGATCTCGAGGATTTCACGCCCACCGACGACGGTACCTCTCCCCTCTCGAAATGCACCGACTGGGTGAATACCACCTGCCCGATATGCGGAGCTAAAGCCACTCGCGAAACGGACACCATGCCTCAATGGGCGGGTTCCAGCTGGTACTTCCTGCGTTACGAGAGCCCCCGCGACAACGTGCACGCCGTAAACCCCGACGCTTACGCTTACTGGGGACAGGTAGACTGGTATAACGGCGGTATGGAGCACGTCACCCGTCACCTTATCTATTCGAGATTCTGGAACCAGTTTTTATACGATATCGGCGCGGTAAGCCACGAAGAGCCCTATTTAAGACGTTCGGCGCAGGGACTCATCCTCGGCGCGGACGGCGAAAAAATGAGTAAATCGCGCGGAAACGTCGTAAATCCCGACGACGTCGTGAAACAGTACGGCGCGGACGTGCTCAGGATGTTCATTCTGTTCATCGGAGATTACGAAAAACCCGCTCCGTGGTCTGCCGAAGGCATCAAAGGCTGCAACCGCTTCCTCGCAAGATACTGGAACGCGCAGGATCTTATCGCCGGAGACGAAGTCGACACTTCCGACCTCAATCTCGACGCGCTCGTCAAGAAAGTGGGCGACGATTACGAAGCCTGCAAGTTCAATACCGCCATCGCGGCGATAATGACGGCGCTCAACACCGTCTACGCTCGCGGTAAGACCACGCGCGAAGAGCTCAACGCGATATCGTTACTTCTTTATCCCGTTGCTCCGCACGTGACCAGCGAGCTGTATTCGATCGTCAACGGCGGCGCGTATATCGACAAAGCGAAGTTCCCCTCTTACGACGAGTCGAAGCTCGTCGCGGAAACGGTGGAGATACCCGTACAGGTGATGGGCAAGCTCAAAGAGCGCGTGACGGTACCCGCGGGCTCCGACGAAGCTGCCGTAATGGAAGCCGTGAAGGCAACGGGCGTGCTCGACGGTAAAACGGTGATCAAAGTGATATACGTTCCCGACAAGATAATCAACATAGTCGCCAAATAAGCGCCGGGCTCGCGCATATCAAAAAAAATTAATTATTGTCGCTAAACAGTTGCCAAAAAACGGCATTAAGTTTAGAATAACTAATAGAAAATCAAAAAAATTACTCCATGGAGGTTAAATTTATATGGCAAAAAACGTAAGAGTTGCTATTAACGGCTTCGGCAGAATCGGCCGTTTGGCTTTCAGACAGATGTTCGGCGCGGAAGGTTACGAGATCGTAGCTATCAACGACCTTACCAGCCCCAAAATGCTCGCTCATCTTCTTAAGTACGACAGCACTCAGGGCAACTATGCTAACACCCACAGCGTATCTTACACCGAAGCGGTCCTTAACGAGGACGGCAGCGTGAAAGAAGACGGCGCTATCATCGTAGACGGCAAGAAGATCACCATCTATGCTAAACCGAAGGCCGCCGAACTTCCCTGGGGCGAACTCAAAGTAGACGTCGTGCTCGAATGCACCGGATTCTATACTTCCAAAGCGAAGGCTCAGGCTCACATCGACGCCGGCGCCCGCAAAGTCGTTATTTCGGCTCCCGCCGGCAACGACCTGCCCACCATCGTTTACAACGTCAACCACAAGACTCTCAAGGCGAGCGACACCATCATCAGCGCCGCTTCCTGCACCACCAACTGCCTCGCTCCCATGGCGAAAGCGTTGAACGACCTCGCTCCCGTCAAAGCGGGTATCATGACCACCGTTCACGCTTACACCGGCGACCAGATGCCTCTCGACGGACCGCAAAGAAAAGGCGATCTGCGCAGATCCAGAGCTTGCGCCTGCAATATCGTTCCCAACAGCACCGGCGCGGCGAAAGCCATCGGTCTCGTTATCCCCGAGCTGAACGGCAAACTCATCGGCTCCGCTCAGAGAGTTCCCACCCCTACCGGCTCGACCACCATTCTCGTGGCGCTCGTAGAAGGCAAAGTCACCAAGGATCAGATCAACGCCGCGATGAAAGCCGCCGCTACCGAGTCCTATGCTTATAACGAGGACGAGATCGTTTCCTCCGATATCATCGGCTCCACCTACGGCTCCATTTTCGACGCCACCCAGACAATGGTCATCCCCGTGGGCGACGACGCCACTCAGGTACAAGTCGTGTCCTGGTACGACAACGAGAACAGCTACACCAGCCAGATGGTCCGCACCATCAAATATTTCTCCGAGCTCAAATAATCGGAGATCCTAACAAAAAAACGTCCCTTCCGTTCGCGGAAGGGATTTTTTTGTACCCTATACGCACAAGCTACGAAGAATTCCGTAACCGTTACGAACGCGTTACAGATATACGTTCTATTACCGAGGGTGCTCTCACGCGCTTCGCGCGCGGGTCACGCTTTAACAAGCTGCGCGTTACGTGAAACGGCGGCACGGAACATTCCCGTTACCGACGCTATACGGTCGGATAACCATACCCCTTTCCCGCTCGCGCACCCGCACGTCAGGAAGTACCACCGAATGATACTTTTACAGCATTCCAACGGACGCGGAAAAGATTGACGCACAAACGCGCGCGCCTCGAGGCGCGCGCTTCGTTCCGTTCTCTTGAAAGCTTGTGTCTCTCAGCCGTTAGCCGCCGAAGGATCTATCTCGTATATAGCCGCTTCGTAAGGCTTGAGAAGAATAGCGTCTCCGAGAGTTTCCTCCTGCGTCGCCCAGTTGTCCATAACAAGCTTCGCTCCGCGGGAATTCGGTATCGTGTCTATATTGAGAGCTACTTTCTTCTCCGCAAAATTACAGAACACTATGTATCTATGGCTACCTAATTTGCGCTCATAGCAGTACACTTTCTTGTTCTTCGGGAAGTATTCGATATAGTCGCCGTCGCGTATCACGTCGTTTCCTTTGCGGAATTCGATGAGCTTCTTATAGAAGTTGAGTATCGAATTGGGGTTCTTGAGATCGCTCGCAACGTTGATTTCGCCGAGGTTGGGATTTATCTTCATCCACGGCTTGCCGGTAGTGAAGCCCGCGCCCGTCTTGTCCTCCCACTGCATGGGGGTTCGCGCGTGATCGCGTGCGCGCTTCGACATAGCCCATCTCGCCAAAGGCATCAGAGGCGGGAATATCTTGCGTATGAGGCTGAATACCCGCGTCGCCATTATGTCTACGTATTCCTTCTCCTCGAGACGGATATTCGTCATTCCTATTTCCTGTCCCTGATATACGTACGGCGTTCCTCGCAGCATCATATACGATACCGCGAGCATCTTGCCGAGTTCTTTGCGGTAATATCCTCTGCCGTTGCCGTAGCGGGTTATCGAGCGGGGCTGATCGTGATTCTCGTAGTACAGCGTATTCCAACAGTTTTTCGGAAGCGCCTGCCACGCGCTTTGCACCGCTTTGAACTTCGCGAGATTGAATTTGACGGGGAAGAAGCTCCACTTCATGTCCACGTCCATGAGCTCGAAAGTTATCGCGCTGTCCAGCTCGTGCCTGTCCTCCGCTATTATCATCGGCGCGTCGGTGAGCTTGCAACCGATAGCTTCGCCCACTATCATCGTGTCGTATTTCGACCAGGCTTTCTCGTATATCTCGTTAAGGTATTCGTGGATATGCGGTCCCAGCACGAAGTGCTCGTCGCCGCACATCACGGGATTGAATTTACCGTCGGGCAGCCCTTCCGCCTTGCTTATATAGGTTATGACGTCGCAACGGAAGCCGTCCACGCCGAGTTCGAACCAGTAATTGCATATATCTGCCACTTCCTGACGCACTTTGGGGTTGTCCCAGTTCAGATCGGGTTGCTTTTTGCTGAAAAGATGCAGATACCATTCGCCCGTTGTCTCGTCGTACTGCCACGCGGAGCCCGTAAACCTCGAAGTCCAGTTGTTGGGCGGACGCTTGCCGTCCTTGCCCTTACCCTTACGCCATATATAATAATCGCGGTAAGGATTGTCCTTCGAAGAACGGCTCTGCTTGAACCATTCGTGCTCGTCGGAAGTGTGATTGACGACAAGGTCCATAACGAGCTTGATACCGCGTTCGTGCATTCCCGCTATCATCTCTTTCCAGTCGTCGAGAGTGCCGAATTCGGGATTGATGTCACGGTAATCGGAAATATCGTAACCGTTATCGTCGTTGGGCGATTTGTAGACGGGCGAAAGCCATACCGCCGTAACGCCCAGCTCTTTAAGATAATCGAGCTTGGAAATTATACCGCGGATATCGCCTATACCGTCGCCGTTCGAGTCGCAGAAACTGCGGGGATAGATCTGATAAAATACTGCGTCTTTATACCATCCGGTCTTCATATTGCTCCTTTGCGCATGCGGCGCGGGGCGCAAGCCCTGCCGTTATTGCACCTTCTTTTTGCTTGATTCTCTTTCTTCGGCTTTGCGTTTCTCGAGCTCGTCGATGAATTTGTCCTCGTCGATGGGAAGCTCCACCGCTTCTCCCGTCCAGCTCGAAAGATGTATCGCGTTGGATATCGTAAGTCCTCTGATACCTTCCGCGCCGGGAGCGATAAGCGGTTCGCCGTCGATTATGTGATTGGTGAAATTGTTGATTATACCTGTGTGCTGACCGAATACGTTCATCATCAGTTCGCACAGCTTCGACATCCTCTTGACGGTCTTGTGCGAAGGTATGGAGGGCATAAACTTCTTATTGGTAGCGTTGAATACGGATTCAGCAACTTCCAGCTCCGTGAATACGAGTTTGTTGTTCTCGATCACGATCTTGCCCTTGTCGCCGTCTATCTCGAGACGGTTGGTTCCCGGAAAGTCGTGAGTCGAGGTGATGAACACGCCCGTAGCGCCGTTGGGATATTCCATATACGCCGTGACGTCGTTCTCGACGTTGATGTCGCGGTTCCTGCCCACTTTGGCGTAGCCGCGTATCATCGAAGGCATTCCGCCGAGCCACTGGAACAGATCGAGCTGGTGCGGGCACTGATTGATGAGCACGCCGCCGCCTTCGCCCGCCCAGGTACCTCTCCAACCGCCCTGGTTGTAATAGGCTTGCGGACGGTACCAGTTGGTTATTATCCAGTTGATGCGCTTCATTTCGCCGAGACGTCCCGTTTCGACGAGTTCTTTGGCGAAACGGTACAGCTTGTTCGTGCGCTGATTGTACATTATTCCGAAAGTGAGTTCGGGTTTGGTCGCCGCGTACTCGTTGAGCTCGCGAATTGCTTTCGTATACACTCCCGCAGGCTTCTCGATAAGGGTGTGGAGCCCTTTGGAAAGCGCGTAAGTGGCTATCACGGGGTGATCGTAGTGCGGAGTCGCGACGAGCACCGCGTCCACTTTGCCGCTGTCGATAAGCGATTTGTAGTCGTCGAAAAATTCCACGCCTTTCGATTTGAGATTTTTCTCCGCCCACTCTTTACGCTCGGGGGAAATATCGCATACGGCGGTAAGCGTGCCGTTCTTGATGAGCCCGTGCGTGAAACGCAGACAATGCAGGGAACCCATCTTGCCTATTCCGATGATACCGAATCTTACCTTATCCATTATTCGGACGCCTCCTCGATGAATTTCTTGAGATTTTTATACTGAATGACGAATACGTCTTTGCGGCTGACGCTGTCCGTAGTCTTCTTGCCCAGCTTGGAATCGATGTAACGGAAGGCTTTATAGAATTCCGGTTTCATATAGCGGGCAAAGGGTACGAAATAGAGGAATTTCCTGCCGACGGCATATTTCCCGGTGTGCGGTTCGAGAGTCATGAAGCCCTCGTAGTTGCGCGCTTCGAGATCGGCAAAGATCTTTTTATAATCGGTGACGCCCAGTCCGAGCGGTACTTCGACGCGCGTTTCCTTGTCGCAGTCCTTCATGTGATAATAGACGACGTAATCCTTCACTTTCTCATACGCCGCGTTGGGGTCTACGCCCACCTGAATGTAATTGCTCGCGTCGTATATGAGTTTAAGTTTGGGGCTGTCGATCGTGTGGTAAATGTCGAGACAACGGTCGTCGGTGTCGCCGTATATCTCCTTCTCGTTCTCGTGAAGGAGGATAACGTCGGAATCCTCCACGCATTCGACGAATTTTCTCAGTTTATCCATGACCGCGTCGCGGTAATTGGCGGGATCCTCTCCCGCAGGCATGAAGAAGCTGAACATTCTTATGTATTTGCAGTTCATCACCGTGCATATTTTGACGAGCTCTTTGAGCTGAACGAGCTGCTTGGCGAAGCCTTCTTCGTCGTTGATACCCACTTTCCCTATAGGCGAACCTATGGAACTGAAGGCTATACCTTCTGCGTCGAGCTTGGGCTTCACCGCCGCCACGAATTCCTCCACGGTATAATCCGCTATATTTTTGCCGTCGATATTTCTCGGGCAGATATATTTTTCTCCCAATTCTTTGGCAAGCTCGATCTGCTTGTCAAGGCTGAAACTCACTTCGTCGTAAAATCCCGAAATGGTCACTTTCATATATTTATCTCCTCCTGATTGATAACCGTTATTTGCCGCGGAACGCGACGGTCCCGCCCGCGAATTTATATTTTAATAATTATATTTTACTTGTCGGCGCGTTATTCGCGCCGTCTTGCGGAAAGTGTCTTTACACTCCCGAATACGCCGAGAAACCGCCGTCGACGGGAACGACCACGCCGGTCACGAAGCCGCTGAATTCCTCGTCCGCAAGCCACAGGAGAGTGCCCACGAGCTCTCCGAGCTCGCCGAATCTGCCCATAGGCGTATGCGAAATGATCTTGTGCGAACGGGGCGTGAGCTCGCCTTTCTCGTTATAGAGAAGGGCACGGTTCTGATTGCCCACGAAAAAGCCGGGCGCTATCGCGTTGACGCGGATACCCATGCCGGCGAAATGCACGGCGAGCCATTCGGTGAAATTGGACACCGCCGATTTAGCGGCGCTGTAGGCGGGTATCTTCGTCAGAGGACGGAAAGCGTTCATACTGCTGATATTGATGACGGAGCCACCCGTCTCGACCATTCCTTTCGCAAAAGCCTGCGTAGTAAGCAGAATGGACGTGAAATTGAGGTCGAAAAGCTTTCTTATGGCGTTGCTTTCGAGGCTGAAAAAGGATTTTACCGAAGGATCGGTAATGTCGCCTTTTTCGTAATATTCTTTGTCCGTCGTCGCGGCGGGATGATTGCCGCCCGCGCCGTTTATAAGCATATTCACACAGCCGAGATCCTTGACGACCTTCTCGTAGCAATCGTCGAGGCTCGCCCTGTCGAGCACGTTCGCGAAATACGCGCGCGCTATACCGCCGTTCTCGTTGATCTCGTCGGCGACTTTGCGCGCGCCGTCGAGGTTGATGTCGATGAGAGCGACTTTTGCGCCTACTTTGGCGAGTTCTTTGGCAAAACAGGAACATATAGCTCCCGCGGCGCCCGTAAGGGCGACGGTCTTATTACTCAAATCGATATTATATCTTTGCATATTTTTCTCCTCCGCGGGCGATTACCCGTTTGTTCAAAAGATACGGCGTTCGTAACGAACGCCGTCATCAATAACGATTCAACGACCTTTTTTCTCCGCGTAAACGGCTTCGAAAAGACCGTAAAGATACATGGCGCCCAAAGCGCGGTCGTAAAGACCGTAACCGGGCTTGCCCTTTTCGCCCCAGATCATTCTGCCGTGGTCCGGTCTCACATATCCGTCGAAGCCGCCGTCGACGAGTGCGCGCACTATGGCGAGCATATCGAGGGAGCCCGCGCGGGTGGGATGCGCCGTCTCCTGGAACTTACGCGCCGCGTCGTGGCGGACGTTCCTGAGGTGCGCAAAATGTATCCTTCCTTCGGCGATCTTTATCATTTCGACGAGGTCGTTGGCGGGACTCGCGCCGAAACTTCCCGTACAGAACGTAACGCCGTTGCGCACGGAAGGATTGAGAGCGAGGAAGCGCCTGAGATGCTCCGCATCGGTGATGATACGCGGAAGACCGAATATCCCCCACGGCGGATCGTCGGGGTGGATAGCCATATTGACGTCGCACTCCTCCGCTACCGGAATGACCGCGTCGAGGAAGTACTTGAGATTTTCAAAAAGCTTATCCTCGTCGATATCCTTGTAAGCGTTGAGAAGTCCGACGAGTTGCTCGTGCGTGTAACTCTCGTCCCAACCGGGCAAAGAGAGCGAAGTTTTGAGCGGATTGAGAGAAAGAACGGTCTCCTCGTCGTACGCAAGCGAATTGCTGCCGTCCGCGAGCGGGCGAGCCATTTCGCTTCTCAACCAGTCGAAAACGGGCATGAAATTGTAGCAAATACACTTAACGCCGTATTTCGCGAGACGTCTCACGTTCTCGCAGTAATTGGCGATAAGCCTGTCCCTGGTCGGAGCGCCGAGCTTGATGTCCTCGTGCACGGGGACGGATTCCACCACTTCGAAGGTAAGTCCGTGCGAAGCGGCGGTATCTTTGAGAGCGAGTATGCTTTTTTCGCTCCAGACTTCGCCTACCGGAACGTCGTAAACCGCGCTTACGACGGAATCGACTACCGGAATTTGCGCTATCTTCTCAATGGACACGGGATCTCCGGTGCCATACCATCTGAAAGTCATTTTCATAGCTTGAATTTTACCACAAAACGGAAACGATTTCAATTATTTAACGCGAATATTTTAATTACGCGCGCATATTTTTTAGTATGAACGTCGTATTCACTGTGATAATCGGGGCGTCCTGCGTCCTGCTCGCGGTAACCGACCCCGGAGGAATGTTGCCCGCATTCCTTGACGGAGCGGCAAATTCTTTAAGACTGAGCGCGCTCCTTTTCGGCAGTTACGCGCTGTGGCTTTCGGCGATAAAAATACTGGAAGCCTCCGGCGCGCAGAAATTCTTGAGAAAATTGTTGAAACCGCTCACGAACGCGCTGTTTCCCGGCGAATCGGAAGAAACTTCGGACGCGATAACGCTGAACTTTGCCGCCAATCTCATCGGCGCGGGCGGCGCCGCCACACCGGCGGGGCTCAAAGCGATGAGCGGTATGCGCTCGAAAAAAAACGCCGTGATGCTCGTGGTACTTAATTCCACGTCGCTCCAGCTTATTCCCACCACGGTCATAGCGATCCGCGCGGGGCTCGGCTCCGTCACGGACGTGATACTCCCCACCGTCATAGTCACTTTGTTCACGAGCGCGATAGCCGTGATAGCCGTCAAGGTATTCGTCAGATGATATACGTTATCCCGGTAGTACTGTGTCTTATTTTCGCCGTAGGAGCGGCGCGCAAAGTCAAGCTTTACGACTCATTCGTCGCGGGCGTCAAAGAAGCCGTGGGGCTCTCGATAAGGTTGCTCCCCTATCTCGCGGTCGTATTCATGGCTATGGAACTCATGCGCGCAAGCGGTCTGTCGGCAATGCTCGGAAAATTCGTTTCCCCTTTATTCTCGTTGCTTGGGATACCGAATGAACTTGCCGAACTGCTTATACTACGTCCCCTGTCCGGTAGCGGGAGCCTTGCGGTGCTCGAAGGGATATACGAGCGGTACGGAGTCGATTCCTATATATCGCGCTCGGCGAGCGTGATAATGGGAAGCTCCGACACGGTATTATACATAGCGGCGGTGTATTTTTCGGGATACAAAGAGAACGGCACCCGCGCCGCGGTACCTATCGCTCTCGCCGTAACGTTTTTGGGCGCGATAGCCGCCTGCCTCGTCTGTCGGTTCCTGTAAACAAAAAAATAAGCCCGCAGATATGCGGGCGGAGTACTGCGTGTATTTACTCTTCGATCGGTACGCGCCGGGCGCGCCTATATATCGGATTTCCCCACGAGATAATCTATACTGACGTCAAAAAAGTCGCTCAGCTTCCAAAGGCTCTCGATACTCGGCTCTTTTTTGCCGTTAAGCCAGTTACATATGGTACTTTGACTTATGCCGAGTTTCTTCGCAAGCGCATATTGCGAAATTTTTTCCGCTTCCATGAGATATTTGATCCTTGTCACGATTTTTATATCGATTTTCGTCATATCCGTTGACATTATATGTCCAAAGAGATATAATTTAGTCAATGCTTGCCCAAGGGCAACTATTATGTAGGAGGCAAAACTAATGAGTAAAAAAGTTTACACCAAGAAACAGTCCACGGTTTCTCAACTCGTAGTGAGATTGGTCCTGTCGGTCATTTCTTACGTATTGGGTATCTTATGTATCGCGACGTTCGAAGCCGATATCGGATTAAAAGTAGTCGGTATGTTGCTCCTGTGCGGACTGCCGTATATGATCGGCAGAAACTCGCGCAAGATGGAAAGATACATCGACAGACACTCCAAAGGTTCGGAAGGAACGGTGGTCGTTGTCGTCAAAAAGAAGCATAAAGGCTGTCTGCGCGTCATACTGTCCGTAATACTCGGTCTGGCGCTCGGTATAGTACTTACCCCTTATCTTATCTTCAAATATATCACCGCCATTATAAAGCTTACCAAATCGAAATCGGACGACGAGGATATTACGGACGAGCCGGAAGCATCCGATGAGAAAGCGGAAGCCGAAACGCCCGCAAGCGTAGCTCCTCAAGCCGAAGGTCGCAGAGTATGTTCGAATTGCGGAGCGGAATTAGCCGCGAACGTAAACTTCTGCCCCAACTGCGGCACCCGGTACGATACTTCCGCAAGTTTTACCGCCTCCGCCAATAACGTTTCGGGGGTAATGACCGTTGACGATCTTATCAGGTCGAGCCAAATCACGGGAAGGCTGTGGGCCCTCAGGCTCGCCGCGATGTTCTCCGTTCTGATAATATTGGTCGTAAATATCGCTATCCAGTTATCCTCTGAAGATTTTTCGACGCAAATAACAATATATTATCCCGTTATTGCTACGATTTTATGTCTGGCAAACATCATACTCGGCATTATAAGCATTAAAACTCCGGTAAAAAGGAAGCCTTTGACGTCAACGGCGGTAAGTTGCACGGTACTTTGTTTATTATCGCTTATTATGTCATTCGTGTTCCGTTTCGTAAGCGATCTGTCGCAGTTGAAGCCAAATCTGCTTATTTCAATACCGCAAATTATCGTTGTCGCCGCGGATATAGTCTTTATGTCCATAGGAATGGAAGGAAAATTCGATTATAAAAATGAATTGCCCGCCAATAAGCTTAACGCGTCGTACGTTATGAGCGTAATAGCCGTAGTATCGGCGATCCTTTCCGTAGTGGCGCCGATATATTACGCGTGATTAACCTAATAACGACCCGAAAACCGAAGGTAAAGCCGCGCGACAAAGCGTGAAATAACGCTGAGAGCGAAAAAGCGGCTGTTTTCGGACAGCCGCTTTTCTCGATAACTCCGTAATATCGCGGATACGGGAATTTCAACGCTTGTCTTTTAATTTTAACGCCAGGGCGTAAACGGCGTTGCGGTTCAGACTGCATTTCAACGCCACCCTGCGCGCGGCTTCCGCGGGAGACACGCCGGAAGCGAGCAATTCCTCCAACGCTTCCGCGGGATCTTCCTTCTCTGCTTCCGTATGCGAAGGCTCCGTTATCAATACGAATTCCCCGCGCTCATCCTCTATCTCCACGTTCGACAGCGTCCCTTTATATACGGATTCGTGTATCTTGGTGAGTTCTTTGACGACGGTTACGTTCCTGTCGCCGAAAGCGTTATACAGTTCCGCCACCGTTTTTTTGAGGTCGTGCGGCGCAATATAGAATACGAGAGGTATTCCGTAGCCCGAAATCTCTTTGAGCAATTCTCTGCGCTCCGCATTCTTATCGGGCAGAAATCCTATGAAAGCGAACCTTCCGTCAGTAATTCCGGATACCGACATCGCCGTCACGACAGCCGAAGGTCCGGGAACCGATTCTATACGTATCCCCCGCTCCCGACACTCCTTCACGAGAATAGCGCCCGGATCGCTCACGCAAGGCATGCCGGCGTCTGTCACCAGAGCTACGTTTTTACCCTTCTCGAGTTCCGCGACTATCTTTTCGGTAGCCGCTCTTTCCTTCTGCTTATAATAGCTTACCAACGGCTTCGAGATACCGTATTGCTTGAGAAGCACGAGAGTGTGCCGCGTATCCTCGCAGGCTATCGTATCTACGGAAGCGAGCGTTTCCACCGCGCGGTATGTGATGTCCTTGAGATTGCCTATCGGCGTGCCGACTATATAAAGCGTACCGCTCATTTCCCGTACATCTCCTTCACCCGATCGGTATAACTCCCGTCCTCGTTGCATATCACGAGCGGTTTGAGTATTTTCACGCCGCGGCGCCCGTTCCGTCTGCCTTCCGCGATGACGGTGTCCACGTCTTTATACGGCGTGGGTTGAACGGGAATTATGACCTTGGGCTCTATGCCGTGCGCACGCATCGAGCATATCAGATCCACGGCGCGCTCCGACTTCACTATCGCGTAGAATTTGCCGCCGTACTTCAGAAGTTCCGACGCGGACTTCACTATCTCGTCGAGCGTAATGAGCACTTCGCTCTTACAGATGTCTATTTCGCTCGCGTCCTCTTTTTTCCCGCGGTATATACCGTAAGGCGGATTGACGTAACAGACGTCGAAGTGCTTGCCGCCCGCGGCCGCTCGCGCGTCTCGTATGTCCGCACGTAGAATTTTCACTTTGTCGGTAAGCGCGTTGAGCTCTACCGAACGCTCCGACATCTCCGCGAGCCTTTCCTGTATCTCAACGCCGTATATCTCGCTCGCGTTGGTCTTTGCCGCAAGCAGCATCGATATCACGCCAGAACCGCTGCCGAGCTCTATGATCCTGTCCCCTTTGACCGCTTTCACG
The DNA here is from genome assembly GCA_949292905.1 of uncultured Eubacteriales bacterium. Taxonomy (GTDB): domain Bacteria; phylum Bacillota; class Clostridia; order Christensenellales; family DTU072; genus Stercoripulliclostridium_A. The sequence continues at coordinate 104,779 of CASFAV010000013.1, forward strand.
GTATTGGCGAGCAACACCGCGTCCGTAGTGAACGCGTAGCCGTCTTTTTTCTGTATTATACGCAGTCCCGCGCATTCCAGATCGAATATTTCTTCGTTTTCTTTGAGTTCCACGGTCATATTTCAATTATACATTAGCCGCGATTATTTAACAAGCGATATTATTTACCGATTTCGATAGACTTATCGCGCCTGAAGTAGTATAATATAGATAACAAAATTTACCGGAGGTTTAATATGCCACTCGTAACAAGCAAAGAAATGTTTGAGAAAGCATACGCAGGCGGTTACGCCATCGGCGCTTTCAACGTAAACAATATGGAGATCATACAGGGCATCGTGAACGCCGCTACCGAAGAACGCGCTCCTCTTATTCTTCAAGTGAGCGCCGGCGCAAGAAAATATGCCAACCCCACTTATCTTAAGAAATTGGTGGAGGCTGCCGTAGAGGAGTCCGGACTTCCCATCTGCCTCCATCTCGATCACGGCGATTCCTTCGAACTCTGCAAAGACTGCGTGGACAAAGGCTTCACCTCCGTTATGATAGACGCGTCGAGCCACGCATTCTCCGACAACATCAAGATCACCCGTAACGTAGTCGAATATGCTCACGATCACGGCGTAGTGGTCGAAGCCGAGCTCGGCAGACTCGCAGGCGTAGAGGACGACGTTAAGGTCAAAGCCGAAGACTCTTCCTACACCGATCCCGATCAGGTGCAGGAATTCGTTGAGAAGACGGGCGTAGACAGCCTTGCCATCGCTATCGGCACCAGCCACGGCGCCTTCAAATTCAAAGGCGAGCCCAAACTCCGTTTCGACATCCTCGAAGAAGTCTCGAAACGTCTTCCCGGATTCCCGATCGTACTGCACGGCGCGAGCAGCGTTCCTCAGTATCTCGTAGAGGAGATCAACCGTTACGGCGGCAATATGCCCGGCGCAAAAGGCGTTCCCGAAGAGATGCTCCGCAAAGCTGCCGAAATGGCGGTATGCAAGATCAACATCGACTCCGACCTGCGCATGGCGGTCACCGCTACCATACGTAAGTACTTCAACGACAATCCCTCTCACTTCGATCCCCGTCAGTACCTTGGACCGGCGAGAGAAAGGGTCAAAGAAGTCGTCAAACACAAGATCCAATACGTTCTCGGCTGCGGCGGAAAAGCGTAACGGAAAAGTTTTTGCGCGCGAAGCGCGTGAGAGCATTGTAATAAAGAAAAATGCCGAAACTCGCGTTTCGGCATTTTTTATTCGTTTAACGTAATTATTTTTCGGGAAGGGACGGTATCAAGCGAAATTGAAACCGTCTTTTTGCAATTTCACGATCTGCAAAGTAAGCTGTTCGATGAATTCCTTGTTGTTTTTGGTTTTCATCATCATCTGGATGAGGTTTTCGGTAGCTTCCATCACGTCGCCTGCCGAAAGCATCTTACGCACCGCCCATATACCTTCGAGTTCTTTCTGATCGAGCAGCAGCTCCTCTCTTCTCGTACCGCTTCTGTTAAGATCGATAGCGGGGAATATGCGTTTCTCGCTGAGTTTGCGGTCGAGATGTATCTCCATATTGCCCGTACCTTTGAATTCCTCGTAGATAACGTCGTCCATTCTGCTTCCGGTATCCACGAGCGCGGTGGCGATTATCGTAAGACTGCCGCCGTTCTCGATATTGCGCGCCGCTCCGAAAAATCTTTTAGGCGAATGGAGCGCGCCCGGATCGATACCTCCCGAAAGCGTCTTGCCCGTCGGGGTAATGACGAGGTTGTACGCTCGCGCGAGGCGCGTGAGAGAGTCCATGAGTATGACGACGTCCCTTCCGCGTTCCACGAGTCTTTTCGCTCTCTCGAGCACCATTTCCGAAGCTTTTGTGTGATGCTCCGGCATCTCGTCGAAGGTGGAGAATATTACTTCGCCTTTGATGCTTCTCTGCATATCCGTGACTTCTTCGGGGCGCTCGTCCACGAGCAACACCATAAGATGAGCGTCGGGATAATTGACCGCTATGCTGTGCGCTATCTTTTTGAGAAGGGTGGTCTTACCTGCCTTCGGGGGGCTCACTATCATAGCTCTCTGTCCTTTGCCGATAGGCGCGACGAGGTCGATAGCTCTTATCGCGTAATCCGCGGAACTCGTCGCGAGCTCCAGCTTGAAGCGCTCGTCGGGATATACCGGAATAAGATTTTCGAATGCGGGACGATTGAAAGCGGACTCGGGCGAATCACCGTTGACGCTTATGATCTCCTGCACGTTCATCGGACGGTTTTCGGCGAGCTTTTTGACGTAAGCTCTGACGAGATCGCCCTTTCTCAAGCCGCTTTTACGTATCTTAGGCGCCGCGATATAAGCGTCGCCTTCGCCCTGCTCGTAATTGTGCGCGCGGAGGAAGCCGTATCCGTCGGGGCATATTTCGAGTACGCCTTCGCGTATCTCCATTTCCTCCGTGGACTGCTGCTCTTCGCCGTTGGACTGCGAATTCGACGAGCGGTTGGCGTCATAATAGTTTTTATCGTGTTTACCGTTATTGAAGTAACCGCTGTTGCCCGAATGTTTCGGCTCGAATTTTTTGCGCTGATCGAAAGGGTTTTCGCCGAAACGCAACGTCCCCGCGGATCTTACCTGCGCGGCGTCGTACGGCAAGCCTTCGGCGCCGTCGCCCTTGCCGCCGCCTTTTTTATCGTTCTTTTCCGCCTTTTCCGTAGGCTTGACTTCCTTGTTTTCCGATTTAACCAATTCGGACACGTTGACGTCCATTATAGCTTTCGGCGGACGCCCTCTGCGCTTCTTCTGCGGCGCCTCGCTCTCGACGGGGATCTCTTTCGCCGCCAGTATAAAATCGATAAGCTCCTGCTTACGCTTATCCGTGGGACTGTGATGTCCGAGTTTTCGCGCCAAGTCTCTTAACTGAAAAATGCCCATAGCAGCCAGTTGCTCGGCAGTATAAAAATCGACCATAAATATCTCCTGAAGAAAATAGTTGATTTAGTTGTTGATCCTTAGAAATTTTCCGCCCCTAAATAAAGTATTGCATACGGAGCAAAGAGTCAAAGCGAAAATTTGTCGTTAATTGACTTTTTTCGGCACAATCACTCTTGTTTTTTCGCCGTCGAAATCGGCACGGTCGAATTCGAGTTCGGTCGTGTCGGCGTACTCGATATCCCTTCTCGGGAAAAGATCGAGGAATTCGTCGAGCTCGTCAAACTCCGTAACGTAACCTTCGCACATGTAGTGCATAGGGATGACGACGTCGGGCATAAGAAGATCCACATACTCTTTGGCTTGCGCGGCGTTGATGGTGTACACTCCGCCCACGGGAATGAGCAGGATATTGATGGAGCCTATCAATTCCGCGAGCAAAGGGCTGAGTTCTTCGCCGATGTCGCCGAGATGACAAATTTCCACTCCGTCCATACGGAAGCGGAATACGGTGTTCTTACCGCGCAAAGCGCCCTTTTTCTCATCGTGATAGCTACGGAATCCGTAAATATCCACTCCGTCGACGCTGTGTTCGCCGGGCGTGTTGATGAGAAGCTTGTATTCTTTGACGGCTTTAACGCAGTTATGATCGAAATGGTCGTGACTCACGGTCACTATATCCGCGGAAACCTCGGGATACGGAACGCCCACTTTCGCGGCGTCGAAAGGATCGGTGATAAGACTTATACCGGTGCTTTCAGTAAGTTTGAAAGAGCTGTGTCCCAGCCATTCGATCTTCATAAAATCTCCTTATAGAGAAAAGATTAACTATATTATACAATATAGGACCGATTTTTGCAACACTAATTTATTTTGTATTTTTATGTCGCAAAATCACGTTATTTAAGCACGCAACGCACCGAAAGGCGGGACTGAACGGCTTTACTCCCGTATACGCTTATAAGGCATTTGACGGAAACGGAAGCGTATCTTTCGCCGTAATCGATACTGAGCCCGTCCGACAGAAAGAGCAATTCCATCGACTCGGTGTCCACCATTTCTTTGAAATCGGGGCGAAGCGCGGTGAGTACGTTGAACTGCTTGACGACGGAAACGTTGCCCGAGTCGTCGGGGACTTCCTTGACTCTCAGAAGGGATATTTTGTCTCTGTTGAGCCCTATCGTCACCGAATATCCGCGCTCCTTGTCGCGGTAAATTATCTGCGCGGTGTCGTTCACGTAAACGTATTCGCAATCGGTATACAGGAATATTCCCGCGCCCTGTTCCGCGTTATCGGTCGTTATAGTGAGGTGCGCGTCCATTATTTACCGAGCAATTCGTGTATCCTGTCGGACGAATTGAGAAGCGGCGAAACCGATTTGTTCTGATTGCAGGAAGCGATGATGTAGCTTATGTACTTCGAGAGGTCCGCGCATACGAACCAGCTCTTCGCGAGAAGCTCGGGACTGTTATAGGTGAGGTTTGTGCTGAGGACGGCGGAGAAAAGTCCTTCCTCGTAGGCTTTGTCGAATTTGTCGAAGCCCTCCGTGAACAGCGCGTAAGTGGCGGTAAGGAATATTTTGCCGCAACCTTTCTCTTTAAGCTCCTTACAAAGCCTCAATACGGAATCGCCCGTCGCTATGATGTCGTCCGCTACGAGTATATCCTTGCCCTTCACGTCCATTCCGATGTATTCGTGAGCGACTATGGGGTTCCTGCCGTTTACGATACGGGTGTAATCCCTGCGCTTGTAGAACATTCCGAGGTCGACTTCGAGAATGGAAGCGTAGAAAATGTTTCTGTTCATCGCGCCTTCGTCGGGCGAAACGATCATGAAATGTTCTTCGTCCAGCTGAAGGTTGGGATAGCGCGTCATCAGCGCTTTCATTATCTGATACGTGGGGAAGAAATTGTCGAAGCCCATGAGCGGCACCGCATTCTGGATACGCGGGTCGTGCGCGTCGAAAGTTATGATGTCCTTGACGCCCATGGAATACAGCTCCTGAAGCATCTGCGCTCCGTCGAGGCTCTCGCGCGAATTGCGCCTGTGCTGTCTGCCGCCGTAGAGTAGCGGCATTATGACGGTGATACGCTCCGCTTTGCCGCCCGCGGCGCTTATCACGCGCTTGAGATCGGCGTAATGATCGTCGGGCGACATGCTGTTCTCTTTACCGAAAAGCGAATATTTGCAGTTGTAGTTGCCGACGTCCACAAGCACGTATATGTCGTAGCCGCGTACGGAATCTTCTATTATTCCCTTGCCGTCGCCCGTGGTGAAACGGGGACAATGGCTCTCGATTATGAAGGATTTTTTCTTGAATTTGGGATTTTTGTTACCAACGTCGCGATTGTACCAATCGACCAGATAATTGTCTATACGTTTGCCGAGCTCTTTGGCTCCGTCGAGAATGATGAGACCTAAAGGCGCTACCGGAGAGGCGTCTTCGAATACTTCCGTAAAAAATGTAGGCATCGTATTCCTCCGTGAATTTTGTCAGTAAGAGTTTACCACAAACGGAGCTACAGAGGCAACCGATTTGCGGTGAATATCAGGTTTGCTGGAAACGCGAAGCGGCTGTGTCGTCGTCCTTGTTCTCGTCGCTCACGCCCGCGAACTGAGCGTTGTACAATTCGTAGTAAAAGCCTTTCTTCGCCATCAAGGTTTCGTGATTGCCCTGTTCCACGACGTCGCCGTGGTTCATGACGAGTATGACGGCGGCGTGCTTGATGGTCGAAAGGCGGTGCGCTATGACGAAACTGGTCTTGCCTTCCATCATCGCGAGCATCGCGCTTTGGATATACTTCTCGGTCCTCGTGTCGACGGAGCTCGTAGCCTCGTCGAGGATTATGATGCGCGGCTTCTTGAGAATGGCGCGCGCTATCGTGAGAAGCTGACGCTGTCCCGCGCTTATGTTGGTCGCGCCCTCTTTGAGTATCGTATCGTAACCGTGCTCCATCGTCACTATGAATTGGTCCGCGTGCGCTTCCTTCGCGGCGGCGATTATCTCCTCGCGCGTAGCCGTGGGATTGCCGTAAGCGATGTTGTCGGCAACGGTGCCGTTGAACAGCCACGTATCCTGCAAGACCATTCCGTACAACGATCTCAGATCGGCGCGCGAATAATCCTTGATGTCCACTCCGTCTATCAGTATCCTGCCCGAATCGGTCTCGTAGAAACGCATGAGGAGATTGACGAGCGTGGTCTTGCCCGCACCCGTAGGTCCCACGATGGCTATGCTCTCGCCCGCGTTGACGTGGAGCGAAAGATCGGTGATGAGCGGTTTGTCTTTCACGTAGGAGAACGCAACGTTCTCGATATCCACTCTGCCTTCGCACTCCTCTACCGAGATCTTCTTTTCGCCGTCGGCGGTCATTTCTTCGAGATCGAATACCTGGAACACGCGTTCCGCCGCGGCTATCGAGGACTGTATCGTATTGGCTATGTTACTGATATTCTCGATAGGTTGCGCAAACTGTCTCGTATAGGAAAGCAGCGCCTGTATGTCGCCTATCGTGACCATGCCGCCGCCCGCACGCAGACCGCCGCCGACGCATATGCCCACGTAGCAGAGGTTGTCTATGAATTTAATGCTCGGCAGGATTATGCCCGCGAGGAACTGCGACTTGCGCGTGGCGCGCTTCAACGCCTTGTTGATCTCCTCGTAGGTCATTATGCTTTCCTTCTCGTGATTATACAGCTTGACGACGTTGTGCCCGGTGTACATTTCCTCGATATGTCCGTTCAGCACGCCTATGCGTTGTTGCTGCTTGGCAAATTCTTTCTGGGATTTCTTGACGATGACGCCCGAAACTATCAAAAGAAGAGGCAGACTGACGAGAGCGATTATCGACAACAACCAGTCTATACGCACCATCATGATGAATACGCCCACGACCGTCATCACGCCCGTGATTATCTGGTTGATGCTGTCCTGAAGAGTGAGCGATATCATCTCGATATCGATGGTGAAACGGCTCAGCACGTCGCCTATGGGCGTCGCGTCGAAATAGGAAAGCGGCACTTTGTCGAGCTTATGCTTGACGTCGTTACGCATCCTGCGCACGACGCGCTGGGACATCGAAGCCGCTATGAGTCCGCTCGTGAACTGGAACAACGCGTTCAGTACGTACAAGCCCGCGCACGTCCAAAGTACGGGAGCTATGTAATTGTAAAGCTGTCCGTTGCCGTTCGGCGCGCGGTCGATATCGATGAAATATTCGATGCTCTCGACGAGGCAATTGGTGACCTTTTTCATTATATCGGGTACCCAAATCGCGAACCACGCGCCTATCGCCGCTATAAGGATCATGGCAATGAGCATGGGGTATTGCGGCTTCAGATACTTGATGAGCCTTACTACCGTCGCTTTGAAGTTCTCCGCTTTATCGACTTCTTTGATCTCCGGACCGCCGACGCCCAATGCGCGCCCGAGGTCGAGCCCTGCCTGCTGCTGAGAGTTATCGCGGGAAGCGGTATTCTGATTTTGCATTTCGTCGTAATCGCTCACAGTCCCAGTTCCTCCTCGCTCATCTGCGACAAAGCTATATCGCGGTACAGCTTGCAATTGCGGATAAGGTATTCATGAGTACCCTGTCCGACTATTTGTCCTGCGTCGAGCACGATGATATTGTCCGCGTCCATTATCGTGCCTATTCTCTGCGCGACTATGATGGTAGCGCTGTTCTGCGTGATGGATTTAAGCGCCTGTCTCAGGTTCTTGTCGGTGCGGAAGTCGAGCGCGGAGAAGCTGTCGTCGAATACGAGCAGCTCCGGCTTACGGATTATCGCGCGCGCTATCGCGAGGCGTTGCTTCTGCCCTCCCGAGAAGTTTCCGCCGCCCTGCTCCACTCTGCTGTCGAGGGCGCCGTCCTTCTCTCTTACGAAGGTATCGCTCTGCGCTATTCTGAGCGCCTCCCAGCATTCCTCGTCGGTGGCGTCGGGCTTGCCGTAACGCAGATTGTCGCGTATCGTGCCGCTCATAAGCACCGAACGTTGCGGGACGAAGCCTATCTTATCGCGTAATTCCGCCTGATTGTAGTCGTTTACGTTGACGCCGTCGAACAATATCTCTCCTTCGTTCACCTCGTAGAAACGCGGGATAAGGTTGATGACGGCGGACTTACCGCTCCCCGTGCCGCCTACAATGGCGGTGACCTTACCTTTCTCCGCTACGAAGTCGATATCCTTCAATATATATTGTTCTGCTTCGTCGGAAAACTTGAAATTGACGTGTTTGAAGCGTATCGTGCCCACTTCGGTATAATTCCGATCCGGATCCTCGGGATCCTTGATCTTATTCTCGGTATCGAGCACCTCGTTGATACGCAGTGCGGATGCCGTCGCACGCGGGAACATTATAAACACGGTGGCGAGCATGACGAGCGCCAACATTATCTGCGTCATATACTGAATGACAGCCATCATGTCGCCGACGTTGATGTTGTCGTTGAAGGCTATCTGTTTGCTGGCGCGCCAGACGACGCCCACCATCGAGCAGTTCATGACGACGGCGATCAAAGGCGAGAGCACCGCGCACCAACGGTTGACGACGATAGCCGTCTTGGTGAGGCTGTCGTTGACCTCGCTGAAACGCTTGTTCTCGGCGTCCTGCTTATTGAAAGCGCGCACGACGCGGATACCCGTAAGCCCTTCCCTCGTTATGAGCGTAAGTCGGTCGACCTTCTGCTGAATGAGCTGGAATAGCGGATAAACGACCTTAGCCGCGACGAACGAAGCCACTACGAGTATCGGTATGTCGTAGAAAAGCACGGAAGTCATATAGAAAGACTTTTCCGCCGACATTATGAAGCCGCCTATGAGCGTGATCGGCGCGATGAGTCCCGTCCTCAGAATGAGCAGGAACACCTGCTGTATCTGGTTGACGTCGTTGGTGGAACGCGTGATAAGACTTGCCGTGGAGAAGGTATCGAATTCCGCAAGGGAGAAAGTTTCCACCTTTGCGAATACTTTACTGCGGATGATGGCTGAGAAATTTGCCGCCATTTTACTGCTGAAGAGCGCGGCGAGTATCGCCGAGGTGCAAGCCGCGAGAGTAAGCAGCAGCATGAGACCGCCGCGCTTCAATATGAAGCCCATATCGTCGGTCTGCGTCGTCTCGCCGTCGGGAAGCATCATGTCCTTATACGTCTTGAATTCGACGAGCGCTATGCTGTATGATTTAAGCTCGCCCGATTCGAAAGCTTCCTGCTTCGTGCCCGTCGACGAAAGCGTGAGGTAATTGCCGAGTTTTATCCAGAACTTCTTCCATTGCATGCCGAAGGAAGCCGCGGTCTTGAGCGAAGTCACGCTGACGCGGTTGCCGTTCTCGTCGTAAGCGTTGCTGATATAATCCTCGAGCTCGGAAATGATACGCTCGGGTTTTCTGTCGTTGAAAGTGAGCAGATGCGACAAAAGCATCATATCGTTGTCTTCGGTATAGAAAAGCACGAGCCTGTTCACGGAATCGCGTATGGAGCGCACCTGTTCTTCGGAGAATTCGCCCTGTTCGTAATACTTGTTGTCGTACACGAGAGCGTTCATCAATATTTCGGCGTTATAATCGTTGGCGAGCTCCTGCGCTCTGGAATCGGTTATTCCGCGGTAGGTATCCACCCATTTTGCCCCCACGTATTTATAAGCGTAACCGAGAACGTTGTTGCAGATAATGACTTCGTAGTCGGGCATGGGGTCCGGTCTGCCGGTGGAACTATCGTCGGCATTATAAACTTCCTCTCCGTCGTCGTCGGAATATATGTAAATGAGCTTCTCGGGTTCGAGCGCCCTGCCGTAAGCGTCGGTAGCGATCCTTTTGCCGTCCTTGTCCACGGGTATAGGCATAAGGTTGCCGTACTCCGAATGTTTCATGCAGCTTATGCAGGCGGTAAGGATCTTGCGATTGGACTCGTTGTCCATCGCGTCCTCGTCCACGCGGGGATCCTGATTGAGCAGGTCGTTGACGCAAATGGTATTCCCCTTGCTGTCGTCCGATCTTATTTTGATAGAAGCGGGGTTGTCGTTGATGTCCTGGGTTACCGAGTTATAGTCGAAAACGAGCAGCACGTTGATGATCTCCGCCATCGCGCTCCTGTCCGCGTCGGTAAAATAAGATTCTTTGAAATCGGGTTCCCAATCGTCCCATTGAGATTCCTGAACGTTGGCGTCGCGCCATTCGAAGGCTTTCTCCTGATAGGGTTCGAGCCCGTCGAGGAAGGGCGTGAGCACTTTATCGAAAAGCTCCTCGGAATCCTTGACGGGGATATCCCTGAACACGAAGTCGATTATGGTATTGCCGCCCTCTTCGCGCTCTATCGCGTCGGCGAGGTCGTGCGTTGAGAAGCCGTCCACCATTTCGAAAACGGGTATTGTGTCTTCGCTGTAGCCTTTGAGCGTCTTTTCGGAATCTACGGAACTGAGACTGGAAGGTTTGGGCATTTCTAGGTGCTCGTACAACGGCTCGTAGTCGATATAAATACCGTCGTCGATGATCTCGGACATTTTTTCCGGAAGGTAAAGTTCCGCGACAGCCTGCCCGGTGACGAGCATAACTATCAATACGAATACCCATGCCATGGGCTTAAGATTGCGGAAAAGCCGGAACATCCCTACCTCTTGCCAAATATTGCTATAAGATAATATAACATACGGCGAAAAGATAGTCAATAGCAACCCCGAATTTATTTATATATAAATAAAAGCGAAGCGCCGCCTTTACGGAAGAGGCAAAAAAACGCGCCTTACCCGGCGCGCCTACGGATGCGGTATGCAAAGCCGCGAACGTTAACGCTTACTGCTTGGCTCCCTTGAGCCTTGCGAAAGCCCTGGCAAGGCACGCCTTGCTCATTTTGTATTCCACAATACTCCGCGCTTCGCGCAGCTTGCGTTCCTCCTCCTCTATCCTGTGTCGGACGCGGTTTATTTCTATCTCTTCCGGCCACTCCATCGTCTGACAGAGCACCACCGTCTTGTCCTTGCGCACCTCGGCGAATCCGTCGGTATTGACCGCTTCCTTTTCGCCGTCAGCCGTTTTGAAGCGCATCATACCCGGACAAAGTCCTATCACGAGCGGAGCGTGATGAGCGAGTATGCCTATCCTTCCCGCGGGGGTTTCCACCGTGAGAGATTCCGCTTCGCCCTCGAAAAAGACTTTTTCGGGAGTCACTATCTCGAGACGGAAAGTTTCAGCCATTTCCCTTTCTGCTCCTTTCGACGACTTCGTCGAGCCCGCCGGCGAAATAGAAAAGATTTTCGTCTATATCGTCGGTTTCGCCGTCCAGAATGCGTTCCACGCCGTCCACGGTATCTTCGACGGGCACGTACTTTCCTTCCATGTTCGTGTATACGGAAGACACGAAGAAAGGTTGAGAGAAAAATCTTATTATCTTCCTCGCGCGGTAGACGGTTATCTTGTCTTCCGCGGACAACTCTTCCATACCGAGTATGGCGATGATGTCCTGAAGCTCTTTATATCTTTGCAGAGTCTCCTGCGCTCTCCTTGCCACGCGGTAATGCCTTTCGCCCACGATGTCGGGAGAAAGCATGCGCGAAGAGGATTCGAGCGGATCTATCGCGGGATAAATGCCCTGCTCCACCACCTTACGCGATAGCACCGTGGTGGCGTCGAGGTGACTGAATATCGTGGCGGGAGCGGGATCGGTCAAGTCGTCTGCGGGAACGTAGATGGCCTGTATCGAAGTAATGGAGGCGCCGCGCGTCGCCGCGATACGCTCTTCGAGGGCACCGAGTTCGGTGGCGAGCGTAGGCTGATAGCCGACCGCGGAAGGCATCCTGCCGAGAAGAGCGCTTACTTCGCTGCCCGCCTGAACGTAACGGAACACGTTGTCTATGAACAAAAGCACGTCCTGCTTCTTGACGTCGCGGAAGTATTCCGCGAGCGTAAGCCCCGTGAGCGCCGCGCGCATACGGGATCCCGGGGGCTCGTTCATCTGTCCGAATACGAGAGCGGTATTGTTCATGCTTCCCGCTTCCGTCATCTCGGTGAGCATGTCGTTGCCCTCTCTCGAGCGCTCGCCCACTCCGGTGAATACCGAATATCCGCCGTGCTCGGAAGCTATGGCTCGGATAAGCTCGAGTATCAATACGGTCTTGCCCACTCCGGCGCCGCCGAAAAGCCCTATCTTACCGCCCTTGGTGTACGGGGTGAGCAGATCTATGACCTTGATGCCGGTTTCGAGTATTTCGGTTTTGGAAGAAAGCTCGCTGAATGCCGGCGGCTTGGCGTGTATCGGACGATAAGCCTCGGCTTTTATCTCGCCTTTATGGTCTATCGGCTCGCCGAGCGCGTTCATGAGCCTGCCGAGAGTGCCCTCTCCCACCGGCACCGTTATCGGCGCGCCGGTAGCGTATGCCTTCATACCGCGCGCAAGCCCTTCGTCGGCGTGCATGGCTATAGTACGCGCCACTCCGTGTTCGAGATAACCTTCGACTTCGAGCACGATCTGCCTGTCCTCGAGGTTTACGATCAGTTTTTCGTACATTTTGGGTACGTAGTTGTAGAACTGTACGTCCACGACCGGTCCTATGACCTGTACCACGGTACCCGTGTTTTTAGTTGATTCCATATCCGACCTCTCAGTCCGTACGCGCGGAGCTTATCTCCGCTATTTCCGTAGTTATCGCCGCCTGACGCGCCCGATGGAAATCGAGTTCCAGTTTACCGAGCATCTCTTCGGCATTGTCCGAAGCCTGCCTCATCGCCGCCATGCGTTCGTTATGCTCGCACCTCACCGATTGTATGAGGGCGGAGTAAATTATGCCCAGGATACACTGCGGAACGAGGATGTCGAAAACTTCCTCCGTGGAAGGCTCGAATTCGAGCATTTCCGTATAATTGGATTCCAGCTCCACGTTCTCGAGCTCTTTGGGATCGGGCGGCAGCGCTTTGAGCGAAACCGCGACGTCGCCTTCGGGCAAATGTCTCGTATATATGATCTTCACGCAGTCGATCTCGCCTTCGTCGAAAGCTTCGACGAGATACATCATTATGCGCCTCGCGTCAGAAAGCGAAGGATCCTGCGCGCAGTAAAGGAACTGCGCGTCCGTGCGTATGCCGTGCCGCGCGAAAAATTCCATCGCCATAAGTCCTATCGTATAGATCTTGGCGGGTTTTTCGGCTTCGATCTTTTCCAGAGCGAATTCGAGCACGCGGCGGTTGTAGTCTCCCGCCATGCCGTTGTCGGAGGCTATCACGAGGAAAGCGGCGTGCTTGTCGCCGCGCGAAACGATGTACGGATGAGTAAGGTCTTCGGTATGCGCGATAATGTCTTTGAGAGTCGACAGCACGCGTTCGAAATACCTTGCGTTCAATTCGTACTTTTCGTTGGCTTTACGCATCTTGGCGACGCTTATCAGCTGCATCGCCTTGGTGATCTTGCCCGTTTCGCGCACGCTCTTGATGCGCTTTTTTATATCGTGAAGACTTTGCATACCGAATTTTTCAGTCGCTTTCGTTTGCGTTCTCGCCGAGGAATTCCCCGACGAAACTCTCTATGGCTTCGTCCAAGCGCACGCTCTCTCTGTGATCGAGCGTGCCGCGGTCGTTGAGCGATCGCAGCAATGCGGAATTCTTATCCCGTAAATGCGCATACAGCTTCTTGAGGAAGACGCGCACTTTCGCCAACGGTATCTCTTTGAGAAAACCTTTGGAAACCGCATAAAGACATACGGCCTCTTCCAGGAAGCTCATCGGTTCGTACTCGTCCTGTTTCAAAGATTCCACTGTCTTGGCGCCGCTGTCGAGCACGGCTTTGGTGGAATCGCCGAGAGAAGAACCGAATTGCGCGAAAACTTCCAGCTCGCGGTAATGCGCAATATCCAGACGCAGGGAAGAGCTCGTCTTGCGGATAAAAGGTCTCTGAGCCTGACCGCCCACGCGGCTTACCGAAAGTCCCACGTTTATAGCGGGACGGACGCCTGCGTTGAACAGTTCGCTTTCGAGATATATCTGACCGTCGGTGATGCTTATCACGTTGGTGGGGATATATGCGGAAATATCGCCCGCCTGCGTTTCTATTATGGGAAGCGCCGTCACCGATCCGCCGCCCATCTCGTCGGAAAGCTTGGCGGCTCTCTCGAGCAGTCTGGAATGGATGTAGAATACGTCGCCCGGATACGCTTCGCGCCCTGCGGGACGCTTGAGCAGCAGGGATATCGCTCTGTAAGCCACGGCGTGCTTGGACAGATCGTCGTAGATAACGAGCGCGTCCTTGCCGTCGTACATGAATTTTTCGGCTATCGCGGCTCCCGTATAAGGAGCTATATACTGGAGGGGCGCGGAATCGTCCGCCGTCGTGAGCACCACCGTGGTGTATTCCATCGCGCCGTATTTCTTCAGCGTGCCTATGAGCCTGCCTACGGTCGCCGCGCGCTGACCGATCGCTACGTAAATGCAGTTGACGTTTTTGCCCTTCTGATTGAGAATGGTGTCTATAGCTATGGCGGTCTTACCCGTCTGACGGTCTCCTATGATGAGCTCGCGCTGTCCTTTGCCTATCGGGACCATCGAGTCACTGGCGAGAATGCCCGTTTCAAGAGGCTCGGACACCTTCTGCCTGTCTATAATGTGCGGAGCAGGGCTCTCGATACATCGCGTTTCGTCTCCCGAAATGCGCTTACCGCCGTCGAGAGGCTCTCCGAGAGGATTGATGACTCTGCCTGAAAGTTCGTCTCCGACCGGCACCTCCACGATCTTGCCCGTGGTGTAGACGTAATCGCCGTATTCGGCGGAATCGACGTCGCTCAAGACTATCGCGCCGACGGAATCTTTCTCGAGGTTCATCGCGAGCGCGAAGCCGCGCGTGCCTACGAGAAGCAGTTCGCCGTAACGGCAGTTATTGAGCCCTTCGACTCTTATGACTCCGTCCGCCGCGCTGATGACTTTGCCGCAATGCTCGAAATCGAGCTTGTGCTCGACCATCTCCGAAAGCTTGCTTTTAAGAAGCGCGGGTATGTCCTTGACCGCTATGCCCTCGCTCGAAGCATGCAGCAGCTTTTCGCTGTTTTTCCTTATGCGCCTCAGCTCCGCCGCGGCAGAAGCGTCGTAGACGTCTTCGCCGTCCACTATCACTATACCGCCGACTATGGAATCTATGACGTAACGAAACCGCAGTTCTTCGGAGACGTCCGCTTCGCGCAGACCCTTTTCGAGTTTCTTTTTCTGCGCCGCGGTAAGCGGCACGGAAGATTTTATTATGATTTCACGCATACCGCTTAATTCTTCTTCTTGACGGAAACGCCGTCGTCCGCTTTGGACTGCGAGCCGTGAACGGCGCGAAACTGTTCGATGAGCGGAGCTATCACCGCTTCGTTGTCTTCGGCGTTCACTTCGCGTTCGAGTATTTTAGACGACATCGTAAGCGCAAGCGAGGTGACTTCGCGGCTCAGCGCCGCGCGTTCGCGTACCTCTTTCGCCGCCATATCCGCTTCCGTGCGGGCTATCAGCTCCTTGGCGTCCTTACGCGCGTTCTCGATGATAGCGTCCGCTTCTTTCATTGCGTTGGCATTGGCGTCGTCTTCGATCTTAAGCGCCTTGGCTTCCGCTTCGCGTATCTTGTTTTCCGCTTCGGCGCGAAGCTTCTCGGCTTCCTCTTTCTTCTTTACGTGATCCGCCTCTTCCTCCGCGTATCCCTGCGCCCTCTTCTCCATGAACTTCTTGATCGGTTTATAGAGCAGGAAGCGCACGCCTACTATCAGAACGATGAAGTTGAAGATATGCAGAAGGATCTCGATCACGTTCAATCCGAGCGGCATATCCGCCGCCGTCATAATCGTATTCATAGACTCCTACCTTACATCGTCATAATGAGTATCGCTACGAGCAAGCCGTAGATCGCGAGCGTTTCGCAGAACGCAAGACCGAGTATCAACGTCGACCTAATCTTATTGTCGGCTTCGGGCTGACGCGCGATGCCGTCGAGAGCCTTACTGATGGAAAGTCCCATACCGAGGGCTGCGCCGAGACCGGTAAGCCCTATGGCGAGGGCTGCGCCCAGAGAAGAAAGTTCGCCTGCAAGAAGCATTAAATTCATATCACACCTCCGTGTAACGTAAATTGTCTATTCTACAGCCTCGCCGATGAAAATGGCGGACAGCGTAGCGAAAAGGAAGGATTGTATCAGCGCGTGGAATATCGTCGTGATGACCGAAACGACGGCGGGAACGACGAAACTCAGATAGATAACGCTGTATACGAGCTCGACGATGATGAAGCCGCTCATGATGGCTCCGAAAAGACGGAAGGAAAGCGACAGCGGTACGGCGAGGTCGGTGATTATGTTGATGGGATTGCCGAGATAGCGTTTGGCTCTGCCGAAAAGCCCCTTCTCTCTCAGCCCGCAGTAATTTATCACGAAGAACGTGGACAGTCCGAAGGCAAGGCAGGTATTGATGCTTGCGAAAGCCGGGCGGATGCCGAGCAATTCCGCAAGCGTGGTGAGGCATATGAAAATAGCCGCCGTGGCGATATACGGACCGACGAAGCTCGCCTGCTTTTTGAGCGGCGAAGCGGTCTTGTCGAAGTACCCTACGAGCCCCTCCAACAGGAGCTGAAGACCTTTGGGCTGTTTTTTGAATTTCGGGATTACGAAAATGCGGATGACGACGCAGGCGATAAGTATCACCGCCGTGCCGAGGAATGCGGAATACAGCGAAGGGTTGACTTTAAGTCCGAAGAAGTCCACGAGTTCGGGGTCGATGGCTTCCTGAACGGCTTCGCTCATACCGCCGCCGAAAGCCTCTTTATAACTTTCCGCGAAAAAATCCGTAAAGGCGCTTGCCAGCATTGTAAGCATTGCATACCCTCCTTACTGACGCAGAAGTGACGGAGCGGACACTTTAATAGGTATCCTATTATAATGCGTATAATTTCCGTAACGTCCCATTATAATACACCCTTTTTCACGATAAATCAAGCGTTTTCGAGATAAGGCGCGACGAAGGCGCGTGAGCGCGACAAAATCACGAAAACGGACTGAAAACGCGCATTATATCGCAAAAACAGCAAATTATAAGTAAAAAAATGCGCCGCGGCAAATGCCGCGGCGACATAAATTTAGTAAAGAATATTTTTGCAAAAAATTATTCTTTGATAACGGAATGCTCCCAGCAATCGGGCGCACGGTATCCCATAAGTTCTACTACGGTAGCCGCAACGTTGGCAAGTCCGATACTTCCTTCTTCCTCGAGCGCCTTGACGGAAGAATTGTAAATAATAAAAGGCACGGGGTTCAGACTGTGCGCGGTACGCACCGCGAGAGCGCCTTTTTTATTTTTCTCCAGCATCTGATCGGCGTTTCCGTGGTCGGCGGTTATCACGAGTACGGAATCGGTCTCGTCGATAACGGGAAGTATGCGCGCGATACCGAGATCCACCGCTTCCACGCCTATCACGGTAGCGTCCATGTTTCCGGTATGTCCCACCATGTCGCCGTTGGGATAATTGAGGCGGATGAAGCCGTATTTGCGGGAGCGTATCGCTTCGATGACCTTATCTGTTATCTCCGCCGATTTCATCCAGGGACGCTCGTCGAACGACACTTTATCGGAAGGTATCTCCTCGAAGGTTTCCAGCTTCTCGCTGAATTTCTCGCTGCGGTTACCGTTCCAAAAATAGGTGACGTGACCGTATTTCTGCGTTTCGGACACCGCGTATTGCGCGACGCCCTTCTCGACGAGGAATTCGCTCAGAGTGTGTTTGATGCAGGGCGGCTCCACCAAAAATCTCTTGGGAAGCGCGAGATCTCCGTCATACTGGAGCATTCCGGCATAAAGCACGTCGGGCACTCTGCCCCTGTCGAAAGCGTTGAAATCGGGATCGTCGAAGGCTTCGCTTATTTCTATAGCGCGGTCACCGCGGAAATTGAAAAGGATAACGGAATCGCCGTCCTCTATCGTACCTACGGGTTTGCCGTTCTCGGTGATCACGAAAGGAGGAAGATCCTGGTCGATGACGCCCTCGTTCTCTTTACGGTACGTTTCGATGGCTTCGGTCGCGGAAGCGAATCCCCTGCCCTCGCCGTGCACGTGAACGTCGTAGCCTTTCTTGACCATGTCCCAGTTGGCGCGGTAGCGGTCCATCGTTATCTTCATCCTGCCGCCGCCGGAAGCGATCCTTCCGTCGAAGCCCGCGGCGTTGAGCTCCGCGAGTTTCGCTTCGAGCTCGTCAACGTATACGAGCGCCGAAGTGGCGGGAACGTCCCTTCCGTCGAGAAGGATATGCACGCGCGCTTTCTTGATACCCTGCGCTTTGCAGGCTTCAAGCATATTCAGAAGGTGCGAGATGTTGGAGTGTACGTTGCCGTCCGACAAAAGCCCTATGAAGTGCATCGTGGAAGATTTTTTAAGACAATTCTCCTTGAGTTCCGTCCACGCCTTGGAAGCGTATATCGCTCCCGAGGAAATGCTCTCGTTGACGAGCTTTGCGCCCTGCGAATATATCTGTCCGCAACCGAGCGCGTTGTGTCCCACTTCCGAATTGCCCATATCGTCGTCGGAAGGAAGTCCCACGGCGGTGCCGTGTGCTTTGAGGTAGGTGTGCGGGCAAGTCGCGAGCAACTTGTCGAGCGCGGGAGTACGCGCTTCGGTAACGGCGTCGCCTATCCCGTCAGCGGATCTGCCGACGCCGTCCATTACTATCAGAACGACCTGTTTTTTGTCCATAATTTTAATAATTTACGACTTTAGCGAAATCTTCCGCTTTGAGAGAAGCGCCGCCGATGAGTCCGCCGTCGATCTCGGGCATAGCCATGAGTTCGGAAGCGTTCTTCGGATTCATGCTGCCGCCGTACTGGATGCGCATGGCGCCTGCGGCGGTCCTGCCGTACAGCTTGCGGATAGCCTTACGGATAACGGCTATCGTGTCGTTGGCGTCCTCGGCGGTAGCGGTCTTGCCGGTGCCGATAGCCCATACGGGTTCGTAAGCAACAACTATGCTCTTGAGCGCTATTTTCTCGAGTCCTTCGAAAGCGCCGTTGATCTGTCTCGTGACCACTTCGTTGGTCTTGCCCGCTTCACGTTCCTCGAGAGTCTCGCCCACGCAGACGATGGCTTTGAGTCCCGCGCCCACGGCGGCTTTGAGCCTCGCGTTCACGGAAGCGTCGGTCTCGCCGAAATACTGCCTTCTCTCGCTGTGTCCGATGATGACGTATTCGACTTTGAGCTCTTTAAGCATTTCCGCGGAGATCTCGCCGGTGAAAGCTCCTTTGGGCGCCCAGTGCACGTTCTGCGCTCCGAGCTTGATCTTGGTGCCGCGGATAGCCTTGCGGGCGGTATCTATATCGGTAAAGGGTACGCATACCACTACTTCGCATTTCGCGTCTTTCACGAGAGGAGCGAGCTCGGTAAGCAACGCCTTGGTTCCTGCGTTGGTGTTGTTCATCTTCCAGTTGCCTGCAATGATAGGTCTTTTCATTTTCATTTCTCCTTTTTATAAATATATAGGAAGCGCCGCGCACGGCGCGTCGGTTGTCGCGTTTCGATACCGACCGCGTCCGCGTTTCAGCGCGGACGTCGGTCGCGACTTTTAACGGTTTACGGCGGAAAACTTACGTCCGCCGCATATAACGGATGTTTTCAGGATTATTTATTGTCCAGACAAGCCACTCCGGGAAGTTCGAGCCCTTCGAGGAATTCGAGGGAAGCGCCGCCGCCGGTGGAAATATGAGTCATCTTATCGGCAAATCCGAGCTGTTTGACCGCCGCGGCAGAGTCTCCGCCGCCGATTATGGTGGTGGCGTCGGTCTCGGCAAGCGCCTTGGCTACCGCTATGGTGCCCGCTGCAAGAGTGGGATTTTCGAACACGCCCATAGGTCCGTTCCAGATAACGGTCTTCGCGCTCTTCACCGCGTCGGCGTATATCTCGCGGGTCTTGCTGCCGATGTCGAGTCCCATCATGTCTTCGGGAATGGCGTCGGAAGCGACTTCTTTGACCTCCACGGCTCCGTCGATGGGATCGGGGAACGCCTTGGCTACCACGGTGTCGACGGGAAGGAGCATGTTGACGCCTTTAGCCGCCGCTTTGTCTATGAGCTCTTTGGCGAGATCCACTTTGTCGAGTTCGCAAAGGCTGGTGCCTACGCCGTAGCCTTTGGCTTTGAAGAAGGTGTACGCCATCGCGCCGCCGATGATGAGGGTGTCTACCTTTTCGATGAGGTTGTTGATGACGCCGATCTTGTCGGAAACCTTCGCGCCGCCGAGAATGGCGACGAAGGGACGAACGGGGTTTTCGAGCGCGCCGCCCATGACGTCGAGCTCTTTACCGATAAGGAAGCCCGCGACCGCCGCTTCACACAGACCGTACTGCGCGATACCTGCTGTCGAAGCGTGCGCGCGGTGAGCGGTACCGAAAGCGTCGTTAACGTATATATCGCAGAAACGCGCGAGCGCTTTGCAGAAGTTCTCGTCGTTCTTGGTCTCTTCTTCGTGGAAACGGAGGTTCTCGAGAAGCACTACTTCGCCGTCCTTGCAAGCGGCTACGGCGGCTTCGGCGGCGGGACCTATCACGTCGGAAGCGAAAGTGACTTTGCCGTCCAGAAGCTCGTTCAAGCGTGCCGCAACGGGTTTGAGGGAGCACTTCTTAAGAGTGAGAGCCACGAGTTCGTCGCGGGACTTGCCTTCGTCTTCGGGTTTGATTTTCTTGATTTTCTCGTTAAAAATGTTATAAGGTCTGCCGAGGTGGGAGCAGAGAATGACTTTAGCGCCCTGTTCCATAAGATATTTGATGGTTGGAAGCGCGCCGTTGATACGGTTCTCGTCGGTGATGACTCCGCCCTTCATGGGCACGTTGAGGTCAACGCGGACAAGGCACTTTTTACCTTTTACGTTTACGTCTAAAATGGTTTTTTTGTTCATAGTGATCTCCTGACAAAAAATTATTTCCGTGAGATATTATATCACCGTGAAAGGAAGACGGCAATAAAATTTTTATAAAAATTATAAAATTTTCAATAAAATAATTGAATTTTTACGGTAAAATCGGACGGGCGATATTCATGCGAGACGGCTGAAATCCTCGGCGACGCCGTAAATATCTTCAGCCGAAGTCGCGGCGAAGGCTCTGAGTTTGAGTTCTTTGCCGCCGCGCAAGCCGTAAGCGTAAGCCGCGATATGCTTTTTCATACAGTTTACGGCAACTTTTTCGGGCATTACGGCGGAAATTATCTCGAAATGCTCTTTGATCAGCGCGCCCCTGTCTATGACCGGCGTTTCGCCCCTTAATTCGGCGAAAATATACGGTCTGCCCATGGCGGCGCGCGCGACGGCAACGCCGTCGGCGCCCGTTTCATCCAAAGTACGCAGATACGAATCCCTGTCGGTGACGTCGCCGTTGGCGATAACGGGTATCGAAACGCTCTCCTTGACCTTCCTGATTATCTCTCTGTCGGACTTCCCGGAATAAAACATGTCGCGTGTCCTGCCGTGCACGGTGACTGCGGCGGCGCCCGCCGCTTCTATCGTCGCGGCTATTTCGGGGGCGTTGCGCTCCTCACCGGAAAATCCCGCTCTTATCTTCGCCGTGACGGGGCGATCTCCAGCGCTCTCCACAGCCGCCTCGACGACCTCTTTGAGCCTTACGGGATCGCGCATGAGAGCGGAGCCTTCGCCGTTGCGCACGATTTTAGGCACGGGACAACCGAAATTAAGGTCTATAAGTCCGAATTTTTTTATGGCGGGATGCTTCACCGCCTTCGAGATGAATTCGGGCTCGCTTCCGAAAAGCTGTACGGCAAGTATCTTTTCGCGAGGATCGGTTGCCAGCAGCGCCGCCGTGTTGTCGCTGCCGTAAACGAGCCCTTTTGCGGAGATCATTTCGGTATGCGCGAGCGCGGCACCGTAACGGTACGCGAGCACCCTCTGCCCCACGTCGCTGTAGCCCGCGACAGCGGGCATCACGAGATCGTTGTCGAGAAGAACGTTCCCTATTTTCAGTCTGCGTTCTGTAGCCATCCCAGCCTATTTATCCTCGAGCGCCTTCGCTTCGCAATAGTATTTTTCCATTACGTCGATATTCTCTTTCGCGAGCCCTACGCCCGTTTCGCGGCACTTTTTCTCGACGTAAAGAAATCTTCTTATGAAACGGTTTGTAGTCCCGTTCAACGCAGTTTCGGGATCTATATCGTACATTCTTAACGTATTGACTACCGCAAAAAGCATATCGCCGCCTTCCTTCTCGCGTTCTTCGGGAGAAGCGGCTTTGTCGAATTCGTTCACCTCTTCGAGTATCTTCGCTTCGGCGTCCGCGGGGACGGCGAAATCGAAACCGGTCTTTTTGATTATCTTCTGCACCTTGTACGCTCTCATCAGCGCGCCGAAAGTGACGGGCACCGAATCTATCTTGTCTTTGATACCGCGATAACCCTTTTCGACGGCTTTGGCTTGCTCCCAGTTTTTGAGCGCTTCGTCGGCGTCCGCCGCCTTCTTGTCCCCGAAAATGTGCGTATGCCTGAAAATAAGTTTGCGGCAAAGACCGTCGATGAGGTCGTTCGCCGTGAATAACCCTTCCTCTTCCGCTATCGAAGCGTGGAAAAGCCCCTGTAACATAACGTCGCCGCTTTCTTCCACCATTTTGTCGCGGTCCTTGAGATCGACAGCTTCGGCAAGCTCGTAGGCTTCCTCTATCGCACAGCTTCTGATGCTTTCGTGCGTCTGCGCCCTGTCCCACGGACAGCCGTCGGGATCGCGCAACCGCGCGATGATTTCCAGCAGATCGCCGTAGGTGTAATGATCCCTCGCCGTGAAATCGGCGCCTTTCACGATAAGGCGCGGCGCGTAAGAGAGTTCCGAAGCCGCCTTTTCCTCGCTCTCGCCTTTGTCGTCCATTATGACGACAACGGCGTCCGCGCCGAAATTGCTCAGAATTTTATTTTTCACTTTTCCGAAAAGCTCTTCCGCGATACCGTCGATTATTATAGGTATGTTACATTCGAAATTGCG
This sequence comes from uncultured Eubacteriales bacterium, assembly GCA_949292905.1. Lineage (GTDB taxonomy): Bacteria > Bacillota > Clostridia > Christensenellales > DTU072 > Stercoripulliclostridium_A. The sequence continues at coordinate 127,630 of CASFAV010000013.1, forward strand.
AATCTTACGTTCGGTAAAATCGGTCGCCGTAAAATATGTAAAGGAATTCATAAGCCCTCCGTAAAGCGCGGGGAAATATCATTCCGCGCGCTTTATCTTCAATTTTTCGCTCAGCGCGGCGAGTTTTCCGCCGAGAGGCAGGCTGAGGAGCTCGCACTTCCTGAAAACGGGAAGCACGAAAAGCGCCGCAAGATATATCGTTCCCGCCACGGTCGCCACGGCGAGCGTCAAAGCCCGCGAACCGCCGAGGAGCGCCGCTATCGGGACCGGCAGGCATATTATAACACCGCAAAGCAATATCACGCCACTGTTTTTGAACATATCGGAGTTTTTGCCGGTAAGTCGCGTTAGCGAAAGAGCGTTGAGCACGGCGGCGGTCGCGAAAGCTATCAAAGAGGCTACGGCGACGCCTTCGATGCCTATGGCGAAAAGCAGCGCCACGTCGAGAACGACTTTGACGGCGCCGCCCACGGCGAGATTGATTATAGGAGTGCGGGTGTCGCCCAAGCCCTGTTGGACGGAAACGCATATCTGCATCACGGCGAGCGCTATCACGGTGAGCGCGCTTATGCGAAGGAGCACGCCGCCTTCCGCAAGCTCCGCCGGAGAGAGCGCGGGATATAAAAGGCTCAAAACCTCCGTGGGCGCGACAAGGAAAAGCGCCGCGAACGGGACCCCTATCGCTACGGACACCTTGACCGCGGTGGCGAGTTTAAGGCGAATTGCGCCGATGTCGTGTTCGGTCTTGTTTTGGGCAAGGTGCGGGACTACAGCTACGCCTACCGCGAGCGCGAACGTGACCGGAAGGTTTATGAGAGTGTTGACGGGACCGGAAAGAAGTCCGTAGCTCGCCGTAGCCGCCGACGTGCCTGCGGAAGCGGAAAGTATATTTACGACGAGGAAGGAATCGACGAACTGCGTGAGCGGGAATATCATACTGCCCACCGTTATCGGAAGCGAAATACGCAGGATGGCTTTATACTCCTCTTTCGCCTGCCTGTAATTCAGGCGTAACGCGAGCGGCGGGTTGTTCTTCCTGTAAAAAATGTAGAGCAACAGCAAAGTGAAGCCCTCGGCGGCGCTCACGCCCACGAGCGCGCCCGCCACGGAGAAAGCTATCCCGTAACCGCTGAGGAAATACGCAAGCAGAAGTCCCGCAACGAGTCTTACCGCGGCTTCGGTTATCTGGCTCAAAGCGGTTGGAAGCATATTCGCTTTCCCCTGAAACCAGCCTTTGAACACTGCTATACCCGAAACGAAAAATACCGAAGGCGCGATCGCCATATATCCCCAACGCGTAGCCTCCGAGCCCTGAAGTTTGCCGATGAGTCCCGAAAACGCCACGAGCGCCGCAGCGAGCGCGATCCCCACGATAAGCAGCGCCGCGAGCGCGGAGCGCACTAACTTACGCGCCTCTTGCATTTTGCCCTCACTTGTAGCCGAAGCTACCAAAACAGATACCGCAACGGGAAGCGCGCCGCTCGACGAAGTCAGTATCAGAGAGTAGACGGGATATATGAGCTGATACACGCCCATACCCTCCGCGCCGAGAATGTTCGTAAGCGGGATACGGTAACACGCGCCGAGCACTTTGGCAAGCACCGTGGCGAGCATGATGAGAGTAGCTCCTTTCAGGAAGGAGCGCGGTTCCGACTTTACCGGCACGGTTATACTCTGGACGCGAAGAACGCCGCGGCGGTGTCCGCCGTTTTGAGCGCGAGCTCGCTTACGGGCTTACGGGAAAGGAGCACAACTCCTCCCATCACGTCGCCGCCGCTTATTATCGGCGCCACGACTGCGGAGCGGTATTCGGCTTTACCGGCGAAAATATCTTCTTCCGCAGGCAATTCCACTCTGCGCCTGCCTTCGTAGATCGCCGCAAGCTTGTCGCTCACGACGTCGCCTATCCTCACGCCTTTAATATCGCCGCTTGCGGCGACCACCTTGTCGTTGTCGGTGATGATCGCGGTGTAGCCCGTGGCTCCGTATACGCTCGAAGCGTAATCGTGTCTGAAATCCGCAAGCTCTTCCATTGCGGAAAACTTCCTGAGCACGAGCGCGTTGTCGTCGGTGGTAAAGACTTCGAGTTCTTCGCCTTCGCGTATACGCATCGTGCGTCTTAATTCCTTGGGTATGACGACTCTGCCGAGTTCGTCCATTCTTCTCACTATTCCGGTTGCACGCATATTTAATTTCTCCTGCCGTTAGCGTGTGCAAATTAAGGAAAAAAATTTCATAAATATATGTTATAATTGAATTGCGATACCGACATCAAGGAGGCAGACATGCAAATAAGATTTTTAGGAGCGGCACGTGAGGTAACCGGAAGCTGTTATCTCGTGACGGTCGGCGCGAAAAACATCCTCGTCGATTGCGGAATGGAACAGGGACCGGATATCTACGAAGCCCAACGGTTGCCGGTGACGCCCGCCGATATCGACGCCGTATTGCTTACGCACGCGCACATCGACCATTCGGGGCGGCTGCCGCTATTGTACAAGAACGGTTACCGCAACAAAATATATATGACGCGCGCGTCGCGCGATCTGTGCAAGATCATGCTTATGGATTCCGCCCACATACAGGAGCAGGAAGCGAAGTGGCGCAACCGCAAAGCCAAACGCGGCGCATATACCGCATACACTCCGTTATACGATTCGGAGGACGCCGAAAAGACGCTCGGACTGATACGTGGGACAGACTACGGCGAAAAAGTCGACGTCGCCGAAGGTATAGAAGCGAAATTCATAGACGCGGGGCACCTGCTCGGCTCGTCGTACATCGAATTGACGCTCACCGAAAACGGCGTTACGAAAACGGTACTGTTTTCGGGCGACATCGGTAACGTACACAAGCCCATAATACGCGATCCGTCCGTCGTTACGAAAGCCGATTACGTGATAATGGAAAGCACCTACGGCGACCGGTCTCACGGAGACGATCCCGATTACGCAAAACATCTTGCGGAAATAATCGAACGCACATTCAAGCGCGGCGGCAACGTGGTGATACCTACGTTTGCGGTGGGCAGGATGCAGGAGATGCTGTATTTTCTGCGCGAAGTGAAGCGCGGTAAAATGGTCAGCGATTTTCCCGACTTCGAAGTTTACGTAGACTCGCCGCTCGCGATAGAGGCAACGGGAGTATATTCGCGCAACGTAGCCGAATATTGCGACGACGAAACGCGTGCGCTTATCGACAAAGGGATAAATCCGATAGGCTTCGAAGGGTTGAAGCTGTCGGTAACGAGCGAAGATTCCAAAGCGATCAACTACGATCCCACGCCGAAAGTGATATTATCCGCTTCGGGAATGTGCGAAGCGGGCAGAATAAGGCATCATCTCAAGCACAACTTGTGGCGTCCCGAAAGCACAGTGGTATTCGTAGGCTACCAGGTGCCCGGGACTCTCGGAAGATCGCTTCTCGACGGAGCGAAAGCGGTGAAGCTTTTCAACGAAGCGGTGAAAGTGCGCGCGGAGATAGTGTCTTTGCAGGGCACGAGCTCTCACGCCGACAGAGAGGCGCTTATGGAATGGGTACACAATATTTCGCCGGCGCCCCAAAGGGTATTCGTCACCCACGGCGAAGACGAAGTGGCGTCGGGATTCGCGGACTCGTTATACCGCGAATACGGATTGCGCGCCGTGGCGCCGTATCCGGGAGCGGTATACGACCTTATAGCGGACGAATGTACGGAGCGCGGCGACACGAAGAAGAAGCCGCAAGCCGACGCGCAAAAGCGCAAACATTCGCCCGTATATCGGGACTTGCAGGACGCTCTCGGAGAATTACAGGTGGCTGTCACCGCGGCGGAAGGTTACTCCAACCGCGATCTCAAAGAGGCGGCAAAAGAGATACGCAAGATCGTTGCCAGACTGCGCTGAACGCGTAGCGAAAAAACAGAGATACGGATGAAAATACTGTTCATAAACGCAAGTCCGAAAGGCGAAAGGAGCGTAACGCTTCAGACCGCAAAATATATCGAGAAGCGTTATCCGAGTGCGTGCGAATACTCCGTATTACACGCAGGAGCGCGCATTAAGGCTCTCGAAAAAGACTTTACGGAAGCCGAAACCGCGATAAACGCGGCGGACGCGATAATTTTCGTTTATCCCGTCTACACGTTCATCGCGCCCTACCAGCTGCACCGTTTCATCGAATTGCTCAAAGCTTCCGAGCTTTCCTGCAAAGGCAAATACTGCGCCGAGATACTTACTTCCAAGCACTTCTACGACGTAACGGCGATGAAATACGTCGAAGAAAACATGCTCGATCTCGGCATGCGCTATCTGGGCGCGCTGAGCGCGGACATGGAGGATCTCATGTCCGAAAAAGGCAGATGCGAAGCGGACTGCTTCTTCGAAAGGTTACTTTTCGACGCGGAGCACGGAAATTACGCGGAAGCGTCTCCGCGCGCGGAGCGCGCGCCGCGCCCCGTCTACGAACCCGTACTTCCCGAAGCGGAAAAATCGGAAGGTAAGGATATCGTCGTGGTGACCAACGCCGCCGCGGACGACGTCAATCTCAGGAATATGATAGAAGATTTCGTCAACGCTTCCGAATATCCGGTACGCGTGCTCAACGTGCGCGATTTCCCGTTCAAAGGCGGTTGTCTCGGCTGTTTCAACTGCGCTATAAGCGGGAAATGCGTATATAACGACGGTTTCGAGGATTTCTTACGCAACGACGTACAGCGCGCGGACGCGCTGATATACGCATTCACCGTATCCGACCACTACACTCATTCTTCGTTCAAGCTGTACGACGACAGGCAATTCTGTAACGGGCACCGCACCGTCACGGCAGGCAAAGTGACCGGATATATAATAAGCGGAGACTACTCGCAGGAAGCCAATCTCCGGATGATAGTCGAAGCGCGCGCCAACGTATCGGGAATGTATTTCGCGGGCGTGGCGGGCGACGAAGGAGATACCCGTAAAGAACTCGCGACTCTTGCAAAAACGGTATCTTTCGCCCTGAACAAAGGTCTGAGTGCGCCGCAGAACTTCTACGGCGTCGGCGGCACCAAGATCTTCCGCGACCTCGTGTACACCATGCAGGGCATTATGCAAGCCGATCACGCCTTCTACAAAGCGCACGGCGTATACGATTTTCCGCAGAAAAGGCGCGGCATGATAATCGCCATGAAATTTTTGGGACTTCTGATGCGCTCCCCTGCGGTGCAAAAGAGAATGAAAGGTCAGATGACTAAATATATGCTTATGCCCTACGAAAAGGTACTCGAAAAAACTACGCCCAAAGAATGAGCGTAAAAAGTAAACCCTTACGCGCCCTGCGTGAGCGGGCATAACGTTCAGGCAAAAAAGCCCCGACCGTAACGGTCGGGGCTTTCGTAAACGCCTTAATCGGGGATCACGCCTCGGTCTCTGAAGCGGGCGCGTCGGCGGTGACGGCGGCTTCCGCGATCGTCTCATCGGCTGCGGTTTCGGGAGTTATGACTTCCGTAACCGCGACTTCGGGTACCAAAGCGCGTTGAGCGCCTATCTTCTTGATAACTTTATAAATTACGTTGAGACCGGTCTCGAAGGTGCTTACGTCGATACGGTCGGACACGTCTTTACTGGTATGGTAGTATTCGGTGGATACGGGGTTCTGAGCCGCGAAAGTGGTGGTCGGCACTCCTATCTTACAGAAAGGCGTGCTGTCGCATCCGCCCACGGGATTGACTATCGTATGCGGTTCCTCGCCGCTCTCTTTGATGGCTTCCAAGGTAATATCGATAAGCTTTTTATCGAACTTGGTGCCCTGCCAGGGATCGCCTTTGACGGCTTCGAAATGTCCGGGGTCCGCCACGGAATCGACGTTGAACACATAGGAATTGTTGACGTCGATCTCGTCCTTGTGCGCTTTGACGTAAGCGAAGCTGCCTTTGAGACCTGCTTCCTCGCTCGCGAAGCCTATATTGACGAGCTTCATACCTTCGGGCATGTCTTCGGGATGCTCCTTGAAATACTTGACGATCATCATATTGAGGGCGATACCGCTCAGGTTATCCATCGCGCCGGGGCTTCCTACGGTCTTATCCTGAGTGAGATATTGAGTAAGGAAGAAATATCCCGGAAGGAATGCGAGCGGGATGACGTAAAGAGAAATATTCCATGCGGTGTAATCGTCGAACGCGCCGGCAAAAAGGCAGAGTCGCAGTACCGACAATATCATCAGCACGATGACGCCTATTATACCGTAACCCGTCTTGATGAGGGCGGTAACGGGATTGCGCAACGCGAGCTTCCAGCACCAACTGCTGTCGTAATGCGCTCCGAGATAAACGGTATATTCCGCTTCGCCCTTGGAGGGTTCGAGTTCGGTGACGATATTCTCGGCGGTCTCGTGTTTGAAAGCGAAGTCCCACATGCCGGTGTAACGCACTATCTGCGTGAGCGTAAATATCAACAGCCCGAAGCATCCGAGCATTGCGATTATCGTTCCGCCGATACCGCCTATGTAATAGACAAGGAACATCAGTAGCGCCACCCAGCCCAGTTTATTGATTGCGCCGATGCTGGCGTTGGGCGCGTAAGTGAATTTCTCGGTATAAGGAGTGAGCCCCGTGCGCTTCACTATTTCGCCCTGTAATTTCTTACAGGCGGCTTTTTCCTCATCCGTACCGGGCAATCTCGCGCCGTCGGCTTCGATGAGCTTGACTAATTCCATTGCTTCATCTGCGTATTTCTTAAACATATCAACCTCCTCGGTCAGTTTATTACGTTATTGTAGCCCTTAATTCAAGGGAAGCCCTTTGATCTTGCGATAGCTTTCTTCCACGAGGATATTTATCTTCGCGGTATAACGCACGTCGCGGAAATAGAACCTGTTGATCTGAGTCCCTACGGTAAGATCAATGGCTTCGTAATTTTTATGTACTATCGTGGGCTGCTTGGCGAGCGGTATCTCTATCGTTACGGCTTCGCCGGTAGCGAATCTTATGCCTGTGAAGCCGAGCTTCTCCTTGTCGATGAAAAACTCCCCTTCGCCTACGTCGCGGTAAGTATTGTTCTCGTCCTCCTCCGCCCAGGCGACGGGATAGCGGAGTCCGAAGTCCTCCGCCTCGAGCTCTTTGCGGGCGCTCTCGCGCTCGTATTCGTACCAAAGGTCTATGCGGTCAAAAGCGACGGAGCCTTCCGAAGGTATCATTTCGCCGTACTCGGTGTATTCCACGGTATTGCCGCACTTTTCGCATACGAGATGGCGCGCCGTGGAAATCATTTCATATTCCGTTCCGCATTTCGGGCACTTGTAAAGTATGTAATGGAGCCCCAAAGCGGGGTCTTTGCATTTATACCGCAAATGATTTTCGCGTTGGTAGACGTTGTCGTTGAAGGTAAACTTTTCTTTCAGCACGCGATATATTTCTTCTTTCGTGAGCGCGCGCAATTCCTCTTTCGTGAACAAGAGCTCGCTCTTGTTGGTCACGGGTCCCTTCTTGAAACCGGAATACCACCTGGGGCGCGAGCAATAGCCGCCGTAGTTATGGCAGAATACCACGTCTGCGTCGAGCAGCTTGAGAAGTTTGGCAAGGCTCTCGGGAAGGTAGTAAAGGTTCTTCCCGTCAAGGGTGAATTTCCCTTCGGGGAACAGCGCGAGCGAACACCCCGCTTCGACCGCCCTTTTCATCGTGCGTATCGAGCCGAGATCTATCTCGAATTGATTTATGGGTATGAGTCCCGCCGCCTCTTTGATAGGCTTTATCTTCGACCAGGTGAAGACGTCCCTGCCGCAAACTATGTTGAGCGGAAGCGGCTTCATCGCGAGCATCATCATCGCCACGTCCATGATGCAGGTATGCGTGCCTATCACGACGAAAGGACCTTTTCTCGAGCGGATACGTTCGTCGCGTATGAATTTTGCTTTGATAAGTATATGCGAAAGCAGTTGCACCAGCGGCACGAGTAACCTGTAAAGGAATTTGGAAGGCTTACGCGGTACGAATTTGGTTTCCTGATTTTCCGTCTTATCCATGGTTTATTTTAGGTTCTCGGGGTTAAGGCACTCGAGCTCTTCGAGCACGAATCTGCCGTCCTTGCGTATGAGCACGTCGTCGAAATATATTTCTCCTCCGCCGTATTCGGGAGTGTGTATCTGCACGAGATCCCAATGCACGGCGCTCTTGTTGCCGTTGTAACAGTCGTCGTAGCAGGCGCCGGGTGTGAAATGTATCGAACCCGATATCTTCTCGTCGAAAAGTATGTCGCCCATGGGCTTCACGATATAAGGATTTACGCCGAGGGCGAATTCGCCCACGTAGCGCGCGCCTTCGTCGGTGTCGAATATCTTTTCCGCAGCTTCGGTATCGTTGGCGGATACCTTCACTATCTTGCCGTTACGGAATTCGAGACGCACGTCTTTGAATTCGATGCCGTTCTCGATGCTCGGCGCGTTGTAATGGATGTAGCCGTTCACGGACTCTCTTACCGGCGCCGAATAAATCTCGCCGTCGGGGATATTCCTCGCGCCGGAACATTTCTCGGAGCCTATACCTTTTATGCTGAACGTGAGGTCGGTATCGACGGCTTTGATGCGGACTTTATCGGTCCTGTTGAGAAGCGCCTGCAGGGGATCCATCGCCCTGTCCATCTTCGCGTAATCCAAAGTACACACGTCGAAATAGAAGTCCTCGAACGCCGCGGTACTCATTCTCGCCTGCTCCGCCATTCCTTCTGTGGGATAACGCAGAATCACCCACTTGGTCTTCGCCACGCGCAAGTTGTGATGAACGGGATGCGCGTAATCACGGTCGTATATCTGCATTTTTTTGCCGTCCACGTCCGACAGTTCGTAGCAGTTGTTGCCGCCGCGTATACCTATATAAGCGTCCATTTCCGCCATGCGCGCGGAATCGTATTTCGCCATGGCTTTGGCAAGCTCCTCCGTCATTCCCATACGGATAGCGCGCGACACGCGCATGTCTTCCATGGAAACGAACGGAAATCCCCCCGCTTTATAGACTTCTTCCACTATCGCGGTCACGAGCTGATGATCTATCCCGCGCGCTTCGATAAGGATCTTTTCGCCTTTACGGAGATCGCAGGAATAGTTGACGAGTATGCCTGCAAGTTTTCTTATTCTCGGATCGGTCATAAATTACGCCTTCTTCCTTTCCCTTTTCACGGGATAAACGAGATTTTCTTTTTTAGGATTGATTATTACGTTGTAATACATGGTCGCGTCGACTTTCGCTTCGGCAAGGTCCATATCCATGCAATAGCCGCATTCCTTGGGAGTCGCGCCGGGGATCTCGCCTTCGTAGTCGGAGATATAGTCGAACGTGCGCTCGATGAGCGGTAGTATGTCCTGCGGGATAAGGTCGCCAGCGAGGATAAGATAGAAACCCGTTCTGCAACCCATGGGTCCGATATATATCACTCTGTCGCCCCATAAAGGATCGGAACGGAGATACGCCGCGAGCAAGTGTTCGAGCGCGTGCACGGAGCCCGTGGTCATCACTTCGTCGTGATAAGGTCTTTTCATCCTGATGTCGAAAGTGGTAAGCACTCCCGAACCCATTATATCCTTACGCGAAACAAATAAACCGCATTTAAGTTTGGTGTGGTCCAGTTTGAAACTCGGTACGTTATTCACGTCCATTTCCATATAAATAAAATCTCCCTGAAATTAAATTCGTTATACGGAATTATTGTACAACATTTTTATCTTTATTACAAGCGTTTGTTTGCTTGTCCCCTACCATCAGGCAGGCGAGATTGGCGAGCGCTTTCACAAACGGCAACAATACGAGCGTAGTGACGAGATTAAACGCGATATGGAAGTAAGCGATGATTACCGAAGGACTGAAAACGCCGAGTGCGGCAACCGTTCTTTCTCCGAAAATGACCACGAAAGGCAAGAACAGTATCACGCCGATAGCGTTGAAAAGGAGATGTATCATAGCCGTTCTTCTCGCGTTGACGGAGCCGCCTATCGCGGCGAGCATCGCAGTCGCGCAGGAGCCCACGTTACTGCCCATAATGATATAGAAAGTGGCGGTCACGGGCATTATGCCGAGTTGCGCGAGCGTTATGACGATACCCGTCACCGCGGAAGAACTCTGAATGACCGCGGTGAACGCCACGCCTATCGTAAGCAGAAGGAGCGGCGAGGTCATGCCGGAAAACAAATTCAGAAATATTTCGTTGGATTTAAGATTGACGGCTCCCGCTTTGATTATCTCAAGTCCTATGAAAATGAGTCCTATACTCGTAAGTATCCACCCCGCGGTGCGCACTCCGGAGCGTTTCGCCGCCATTACGGTCATCATGCCGATAAAAGTCATGAAGGCGAAAAGCTCCGAGACGGGAAGGTAATTCAAAGAAATTATGAGCGCGGTAAAGGTAGTGCCTATATTGGCGCCCATAATTATACAGGTAGCCTGGAAAAGGCTCACAATGCCCGAATTGACGAGTCCGAGAAGAATGACCGTCGTAGCGGAAGAGCTCTGCAAGACCGCTGCGGAGCCCACCCCTATCCCCACTCCCGCGAGCTTACGGTCGGACAGTTTCGTAAAAAGCTTCTCCACTCTGCCGCCCGCGACCGCTTCGAGGTTGAGGGAACAGAGTTTCATACCGGTAAGGAAAGCCCCGATACCGGCGAACATCATAAGGACGTCGGACAACATATCAAATTATATTAGCGTGACCGCGCGCGTATGCCCGTAAGCCGCGTTCGCGTTCATAACCTCAAAAAAATACGCCCCGCGGTGCCGCGGGGCGCGTTACGTTTACGTTACCGTTAGGTTACGAAACTATTTCCATTCTGTATCCGGGATACAGACGGATGTCGTAGTCGATCTCTTCCTCGGAGTCGACAAGATACAGGAAGTTCTCGTCAACGTACCAACCGATGAAAGTATATCTGTACGTAGTCGAACCTTTCTTGATGGTAAGCGTGCTCGCGTTGCCCGCTTTGTTGTAAGTGATATCGCTGTCGCCGTCGTAATTAGGCATTTGCGCCCAGTTGTTCGAACCTTCCTTACATACGGTGCCTATCGCTTCGTCGCTCATCACGTTGTCGGTAGCGAAGGTGGCGTAGGAACCTATCTTATACCAGCCGTCGGCTTTGGCTTCCGCGCTCGTGCCGCCGGAAGGTCCGTCGGTGAACGTGCCTACGGATTTGATGTCGCTCGCGTTTATCATATAGAACGTGACCTCTATCTGACCGTACATATAACGGAGCACTACCTCGTGAGCGTTTACGAGACGGGAGAGCGACCAGTTGGTGTCGTACTCGGTGGTGCAATGAATGTGTGAATGATCGTCGGCAAGACATTCTTCAAGCGTGCCGCCGCAGGAATAGGTCTTTTTGATAAGGGTATCTTCGAAGTACTGATCGACGTATATCTGCGTCTGCGAGCTTGCTTTAAGCGAGTTGGTATGATAAGTCTCGTAGTCAACGGCGAGCGTTTCCTTGATATTGCTCTTCACTCCCGGCCAGTCCGCGCCGTCTGCCGTCGTGATCTGATCCGTTACGTTGGAATAGCTGTAATTACTGTACAGGTTCTGATATTTTGCGTAATTTCTGCCGAGATCCTCTTTGAGCGACTCGTAAGCGTTTCTCTGATATATGGGAGTGCTCGTCGAGCTCTCGAATCCGTCGGCGTCCGTTTCGAGCACCTCGAAGAAGCGGTCGATGTCTCTCTGATAGAGCACTTCGTCCTTCTTGTTCGCCTGAATCCCGCGTATGGAGTCCGCCGAATAGGACTTGATCTGATACTTGAGCGCCTGCGTGAGGTCGGCGTTGGTTATGCTCGCGTGGTTTATGCTGTAATCCTGGCTCTTGAGCTGTTCGAGCTCGAGGCGCACGTTCAGTATCTTATTGGAAGGAACTTCCTGTTGCGCGTCGGTGAGCCTGTTCCAGTTGGTGTTCGCGGAATTGTAGCGAAGTACGTTGTTGTCCACGCCGGTATATTCCCAGTTGACGTCGGAGAGTTTGAGGGTGGCTTCGAAGCCTAAAGAAAGCGCTTCCTGCATTTCCTTCGTATAGGTGGTGACGCCGGATCCTGTCGCACTCGTAGAGCCGTTATAATAACCTATACCGTCGGGGAAACGACCGCCGTATCCGTTATAGTAAAGGGTAACTTCGTTCTCTTCCTGGAGAGCCTGGAAATTGAGTTGCTTCTCGTAATACTTCTTATAGCAAGCCGCAGAATAACGGTACGCCTGTTCGTACTGCCTTCTGTCGTAATTGCGGTAATCGAGCGCTTCCTGCTCGGAAGTGAAATAGCTCTTGTGGCTCAGCTTGAGGAAATATTCGTATTCGGTGATCTCTTCGCCTTCGTAGGTCTTTTTCACGCTGTCGTCGAATACGCCGTAATCCCTGTGTTTGTATTGATAATGATAACCGAACAAAGACATGGCGTCGGTTTTTTGTGTCACCTTATATTCGGCGTCGAGCCCGGTGTATTCTCTGAAAGCGAGCATATAGCTCAAAGTATCGTAATCGTAGACTTCGTTACGCATATACTCGATGAAGTCGTTATCGCCCGCTATCTCGCCGACTGAGTTCTCATAGGCGGGAAGCATTACGCTCTCGACCACCTTGACGGCGTATGCGCTCATCGCTATAGCCGCGCGAGCAAACTGCGCCGCGTCGTCGCCGAAAATAGTGAATATCTCGCCGTAGACTTTACGCTGTTTGAGGCTCAGCGCGTCGTAAACGTCGTCCTCGGACTTAAACTTGGGTTCGGCATAGCTGTCGTCTTTGAGATAAGCGTCGAAATCGTCGTATATCTCCTGAAGCTCCTCAAGCTGCGCGTAGTCCTCTATCGCGCTGTCTTCACCTATCGTATAGGTATATCCGGTGCCTTTGGGTCTGTCCGGGTTTTCGTCTTCGCGCGCTATGTACTTGATAATGCCGTCGGTCTTGACGGAATCGATAGCCGCGACCGAGAAGCGGTTGATGATGTCCGCGGGCTCCGAATAGCAGAAGATACGCTCTACGGTATTCGCCGACTCGTCGGTCACCCAGTTGCCGCCGGCGTCGAAATATCCGATATTGGACTGGCGTTTCTCCTCCGATTCGCCGTAGGCAAGCGCCACCGGTCCGAAGGTGTAATATTCGGAGTTATCCCACTGCGAAACGTCGTCTATCCAGTATTCGCGTTCTTCGGAGCGCTTGTCGGTAAGCTCGCTTTCCCATTCCGCTTCCAAAGTTGCGTCATATTTGACGGCGTTCACTTCGTAATAGCTGGGAGTTCCGTAGTCCACCATATCCGGCAATATCGTGATATTGACCTTTGTGCCGCCGGTCGGGTCTTTATCCGAATCATTGCCCTTGTCTTTCTTACAGCTTATCAGCGCAAACGCCGACGAGCATGCAAGAACAAGGACGAGAAGGATTACGAGAAGTTTCTTTTTCATAGCCATGTCTCCTGTTGTGTATTTGTCGTTTCTTTATCGCATGCGGTTATCAGCCGCTTCGATCGCTTTTGAGGTCACGCACCCTGCGCGGCGCTCGCCTGCAGTTTGAGCGCGTATCTTAACCAGTACGTATGGTTGCGGTACGCGAGCAGACTGTCTGCGGGTACGTAGATATTCATTCCGTCGAGTCCGCTTCCGGGATCGAGCGCGCCGGGATCGTTAGAAGTGACGATAACGCCTTTCACCGTAGTCCCGCTGAAAGCGTTATCCGCTATCGCGATGACTTCCGCGGGCACCGTATAAGACGTCGCGTCTCCTTTATAGAACAACAATCTGCCGTTCAGAATGTACGCGCCGTCTTTAAGTTCGACGCCTTCCCGGAGGTTATCGTACCACGGAGTACCCTTGAACGCGTTTTGTCCGACGTTGAGTATTCCTTCGGGGAAGCTCACGGAAGTAAGCGCCGTGCAACCCGTAAAGGCTTCCGCGGGTATTGAAGTAACGTAACTGCCGGACGCGAACGATACCGAAGTTATCGCGGTATTGCCGGTGAATACCTTTTCGCCTATGCTTTGCACCGAAGTGGGTATGACCACCGAGCCGCCCGCTCCGCGGTAAGCGAGAAGTTTGGTACCGACTATTATCATATCGCCCTGCGCTGAAAGCCACGGAGTGCCTTCGAACGCGGTAAGCTCGAGATAATTAAGCGACGCGGGAAGCGTGACCGTCGTAAGCGAGCCGCAATCCGCAAACGCGGCGCCGTAGAGGGAAGTAAGGCGTATACTCGAGGCGAACGACAGCGACACTATGTTGTCGTTACCGCCGAATACGTAGTCGTAGATATGAGTCACGTTGGCGGGAATGACTATGTCGGGCGAATTGCCTTTATACGCTATGAGCATACCGTTGACGGTGATATACGCGCTCGACTGTCTCGTATACCAGCTCGTACCGTAGAAAGCGTCTTTCTCTATAACGATATTCGAGCCCGGGAAGGTTATCGAATTGAGCGAAGTGCAGTTCATGAACGCGCCTTCGGGAATAGTGATGGTCTCTGTGCGCGTATCGAATACGAGCGAAACTATATTCTTGTTACCGGCGAATACTCCGGGAGCGATCTCGGTTATATCCGAAGTGATGCGTACCGCAGTACCTTCCGTGAGGTATGCCACCGCTCTCGAATTGACAACCAAGAGATCGTTCGGGTAATTCTTCGCCCAGTAGGTATTATAGAATGCTCGGTATCCCACCGACTCGACGTCGTACTCGGAGCTGAATGTCACCGAAACGAGGTTGACGCAGTTACGGAAGGCTTCCGCTTCTATCGTGACGTCGCGGTCGATATTTTCGAAGGAGACCGAAGTTATCGAAGCGTTTCCGGTGAATACTCCGGCTTTGACGATCTCCACTCCTGCCGGAATGACGATATCGCCGCCATCGCCCGTATAGGAGCTCAGAACGCCGTTGATGACGATGAAGCCGCCCGTAGCCGCCTGTATCGCGTATCTCGTTCCGGAGAAGACGTCGCCTTCCGCGGTGAGGAATTCTATTCCGTTGACCGTCGAAAGCATCTTGCATCCCACGAACGCGCCCGCTTCCGCGGTCACGGGAGCCGAGAAGGTAACGCTTACTATATTCGCGTTGCCGCCGAACAGGTATGCGGGCAGATATTCTACGCCTTCGGGCACGGTCACGTCCGTGATCGTATCCTTCACCGCGACGAGCAACAGCTTATCGCCGGAAGCGAGCGTAAGATAGCTTTCCTCCGACGCTTCGAACGCGCTCGTCAACGCGGTGCCCGCAAAGGCGTTTTCGCCCACGTAGGTCACCGAAGACGGCAGAGTCACCGAAACGAGCGAGGAGCAATCGAGGAATGCGCCTGCGGGAATGAACGTTACGTAAGTCGCGCTCATATCCACGGAAATTATATTCGAGTTACCGGCAAACGCCGCGGGATCGATCGAAGCGACCGACGCGGGAAGAATTACTTCCGTAGCCGTTCCGCCGTAACGGACGAGTTTACCGTTCACTACGACGAATTCGCCGGTAAGCGCGCTGAGATACGGGGTACCCGCGAAAGCGTTATCGCCTATAGTCTTTATCGCGCCGACGAGCGTGACCGTCGCAAGCGAGGTGCAGCCCTCGAACGCGCCTGCGGGTATCTCGGTGATCTTCGTATTCTCGGTGAATACCACTCCGGTGATGGTGGTCACGCCGCGGAACGCGTCGGGCGCTATCTCGGTAACGTCGGACGGTATCCGCACCACGCCGCCCGCACCCACGTAAAGCACCGCGCGCTTTATGCCGTTGTACGAGTCGACATAATACAGTATATCGTTGGAATTGAGCCAAGCCGTATTCGTGAAAGCCGTCCTGTCCACGTAAAGCACCGATTCGGAAAGAGTTACCGAAACGAGGTTTACGCAGTTGAGGAAGGTGTTTGCCTCTATCTCGCTTACGAGACTGTAGCGGTCGAACGTGACCGAAACGATGTTCTCGTTATTGCGGAATACGTAAGGATAGATATATTCCGTGCCTTGCGGAATGACCACTTCGTCCGACTCGCCCGTATACGCTATCAGAGCGCCGTCGATAACGACGTAGCCGTTCACGTCCGCCGCCGTATCGGTGAGCCAGGGCGTGCCGGCAAAAGCGTTTTCGCCGTAAACGGATATATTCTCGGGCAACACGACGTTTACGAGCGAGGTGCATCCGAGGAAGGCTTCCGCAGGTATCTCGGTTATGTCCGCCGCGTGTTCGCCGAAAATTATCTCGGTTATCGCGGTATTCCCGCGGAAAGCGTCCGCAGTAAAGCCTCTTATGAAGGTAGTGCCCGGAGCGCCGACGGTCACGGAACCGCCGTCGCCGTTGTATTTGATGAGGATACCGCCGTTTATGACGAATTCGTCGTTCTTACTCTCGTACCAGGCGGTGCCCACGAAAGCTCCCGCGCCTATCTTCTTGACGTTACTGCTAACGGTATCGACGACGGTAACGTTCGACCAGCCGTAAGCGTAATTCTCGGCTATTTCCGTCGTTTCGGGACGGAAACCGAGTTCGGTGATATTGTTCAAAGGTTCACGCCCGCCTATAAGCGCGGACAACGTGCGGCTGCCGTCGGAGACGAATTTATAAACTCCTTTAGTAGAAAGCAGACTGTAGAGCTCTTCTGAAGAAATGTATGCTCCCGGAGCAAGCTCGACTGTGCCGATTTGGGGATCGACGCTGCAAATAACGCCGTCTATCTCGAACGAAACGGCTTCGAGCGCGCCCGGCGTCACCGATTTTACGGAAGCGGAAACGGTATATGTCGAATTCGACGAACCGACTATCTTCTGATAAAGCACGCTTTGTATCGTGGCGTCTTTGGTGCCGTCGTTTATAAGGTCTGCAAGCCAGCGAGTATTATGGAATGCTCCCCTGCCTACGGACGAAAGCGAAGCGGGCAGGATCACGTTTGCGAGGTTCGCGCATCCGAAGAAGGCGTTGTCGCATATGGTGGTAAGCAGGCTGCCCGACGCGGAATAGGTTATCGTGGTGATGTAAGCGTTACCTTCGAACGCGCTCGCCGAGATCACCTTGACTTCGGAGGGAAGCTCCACGGTAGCCGCCGTGCCGTAATATTTGACGAGAGTGGCGCCGCCTGTATCTCCCCTTACGAGGAGCATATCGTTTACTACGGTGAACTGCGTTCCGTCGAATGCGTTATCCGCGATATACTTCATCGTGGACGGCAAGGTTATGCTGTTGAGCATACCGCAACCGGCGAACGCGTAGTCGAGTATCGTGGTAGCCGCGCTTCCCGATTCGAAGCGTATTCGGGATACTTTAAGCGTGCTTGAGGTATCCCAATCGCCTATATTCTCGTTCCACGCCAAAGTGCTGAACGCACCCGTGTTTATGATACGCACGCTTGCGGGTATAACCACGATGGAGTCGGTGCCTTTGTACTTATAGAGCACCCCGCCGCCGAGTATCACCGCGTTGGAGTTGTACTCGGAGTACCATGCGGTATTCTCGAGAGAATTCGGTCCCACCTTTTCTATGCTCTCGGGGAAGCTTATGTCGGTGATGCCGTCCCATCCCGCGAGCAGTCCGCTGACCGTCTCCGTCACGCCGTCGGATATCGTTATCGCGGTGAGCGTGGCGGGTCTTGCGTACGCTTCGTCGGTAGTGCCGAGCAATTCGTCGAGAGTGACGCTTCCGTCGTATTCTATTTCGCGTACGCCTTTATCCGTGATTATGCGCCACAGCGTGACTGCCTGTTTGGGCTCTCCCGCGACGTCGTAACAAATAAGTTTGTCGAGGGAAATTATATTGGCGAACGCATTTTCGGTCAACGTGGACTTCAGACTCACGCCTACGGAAGTCACGGTATGTACGAATGCGTTGGCGCCTATCGTGGCGACTACGCGCTCGCTGCCGTCGACGTTGACGGTATTTCTCACCGTTATCTCGGTGCGATCCGTTACGCCTATAAGTTCTCCGTCGGCGTCGTAGACCTCGTTATATTGTCTGTATAACAACAGTTTTCCGCCGTTTCCGTCGAAAATTATCTGTTCGAACAGGTTTTCGCCTATCTCTCTCACGTAATCGACTATGTAAGCGTAGTCTACGGAAGTCTTGTTGTAATTCGCCCAAGCCGACGCAGCGTAAGCGCTTTCGTATCCGGCAGGAATGAATATCTCGGACTCCGAGCCGAAAGCGAGGGAGCCGAGCGCGGGCGCTTCGGTACCGCGCATAAACACTTTCACGACGTTGACGGCGCCGTAGAACGCCCTGTCGCCTATATTCTTAACGCTTGCGGGCACGTACACGACGGTGATATCGGTAGCCGTGGCGAACGCGCCGCCGTTTATTCTTTCCACGCCTTCGGGTATATCCGCGACTGCGCCGAAGCCCTTATAATCTATAAGGTTGCCGCCGAGCACGGTGATGAAGTCGCCCGAATAGTTATCCATCCACGCCGTCCCTCGGAAAGCGTTAGCTCCTACGGTCGCGGTCAGTACGTTGTCGGCTTCGTTGGTTTCTTCGAGTTTTACGAGCGTATTTTCCGTTTCGATGTAGATGTTTTCCACATGCTCGCAGTTATAGAGGAAATTGTCGGCTATGACGTTATCCGCCCCCGCCGTAAAGCCCGTAAGTATCACGGATACGATGTTGGCGGGCAACGCGCCTTCCGAACCGAATAATTCCGCTACCGAAGCGTTACCGTCCAGACGGATCTCGGACAGTAAAGAATTCTTATCGATCAACGATTTAAGGCTCGCGGCGATGCCGACGCTTCCGCCCGCGCCGCCTTTATAATATATGGTTAAGGAAGTGAGCTTCGTAACGCCCGCGAATACCTTGCCGCCGTCGGTCGCGCCTACCGGTTTCAACGCGGAGTCCGCCGTAAGCTCCGTAGTGGAACGCAGCAATGCGTAATCGGCGATCTGATTGACGTTGCTGTTGCCTATCTGCGACGGGATGACCGTCTTGCCGCTATCGTCGATCGCTTTTATTATGAGAAGTCCGCCGCCTGCGGAAACGTCGGCGCTCGAGTACACGAAGCCCGCTTCGGCGTCGGTGACGATGTTGCTCACCTGGACGTTGCCGACTCCGGCTATCCAATTATAATAAGCGCCTACCGAGTATACAGTCAGTATGTCGGTAGAAGTGAACGCGTTACTTCTGACTTCGGGAGCCGTGCCCGGCAAAGCCACCACGGTCGCCAGTTTGGCGTCGTTATAGAAAGCGTTTTCCATTATCAGCGTTACGAGCGAAGGGATCACGACCGCTTCGAGCGAGGCGCATTCGGCGAAAGCATATTCCCCTATCGTACTGAGGGCGGAGCCGTCCTCGGCAAGCACCACGGCGATGTGGCTGTTCGCGTAGAAGGCATAAGGCGCTATCGTCTTGACTTCACGAGGTATCGTGATGATGCTCGCGGAACCGTTATATTTATAAAGGATCCCGTTGCCTACGATAACGAATTCGTCGGAGTGCGCGCTTATCCACGGCGTTCCCGTGAAAGCGTCCGAACCCACGTCGGATATCGCCGCAGGCAATCCCTCGTTATCCTCGCTGAGATAGCGGAAGGAAGTAAGCGAAATACATCCGTTGAATGCGTTGTCGCCTATTTCGTCGCAGAGCGAACCAGCGAAGAATACCGTTTGGAGAGCGGTATCGCCCGAGAAGGCGTTGGCGGAAACGTTCGTCACGAATTCTCCGATGCGCACGTATGTGATGTATTGATTGTTCGCGTACGCGCTGGGCGTCATGTCTCCGTTGAATTCGAGTACGAGATTCTTGAGATTGACCGGCGCGCTGCCCGCGAAAAGCTCGGCGAGCGTCAGCGAAGAATCGCGCAGTATCAGAGTTTTGAGCGTGGCGCTTTCGGAATAAGCTTTGGCAAGATATTCGGGCGAAACCGTTACTCCCGCGCTTTCGAGAGCTATGGCGGCAAGCGAAGTCGCCGAGAGGAAGGTATCTGCGGAAATAGACACTCCCGCGGGTAAAGCCACTTCCGTAACGGTACTGCCGAATACGTTGTCGGCAAGACCGGTGACCTTTACGGCGGCGCCTTTCACCATTATAGACGAAGGCACGGTAACGACTGTTTCGTCCCCTATATATTGTTGCAGCACGGCGTTGCCGGCGCCGGTCACGAAGGTCCATTCGCCGGAGTCGTCGATGTTAACGGAGGAATACAGCTTGGAAGCGAGCGCTTTCCAATTCTCGCTCACGCTCTGAGCCGTGTAGGTCTGCACGTCGGGTACGTAAATGCGGAAAGCGTTATAATCGTTACCGTTGCGCGTAAACACGTTCGCGCCGATATTGCAGGGGGTAGCCCTCTCGAATACCGCATAACGCAATGCGGAACAGGCGTAGAAGGCGTTGTCGCCTATGTCGGTCACGCCGGAAGGAATGACTATCTCGGTGAACGACGCGCAACCGTTGAAAGCGCTTGCCCCTATCGAGGTAAGCGTCTCGGGTAAAGAAGCCCCCGCCGACTCCGTCATGGCGGAATTGAGCATTACGCAGTTCCTGAATGCGCCCGCGCCTATCGAAACGAGAGCGGAATTATCGGGGAACACCACGGAAACGAGCGAAACGCAACCGTTGAAGCAGTTGTCGGGTATAGTCTTGACGTTTTCGGGTATTTCCACGGAGACGAGATTGACGGCGTTCATGAACGCATTGGGTCCTATGCTCACGAGGGTGGCGGGCAACACGATGCCACGCATTCTCGCTTCGCCGGTAAACGCGTTGGCATCCACGCTCGTGACGGGCTTATTCATATAATAATTAGCCACGACGAAGATACCGTCGTCGGGAATGTCGTTTTCGTCCACGCCGCAGGCGATATACGCCGTTCCGTCGCCGTTGAGCTTA
The DNA here is from genome assembly GCA_949292905.1 of uncultured Eubacteriales bacterium. Taxonomy (GTDB): domain Bacteria; phylum Bacillota; class Clostridia; order Christensenellales; family DTU072; genus Stercoripulliclostridium_A. The sequence goes on from CASFAV010000013.1 coordinate 148,380, forward strand.
TATGCCACGCCTTCGGAAAGAGTCTGCGCTTCCCATCTCGCGTACAGAGTCGCTCCGGCTGTCGCGGGTGCGCCGAATACGTAGACGTTGACGAAATTCTCTTCGGTATACCAGCCGATGAATACGCTTCCTTCTTTTTCTTCGAGAACGGGCGCGCTGACCACGGAGCCGTGAGTATAGTATTCCGTGAGAACGGTTTCCGCTCCGTCCTCACCCTCGAGTCCGGTATGATATACGAATTCGTACACGCTCGCCGCGAATTCGGATTCGAAAGCGACGTCGTTCTCGACCGCATAGAAGAGTCCGCCCGCAAAAGTGAGCGTGCCGGAACCTATCGTTACGGGCTCGGAAGACTCGTCGCGCACTCTGTGCCATACGCCGTCGATCTCGACGAGCGCGTCGACCTCATCGCGCCATAAATCGTTGACGAGATAATATTCGACGTTGGGAACTTCGGTGTAATAATAATTTTCTTCGGTGACGATGAGAGTCCCCGTCAATGTCGTCTCCCCTTCCGCTTCGGAAGCGGAATACAGGCTCCATCGAGCGGCGCCGTCTGCGGAGGAGTAGCCGAGCAATACCTTCTCGTTGCCTCTCGTCGCATACCAGCCGAGGAAATCCTTACCGACTTCCGAAGGAACGTCCACTATCGTGTCGAGCGATATGAACGTGTAATATTCCAGTATCTGTTCCGCAGTCGTGCCGGTGCCGCCGTAAACGTTCTGATAATACACTTCGTTGGTGAGCGGATTGCGGAATCTGACCGAATAGGAATTCTTGACGAATACGGGATCCAGCGTGATGTCTCCGGTCACGTTGTACATATCCTTACCGGACTGCGCCTGCCAGCTGACGAAAGTATAACCCGTTTTGGAGGGCAGTTCGTACTGCGAGGACGGGAATACGGCGGAAGATCCGTGCTTGACTTTGGTGACGGTTATCCGTTCGCCCGCGCCGTTCATCCATACGGCGTCGTATTCCGCGACGGTGTATTCGGAACGGATGTCGTAATCGCGGTCTACCACGAGCTCTTTAACGTCCACGAGCCATCTGACGAACGTTCTGCCGTCCTGATAAGTGGGCTCGGGGATATCCTTGACTTTACCGCCGTAAGGCACCGTGCGCGTAGCGTAGAGCGAGTCGGGGAAATAGAAGCGCACAGTATATTCTATGGGCGTGTATTTCGGGATAAGGTCGACGTCGGAGGTGACCGGCGTAGACCACACGTAAGCCTCTTCGGATACGGCACCCGCCTCATACAGATGCCACGCCGCGGTATGTCCGGTCTTCTCTTCGAGAGCGGGCGCGGAGGATTCGTCGAAAGCGAGTCCGCTCTCCACCTCGAAAGAAGCCACGGAAATGGTACCGGCTTCGTCATAGAAATTCACTACGTACAGTCTGATCCACTTGGCGTAAAGCGTGAGCACGACGCCGTCCCTTATCTCGTAACGGTCGAGCGGTTGCTCGTTTATCTTCCATTCGTTGACGAAAGCGTTATCGGTATACCAACCCGCGAATTTATATCCGGCATAAACGGGCGTTTCCAAAACGATAAGACTGTCGAACGCCACGTTGTCGACTATTCGGTTTGCATTGGGATCGGCGGGATTGTTGCCGTCGTAAACTTTGATGCTGTAGAGATTGGGCTCGAACAACGCCGTAACGTCGAGATCGGACGTGACGACGTCGAAATCCTTATTCCAGCCCGTGAACTTGTAACCGTTGCGCACGGGCGTTTCGGCGGGAGCCTCCGCCGCGCCGAGATATTCGACGTCGCGCTCCGCGAGCACGGTGTGCTCGTGGTCGTAGAAAGTAACCTTATATGTATTGACCGAATAATAAGCGGACACGTTGTGGTCCTGCGTAACGTTGTTGAGCGCCGCGTCGGCTACATCCCAGTGGCCGGTATGTCCCGCTTTGGCGGGAGCCGCGGGTCTCACGACCGCGCTGCCGTAACGCACGCTGTACTTAAGATAAACGCCGTATCTGACGCCGCCTATCTCCACGAATTCCGTCAGAGGCTCGTCAAGGACGATATCCTCCGCAACGAGGAAACTGACCGTATAAAGCCGCACCCATTTGGCGTACAGCGTCGTATCGGCTTCCACTCTCGAATTGTTGAAGTCCCACGCGGTGGTGCAGGAAGGCTGACGGTACCAGCCGTCGAATTCGTAGCCCTCTCTCTCGGGAGCCGCCGCGGGAGCGGACACTATTGTGTCGTATGTGATGTCCTCTGCGACGTAATATACTGTCGAGCCGCTATCCGGAGTGTAGTTCAAATCGAAAGCAACGTCGTACTTGTCGGTGGCGTAGACGGCGATTATCTCGAGATCGCTCTTCACGCTGTCGAAAGTCTGATCCCAACCGACGAAATGAGTGTGATTGTCGGGAAGCTCTTTCGGAACTTCGAGAGCGGCTATCTGTTCGGCATACTCGGCGGCGAAATCACAGCCGTAAGGTATGTCCTCGAACGACCTTAACAGAATAAGTCCGGAAACGTTCGGCAAATTATAATAAAAACTGACCGTGAAAGTCTGCACGGTGTATATCGCGTTGACGGTTATGTCCGTACGGATATTGGTGAAAGTCGCGCGGTCCCATGTCCCCGACATGCCTTCCACCGGCGGCACCACGGGAACGTCGGTAAGCGTGGCGCCCTCCTTGACGCTCTTGACTATGGGCTCGGAGCCTTCGACAAGGAAAGTTATGTAATAAAGTTTCGACCACTTCGCGTACAGCGTCGTGTCCGAGGTAATTATTTCGGTGGAGAAATTGAATTGGTTGTTGAAGGTGGCTTCTTTGTACCAGCCGTCGAAAGCGTAACCCTCTCTCGTGGGCGAAGTCGGAGCGGCTACCTTGCCGTATTCGGGTACGGAAGCGCTCTCGACTTTACTGCCGTAGCCCGTGTCGAAAGTGACGGTGTAACGCCTCGTCGCCGCGTCGGCGGCTTTGACGTCGACGGTGAAAGACGTCGTCTGTCCTTTGTATTCGATTATGACGGCGAGATCTTCCTGCTCTCTCGAGGTGCTGAAATTGAGTATCCTGAGATCGTCTCTCACGTCGGTGGCGAATACTATATATTCCCTGCCGTCCGAACGTGTGACGTTGAGTTTGATGCCGGTGATGTCGAGATCTTCGCCGATGAGGTATTCGGTCTTGTATTCGCTGTCTTCGGTGATGGCTATACCGACGACTTCGACAGCCACGCAGGAAGCGAGCGTTATCGCAGTCAGGACCAATAAAACAAGCAAAACCGAAACAATTTTTTTCTTAGCCATCATATACCTCTGGAGCGCGTGACGCGCCGGCGCATATTTATATATAATAATTATAACAAAGAGCGCGGAAATTGCAACCGCTTTCCGAATTTTTTACCCTTAATTTATTATTATATAAGCGGCGCACGCGCCGTATGCGCCCGCCGCGCGCCGAAATCATAAATTTAGGCCGATAATCCTTCGTTTCGCTTGTCAATCGCCGCGGATTTTGGTAATATATATGCTATGTACGTGCAGTCTTTGAAAAATCTGCATAAAACCTGCTTCGGCGACGGAGACGCATATACCGATTTCTTTTTTTCGGAGCGCTATCCCTCCGCAAAAAGCTACGTTACCGAACTCGACGGACGTCCGGTAAGCGTCGTTTACGCGCGCTTTTTCGAGCTGAACATACTGGGCAGAAAGCTCGAAGTCCCCTTCTTCACCGGTATCGCTACGGATCCCGCTTACAGAGGACGGCATCTCGCCAAGGAGCTCATAGCGAAAGCCTGCGACGACCTCGCCGCAGAAGGATATCCTTTCGTGCTCCTGCACCCTTTCAATCACGATTTTTACCGCAAAATGGGCTTCGGCACGGCTAACCGCATGTCGCGCTTTTCGCCCGCGCCGTACGTGTCGCCCGCGCAAGGCGAACGCTCCGCGCGCCCCATTACGGCAGACGACGCGGAAGCGGCGTATAAGCTTTATTCGGAGTATTGCGCAAGCGTCCCCGCAGCCCGCATACGCTCCCCGGAAGAGTTTTCCAAAGCCTTCGGACAGTTGTTGTCTGACGGCGGTTCGGGCTACCTTATCTTACATAACGGTATCCCCAAAGCATATTATTTGATAGAAGAAGACGAGGTCACGGAAGCTGTCGCGGCAACGCCGGACGCCTTCGACGGAGTGGCGGAATGTTTCAACGCGAAACTAGCGCTGCACGATTCGAACGGCGACGCTTATTCCATGGCTAAAGTCCTTGACCTACGCAATTTGTTCCTACTCCTCCCCTTGAGGGGAGTTACTGTAAACGCGCGCTTCGGATACGGCGGTAAGACGTATGAAATAAATATCGATAAAGGCGATCTCGTGTCGCTCGAAGAGGTAGCCGGCGACGGATACGAAGTCGGCGCTTCGGAGCTTATCGAAATCGCTCTGGGAGGCGGTATCCGACTGAGGGAAAATCCCCTGTCGGAAGTTTTCCCGGAATACAATCTCGTAATGTTCGAGAAATACTGACACAAGGAGCAAACCGATGAAACAAGTCGATCAGAAAAAACAAAAGAGAGTATTATGGATAACGGTAGCCGTTATACTCTGCGTGTGCGTCGTCGCGAGCGCGATACTGTTTTCGATATATTACGTCGATTCCAGCGTCAAGCCGCAGGTAGACGACAACGCCAAAAACGTCATCCTTCTCATAGGCGACGGAATGGGCGAAGAGCACATCAAAGCGGGCGAGCTTTCCGAAGATTCCCTGCTCACGATGCAGAAATTCCCCATTCAGGGCGAAGTCGTGACGCGTTCGCTGACTCCTCCTTTCACCGATTCCGCGGCAGCCGCCACGGCGATGGCAACGGGATACAAGACCTACAACAGCCGCATAAGCTATAAGGACGGCAACAACCTCACCACCATAGCCGAAGAGGCTATCGCTGCGGACAAAAAAGTCGGTATAATCGCCACCAAAAGCATAACCGACGCCACTCCCGCGGCATTCCTCGCTCACGCGAAAACGCGCGATATGTCCGACGAGATAGCCGTACAGATGCTCAATAGCGGCGTAGACGTGCTCTTCGGTCTCAACGACGATTCCATGCGTGCGCTTGCCTCGCAGATACCTACCGCGACGCGCGATTATTGTACGAGTTTCGAGGAAATAGCCGCCTCTTCCGCCGAGCAGATCGTAGGACTTTTCGACGAAGCGATACCCACGATCGGAGCCTATAAGCTCTCCTATCTCACGGAAAAAGCGCTCGACGTGCTCTCCGAAGACAACGACAACGGATTCTTCCTCATGGTCGAAGGCTCGAAGATCGATTCTTACAGCCACGACAACGATATGCAAGGAATGTTGCGTGAATTGAAAGCTTTCGACGAGGCTGTTTCCGCCGCGAAAAGCTGGGCGTCCAAGCACGGCGACACCGCGGTCATAGTGGTGGCGGATCACGAGACGGGCAATCTTACGATACCCGACGGCGCTACGCTGGAAGACATCAGCGATTACGAAAAGAGCGATAACTGGTTCAAATCCACTACGCACACCAACTCCAACGTCAGATATTTCATTTACAACGTGGGGACCGAGCCCGTATACGGCGAAGTGGCTACGGGCGAATTCGACGGACAGGGCAACCAGATCTACGTCGACGCCATCACTTCCTACAAAGAGGAACCGCTCAGAGATTTCCCGGAGAAGATAGACAACACCGATATCTACCGGCTCATCAAACAGCTTTTGTTCTGAGGGCGCAAATTCCAGATAAAATAACGAAAACTTTGAAGAATAACTAGGAAAGGTCAATAATATGGAAAAATTGATGAATATCACGGTAGGCGAGATGCTGAACAACATAGCGAAAAAGTACCCTACCAAACTGGCAGTAAAATATATTGAAGTCAACTACACCCGCACCTATTACGAATTCAATAAAGAAGTGGACAAATACGCCAAGGGTCTGCTCGGAATGGGCATACGCAAAGGCGATCACGTAGCCGTATGGGCGACAAACTATCCCGAATGGCTGATACTGTTTTTCGCTACGGCGCGTATCGGCGCGGTACTCGTAACGGTAAACACCAACTACAAAGAAGCGGAACTCGAATACCTTTTGTCCAACTCGGACAGCAAGGCGTTGTTCATCTGCGACGGCATCAAGGATATCGACTGCGAGAAGATAATCTACTCGGTATGTCCCGAACTCAAAAAGTGCAAGCCGGGCGAGCTGAATAACGAAAGACTGCCCTTCCTGAAATACGTCGTTTCCTTCGACAACTGGTACGAGGGAATGTATAACTGGTCTCAGATCCCCTATTTCGGCGTATTGGTGAGCAACGAGGAATACAACGCGGTCAAACATTCGCTCGATCCCGACGACGTGGTCAACATGCAGTACACCTCGGGCACCACGGGTTTCCCTAAAGGCGTCATGCTCACGCACAACAACATCGTCAACAACGGCATGGCTATCGGCGACTGCATGAAATTCACGACGAAAGACAAGCTCTGCATCCCCGTACCCTTCTTCCATTGCTTCGGAATGGTGCTCGCGATAATGGCGTCGGTGACTCACGGCGCGGCGATGGTACCGCTTCTGTGGTACACGCCCATGAAGGTCATGCACGCCGTCGAATACGAAAAATGCACCGCGGTACACGGCGTTCCCACGATGTATATAAGAATGCTCGAACACCGCGATTTCTCGCGTTACGATTTCTCCTCGCTCCGCACCGGCATAATGGCGGGTTCCCCCTGCCCCGTTAAGGTGATGCAGGACGTTATCGATAAGATGAACATGAAAGAGATAACGATCACTTACGGGCAGACCGAAGCGAGCCCCGCCTGCACGATGACGACGGTGGACGACAGCATCGAGAAGCGCGTGGCTACCGTAGGCAAAGAGCTTCCGTTCATGGAAACCAAGATCGTCGATCCCGAAACGGGAGAAGATCTCCCCAACGGTCAACCCGGAGAATTCGTGGTACGCGGCTACAACGTGATGAAAGGCTATTACAAGATGCCCGAAGCTACCGCCGCCGCCATCGACAAGGACGGATGGCTCCATACCGGCGACCTCGCCATCAAGGACGACGACGGCTACTACCGTATCACGGGACGTATCAAGGACATGATCATCCGCGGCGGCGAAAACATCTTCCCGAAAGAGATCGAGGACTTCATCTACACTCATCCCGACGTGGTGGACGTGCAGATCGTCGCGGTACCTTCGGAAAAATACGGCGAAGAAGCCTATGCGTTCGTTATCAAACGCGAAGGAAGCAAGGTCACCCCGAAGGACATACAGGCGTACGTCGCCAACAACATGGCTCGCCACAAGGTGCCCTCCTACGTCGAATTCATCGACAAAATGCCCATGACCGCGAGCGGCAAGATACAGAAATTCGTGCTCCGCGATATGGCAAAAGCGCATCTTAACGTAAAGGGAGACGATTTCGTCTACGTGGACGGAGAGCAACATTAATATCGCTCAAGGTAACCGTTTCGAATGTTCCGGTTACCCGAAAAAAAGAAAAACACACTCAAAAAAGCGTTCCTCAAGGAACGCTTTTTCTTTTTCCGTAACATCGGAAGATGGGTTCAATAGTTCTTGATGACGTCGTAGCTTTCTTCCAGCGGATTCACCACGAGGGTGTATCTGCCGCGCATGAGGCGCAGTTCGTTTCCCCTCCTTTCGAGAGAGAATTCATCCGAAAATTCGCGGTGTATTTCTCCGAGATAGCGGTAATGTTTAAGGAGCTCGAGGTCTTCGAAACCGTAAGCGTACGGACGTCTGTTGATGGGATCTTCGAAGCCCTGCATACCTATCTCGTCCCCGTAATATACCGTGGGCAGCCCGGGCAGGAAGTATTGTAAAGCGCTCGCTATGCGCAGAAGCCTTTTCCCTTTCGTGAGCTCGTCGGGCGTGAGCCTGTACGCGAGCCGTTCAGTCTTGGTGTTCCCTGGGACCGCGCCGGAGAGCGCGGTGAGTATCCGCACCGTGTCGTGCGTGCCGAGAAGGCACATCGAAGAAGCTAACGCTTCCTTGGGATAGTTCTCGACTATAGTCATTATCTCGTTGACGAAATAATCGATGTTTTTGGATTTGAGCAATCCGATTATCGCGTTGCGGAAGGGATAGTTCATCGTGCCGTCCAGTTCGTGACCGAAAAGATAACGGCGCGCTTCGCCGTAGCTTATTTTCGTGCTCGCGTCCTCCCAGACCTCGCCTATCATGGCGATATCGCCGTGGCTTTTGCAACTCACGCGCAGCTTCTCGATGAATTCGGTGCTTAACTCGTCCGCGACGTCGAGCCGCCAGCCTTTTGCGCCGAGTTTTGTCCATTTTTCGATAACGCCGCCCTTTCCGGCTATGAATTTCTGGAATTCCGCGCAGTCGCGGCGCACCGTGGGCACTACGGTCACCCCCCACCAACAGGTGTATTTATCGGGATAATCGGTGAAAGTGTACCATTTGTAATACGGGCTTTTTTTCGATTGATAGGCGCCGAGCGAAGGGTAGTGTCCGAATTTATTGAAATAAATACTGTCCGCGCCCGTATGATTGAACACTCCGTCGAGGATTATGCCCATTCCCCTCTTTCCCGTCTCTTCGACGAGTTCCTTAAACTCCTCTTCCGTGCCGAAAAGCGCGTCGATTTTCATATAATCGGCGGTATCGTAGCGATGATTGGAATGGCTCTCGAATATCGGCGAAAGATATATGGCGGTCACGCCGAGCGAAGCTATATAATCGAGACGGGATATGATCCCCTTGATGTTGCCGCCGTAGAAGTCGTTGGCGCGGTATACGCCGTCGTCGTCGACGACGGTAAGCTCGTCTCCCCAGTTCTTGAGATAGCCGTACAGAGGGCGTTTGCCGTCCTCTACGCGCGCGAATCTGTCCGGGAAAATATGATATATCACCCCGCCTTTCAACCAGTCCGCGGTCTTGAAGCTCTCGTCATACACGGTAAGCTGCCATTCGGGGAGCCAGTCGCCAGCCACGGCAACGCCGTCTGGATTACGCCCCACGAAAATACAGCCCTCCTGCGTATAAACTTCGAAACGGTATCTGTAGAGCCCCGGCTCGTCTACGGTAAAGTCGAGCGTATAGTACTTGTATTCGCCCGTGGTACGCTGATATACCATATCGTAGCGCACCGTTTTTTCTCCGCGCAAAACCATTCCGACGCCTGTAGAACACGCCGAAACGTTGACCGGAAAAACGAGCGACACCTTTCGGCGCGTTTTCACTGCGCCGAAAGGTCGCTTATACTCGAGATTACGAGAGTCGAATTTAAGCATTAAACAAGTATTTACGAAATTTATTTAACTTTCTTGATATTCCAGATACGCGACGCGTACTCCTCCACGCTTCTGTCCGCCGCGAAGAATCCCGATTTTGCGGTATTGACGAGCGACATCTTCTGGAAACGGTACTTGTCTTTGTACGTGCGATCCACGTTGTCCTGCGCTTCGACGTAGGACGCGAAGTCCGCAAGCACCATATACGGATCCGCCGCCGAATGGCGTCCCACCGTCAGATTGTCCGCAAGTTCGGCAAAAGACGTGCCCGCTATGCCCGTGCGAAGCATATCGACGATCTGTTTGATGCGTGCGTCCCTCGAATAGTATTCGGTGGGATTGTAGTGAGCGCGCAGTTTCTCCACTTCGTCGGCGAGCAATCCGAAAATAAAGATGTTTTCGTCCCCCACTCTTTCGTGGATCTCCACGTTCGCGCCGTCCATCGTGCCTATCGTAACCGCGCCGTTTATCATGAATTTCATGTTGCCCGTACCGCTCGCTTCCTTCCCTGCCGTGGATATCTGCTCGCTTATTTCGCTTGCGGGCATAATTATTTCGGCAAGACTCACGCGGTAATTCTCGAGGAACACAACTTTGATCTTGTCCTTGATGCTCTTGTCGTTGTTGACCATCTGCCCTATCATGTAGATAAGGCGGATGATGAGCTTCGCGATATAGTACGAGCTCGCCGCTTTCGCACCGAATATGAAGGTACGCGGCTCGATATCGAGATCGGGATTTTCCTTGAGGCGGTTGTAGAGGTTGAGTATCTGCAGCGCGTTCAGGAGCTGTCTCTTGTACTCGTGCAACCTCTTGACCTGTACGTCGAATATCGACGCGGGATTGACTACGATGTTGTTGCTCTTGGCTATATACTCGGCAAGCCTCTCCTTGTTCTTCAGCTTGATCTCCGCCCAACGGTCGAGAACGTCCTTGTTGCCCTGATATTTCATCAGTTTTTCGAGCTCGTCCGCTTTCCTTATGAATTTATCTCCGATAAGCTCCTTGATGAAATCGGTGAGCAATGGGTTGGCTTCCGCGAGCCAGCGCCTGTGCGTGATACCGTTGGTGACGTTGGTGAATTTCTCGGGCGCCACCTTATAGTAATCCGCGAACACGTCGTTCTTGAGAATGTCGCTGTGCAACGCCGAAACGCCGTTGACGGTATGCGAAGCCACGAGACAGAGGTTCGCCATGCGGATCTCCGAATCGGAGAGAATGGCATTCTCGCTTATGCGCTTCCAGTCCCCGGGGAACACGTTCCACAGATCGGCGCAGTATCTTTGGTTGATCTCTTTGATAATTTGGTATATGCGCGGAAGGAGACTCTGGAACAGTCCCTGCGGCCAGCGCTCGAGCGCTTCCTGCATAACGGTATGATTGGTGTAGCTGATGACCTCGGTGACCGTCTTCCATGCGTCGTCCCACGACCAGCCGTAATCGTCGAGCAGTATCCTCATGAGCTCGGGTATGCACAGCGTCGGGTGAGTGTCGTTGATGTGTATGGCGATCTTCTCCGAAAGATTGGAAAGATCTTTATTGTATTTAAGATGCTTGTAAAGTATGGATTGTATCGAAGCGGAGACGAAGAAATACTGCTGCTTGAGTCTTAAGGATTTACCTTCGATGTGGTTATCCGCGGGATACAGCACCTTGCTTATCGATTCCGCCATGGCTTTGGCTTCTATGGCTTTGACGTACTCGCCGCGCGAGAACATCGCCATATCGAGCTCGACCGGAGCTTTCGCGCTCCAGAGCCTCAACACGTTGACCGCCTCGGAGTCGTAGCCCGTGACGTTCATGTCGTAAGGCACCGCCATTATCGTGGTGTGCCCCTTCTGCTCGCAGATGAGCCGACCGTTTTCCCAGCGCTCTTCGACTCTGCCGCCGAAACGCACTTCGAAAACTTCGTCGCGCGGATTGAGCCATACGTCGCCCTGCGCGAGCCAGTTGTCCGGCATCTCCATCTGCCAGCCGTCGACGATCTTCTGCTCGAAAATACCGTAATCGTATCTGATACTGAATCCGCCCGCGGGATAGCCCAGGGAAGTGAGCGAATCCATATATGCCGCGGCGAGTCTGCCGAGACCGCCGTTGCCGAGCCCGGCGTCGGGCTCTATCGCCATAAGTTTGTTTATATCGAATCCGAGTTCCTTGACAACGCTCGTAGCGGTGTCGAGAAGTCCGATGTTGTACAGGTGATTGCGCAAAGATCTGCCAAGCAGAAATTCCATAGACATATAGTAGATCTGTTTGTAGCCTTTGCTACGAACTTTGCTCTTAAATTCAATTCTTTTCTGTGTTATTCTGTCCTTGACCACAAGACTCAGAGCGCGATACATCATCGTTTCCGACGCTTCGTCGTAGCGCACTCCGAAAGTCTTGGCAAGTTTCAGCTCGATGAGTTCTTTCAACTCGTTCTTAGTTAAACGTGACATTTATCCTCCGGAATTATATTATATCCACCCTTGCGGGTTTTAGTGATTACAAAGATTTATAGAGCGCCAGATATTGTTCTGCCGACTTGTCCCACGAGAAGTCCGCGCTCATAGCATTCTTGACTACGCCCTTATACCAGAGCTCGGGCTGATAGTAACAGTCGAGCGCGCGACGTATGGCGTCGAGCATATCGTGGGCGTTATAGGTTTTGAAGGTGAATCCCAGACCTTCTTTCGTTTCGGGATTGAAGGCGGGCACGGTGTCTTTGAGACCGCCGGTCTCTCTTACCACGGGTATGGTGCCGTAGCGCATCGCTATCATCTGCGACAGACCGCAGGGCTCATACTTCGAGGGCATTAAGAATATATCCGACCCGGCGTAGATCTTACTCGCCACGTCCGCGGAGAAATAGATAGCCGTGGCAAGTTTTGTCGGAAATTGTTTGGCGACCTCTTTGAGAGCGTTCTCGTATTTCCAGTCGCCCGTTCCGAGAATGACGAGCTGGAGGTCCATCGACAGTATGTCGCGGATGACTCCGAGTATGAGATCGATACCTTTCTGCGTGGTGAGACGGGTGACCATACCCAGGACCGGCTTATCGTTTTTCGGAAGTCCGAAAAGCTCCTGCAAGCCGTGCTTGTTCTCCGCCTTCTTCGCATAAGTCTTATAATTGTAGTTGGCGAAAAGCGCTTTGTCCGTTTCGGGATCGTAGAGGTCGACGTCTATGCCGTTCACTATGCCCGAGAGCTTGTATCTGCGGGCGTTGAGAATGTTGTCGAGCCCGTAGGAATAATAAGGATCGAGTATCTCGTTGGCATAGGTGGGCGAAACGGTCACGACGCGGTTCGAGGATTCGATACCCGCCTTGAGCATATTGGCGTCGTGCTTGTACTCCGCTATGGCGTAATGCGACGCGGGGATACCGAATACGTTGTCGATAACGTACTTGTCCATATTGCCCTGGAACTCGATATTGTGTATGGTGAGGACCGTCTTCATCGTCTTGTATCCGTCCACGTAACGGTAGAAGCAATCGAGATACAGCGGAATGAGACCGGTCTGCCAATCGTTGCAGTGCAACACGTCGGGGTAGAATTTGGTCACCTGCATCGTCTCGAGAACGGCTTTGCTGAAAAACGCGAATCTTTCGCCGTCGTCGAAGTGTCCGTAGAATCCCTTTCTCTTGAAATAGAACTCGTTGTCGATGAAGTAATAATCTATACCGTTGTAATTGCTCTTGAAAACTCCCGCGTACTGATTGCGCCAGCCGAGAGGAACGGTGATGTTGCCGATATATTGCAGGTTGTTGCGGTACTCCGGCTTCATATCCTCGTACAGCGGGATAACGACCGCGACATCCTGTTTCTTACGCTTGAGCGCGAGAGGCAACGCACCCATTACGTCGCCGAGCCCGCCGGTGCGGACGAAAGGCGATGCTTCCGATGCAGCTAATAAGATTTTCATTTTTACCTCCTGATCGTGCCGTCAAGCCGCTCTAAAGCGGCTGCGGCGGTTAAACGATTTTGTTTTTGACTATGACTATAGGATAAGTTTCGGATCCCGAAACCTGTCTTCCGGTACCTATAACGACCTGTTTATCGGTGATGGCATAGGATATATGAGCGTCTTTCATCACGATACCGTGCTCCATGATGATACTGTTGCGCACGACGGCGCCTTCCTCGATACGCACCTTACGGAAGATGATACTGTTCTCTATGGTACCGTTGATTATGCAGCCGTCGGCGATAAAGCTGTTGACGACTTTGGCTTTATCCTTGTAAATGGTGGGCACGGAGTCTTTGACCTTGGTGTACACCTTGCGGTCGGTCCCGAAAAGTTCTTCTCTTACTCCCGCCTCGAGGGTACGCATACTCTCGTTATAGTAGGTCTTTACGTCGTCCACGATTGCGGCGTAGCCCGCGTGCTCGTGAGCGAATATCTTGCCTCCGGCAACTTCTTTGAAAAGAACGTCCTTCTCGAAATCCACGTATCCGCGGGAATAAGCCTGTTCGACGCGGCTGATGAGAAGATCTTTTTTGAGAATATAAATATTGAGGGAAACGAGTCTTTCTTCGTCGGAAGGAATTTCCACCGCGCACAGATCGGTCACTCTGTCTTCGGCGTCCTTCGTTATTATAATGCGTTTACTGCTGTTGACGCAGGCTTTATGGCAAAGCATCGTGCAATCCGCGCCGCGCGCGATATGCTCTTCGAGGATAGCGTCGAAATCGATATTTGCGGCGATGTTGCAGTTGCTCACGCACACGTAATCCTCGGGGGCTTTCTTAAGAAAGTCGAGCACCGTGTAGAGAGCTTCTATCTTGCCTTTGTACACTTCGCGCGAAGTATTGAGGACGAAAGGAGGGAATACCGCAATACCGGAATTCTTTCTGTTGAGGTCCCAGTCTCTGCCCATGCGGATGTGGTCCATGAGCGAAGAATAATTGTTGCGCGTTATGATACCTATCCTCGTCACGCCCGAGTTCACAAGGCTCGACAGAGTGAAATCTATAAGTCTGTACCTGCCGGCGAACGGCAGCGACGCCGTCGTACGGTGTATGGTGAGTTCGTTGAGTTTGCTCTCGTTGCCGCTTGCAAAAAGTATGGCTACAATCTTCTTATTCATTTATCTGCCCTCCTCATGGATCATTTCTCCGGCGGCGACCTTCGCTCCCGCCGATATGACCGCCTCGGGAGCCACTACCGCTATCTTCCATTCTCCGGCAACGGGCGCGGTCTGCGTTTCGCCTATCTTCGCTCCTTCGCTTATCACCGCGTTCCAGCCGATAATGGAATGACGTATTTCCGCTCCGGACTTGATAACGGCGTCCGGCATTATGATACTGTCGTGAATGACGGTGCCCTGCTCGACTACCGCTCCGCGGAAGATCACCGAATTGACCACTTCGCCGTCGACCTCGCAGCCTTCGCTGACCACTGAGTTGCGTATCGTCGCGTCCATGCCTACGTAATGAGGCGGTTCGGCGGTGTTCCTCGCGTATATTTTCCAGTCGGGATCGTCGAGGTTTATACCGCTGTGGGGATCCAGAACGTCCATATTGGCTTCCCAAAGCGAAGATATTGTTCCGACGTCCTTCCAGTATCCGGAGAACTCGTAGGTGTACATCTTCTCGCCCGCGTTGAGCATATTGGGGATGATGTTCTTGCCGAAATCGTTATGGCTCGTCTTATCCTGCTCGTCCGCTATGAGGTACTGCTTGAGTTTCGCCCAATCGAATATGTATATGCCCATACTCGCTTTGGTCGATTTTGGGTGCTTGGGTTTCTCCTCGAATTCGAAGATCCTGCCGTCCTCGTCGGCGTTCATTATGCCGAATCTGCTCGCTTCCTCGATGGGCACGTTGAGCACCGCTATCGTGCACGCGGCGCCCTTCTCGATATGGTGCTGGAGCATCTTCGAGTAATCCATTTTATAGATGTGATCGCCCGAAAGTATAAGCACGTAATCGGCGTCGTATCTGTCCACGAAATCTATATTCTGATAGATGGCGTTTGCCGTGCCTTTATACCATTCGCCCGACTTGGCTTTCTGGTAAGGCGGCAATACGAAAGCGCCTCCTTCGAGCCTGTCGAAGTCCCACGGCTGACCGTTACCGATGTACTGATTGAGCTCGAACGGCTGATACTGCGTCAGTATGCCTATCGTGTCGATATCGGAGTTGATGGTATTGGACAGCGTGAAATCGATTATCCTATACTTACCTCCGAAAGGTACCGCAGGTTTGGCGACTTTCTGGGTAAGCGCTCCCAATCTAGTGCCCTGCCCGCCGGCAAGTAACATTGCTACGCATTCTTTTTTGACTCGCATAACGGTTCCTCCTAGTTAAGTCCGAGATAAATTGCGGTATTTCCCTCCAGAGTGAGGGTTAAGCTCTGTTTGCAACCGTGGGATTCCACGGGTTTGGTCCTGATCTTGTCCGGAAGCGTCGAATTACCGCCGAATTCAGGCGAATTGCTGTTCAGAATGACCTTGTAAACGCCCTTGTCGGGTACTCCGAAAGTATATTTTTCGCGGGTAACGTCGGAGAAATTGATGATGACAACGACGCGCTTACCCGCTTTGTCCTCGCGGTAGAATGCCACCACGTTCTGAACGGTATCGTCCACGACGAGCCATTTGAAGCCGTCGTAAGAATTATCCTGTTCGTAAAGGGCGGGATATTTGAGATAAACTTCGTTGAGTTTCTTTACGAAACGGTGCACGCCCGCATGGGTATCGTAAGCGAGCAGGAACCAGTCCAGCGGTCTGGTATAATTCCACTCGATGAACTGACCGAATTCGTTGCCCATGAAGTTGAGTTTCTTGCCGGGATGGGCGAACTGATAGGCGTAAAGCGTTTTGAGCGCGGAGAATTTCTCCTGATACGAGCCGGGCATTTTCGAGATCATCGAACATTTGCCGTGGACGACTTCGTCGTGGGAGAAGGGCAGAATGTAATTCTCGCTGAAAGCGTAAGATATACCGAAGGTAAGCTTGTTATGCGCTCCTTTACGGAAGAACGGGTCGATCTTGACGTAATCGGTGACGTCGTTCATCCAGCCCATGTTCCACTTGAAATTGAAACCGAGTCCTCCAATATCCGGAGGCATCGTGACCATTGGGAAAGCGGTGGATTCCTCGGCGATCGTTATCGCGTGCGGATTGCGGCTCAACACCGTGGTATTGAGATCTCTGAGGAAGGAAATAGCTTCGAGATTGTAATTGCCGCCGTCCTTATTGGGACGCCACTCGCCGCCTCTCCTGTCGTAATCGAGATAGAGCATGCTCGCCACCGCGTCGAGGCGTAAGCCGTCGATGTGGTAATATTCTATCCAGAAGCAGGCGCAGGAAATAAGGAAACTGCGCACCGCGCCTTTGCCGTAATCGAAGACCATGGTGCCCCAGGTCTTGTGCTCGGCTTTGAGCGGATCGTCGTACTCGTAAAGCGGCTCGCCGTCGAAACGGTAAAGTCCGAAGGCGTCCTTCGGGAAATGCGACAAAACGAGGTCGAGAATGACCGATATGCCCGCTTCGTGGCATTTGTCGACGAGATACATAAAGTCGTGCGGGGTCCCGAAACGCGAAGTCGGGGCGAAGAAACTGCCTACTTGGTATCCCCAGCTCATTTCGAGCGGGTGCTCCGTGACGGGCAGGAATTCGACGTGAGTATATCCCATTTCTTTGAGATACGGGACGAGCGATTCCGCCAGATCGCGGTACGAATAATAATTGCCGTCGTCGTGACGACGCCACGAACCGAGGTGCAGTTCGTAGATATTCATCGGGGATTCGAGATGGTTGCGTTTCTTGAGAGAATTTATGAAATCCTTGTCGTGCCACTCGTAACCCGATATGTCGTAGATCTTCGAAGCGGTCGCGGGCGGAGTTTCGGTGTGCGTGGCAAACGGATCCGCTTTGAGAAGCACGTCGCCCGACTGCGTTTCGATACTGAACTTATATGTATCGTACTTTTTGAGAGACTTCGCGTAACCTTCCCAGATACCGCCCCCGATAGGAGCCATTTTGTTCATAGTTCGGTCCCAGCCGTTGAATTCGCCTACGACCGACACCGATTTCGCGTGAGGAGCCAGACAACGGAAGCGCCATAGTTTTTTGCCGTCCTTCACGACGTAACTCGCGTGCATAAGGCGGAACGCTTCGGCGTTGGTCCCTTCGTTGAACAGATAAATCGGCAATTCAAGTTGTTTGTTCATATGTACTCCCGTTTACGGTTTTATGACGGAATTGAATATTTTAAGTCCCCTTTTCGCCGCAGACTCTTGCGCCGCGCGGTAGAGGCGTTCGTTTTCCTCCGGATCCGAAGTCAAGCCTATGTACCCGCAACCGCTGCCGGTCATGGTTATCTTACGGAAGCCCGCTTCGGAAAGCGCTTTACGCGCTTCGAGTATATCCGGTTCGAGCATGACCGCAGCCGTTTCCAGTTCGTTGAAGGGTATCCCGTCACGGAGATATCCCTCCGCGTCGCCGCCTATGCCGCCGACAAAATCGAATGCGGCAAATACGGACGCAGTCAGCGAAACTCTGTTCCCGAACATAAGCGTGACGTATATCTCGCCTATGTCTACGGGTTCGATCGATTCGCCCTTCCCGCGCACCCGCGCCGAGGTCAAATCCGAATATTGGAAAGGAACGTCCGCGCCGAGCGTAAGAAGAAAACAGTTGTCGTATTCGAGCCCGAATATTTCTTTAAGACATCTCGCGACGCCTGCGGCGTCGGCGGAGGAACCGCCTATGCCGGCGCCCGAAGGTATGCCTTTATCGATATAGACGTCGAAACCCGGCAAAGCGAATTTCTCTTTGACGGCAAGCGCGGCGCGCAAGGCGTTGTCGCGCTCGTATCTCCTGCCGTCCGAATAAGCGACGCGCACTTCGTCGTCCTTGCGTACCGTCACGCCGACCTTATCGTATAAAGGAAACCGGCGCACGATCGTGTCTATAAGATGAAAGCCTCTCTCATCCCTGCCCGTAACGGCAAGCGCAGTATTGATTTTTGCGGATATTTCCGTTACGAAACTCATTCCCATATTCATATTTATTATAAAAGAACGAAAGAGCAAAATCAATACTCACGGCAAATTTTGGTAAAAGTTTTTGTGTCGCCGTTTTGCGCCGGAATATCGGTATATGCGGAAAAGACACGGCTTGCCGTGTCTTACCGCTTTCCCCTTATTATTCAGTCCAAAGGTTTGTACAAAAGTACCTTGTCGCCGCGTTTGAGCGGTAATTCGAGATCGGGATTGAGCGTCATCAGCTCTTCCTCGTCGCTGTTAAGCTCTTTAGCGACGTCGAAAAGCGTTTCGCCCTCGCCCACGAGATAGAGACTTATCGCCGCGTCGGAAATTTCTTTGGGACACAACACTTCGTAAGACGCGACGTACTTGATTTCTCTGTCGCCGGAGCCGTGTATCTCCACACACAGTTCGCCGCTCAATTCCACCGTGTCGCCGGGGCGTATCCTCGCGTTGATCGAGGTGACCGCCGCGGAAGCCGTAAGAGAGCTGCGGCAGGCGAACTCGCCTCCGAGAACGAACCTGTAAGGTATTTCCGCAAGCGCCCGTCCCGTCTTGCCTTCGTTATCCGCATAGACTATTTCCGCGCCGACTATGCCTTCCACCGTGAGCCCTTCCTCGAATCGCGCGTTGCAGGCGCCGATACGGGGCGCTCCGATGAAAAGAAGATTGCGCATGCCGGCTTCTCCCGCGTCCACGGGCAAAGCTCCGACGAATTTTTCGTGAGAACTGATAACGCATTCGTTGTCTTCCACGACGGCGTGCTCGTACACGAGCTTGATCTCGTCCGTTTTACTGTAAGCGTCGGTTATTATCTCCGCTTCCGAAGTTGACACGGCGAATCCCTTGACGGAAACCACGGTTTCGGTCTTGACTTCGGAGCCCTGATCGGTATCCGTCACGCTTACGCCGCTGGACACGACGGTGGGCGTGAAATAGGCGGAATCCTTCTCCGTGACCGCGGGCGCAAGCACCTGCGCTTCGAAAGGCGCCGCCAAGGTGCCGTAACCTATCTTGCCGTCGCTTATATAGGTGAGATATGTATAGCATACGCCCTTGATTTCGCATATTTCCGTAGCTGTAGATACATAATTAATACATACGACGGAATCGGAAGTCAATACCTTATCGACTTTGTCGCCGAATTTTTCCACGCCTTCGACGAGTATCTCGCTGCCGCTGAGCGGCTCGATATGCTCCACCTTGACGGAAGTCGTCTTGCAACACAACCCTTCCGTACATTCCATGGTCTCGAACCCGGAGGGAACTACGGCATATCCTTTTATCTCCAGCATCAATCTTACTTTGAGTCTCGTAACGCCGACGAATTCGGTAGCTATGACGCTCGTCGTGGCGTCGACGAAGCTCTTGGGGGTGATATCTGCCGACTTGATCTCGGCGGTATACTCGTAAGAGTCCTCGAAGCTCGCGAAATCCTCGCCGACAGTATAGATCACCTTATAAGTAACGCGGTAACCTATACGCGCTTCGCCCTGCACGGGCTCGATCTCCAATGTGCGCGCCGTCGCGCTCACGGAAACGATGTTCTCGGCGGCACTCACGTCGAGGTCGCGGTCGAGATAGAATTGGATAGGCGTGAAGTTTGCTTTCCTGTCCCCTTTTACAAACATACGGAAGTCCCCCTTTGGTGGTTATACCTAAAGATATTCGCTTTAACTTGCGTATATGCCGGTTTCGGAAAAAATTTCTTTATATCTTCCTTTTATAAAAGAGGATGTTCCGCGCCATAACGTCTGCGTACGTGAACGTATTGAGCCCGCCGTCCTGAAGCCTTACCGTAAACACGTTCGGATAGGTATTCTCTATGACTCCGTCAACGGTTTCGATCTTGTTCCTGCCGCGGTTGACCTTGACGGTAAGCGGGTAGCCGCGCATATTGTTGAGCTTGGCAATGGTGCTTTCGGTATCGAGTAAAGTGTGGTTCCTCATTCTCCTATTATTGCCCGCGCGAGCTTTTTTATCCCGCAAAAAAGGACCGCGTTCGCGGTCCTCTTTATATTAAATATTCCTAATTTTACATACGCGTCATTTGCGGGCGAGTTTCACCTTCACGTCGTGGGACTGGATATTGAACTTCGCTTCCGCTTCGGGCGCAGCTATCGCGGTGAGAGCTTCTGCGAGAATGTCCGCTTTGATCTTATCCGCATACTTGGCTATCGCGCTATCCGCGACTTCGTCCGAAGCGGTTATTTCGGCATAAATGCGTTGCTCGACGGCGAAGCCCGCGTCCTTACGCATGACCTGTATCTGACGGATAAGCTCTCTTACGATACCTTCCGCGACGAGCTCGTCGTCGAGAGTGGTGTCGAGCGCGAGCGTACGCGCGTTCTCGGTGGTCACCACGAAGCCCGCTTTGGGACGGTCGTGCGCGTCGAAAAGATTGCCTTTAAGTCCCTTGAACGAGCCGATATCGACGGAATCCGCGGCAACCTGCTTCGCCAGCGCCGCGTGCCCAGCGGAATCGAGTCCGTCCACAAGCCCTTTCAGTTTCTGAGCTTCGCCTTTGAGCGCCGCTCCGGCAACGCGGAAATTGACGGTAAAGTAAACTTCGTTATACACGCTTACGTCGGAAGTGAATTCGACGTCTTTCACGTTCAGTTCCTCTTTGATGACGTTTACTAGAGGCTTCACGGCTTCGTATTCGCCTTCGGGCGCGGTCACGTACATTTTGGCAAGAGGCTGTTTGACCTTGATCTGCGCTTCGTTACGCATGCGTTGCGCGGTCGCGATGATCTCGCGCGCTATGCGAGTGCTTTCGAGCACCGCCTTGTCCTCGGGTATATCCGTAACCTCGGGATAAGCGGTAAGATGCACCGATACGGGTGCGTCTTTCTCTATCTCGCGTACCGTATTCTGATATACGTAATCGGTAAGGAAGGGCATTATAGGCGCCATTATGCCGATTATCGCCTTGATCGCGCCGTACAGACAGGTATACGCGTTCATCTGATCTTCCTTATCGGTGGACTTCCAGAAACGTTTGCGGTTTATTCTTATATACCAGTTGGAAACGTCGTCGACGAATACTTCGAATTCCTTGACGAGCGTGGCGTGACGGAAATTATCCATCGCGTTACGCGCGAATTTAACGAATTCGTTGGTGCGCGTAAGCAACCATTTGTCGGAATAGTTGAGCTTCTCGTAAACGAGCTTATGCGAAGCTATATCGGGATTGTCGATAGCCGCGTAAAGATTGAAGAATACGTATATGTTCCAGAATCCTATTATCTTGCGGCGCGCTTCGTCCGCGAGGCTGTAGCCGAAACGCACGTCGGAAGCTATGGGGTTACCCATAAAGAGATAACGTATGGCGTCCGCGCCCATCTGTTCCGCCGCGTCGTCGAAGCGTATCATATAGCCCGTCTTACTGAATTTTCCGCCGTCCTCTTTGATGACGCTCGAGTGCGCGACGACCTGCTTGTACGGAGCTTTACCGGTAAGCGTCACGGACATAAACAACAGAGAGTAGAACCATAACCTGATCTGCTCCTTCATCTCTATGACGAGATCGGAGGGGAAATTGTTATCGAAGTACTCTTTATCCTCGAAATACTTTTTGGTCGAGAACGGCGTTATGCCCGCGTCGAGCCAGCAGTCGCCCACTTCGGGGATACGCTCGACGAGCTCGCCGCAGTTTTCGCAATGGATCTTGATCTTGTCGATATACGGCTTATGCAGGTGAGGCACGCCGTCGATATTGCCGTGCTCGCTACGCGCGATGAGCTCTTCCTTACTGCCTATCACGGTGACGTGTCCGCACTTCTTGCAGACGTAGAAAGGAAGCGGCAGACCGTAGAAACGCTTACGGCTGATATTCCAGTCGCCCATGTTGTTAAGCCAGTCAAGCATACGCTTTCCGGCGAATTCGGGTTCCCATTTTACGGTTTTGGCAGCCTCAATCATCAAAGGCTTGATCTCGTCAGTACGGATATTCCACTCGTCGACGAGCTTGAATACGACGGGAGTTTTGCACCTCCAGCACTTGGGATAGCTGTGGGTGTACATCTCGGTCTTGTAGAGCTTGCCCTGCTTTTCGAGCGAGCTCACGACGGCGTCCACTACGTCGGTGGTCTTCACTCCGGTAAATTCGCCGAAGCCCTCCGTGATGACGCCTTCGTCGTCTATAGGGCAGATCACGGGGATACCTAATTTCTTGCCGAGCTCGAAGTCTTCCGCGCCGCATCCGGGAGCGATATGCACCACGCCCGTTCCTTCCGTAGCGTCCACGTCTTCCCACGGCACTATCTTATGCGCGAACTTCTGACACTCGAAGTCTTCGAAGCAGGTGCGGTATTCTTTACCGATAAGCTCCGCGCCCTTGAAGGGTTCGCTGACTTCAACGATATCGCCTTTGAGTTTTCCGAGCGCGTTTTTGCCGACGATAAGCGGCGAAGTATCGCTCTTGACCTTAACGCGAACGTATTCGATTTCGGGATTTACCGCGAGCGCGCAGTTCGACGTAAGCGTCCAAGGAGTGGTCGTCCAGAGGATTATTTTATCTTCGGAGCCTACGACGGGCAGCTTGGCGAATATCGAGAGATGCTCCATGTCCGAATATGAACCGCTCATTTCGTGGTCGGAGAGGCTCGTTCCGCACCTCGGGCACCAGGGCATAGGACGGTGCGAACGTACCAGCCAGCCGCGCTCGTTGCACACCTTCAGGAAATGCCATATAGAAGTGATATTGAGGTCGGTATTCGTGAAATAGGAATGATCCCAGTCCATCCATTGACCGAGGCGCTTGCTCTGTTCGGTGATGATACCGGCGTATTTTTTGACGCGCTCCATACATTGCGTGGTGAATTTGTCGACGCCGTATTTGACGATGTCGCTTTTTACCTGTATGCCGAGATCTTTTTCGGTTTCCACTTCCACCCACAAGCCCTGCGAATCGAAGCCGTTCTGATACTGGCAGGATTTGCCGAGCATTGCGTTATAACGGATATACATATCCTTCATCGTCCTGCCCCAGGCGTGGTGGATACCCATGGGGTTATTCGCGGTGATGGGACCGTCGAGGAAACGGAAGCGTTCGCCGTTCTTGTTCTTCTCGACGAGCTTGTCGAAGCAACGGTTGTCTTCCCAGAATTTGAGCATCGATTTTTCGATAGCTATAAAATCGGGTTTGCTGTTCTCTTTCTTCATAAAAAATAACTCCGTATCGTGTTATACGCAGTAGATTATATCACAAGCGCAAAGTAAAGACAAATAATTTATAATAATAATATCGTAATATCGCAGTAATATCGCATCACGAAAAAGCCGCGTTTCAAGTGTAGCGAAGCGGAAACCGCGTCGCCGCGCTCAGGCGCGCGTGAGAGGACGGCGAAGAAAAACGGATAACGGAATTCTATACGGAATTATGTAAAAATTCAATCCGCCGCAACTACGGTTAAAGTAACGGTAGCGGATACCTCCGAATAACCTTCGGAAGCGGAGCGGAAAACGACTTCGTATTCGGCGGAAGTACCGGCTGCGCCGACAAGCGTCTCTTCGTCAGCGACGAAGCTCCAGCCCGCCGTAAAATATTTAGCGGCGATCTCGCCGAGCGCGGAGCCCTCTTCCACAAGGTAAGGTATATCGAGAAGCGTACGGTAGTCGGGGGCGTCCGTGCCGGGCGCTCGCTCTATGCGCGGTATCACCGCGACGTAACTTTTCCCGCACCGCGAGCAGACCATAAGCTGCCTGCCTTCCTCGTCAAATGTGGCGGGACGGTCGTATTCGCTCTCTGTTGCCACGTAGACGTGCTCGCATTCCGGGGGAGTCTGCTCTTCACCCGTAAAAACGTCCGTAGCCAAATATAATACGAGTATCACGACTGCCGCGGCAAGTACCGCAGCGGCGATCGCTGAAAGTATGACGATATTCTTTTTCGACAACGACTTTGCCATACCCGCATTTTACCACCGCGCACAAAAAGTGTCAACGCAACCGTTTCAACGATTGCGCGGAAAGCGCCGAATGTGTTATCATTATCGGCAGGAGAAACTTTTATGGCAATACCCAATAGCAAAATCATAGTCGTTACGGGAGCCTCGTCCGGAATAGGCAAAGAGCTCCGCAAATTGCTTACGAAACACGGTAACACCGTCGTGAACATTTCCCGTCACCCCGATGAATCGGACGATATGAGCTATGCGGCGGATATAGGCGACCGCGAAAGAGTGAACGCCGTCTTCCGTGAAATAGGTTTGCGTTTCGGCAGGATAGACATACTTTTTTGCAACGCCGGATACGGACTTTCGGGCTCCGTAGAGCATATTCCGGATACCGAAATAGAGAAAATAACCGACGTCAACTTCCTCGGTGCGGTATGGGCTACGCGCGCCGCGTTGCCGTACGTTCCGCGCGGCGGCAGGATAATTTACACGGGTTCCGTCAGCGGAATAATACCGATGCCGTACCGCACTATGTATAATGCGACCAAGGCGGCGCTCATTGAATTCGCGATGAGCATGTCCATGGAGCTCAAGCCGCTCGGTATATCCTCGAGCGTAATGCTTGTTGCGGCAGTCGAGACCGATTTCGCGGCGCGCAGAACTAAATTCTCCACCGACGACGCAAGGTACGCGGGAGCCGTTTCCGCCTGCGACAGCTTCATCGACGACAAAGGCGGAAAGAACGCCACCGGTAAACTGACGGCGCGTAAAGCCGCCGAAAAGATAGCGCGCCGCGCAGGCAGGAGGCGCGCCCCGTTACGTTCTCTAATCGCCACGCCGCTATATTACCTTGCTTACCCTCTCGCGCTCCTATACCCCTCTTTCGTCATCCGCGTCGTTTCGAAGGTGTTTATGGGAAACTCCGGTTTAAGTAAATAACGCCGACTTAACGGCGATACGTCGAACTTAAACACCGCCGTCACGGAATATGTGGCGGCGGTATTTCTTGAAAAGGTCGGATATATGCGATATGCGTGTATCAGGCGTTCGCCGCGGCGCACGGCGCGTCCTCGACGCCGAAAAGTTTTTTCGCAAGCAAAGTGGTCTGTTCTTCGAGATATACCGTGATGCGCTCCGCTTCGATCTTTATCTTCTCCAGAGGATTGTATTCGGTAGGCTTACCTATCAATATACGGCGCGTTTTTACGTCGCAATAGCTCGGATAAAATTTCAGTATCTTTCCCGTCGCTTTGTAATAATAATACGCCGAATACGCGAAGCCTCTTTGGAACGCGAGCATATATTCGTTGTACGGCGTGTCTTTCGTCTCGGCAAAAATAACCACCTGATTGCCTTCTTCGAGCGATTTGACGGTGGCGTTGTAGGTTTCCTTCACTTTGAGGTCGTGCCAGACGGGTATCGTGTCGTAGCTTTTGTAATAGAGATTGATGAGAGGCATCAATATATAAGCGAGCGGCATAAGGAAGCCGAACTTGGTGACTTTGGCAAGCACCGTGCGGAAATGGTGTATCCCGTTCTTATAAGTAAACAGTTTTGCGTTGGACCAGAAATTTATTTTTTCTCCGTAGAAGAGTTCGTAAGAGAACGGCGCCTGTAGCGAAGTATGATTGCAAGTGATAATGCAAGGCGATTCGGGCTTTCCGTCGGTGAAAGAAAACTCCGCTTTTTTCGCAAAAAAACCGACGAGCTTATTGAACCCCGTCGCAAATTTACCGTACTTACGCTTGTTGAAGTTAAGTTTAGCCATTCAAACTTCTCCGGGATAAAATATGTAGCAAAAGCGCTAATATCCCGTGAAGGAAAAAGCGTTCTGCGGCACCGGGTAAAATTATAACGCAAACGTCGGCAAAAATCAAGTAGCGCCCTAACGAAATCGCCGCAAACAGTATCTGAATATAAATATCGGCAAAACGCTTGCAAAACTCTTTGCCTTTTGCTATTATATAGAAGCACCTTGATACGGACGATTAACTCAGTTGGTAGAGTGTCTTCTTGACGTGGAGAAAGTCAGGGGTTCGAGTCCCTTATCGTCCACCAGTCCAAACCTAAAACGAACTCCTTTTGTGAGAACAGTTTTAGGTTTTTTTCTTTACCTTTTTAGGCTTATTTTGTGCCGTTTTAAGCCGTTAGAGAGCCGTTATCAGTTGCGGTCATATATTTAGGCGGTTTATGCCGCGAAAGCCGCTTGACGTGAGAAAGGAACGTGTTAGGCTGTTATTGCCAAAGGCAAACCAAAACCCGACTGACATCATTCAGTCGGGTTGTTGTGTTTCGCCCTTATTTGCCTCGATACACGTTCCTGAGAGGCTCGCGTCAAGCGGAACGTGGA
>CASFAV010000014.1 GCA_949292905.1 uncultured Eubacteriales bacterium
CGCTCCGCCAGACAAGCACACGCCGTAACACAAACCAAAAGGCTGAACGGAAAACGAGAGCGAAGCGGAGTTTCGCGCTGAACCGCTTGCGAAATCTTCCGCTTTTTCGCTCTCTCGTGTTTTCCTTTTTTTACAGCCTTTTTACTTTGTCATACGGTGTTTTGCTTGTCATCCTCCGAAGCTTGCCTTTCGTGGGCATATTGTCGCATCTTCCTCGGGAAAGTAAACGGTCGTAAAATCCTTGCGTAAAAGTCTGAATTAAAAGACAACAAAGCAAGGATTTTTCTTTTGCCCGTTGACGTTTCCCGAATAGACATTAAAGATGTTTTCCTTTTACCGTCATATGCTCCCTTTTGCCTGCCGAAAGGCAATCAAATTTCGGAGGTAAAAGACAATGGAAAAGGTAAGAAAAGGTTACGAAATATTAGATGAGAAAATCTCACCGGAAAACGTCATGCGTATGGGAGAATTGCTTGCACTCAGCGCATTGAAGTTTATGTGCGGGCATAAAATGCTGCACAGAATGTATGCCAATCTTGCAAGAGACATAGATTACAAAGACTTGGACGGATATGTCTTTACGGACAGTTACGACCTTGCACAGGAAGCGGCGTTGTTCCTATGCGGATATATGGGAAAATCGGTATTCGACACCTGTATCGACCCGAAAAGCGGAAAGACGTATGCAATAAGAAGAATGTGCAGTAAAATACTTTGTCATAAACTGTATGAGGAATGGAAAATCAAAAGATATACGGATAGCACCGAAGATTTGCACAGGAACCAAGAACCTTTTGCAAACTTTGAGCAGGAACAAGAAACGGATTACACCAAGTACGACGAAATAATGGAAAAACTCAACCTGAACAAAGGCGAGAAAGAAACGATCGAATGCTATATGGCAGGAATAGGCTTTACCGAACAGGCAAGAATGTTTGCATTAAACCTTTCCACTATATGGCGCAGAAGAAAGAGCGCACAGATGAAATATATGGCAATAGCGGAAACGCTGTAACATACAATTAAATATAAAACTCACAAGGCAATCCGAAAAAGGTTGCCTTATTTTTTTATTCGGACCGTGGACTTTTACTTTTTTCGTGGCTTTTAAGTAGAAACATTCCTTCAGGGGTTAATTTCAGCCGGTTCCATGGCTTCTAATTGAGGGGGTCCATTTCAGTCGTTTTCGTGGCTACTAAGTAGAGAATGTTCATTCAGGGGGCCCATTTTCGGTCTTACAATTCCCTTATAAGTGTAGGGCAAAAAACTTTTGCAGCTGTCGAGTAAAAAAATCTTACATTTAAGGGTGGACTTTTGGCTTTGCAATTCCCTTATAAGTGAAGGGTAAAAAAATTTCAGTTGTCTTAACCCCATTTTTACCTTTCAAATTCCCTTATAAGTGTGGATAACTTTACAAAGAAAACTTCGTGAAGTCGCAAAGTCCTTGCGAGTTTGCGGGATATAAAAGAAAAAAACAAAACAAGGAGGTAACGCCTATTGAACAAAGAAACGATCAAGGTAGTAAACGTCGGAAAGCCGGATATCGAAGCGATGAGCGGAAGCGAACAGAATACGTTCTTTTCCGAATTGCTTTCAAAGATATCTTCTCTTTCCAAACAGCAGCGAGCGGAACAGTCCGTTCAAAGGAGGTAGCTATGCCGTACAGAAGCGCAAAAGTATACAACGACGGAAGTCACTACATAGCAATCCCTCAAACCAACAATTCGACCAAACAAAAGAAAAACCCGACAAAGACGGTCTGCACGGGTACGGAATTGCAGACAGCAAAGAATAAGACCGATAAAACGGCTACGGAGCTTCTCACTCCCAAGGAAAGATTTGAGAAAATTTACAGAGAAAACAACGGCAAAAGAAAAGCCGAAAAAATAGAGATATTAACGGAAGAACTGAAACAGGATTTCAAGACGGAAGAACAGACAAGAGAGTTTATAGAGAAGAACATAGAACGGTTACAGAGAAACAAGATTGTCCGCAAGACACGGCTTGCAAGGAAAATTAACCTTAACGAATGGAACTTCTTTTGCACTTTTACGTACTCCGACGAAAAGCATACGGAAGAAAGTTTCAGAAAAGGACTAAGCGATGTATTGAAACGAATGGTACACAGAAAAGGATGGAAATACATCGGCGTATGGGAACGCGGCGGAGAAACCAACAGACTGCACTTTCACGGTATATTCTATATCTCCGAAAGCGGTATGCCGGGAAAGCTTGAAGAAAAGAAAGATTACAGTTTCGGTTCCCGAAAACGGCAGATGATTATGCAAAACACATACTTTAACGATAAATTCGGACGAAACGACTTTAACGAATTGAATGTCAGACGAGAGATAACGGACTCGGCAAGATACCTGATGAAGTACATGGAAAAGTGCGGCGAAAAACTAATCTATTCACGGAACATACCGACGTATTTCAGGTCGGACATTATGGACGAAGACGTCCTCTGTACCATAGGGCAGGAAGATAAAAAGCTGTTACTTTCGGACGACTTTAACTGTTGGGACGAGGGGTGTCTGATCGGGAAAGTCAGTCCCGAAGTAATTAAGCAAATGCCGAAGTGCAATTAACCATTGTCTTTCTTTTTTAGGAGCTTAAACGAAAAAGGTTTTGCCGTCAAGGGTAAAGTGCATTGCTCCGCAACCCCTGACGGCAAATAAAGGTACAACAAACAAAAATCTAAAAATCCTTTTCCGTTTGTTCCGCTCCCGTCGAAAGACAATTCAAAAACAAAAATAATAAGGAGGTAAAACACAAGTGAAGACAGCAGTGATATATGCCAGATACAGTTCGGATAACCAATCCGAGCAGTCTATCGAAGGACAACTCAGAGTGTGCAACGAGTATGCAAAAACTCACGATATAACGGTAGTCAAGACGTATATCGACCGTGCCATGACGGGGACAAACGATAATCGTCCGGATTTTCAGAGAATGATTAAAGACAGTAATCGCAGGGAGTGGGAACTGGTACTTGTTTACAAATTAGACAGATTCAGTCGTAACAAGTACGAAATGGCGGTACACAAGAAAACGTTGAAAGACAACGGCGTGAAAGTTATTTCCGCTACGGAGTATATTCCCGATTCGCCCGAAGCGATTATCTTGGAAAGTATGCTCGAAGGCTATGCAGAGTATTACAGTGCGGAACTGTCGCAGAAAGTAAAACGCGGTATGAAAGAAACAAGGCTCAAAGGCAATTTTACGGGCGGTACGATAATATACGGCTACAAGGTGGAAAATCACAAGGTAACAATCGACGAAGAAAAAGCCGAAGTCGTCAGATACATATACGAGCAGTACGCTATGGGAGTATATGTAAAAGACATTATTTCGGCTTTAACGGAAAAAGGCATATTCAATAAAGGAAAACCGTTTGCGAGGAATACCATTTACAATATACTGAAAAACGAAAAGTATTTCGGTATATACAGACATAACGACGAAGTGTTCGACAATATCTATCCCGCAATCGTGCCGAAAAAAATATACGAGAAAGTCAGACAAAAAACAGACATGAACAAATACGGTAAGCGCAGCGTGGACGTCATCTATATGCTCCGCAACAAAATGATATGCGGATATTGCGGAAGACCCATAAGCGCCGAAACGGGAACGTCCAAAGGCGGTAAAAAGATACGGTACTACAAATGCCTCGGAAGGAAACATAACAACGGATGCAAAAAGTCCATGGTGAGAAAGGAGCTCTTAGAAGATTTTGTCGTAAGCAATATCGTTAAGCTTCTCTCCGAAAAGGAAATCAAAGATAAGATGATATCATCTCTTATGCGAATGCAAGAAGAGTTGATAACGGATAACGCCGATTTACAAAGGCTTACAAAGGAACGCAAGACAACCGAAACGCAGATATCGAACATAATGACGGCGATAGAAAACGGCGGTACGAGCGCAACGGCGATGAAACGATTGAGAGAACTCGAACTGAAAGCCGCAGAACTCGAAAAAGCCGTTGCCGTACAGAAAGCCAAAACGGCAGACAGATTTACGGAAGAAGAACTGCGGGCGTATTACGAGCAGGCTTTGACACTCGAACCGCAGATGCTGATAAACACGCTTGTAAAGCAAATAACGCTGTATGACGATAAGATAATCATTCAATACAACAGCCCCGTAAAAGCAGGTCCCGATGAAAGTCGGGACTTTTCTTTTTACGAAAAACAACTTAAAATGCCGTATGTAAGGCAGAACAAGAAAGAACTGCAATACCGCAAGTTTACGATTGTGCTTTCCGTCTGATATACAAAAAACAGCTATTCCCAATCTTGGCGAGGGTTCGAATCGCTGACTCTCGGGCAGGATTTTTACAGCTTTTATTCGAACCCCCGTCAAAAGTGTAAAATCGGCTCAAAACTGCTTGTTTTTAAGCGAAATACCGTATTTTAGGCAAGAAAAAATCCTAAACCGAATTTAGGTGTTCGATTTAGGATTTGTTTGGCGGAGAGAGTGGGATTCGAACCCACGATACCCTTTAGAGGTATACACGATTTCCAATCGTGCTCCTTAGGCCATCTCGGACATCTCTCCTCATTCGTTTTTTATAGATGTTATGCGCGCCACGCTCTTACGACGCTCGTTTATTATACGATATAATTCTTCCCGTGGCAAGTTTTTAACGAAAGTTTTTTGACGCTTATTTGTTTGCGCCTTGCTCCGCGCCCTCCTCTCGTCGGATCGCCGCCCTTTTCTCGCCTGCGGCGTTCGCCGCCTTTGCACGCCCCGCCTTTACCGCCCGACGGAATTTCGCAGGCGGTACAGACGCATATTCCTTGAATACCCTGTTAAAATGACTGAGGCTGTCGTACCCCAAATGCCCCGCTATCTCCAACGTGGACATCTCCGTTTCCGCAAGCCACTCTCGCGCATAATCGCATTTCATTTCCTTCAGATAGCCCGTCACGGTCTTTCCCGTGTAACGCTTGAAATACTCCACCATCACCGGCGGCGAAAAACTGCCCATCGCATAGACGTCGCGCGCCGTACAAGCCGCGTTCTCAGGCGAATGTATGCGCTCCAACAACGCTTTGAACCACTCAGGATATCCCTTGAGTTCGTCGCCGCCCGCCACGCTCAACACGGATATCATCTGCGCTATCATTGCGCTTATCAAAGAGGCATACCCATTTTCGCCGCGTCGCATCAGCATATTTATGAGTCCCGCTTTGGTCGTAAAATATCCGAGCTCCTCCGCCGTAAGTTCGACGCTCCTGCGCGCTCCCTGCGCGCACAGCGCCTCGGCGTCTGCGCCTATAGCCGCGCATATCCCGTAAAACTTGTCGGGAGAAACGCAGAAATTCATGTGTATCGACGACCGCTCCCCTATCCTGCGGAATTGATGAGCGTCCTCCGGCTTGAGCATCACGAGCGCGCCCTTTTTCAGTATCGTCGTATCTCCGTTCAGCTCATGCCTCGTAGCTCCGTCCGTCATTATAAAAAATTCATAAAAATCGTGACGATGCATCGAGGTTTCGCTCTCCCGCCACCAATGGAAGGATACGCCGTGTTCTTTCAGGTACGAATTTTTAAGGTAATTCACCGTCACGACGTCAGATAGCATATTTAAGTCAGATTTCCGCGCCATTTGCAAAAAATCTCCCGTGCATTTCTATATATGAAATTGTAACAGATATCCTTACGGTATTCAATATCCGAACGGCATTCGGGAGCATACTGAATTATTTAACGCATATTCATAAAAAAATCACAAGTTTTATCGCGCGATATATTATATAATTGAAGCAGGACGAAAGCCTATGAAACTCAAGCATTTCATTCCGAAAAGCAAAGAAAAGACTTACTACACGATCCCTTTCGAAGTACCCGAAAACGTGGAGCGCATAACCGTGCGCTACGACTATAAGCGTCCCGTTCGAGGCGCGCTCGCGGACATTTTGCCGACAAACACGGTAGACATAGGATTAGCCGACAATAACGGCGACTTCCTCGGCTGGTCGGGAAGCGCTCATAAAGAGATCTTCGTAGGAGAATTCGGAGCTTCCGCGGGATACCTGCAACGCAGAACGGAAGCGGGTACGTGGAGCATAATCGTAGGCGCGTACCGCATACTCGACGAAGGCGTCGAAGTGGAATACGACATAGAATTCGAATACCGTAAAAAACGGCTTCTGCTCGGCGACACGCACGTGCACACCACCGCTTCGGACGGCGCTCTCGACGCTTACGAGTTGGGAAAACTCGCGCTGAAAAAGGGACTCGACTTCGTAGCGCTATCCAATCACAACAATTATGCGGAGAACTTCTGTCTGCCGCGTTTCAAGAATCTGACGTTCGTTCCCGCAGTGGAATGGACCCACTACCGCGGGCATATGAATTTCTACGGTGCGGAAGCGCCTTTTGCAAACTCGTTCGTCGCCAATACAGCAGACGAAATGCGCGCGCTCGCGGAGCACGCGAAAAAATCGGGCGCGTTCATCTCCGTCAATCACCCAAAATGCCGATTCTGTCCCTATCTGTGGGAGGACGAAAACGTCTTCGACATGGTGGAAGTATGGAACGGTCCGATGAGCGAAAGAAACGAAAAAGCCATCTTATGGTGGACCGAAATGCTTAAACGGGGACGCCGTATACCGATATGCGGGGGGAGCGATTTTCACCGTCCGCGCGGCGCGGTAAAACTCGGAAATCCCGTTACCGGCGTGTACGCGGAGTCGCGCGGAGCGCGTGACGTCCTGGAGGCTCTCGCGCAAGGTCACGCTTTCGTAACGGGCGGCACGCGCGGCGCGCGACTTCTCCTATCGTACGGCGAAGCCTCTATGGGCGACGTGACCTCTCAGCACGAAGGCACGCCGCTACGTATAGAAGCGAGCGGACTGCGCTCGGAGGACGTTTTCCTCGTTACCGACAAAGGCGTACGCTCCGTGAAAAAAAACGTCCGCGGAGATCTCAGAACGGAAATTTTTGCGGAAAATATCATTTTCGCTTACCTTATCATCAAAAAGCGCGGTCGCGTGACCGCTTTGACCAACCCCGTTTATTTCAGATAGGAGCGCGCTATGGAAAATCAAACTACGGCTGTTAAAGAGATCAAAAAAACTTCCCCTTTCCGTTACGGTATCGGAATGCTCGGCACTTCGATCCCTATCAACATGTTCAAGTCTTTCGCGGCGGCTTTCTACGTTCTGCAACTGGGACTGGATATGGAATTGTATTCGACTGTTCTGCTCATCTACACTTTCGTGGACGTGATAGACAATCCGATATACGGATTTCTGTCGGACAGGACGAATACCAAATGGGGCAGGCGCCGCCCGTGGCTCCTCATAGGCACGCCGCTTATGGTGGTATGTTTCCTGCTTTTCTTCAACGTACCGTCTTCGATACAGAGCGACCAGTCGAAGCTCTACATGTATATGTTGCTCACCTATCTGCTGACGGGAACGCTGGACTCGCTGATGAACGCAAATTACGGCGCGCTGTTCCCGGAGCTGTTCAAATCGGATTCGGAGCGTTCCAAAACAAACGCGATCAGGCAGGTGTCGCAACTCGTGGCAATGGCCATAAGCATCGCGCTGACGCCCATGATCGCGGAAAAGATAGGATATAATTACACTTCCGTTATTTACGGAGCACTCGCCCTTGCGGTATTGATGTACAGTTTCGTCGGCTGTCACGAGAAAAACGACCGCGTGAACGAAGAGAAACCGAACCTGATCAAAAGCATAATAGATCTTCTGAAAAATCCTAAATTCTGGATATACGGATTTGCGGGAGCATTTTATTCGGCGGCGTTTTCGCTCATATCGCAAGCGCTGTCCTTCTACGTAAAATACACGCTCGGACTCGGCGGTACGGAAACCACGTTGGTTCTCGCCACCGTACTCGGAGTGGCGGTGATAGGCATATTGATGTGGACTTTCGTCGCGAAGAAACTGCACCTCATCACTATATGGCGTATCGGATTCCTCGTGATGTTCCTCGGCTTCATACCGCTTTATTTCGCAAATACCTTGGGCGCTACCATAGCCATCGCGAGCGTAATGGGACTGGGTATCGCCGGCGCGTTGAGCACCATGGACTGCATATCCGCTAAAATAATAGACGACGATTACCGCAAGCACGGCATCCGCCGCGAAGGCGTTATAAGCAGTCTGGTGGGCGTTATGAACAGGCTGAACGGCTTATACACGTCGCTCGCCTTCTTCGTGGTGGCGCGCGCGTTCGGCTTCGAAAACGGCGACAACCCCGGCGATAATCCTGCGGAAGCTTCGAGAGTATTGTTGTGCGTATTCCCGGCGATAGCGATGTTATTGGCGGTGATATTCTCTTTCTTCCTTAAATTCAAAGACGACGGTAAAGCCGCCCCCGAAGCTACGGAAAACAAAACCGCCGAGATAAAAACGGCGGAAGCGGATCTCAATGAACCAATATACTGATAAATATCTGATAATCAACGCCGACGATCTCGGCTACAACGAGGAGCAGAACGCCGCGATAACGGAACTTTACCGCGCGGGAGAAATAAGCTCCGTATCGGTACTGACCGTCACTGCCTGCGCCGAAAGCGGAGCGCGTATCGCGCGCGAAGAGAATATGTCGGCGGGGATACATTTCGCGCTGACCTCCGACGAGGAAAACGAACGTTGGCACAGCGTGAGCGGCGCGCGCTCTTTAGCGGACGACAAAGGTCTGTATACTGGCGGCTTCAGACTGGCATTGTCCGCGCGGCGCAAAGACGTAAGAAAAGAACTGGAAGCCCAATACTCTTTCCTGACTGCGCGAGGAATAACTCCCGATTACGCAGACAGCCATTCGGGTACCCTGTACGGTATAAACGGGCGCCGATTCTACCGCGACGCGTTCGAATTCTGTAGTAAATTCGATCTGCCTTTCCGCTTCCCGAAAAGTCCCGCGTTCATCGCGCGGCAGTTAGGTCGCGCTCCGCGCGCGATAGTCGCGTTGCACGCTCACGTGGTACGCCTTGCGGAAAAGTACGGAGTGACGCTCATAGACGATCTGGTGTCCAATCCGTGGCGCACCGGGGAAAAGGCGGCGCTCAACGACTATTACGTAAACGCGGTAAAAGAGCTTCGACCGGGGATCACGGAGATGTTCCTGCACCCCGCCCTGCCCGTAGAGAACATGACTCCCGAATGGCAAAAGCGGGTGTACGAGTACGAAATATTGAAAAGCGGCGCGATACGTAAAGCCGCGGAAAGTGCGGGCGCGCAAATAATAAGTCGCGCCGACATAAAACGCATCGTTAAAAATTAAAGCGCAAAGCGCCCGTCAAAATGCGAAAAGCCGTATCGACGTACGGCTTTTCGTTTGCGTTGAATTGCGGTTTCTCTTACGCGCGGACAAGTCCGCGCGCCTTTCAACGAGCGGATCTTGCTCGCAGTTCCTTCAATTTCTCGCCTATCGCATATAACGCTTCGTCGGGATTAACGATACCGCGCACGGCGTTTTCCATAGGACAACTGCCCGTGCCCGCACGGTTGACTATGCTTTCCGTAAGTTCCCCGTAATAACAATCTATGCCGTGAGCGAGCAACACCTCTCTGCCGCCTTCCGAGAGAACGGCGGCGTATACGCTCGCGACTTTGAGCTTCACGAAAAGAAACGCCGCAGCGCGGCCGACTATCTTGTCCGCCGCCGCATAGCCTGCGTAATCGGAGCCGCCGCTCGCCGCGGCGTACAGATCGCCTATCCCCCTGCCGTCATACCGCTCGAGAACGACGCCTTTAGCAAAGACGAGCGTAGCCCCGCTCTCGAGCGCGGCTATTGCCGCGATCAGATCCGCGCTCCCTGTCATTTCTTGCCTTCGTACTCCGCTTCGGATACCATATCCGCTTCGGGCGCCCATCTGCCTACGCTCGCGATACCCGCTTTACAGCTCGCTTTGGTAGCGTATCCTTCCTCGGAAATGCAGATGAGATTGCCGTTATTGGCGCGCAGTCTGTAACGGAATTTGCCCTGTTTGTCGAGATATATCTCGAATTTGGGATTGGTGAGCGTATCGTAGCCTTTCACGAGCGTCTGATCTTCGATCTTGTCTACGGTACCGAATTTCCTCACGGAATCGATACCCGCTTTACAACTCTTGAGATCGGCGTACGCCCCTTCGCATACCGCTATCGTTTCTTTATTCGGCGCTTTCAGACGGAAATTGAAATTACCCTTGGGGGTCTTATAATAAATGAACGTGCCTTTCAGTTCGTTTGCCATAGTTTTTCTCCTTCGCCTCGCGGCTGTTTATTTATAATTATCGGTTCAGACTTCGAAAAGCCTTGCGTACATCGGATACGGCGTGTAATTCTCGGTAGTTTGCAGGGACCACTTCCGCGCTATCTCGTCGTAACTGTCGGTCTCGGGATCGACTTTTTCCGCAGGCGCGCCCGAGTAGATGCCCCACGAAGTATCCGTTCCGTAAACCTTATAAGTCCATACGGCGTAATTCACGTTGTTTTCCTCGTATTTTTTGAGGGTGTATTCCCACGCGTCTTCTTCTTCGAAGCAGGTGAATTCTCCGACGAATACCGGTACTTCGTACGCCAACGCGACGTAATCCGCCACTTTGACATCGGTAAACTCTTTGAGCGCCGCCGCGTCGCCAACGCCGTCCCAGCAATAATTATGATAGGAATACGCCACGTTCTCCCATCCGAAAAATTCGGGCTCGGGGAGATTTTTCGTTTCCCATACGCTCTCGATTATTATGACGTGCCTGTCGTCTACCGAACGTATTTCGTCGTACAATCTGTCGTAGAAAGCCCATCTCTGAAGATCGTTCGCGCCGGTGGGCTCGTTAAGGAGGTCATATCCCGCTATTATGTCGCGGTCGCGGTAACGCGCCGCTACGGTCTTCCACAGCTCCGTGGTGCGGTTCTCGTTCTCTTCCGATCCGAACAGCTCCGCGCCGGAAGTGTCTCCGGAATGGTCGCTACCGTTCTGGGAGCCGTAAGCGCCGTGCAGATCGAGTATGACGTATATGTCGCGCTCGTCGCATTCGTCTATGAACCAGTCCATCCGCTCGAAACGGGTAATATCGCCGTCCTCGTCCTCCAGATTGAAATACGCAAACGGCAATCTTATGCAGTTGAAGCCGTAGGCTTTGACGTTGTCGAAATCTTTTTCCGTCCAGAAAGCGGACTCGTAGATATCGATGAGTTCGAGCGCTTTAGCTTTGCCGAAACGGCTTTCGAGAGTGGCGCAAAGGGTGAGATGATCGACGAGATCGGTAGCGCACATCCATTCTTCCTGAATGAAAAGCCCGCCCGCGTTTACCGCTTTGACGAACACTTTATTGCCCTTCTCGTCGACGAAATCGTCTCCCTGCGTTTTCAAAAGCCTGTAGTCCTCGGCGGGGACGGGAAGCTCGTCCGGGTCGTCGGTACACGCGCATAACAGCGACGTGAACGCCGCCGCAAACAAGATGACCGCAATCAGTGTACCGATAAATTTTTTCATTTCCTCTCCGCGTCAGGGCGGCACTGTATAAAAATCCGCCCCGCAACGGAATAATTATAACATGCCCGACGCGCGTTGTAAAGACGTACCCCCGCTTTCCGTCAACGCTAAAACGCTTTACTAACCGCGCCGCTATGAGATATAATTAATCCATCAACGTGCCATACGCACCTACTGAAAGGACAAACAATGAGCGGATTGGAAATATTTTATACGATTTTGAGCGCGATAGCCGGTTTGGGCGTATTTATATTCGGAATGAAGCTGATGGGCGACAGTCTCGAATCAGTATCCGGTAACCGTATCAAGGGAATGTTCTCCAAAATAGACAACAACCCCTTCCTCGGCATAGGTATCGGTCTAGGGACCACCGCGGTGATACAGAGTTCGTCGGCGGTGACCGTAATGCTCGTCGGTTTCGTCAACGCGGGGCTTATGACGCTTACGCAGGCGACCTCGGTCATATACGGCACCAATATCGGCACCACGGTCACAGCGCAACTGGTGGCATGGGGCTACGGCGGCATCGCGTCGCTCGATCTGACCGCTATCTTCGCCGCCTGCGCCGGCGTCGGCGCGTTTATGATACTTTTTACCCAAAAACACGACGTCGTCAAAAAGATCGGCGCGATAATCTGCGGACTCGGAATGATATTCGTAGGACTTTCGGTGATGGGCGACAGCATGGGCAAATTCGGCGAGAGCCCGGCGATCGTTTCCGCTTTCTCTAAAGTGAACAACCCCGCGCTGTTGCTGCTCCTGGGCATCGTATTCACGGCGATAATACAGAGTTCTTCCGCAATGAGCGGTCTCGTGATAACGATGAGCGCGGCGGGAATCATCAGTTTCCCGCAGGCGATGTACATCATCATCGGAAGTAACATAGGTACCTGCATAACCGCGCTTCTCTGCGCGATAGGCACCGGCACAAACGCAAAACGCACGGCTATGGTACACCTTCTTTTCAACGTGATCGGCGTGATTATTTTCATGCTGACGGATCTTTTCGCCCATTACGACAGATTACTGATGCGCTGGTTCTCCACTCCGCAGGTCCAGATAGCGATGCTGCATACGTTATTCAACGTGGCGACCGTCATAATCCTTCTGCCTTTCACAAAATTACTCGTTAAATTCACGGTCCTCATCGTCCCGGAGCGCGCCAAACCGAATATCGGCGAATTCCGTCTCAAATACCTCAGCGACCAGATACTGACGGCTCCTCCCATCGCGGTGGCGAACCTCAAGCTCGAGATACTCAATATGTTCGAAATCGCAAAGAACAATCTCGACACGGCGCTCGCCGCGGCGGTCAATGCGGACGCGGGCGGGATAGCGGCGATAGAGCGCAACGAAAAGCTGCTCAACTATCTCAACCGCGAGATCACCAAGTTCCTCGTCAAGCTGTCCGGTACCGACATTTCCGCGCAGGACGCCAACATGGTGGCTACGGCGTATCACACGGTGAGCGACATCGAGCGTATCGGAGACTATGCCGAAAACATCGCCGAATACGGCGCGAAGCTCAAAGAGGACAACATGAAATTTTCGGAAGAAAGCGTAAAAGAGATAGCGGAGCTCAACGCCACTCTCGACAAAATGTACGAGCTCACGCGCAGAATCTATAAAGAAGACGATCCCGGTCTGATACCCGAGCTGTACGAATACGAACAGACGACGGACAATCTGAAAGCCCTGATGGGAGAAAAGCACATAGAGAGACTTTCGCAAGGCACCTGCAATGCCGAAACGGGTGCATTGTATTTAAGTCTCGCGAGCGACTGCGAACGTATAGCGGACCACTTCACGAACATAGCGAACGCCACGAAGTCTTACGCAACGGTCAAGCCGCAACCGCAAGAACAGAAAAAATAACGCATACGACGGTTACCGCGGCGGCGAGCGAAGTCAGTATCGCCGCCGCTTTTTTTTCGTCGGCGAGCTTTGCCGCGTGCGCGCCCGCCGCCTGCGAAAGGCACAGCGCTATGAAAAAGTCGGGTATATGCACGTAAATTTCGTTGGGAAGCCCGAACGCTTCCACCGCAAAATACTGCGTCAGCACGACGCCGAAAGCGGAAAACACCGCCGCGACGGCGGCTCCCGCGAACCACGCCGCGACTCTATCTTTAAGCAACGGTCGGAAAACGAAATACGCAACCGTCCAGAAAAACAACGTGGGATAGAAAGCTATTTTGAGATGTTCCCAAATGCTCTCGCTTACCGGCGCCCACATTCCCACGAATGCGTTTTCGCCGGACAACGCGTACATGAAGTGGTCGAGGCTTCCGAGAAGAAGTACGATCGCAGGCGACAGCCACATTACAACGCGCAACGCTTTACGGTATCTTATGAATACGGTTTCGCTTTCCATAGCTCTATGATATGAGCGTAAAGCTCTTTTATTCACGGAAACGCACGTTTCTAATAAAAACGGCACCCCGCGGGGTGCCGTGACTTTTTTTCGAGGCGTTACGTATCTTCGTCCTCGGGGTTGAAGTCGGGATCGTCTATCGCGTTGAGAATGTTCGCGATAATGGCGTCTTCGCGCTCTTTGCTGGACATTTCCCGATAAAGCTTACGCTTCTTGGGCTTTGCGCTCACCTGCCCTATCGAAGGCTCCTCTATCTCGGGCGAATCGAGCACTATCCTGTTGTCTATCATCAGCTGTTTACCCTTCCAGGTAGTAACTTTGATAGCCTTGTCGAGCAACAGCAGTAATTGCGGCAACGGCACCATGACCATTACATAAGAGGCTATACCGCCGCGCATTACGGCGCCGCCGATTATCTGCGTCGCGGGCAGGCTCGAAACGAACTGTATGGACGCTCCCGCGCAAGTCAGTATGCCCGCCGAGGTGATCAACGTTCGCGAGCTGTCGGCGAGCGCGTGCTGTACGGCGTCGTACTTGTTCATCGTGCGGCGGTGTTCCATATACCGCGAGGTAAGCAGTATCGCGTAGTCTATCGTCGCGCCGAGCAGTATCGAGCTGACGAGCATGTATCCTACGAATACGAGCGGATCTCCCATGAAATACGGTACCGCCATATTGATGTATATCGAGCCCTGTATCAAGAGCACGAGGATGATGGGTATGAGCAAAGACTTGAACGTCACGAAAAGTATGAGCGCGACGAGCCCTATCGACACGTAAGTGATTATGTCGTAGTCGGAGTTGACCAGCTCTTTTATCTCGAGTGTGGCGGAGGATTGCCCGAGGAGCCATGCGTCGTCGTGGGTGTATTGAGCTATCACGCCGTTGATATCGTCGATGAGCGCCGTGGTGGCTTCGCCCTCCTCGTCCGCGTCGAGGAAAAGAACTACGCGGGTATAGCCGGGATTTTCCGTAGCGGGTATGAACTGGGTAAGGAATTTCTCGGGCATCATCGCGGCGAAGCCCGTTTCTTCTATGAGCGAATAACTCTGTACCGAAGACACTCCGTCCACTTCCATAAGTTTGACCGAAAGCATGTATTCAGTGCTTACCTGCTTGCCGTCGAGCTCGTAAGCGCCGTCATCGAGATATTCGATGGGCATAAGCACGATGGCCTGATTCTGCTTGCCGAAAACATCCTCTATTTCGCGTTTATCCTGATACAACGCGCTTCCTTCGCCTCCGAGGCTCGCCTCGGGTCCGTAGGTGAACTCGTTCTGCGCCTGGAAGTACACGCACGGTATCACCAGCGCGAGAATTATGAAGGGAACGTAGAAACGCGATTTGACCAAGCCCTTCGAGAACTTATGGAAAGTCATATTGAAGGTCTTGTGCTCCGTCTTGTTTATAAGCTTCTCGCTGTACAGTATCAGCGCGGGCATCAGGAAGAATACCGATATGATGGACAACACGACGCCTTTGCCGAGTACGAGTCCCATATCGAGCCCGAGTCTGTACGACATAAACATAAGCGCTACGAACGAAGCTATGGTCGTGAGCGACGACGCCGAAACGGGACTGAAGCTTGCGGTAAGAGCTCTGACCATGGCTTCTTCGCTGCTCACGCCTCCTCGTCGCTCCTGCTTGAAGCGGTGCAACAGGTAAATACTGTAGTCCATAGTCAGCGCAAGTAGCAGTACGCTCGACACTCCCTGCGTCATATACGATATGCCGTTTACGCCGGTTATGTAGCCTACGATACCGTTTGTGCCCATATTCAGCAATATCGCGGCGCCTATTGTAAGGAGCAACAGCACGGGTTCCCAGTATGCAGTGGTGGTGAGCAGCAGGATTATGACTACGATGACGCCTGCCACTATCATCGATTTACCGGTCTCGGAATTGACAGACTGGATGCTGTTATAGGTGGTTGCTGCGTTGCCGATGATACGCACGGTGCAATTCTCG
Source organism: uncultured Eubacteriales bacterium (assembly GCA_949292905.1). Taxonomy (GTDB): domain Bacteria; phylum Bacillota; class Clostridia; order Christensenellales; family DTU072; genus Stercoripulliclostridium_A. The sequence continues at coordinate 15,806 of CASFAV010000014.1, forward strand.
GACACTTCGAGTTCGATTATCTTGCCGATAGCGTCCATCGTGTTCGTATCGTAGTCGCTGCCCTCGAAAGAGATCTGATACAGGGCGTATCCGCCGCGCTTGGGATCGTTCCAATAGAACATTTCGAGTTGCGGAGCGAAGTCCTCGAGCATCGTGATATCGAACGACATGCTGCCGTCTGACGGTATCGCGCTCTGCAAAGCCAGCAAGAAAGTAAGAAATCTGCCTTTCTCGGATTCGGAGAGCCCTTCCTGCAGGTCGTTGAGCAGATCGAGCGCGCCTTCGCCGAATTCCATGTCGGCGATCATCTGCTTCTGCTCGTCGTCGAGAAACTCCATACGGTCGATGATGTGCATCAGGTACTTGACCGCCTCTCCGTCCGTCAAGGGGTCTGCCGCGCCGTTGTTGTACTTATCCAGGGCGTTCCTGATGACTCCCAATTCCTCGGAGAGAAAAATATCGTCGAGCCATATCACGGAACTTACACCGCTTACGGACTCGACGCTTTTCTTGAACGTCATCATCTCTTCTATATCCGCTCCGGACAGCATGACGGTAGCGTTACCGCCCTCGCCGAACTCGGAATACATCGTGTCAAGCCCCTGTTTAAGAGAACTGTCCGACGGTAAATACACCGTGTCGGCGTAATTTACTTCCACAAAGAATGCTCCCACCGCAGACGCGACCAGACACAGCGCGAATACTATGGTGATCCACAACCTTTGTTTAACGATAAAAGTGGAGAACTTCCTCATTTTTGTACGGTCTCCTTAAGATATAATCTTCCTTGCATATTCCCGAAATAGAATACGAGCAACCTTTTGAATTGCGCCGCCTGTTCCTCGGGTGCACACTTGGTTATTATTGCGATGATACCTTCCGTGACGCTACGGGCGACTATGCGGACGAATTCCTGGTCTTCGCCGGCAAAATCGCTCATAATGCCTTCGATAAGCATTCTGTATACGGCGTCCGCGGTCTTGTTCACGAACCCCGCGTAGGGCGAACCGGAGCTTTTCTCTATAAGCAACGTTATCCCGTCGCGGTAAGACGCGGACAACCGCGCAAGCTCGTCGGCTATCGCGCCCATCAGCTCGATAGAGGTGTCCCCGTCCGACGCGGCGCCGCCTTTTTTGAGCCATTCTTCGAAAATCCTTCTGCCGGCGTTAGCCGTCTCCTCGTATGCCGTGCCGACTATGGCTTCGAACAACGCTTCCTTGCTTTTGAAATATCTGTATAAGTTGCCTATCGGCACGCGGGCTTTGCTGCTTATCTGCAGCATGCTCGCTCGATAAAATCCGTACTTTAGGAATTCGCCGTAAGCAGCGCATAGGATCCTGTTCCTGACTTCCTCTTTTTGATACTGCATAGCGTCTTCTCCGAAAAGCGAGAATATATATTCTCTTTTGGATTTTATTATATCGCGTACGCGCAGGCATTGTCAACCGGTAACGGTAAGTTATGCAAAAAAAATCTTATCGGACTCATAGCCGCAAAGCTATCGCCGGACGCAAGCCGTGAACGGCGGAAACGGTGTCCTCGTAATATTCTCCGTACTGCCCGCCGGCGCTTACCAACGACGCGGCGGTAGAGGCTTTGCCCGGAGTGGCGAGCCACCAGGCGGAATAATAATCGTTGCCTATTTTACTGACCTCCACGCCTTCCGCGACGAGGTATTCGGTAGGCGAAACCGCCATCATATAGCCTTCCTCTTCTTTAAGGTCGTATGCGTCTATCTGCTCGAGCGTGAGCAGTCCCACCGCGTCCGCGCCGCCAGCGAGGTAAGAGCTTTCCGATTCGGTGAAAAGCGTGTCCTTGAAGCTTCCGTTGAGATACGTCTTGAGGTAAGATGCGTTAAAGTCGTTGGCTTTTTCGCCGTTCGTCGTAAGCCCCGTTGTGGAATTGAAAGACCCCGCGGGGTTAAATACGGCGGCGCCGAGCACCTGCTCGGAAAGCAACTGCGCCACACCGTCGTTTATCGCAAGAATACGCCACTTTACGGGGGAATATTCGAAGAAATATTCCTTGCCCGCTTCTATCGTGCTCCCGTCGTGCAATCTGCGCCCGGCAGCCGCTTCGTCGGCGACGACGCAGACGTACTTCTTATCGTTGTAATTATAGAAACCGTCGGCGTCCGCGGTAACGGTCCCGCTCTCCTTGAGATTTGTCAGCGCGTTATTGAGATCGGCGTCCGCCGCTTCGCCCGCGGCGTGTCCGAAATATACGTATTCCTTGCCGTTCTCCTCGAACCGCGTGTAATATTCAGGCGACTCTCCCTCTTCCTCTTCGCCGGAGTCATCTTCGCCCGAGTCCGCCGCGGGCGGTAAGTCGTCGCCTGCGGGCGGCGTTTCCGCCTCCGCACATGCGGAAAGAAACGCCGCGATAGTCAGTATCGCGGCGAGCAACAATGCTATGTAAGTTATCGCTCTGCCCTTTCTTCCCTGCATGACGACAGTTTAACATATTTCGACGCATGCGCGCAATCCCGCGAGCGCGTATATCGCGTCTATTTACTTATTTATTATTCGGCGTCAACGAAGTCCGGATTTCGGACCCGAGATCTTGCGCAACTCCTCTATCGCCTCGCGGCAGGCTCTCGGCGCTCCCGCGGGTATAGGTGACGTCGGATCGAATACCTTACGGAACAGCGCCGTTTTACGGACGTTGCTCATCTGGAAGCCGGATACGAGATCGGTGACTGCTTCCTTGTAGTCTCTGTTCGAGGCGAACGCGCAGTTCTCCACGACTACCGTCGTTTCGCTTCCGTCGTATAAGATCTCCACTTCTGAGGGCGCGAACTTGGTCTTAGCGCCGTTGAGACTTACCTTGCCGGATATCACGTCGCGGAAATTGAGATAAATCGTCCTTTCCGCGGGTACCGCGCGCTTGTTTCCCTCCGTGGACATCGTAAAGATGAGCTTGTTGCCGTTCCTGACGAGCTTCATGCGGGTAATGGCGTACACCCCCTTCTCGTAAGCGGTGGTATCGCCGTCGTCGTCGTACATGTCGAAGGAGCCGTCGCCGGAATACAACCAGATCTCAAGAGGCTGCCTGAGCGAAAGGTCGTTACTCTCCGCGCTGCGGTAAAGAGGTATTATCGAGCCGGCTCGCGCGAATACGGGCTCTTCATGAAGGTCGCGGTATATCCTGTATCTGCCGGGCGAATATATCCTGCCGGTGAATATATCGGTGTATCTCTCGCCCTCGGGCACCCACAGATCGGCGCCGGCAAGACCGGCGCGCCCGTCCGAATGCTCCGTGATCGGCACGACGACGAGCTCGGTACCGAAAGAATACTGGTTACGCGCATTGTAAGCCTCTTCCTCGTCGTAGGAATAATACATCGGCTCGCAAAGCGCGCGTCCTTCGGTGTGCGTGAGGTAATTGACGGAATAAATGTATGGTATGAGCCTGTGCCTTAACCGCAGATAGTCTACGGCGATCTCGCAGACGTACCCGCGGCACTTCCACGGCTCTTTGCCCATAAATTCGTTAGAGGTGGAATGCAGTCTGTTGACGGGGCTGAACACTCCGAACTGGAGCCATCTGAGATAGAGCTCGTCATCCTTGTATCCGCGTTGATGCCCGCCTATGTCGTGGCTCCACCAGGTGTAGCCGACGTTGGTCGCCGTCGCCGTCATATAGGGCTGGAAGCGCAGGCTTCTCCAATTGATCATAGTGTCGCCGCTGAAGCCTAAAGGGTATCTATGGCTACCGATTCCCGCATATCTCGAGAGAATGATCGGGCGTTTGCCGCTGTCGCGCAGGTCGAGCGTGTGATAGTGATTCAGTCCCCACAGCGGGTCGAGTCCGGGCACGTCCGAATTCTTGCCCTGCTGCCAGTCGATCCACCAGAAACGCACGCCTTCGTTTTCATAGGGACGATGCACGACGTCGAAATAGGCTTCGAGGAACTTCTCGTCGCCGAGCCTGAAGGGCTCGACATCCTTTTTCTCGGGGTCCCTTCCCGTCACGGCGCATACGTCTTTATAGCAGTCCTCGAAAAATCTTATCCCCTGCGCGGGATGCAGATTAAGCGTGACTTTGAAATCGCGATCGTTGAGCCACTTGAGCAATTCGCGGTAATCGGGGAAAAGGTCGGTATTCCAGCTGTATCCCGTCCAGCCCGACATATGACGATAGATGAGCTTGTCGCGCAGGTTGTCCGTGGGTATCGCCTTCGCCGCCGCGCCGAATTTTGCCATTACGTTCACCCAGTGCCAGTCCATGTCTATGGTGGCTACCGTCACGGGGATCTTCTCGTCGATGAAGCGTTGCATGAGCGCGCGGTATTCTTCCTGAGTGTACGCCTTGTATCTGCTCCACCAGTTGCCGAAAGCGAACTTGGGCACAAGTGGAGTCGCGCCGGACAATTTATAGAAATCCCTTATGCACTCGCGGTAACGGTTGCCGTAAGCGAAATAGTATTTGTCGGTGCATTTTTCGCGGGCGAGTATCGCTTCGCCTTTCAGTATGAGCGAACGCGAATCGTCGAGGACCGCCACGCCGCTTCTGGACACGAGCCCGCGTTCCAGGGGCACGGCGCCCGAGCACATGTCGAGAGTCCTGCGCGTACCGCGGAGATTGCCTTTCACAAAATTCCTCACCTTGTCTCCGTTCTCGGTGACTATATAAGCCACCTTACCGCTCTTGACGTTCACCGCGAAACGCGCCTTGCCCGTATCTATAACGGCAAGTCCGCCCTTTTCGACGACTTTGAACGGCGGCCGCATGAAATCGCGGTACCATATCCGTTGAGTGGCTTCGTCGGTGAATTCTCCCGTTTCCACCCTGATAAGGTAAGGCGTGAGCACGCTTATGCGCACGCCGCCGAAAATAACGGTTTGTTCGGGTAACGTTTTCGAAGCTGTGACAATGTTGAATCTTCGCATATCCTTCTCCTTAAGACGTTGCGGCTTCGCGCCGCGTCATATTAATTATAAAGCATTTCCGAGAATTTTTCCATAGCCGAAAAGATTTTAATCCGACGCTCCGGCTCCTTCCCGCGACGCGGCGTCGGGCGCGATGGAGCGCAACGACTTGCGGAAACGGAAGAAAAAGAGTATCGCCGTGAAGGTGACCGCCAGAACGTCCGCCACGGGCTCCGCGGCAAAGACCGCCGCGGTTTTGTCGGCGGTGAAAACGGCGGGCATTATATATATGAGCGGAAGGAGAAGCACGAATTTTCTCACTACCGCCACGAGTATGGAAGCTTTGGCGTTGCCGATGGCGACGAAGGTCATCTGACACGCCATCTGCACACCCATCATGAACATCGCCGCCATATAGATGCGGAGCGCGTAAGAGGTGTAATCCACGAGCTCAGCGCTCGAAGTGAACATCGCGGCGAAAACTCCCGGTAACGACATCGCGAAGACGTACAGTACCGAAGCGTATGCCGCGCTCACCGCGAGCAGACGCTTGAAAGCGGCTTTGACGCGCGCGGCGTCCTTGGCGCCGAAATTATAGCTCACTATCGGTTGAGCTCCCTGTCCCAACCCCTGAAGTGGTAAGAGAGCGAATTGCATGACGCTGCTCGCCACCGTCATCGCGCCCACGGCGATATCGCCGCCGTAACGCTGAAGGGAGGAATTGAAGCATATGAGAATGACCGATTCGCTCGACTGCATCACGAAAGCGGAAAGTCCCAGCGCGAGCGCGGGAAATATTATCCTCGGCTCGGGCTTAAGACAGGCGAGTCTGATCTTCAGAGTCGTGCGCTTGCCGAAAAGGAATATAAGCACCCACGCGCAGGAAGCCGCCTGCGAGATCACCGTCGCGACGGCGGCGCCTTCCACGCCCATGTCGAAAGCGAATATGAACAAGGGATCGAGCGCGATATTCAGGACTGCGCCGACGAGCACGGAAAGCATGCCCGTGGTGGCGAAGCCCTGCGCCGTTATAAAGGCGTTCATGCCGAGAGTGAGCTGAACGAATATCGTACCTATCGCGTAGATATTCATATAATCCGCGGCGTAGCCTATGGTATTCTCGCTCGCGCCGAACGCGAGCAGGAATTCCCTGTTCCAGACAAGCAATACCGCGGTGAGCGACAACGATACGACGATCTGCGTCACGAAGCAGTTGCCGAGCGTTTTCTCCGCGGAGACGTTGTCGCCCGCGCCCATGAAGATCGACGCGCGCGGCGCGCCGCCGTTGCTGACGAGGGCGGCGAAAGCGGACACTATCATTATGAGCGGCAGACATACTCCGAGTCCGGTGAGTGCGAGATCGCCCGTTTCGGGAATGTGACCTATATATATGCGGTCTACGATGTTGTAGAACATATTGATGATCTGCGCCACCACAGTGGGAAGCGCGAGCTTGAAAAGCAGTTTGCCTATCGGCTCCGTTCTCAGAAAATCTCTGTCGACGTTCGCAGCTGAAGTATGTATCATATCGTTACCGTATCGCCCGCGGCGAGATAATAGAGCCGCAAGCCCGTTATTTCTTTCATCACAGAGTAAGCGCGCATACCGGTGCAATGCCCTGTATAATATGTGGCGCCCGTATCGGACAACGCTTCCGCAAGTTTTACGAGGCGCGCTCTGCCCGCCTCGTCGTCCGCCTCTCCGACGACGTGGAAGCCTCCTATAACGACGTCCGGGCAGAACTTGTTTACAATATTAAGGATACCTTTATGCGAACATCCGCTTACCAAAACGCGTTTTCCTTCCGACGCGAGCAGCAGATATCTTTCGTGCTCGAAGCAGTCCGGAACAAGTCCCGCGTCGGTAGACGTACAGAGACCCTCGCCGCGAACGGGATAAACGATATCCTCTTTTTTCAAAGACGCGATCTCCGCGCTCCTGCCGGGCTTCGCGCTTTCCCCCACGTAAACGAAGCGGTCGCGGAAACGCTCCTTCAGACTCCTGTCCAGCCCTGCGTATTTCTTGCCGCCGCGCGAATATCTTTCGCCGAATATCTCGCGCGCCGCGTACACAGCGGCTACAGGATTCGCCGCGAAAAAGCTTTCGAGTCCCCCGCCGTGATCGTAATGGTCGTGGGATAGCACCGCGTAGTCCGCAGCTCCTATATCCGCTCCCGCCGCGGCGGCATTACGCAGAAACGCGTCGCTCGCTCCGAAATCGAACAATATTTTTTCGTCGCCGCACTCGATGAACAGCGAGAACCCGTGTTCCGCTTCGTATCCTTTCGCCGCGACGTCGTCCGCAAGCGCGGTTATCCTCATGGCTTTACCTCCCCGCTTCCGAGCCCGGCTTCCGCGAAGCCCATGTTTTCCTTTCCTCTCAGCATATTCGCTTTGTCGCGCGCATTGAAATACAACCTCAGTTTATCGCCCGTTTTCACGAGATGAGAGGCGTACACGAACTGCGCCATCCAGTCGCTTCCCGCATGGACGCGGGGCTCGAGCAAGGTCTTGGCGAATTCGAACCTCACTCCGTCCGCCGAATACAGAAGTTGTATCGCGGACTTGCTCATACCGTCTTCGAGATAGATGCCGTTCTGCACGCCCGCGAAGCCGTCCTTAAGTTTATACACTTTCAGACAGCCGCAACACAGATTGAAAAATCTGCTCCGCTCGTCGGGATATATTATAGGCGCGGGATTTTTGACGAAGCCCCGAAGCGGCTCGGCGCTTTCCGCAAGACAAATATACGTAGGTTCGGAGAAGCCGCAGTCCTCTATAAACGTGAGCCCCGCCGAATAATATAGTTTGTATCCGCTCCCATCCGCAAGAAGAAAAGGATTGGACAGCGAATGCCCGCCCTTTACCGTCCGCTCGTAAGCTCTGTCGAAGGTGAGAACGGGCTCGGGCTTTGAAAAATGCTTCAGATCGGCGCTCGTCACGACGTAAATATCCGACTTCCACTTGCCGCCCGCAAGTCCTTTCGCCCGCGTAAGAACGGGTTGGAGCCTCTCGTAATATATATGATAGACGCCGTTCATTCTTATGACGTCCGCGCGCATCGCGCGTGAGAGAACGCGCTTACCTCCGTCGAAAACGATACCGTCGTCCGACGTATATAAGCGCACGCCCGCGAGCGAGTGAGCGAAAAGGTACCACTTCCCGTCGTGAGACTCGTCCGGCGTTACCACGGACGGATCCGCAATCACCGGATCGAAAAATCTGCTCCGTATAACGGGATTGCCCTCGTATAATACGAATTCCGCATTCTCGAGCTCCGCAAAAGTCAAGTCAAGCATATTCATTCCGCTTCCGATCCGCCGGGCACGGTCGTTTCGGCGGTTTCCGTTCCCGCCGCTTCCGCGCGAAGCGCGTGAGGAGTCATTTCCTCGGGTTTAGCCCTGTTGAGGAGCACTACGGGTATCACCGCGAAAAGCACTATCACCGCCGCTATAAGGAACATATACGGGGTGTAATTGTATATGGGGTTCCCGTTCATGTCGTAAGAGCCGGACGGCTCGCTGAATTGTTGTATGATAGCCGTCAACGCGGGTCCTATAACCATAGGTATGAGTACCCAAAACACCATTCTTATGCCCTGGAACATTCCGGCTTTGTCGGGCGGGGTCAGGTCGCGCACGGTGGCGGTGAGATTGGCGGTGATACAGAGGTTGGCGCCCATCAGCACGAACCCGGCAGCGCAGACCGCGGCTATCGGAGTCCGACCTTCGAAGCACACGGGGCTGGCGAGCAACATGCCTATCGCTCCCACGAAATACACGCCGAGCAGAGGAAGATTGAGCTTCCTTCTGTCCTTCATCTTCGCCATGAATATCCCGAAGACGACGGAAGCTATCGCGGAGGTCACTATGATCACCGCCACGGGTATGATGTAAGTTCCGTTGGGATATCCGAGCGTCCTCTCCGCATACATGATGAGGTAGGTCATGAAGCTGTTGTTGGCTATACCGACGATGCACATCGCGGTATACGCGAGATACAAATTCTTGTTTTCTTTTATAACGCTCTTGCGGAAACCGTAAACTATGTTTTTATAATCGGAGCTCGGATTGGGCAGGAGATCTTTGTTGTCCCTGATGGTGAAAATACCTATGACGCCGACTATAAGCACTATAGCGCCGAGCAGAACGTAGAATAAAGTCCAGTTGCCGGTAGCTATCTTGGTGCCGCCTTCCACCCAGCCGGTGACCTCGGTGCCGTCGGGAGCGAGGTAAGTGTCCTGCGTAAGGAAGTCGAGCCCGCCGAACACCGCCGCCATAGCGAGTATGGGCATCACCGCTATGACGCCCTCCACTATCCCGCGGTAAGGTCCCGCGGTATTGTCCGTGACCCAGGCGTTGAACGCTGCGTCGTTGGCGGTGGAACCCACGTAAGACATCACGCAGTCCATTATAACGACCACTACTATCGCCGTTATCGTAGCGGTTTCCACGTTCTTTATCCCCAACGCGGTGAAGTTGTCCACCGTGATGAGCGCGAAAGACATTATTATCAGTCCCCACAGTATATAGCCGTAGCTTATGAAATGTCTGCGGTTTCCCTTCCTGTCCGACCATATACCGCCTATAAGCGTGGCGGCGGTAGCGGTTATCGCGCTCGCCGCGACCATGACCGAAATGGCTACGGAACTGAAACGGTTGTCGGTTAGCGGCATCGTCCTGTCGATAAATACGTTGAAATACATATTCTCGACGATCCACGCCACCTGACCGAAAAATCCGAAGATAATAAGAGATGTCCAAAGTTTAGCGCCGAGTCCTGCGCCCGATTTTTTCGATTTGATCATATACGTCACCGCCTTTTGCTTAAAGTATAAATCCGCGCGCGCGGTATGTCAATACCGCCCTTTCTTCGTAGAGACAAAAGGACGGAGCTCATTCGCTCCGTCTCGCGTAAAGCGCGTATCCCCCTTGTGCGCTCAAACCATCCTCGCGGCTCTATGCGACTTGCTTTCGCCGCCGCGAACGCGCCTTCCCTCGCGCGCCGTCCCCCTTGGCGGCGCGCTCCCGAACCGTTCCCCCTACGGCTTCTCCCTCGGGATACGCTCGATATAGCTTCGCTTCGCGTGCGGGGCGCCTTCCCCCTTGACGGCATTCCCCGCTACGCGAGCGTAGCTGTCTTCCGATTCGCGGTCTTTCTCCGTCGACCGCCTTCGATTCACACGGTACCGATCCGCTCAGTCGTAATCTTCGTCCGCGCAAATAAACCCGTGCGGATATTTTTCTTTCGCTTCCGTATCGCTCATACGCTCGTATTCGTCTATCTTACCGTATAAGTCGGTCGCTGATCCTACGGGTATCACGTCCTCTTCTTCCCGTAAAGTGCCCTTATCTTCGTTAAGGTATTTCACGTTTAACCTATTGCCTTTCTTTTTTGCGTCGTTCATGCCCGTATCAGTCGCCCTCCCCGTCGTCGTTTATTAAGCGCATAAGTGCCTTTTTTGCGGCTTCCTCCGCAAACATCTCCACGGTAAATCGGAATACGTCGCGATACACTCTGGAATTGAAGCGTCTGAGAAGCTCGCCGTCGCAAGAAAATGTGTCCTCGTAGAAATCTATCCCCGCGCGGCTCGCGGCTTCCGATATGCTCGCTTTGAGGCTTTTGAACAATTCGGAGGACTCTCCGGCTTCCTTCCCTTCCGGAGAGAATTCCCACACGAAGGCGCTGTTGAAAAGGACATACAGGGTTTTATAGTAAACGAAGATATCGTCGAACCTCTTATATCCCTTGCGTACGTAAGCGTAGTCGTTCATGTACGCAAGCACCATACATGCCACCTTATCGGCAAAGCGCCGCGCATAATCGTCGGCGGAGCCCGACGAAAGCGCCTCCTTCCGCAGTTCCTTCTCGGAAGGCAAGGCTTTAGTCGCAATATCGATTATTTGCTCGCCTAAACCGGCGTAAAGCCGACGCATACGGAATTCCTCGGAGTCCGCCTCCCACACGCTCCGTTTGTCGCGTTCTATGGTTTCCCTGATGTCGGAGACGAGCTTTTTGTATACAGCGGTCATATCGGACAAACTTTTGTATAAGAAGGTTCCCTCGGAGTCCGCCGTATGGCGCGACGCGTCGGAATCATTGAGAATATCGCGGATCTCCGCCGAAATCTGCTCTCTTCGCTTTTTTGCCTGCAAGCAATCGTCGGAAACGATACCTGCCGCCGCTAAATTTTCGTCGAATATCTTCCGCATGGTTTCGCGCCGCTTACGGATGAGCAAATTAATTAAGGCGCTCGGAAGTTCGTCCTTATCGTCGTCGACCGAACCGAACAGATCGCATTTTCCTTCGTCCAAATTGCGCTTGAAGCGCTCCAACCGCTTTTCGAAGTATTCGCTGACGGGCTTGAAAGAATCGTCGTCGACGGAGTTTTCATCGTCTTCGTCGTCCTCGCTTTCGCTCTCTTCGTCGTCCACACTCCCGTCTTCGTCGTCATCGTCCTCTTCGTCATCGTCGTCGAAAAGATCGAATTCGTCGTCATCGTCCTCTTCGTCATCGTCGTCGAAAAGATCGAATTCGTCGTTCTCTTCTTCAGCGTCCTCGGAACGATACGCTTCCGCCTTCTTCTCGTCAACAGCGTCGGAGCCGAAGGTGAAGCCTGTGCGATTTCTATCGAAGGTCAGCGCCGCGCCACGCATGTCCGCGTCGCCCGTATCGACAAGCGCTTTGATCGCCGCGGCGCGTTCGTCGTCGGTAAGCGTAGTCTCGAGATTGCACCCCGCTTCCGTCAATACGTGCAGCTTTTTAAGCTTATCCGCAGCAAATGCCGTTTTCTGATACCTGTAGCGCATGGCGAGCGCCCTCTCGCCGAGCCTGCTCACTCCGAGTCTCACGGCAAGTTCAGTACGGCACTCGCCGTCGAGACTTGCGACGAGGGCTTCCATCCTCGCGCGCACCTCGTCGGGAGCAAAAAAGTCTTTGCGCCTTACGACATACTTTTCGGCCTCGCTCTTCTCGACGCACTTCTCGACAAGCATTCGCGCGAAGCACTTTTTTACGGTGTCGTAACTCAGACCGCATTCGTATTGCACTTCGGCTTCGCTCACCTCGCGACGATCGGCGCAGTACGCGAGCACGCCCGTATAAACGTCGTCATAATACTTTTCCGTCATACGCCCTCCTCCCGAAAATCATTAGTCCTCTTCTACCTTGATCCTGTAGAGATATTTGTCGTCGAACGGATATACGTCGATAACGTAATCCGAAGCGCAGGCTTTCTCGGCGGCGAATTCGGGGCAAAGATAATGCCTCTCCATCTTCGACCACAGCACTTCTCCCGCGCCCGAACGGGTAACGATACATTCTCCGGGCGCCAGTCTGCCGAGCCTGCTCACGGGCACTACGGGCACGATGTCCTTCTCGTAACGCTCCATCTTTACGCCTTTTCCGTTGAGCGCGCTGAAGGGCGATACTATCGTGCGCACGCCGCACTCGTCCGAAAATTTCTTCTTCGTCTGAGCATTGTTGCTGCCGATGAAAATACGCATGTTCATGTTGTCCGCGATGATCGCGCTCACCTCGTTTCCGTACACCCTGTCGAGCTGGGCATAAGACTGGATCACCAACACAAACCAGATGTTTCGGCTCCCGCAAGCGGATATAGTGTTCTCGAAATCGGGTATTTGCGGCAAATTCCCGAATTCGTCCAGTATGAAGTAAAAAGGCTTGGGCAACGTGAGCACTTCGCGTTCGTTGGCGATATCGATAAGCGTGTTGTACGCCGCCGTCACGAACATCTGTATGAGTTTGTAAGAGGTCTTCACCTCGTCGCGGTAGATGAGGAATACCGCCACGGGCTCGTCGGAAGAAAACATTTCCTTCATATCGAACGTGTTGGTGCTCGTGATGGCTTTCGCCACCGCGGGGCGCATGAACATCAGCTTGGCGTTGAGCGAAGAAATGATGCACTGACGGGTGTTGGGAGCGTTATTCAGTATGGGTTCTTTGGCGAGGATATACGCCTTGCTGTCGTGCGGACGATCTGCGAAATAACCGTTGTCGCAGGAGCCGCCGGAGGGCCTGAAAGTCGCTAGCGCGTCCAGTATCGTCCTGAAGGAAAAGGTATCTTCGGTTATGCGCATGCGCTTCTTGACGTGGGGATCGGTGTCCTCGAGCATCGCCCAGATAAAAGCGGTGAATAACTGTCTCGCGCTGTCCTCCCAGTAAGGATCGCGTGTGTTCGCGGTGGGTACCAGATTGAGCGCGAGCGCTTCTATCTCGATGCTGATGTCCGCGATAAGATCTTTCCTCTCTCTGTCGATAGCCAAGTCGAGCGCCGCTCTTGAGTCGTACAGCCTGCCGTCGAATTCGTACTTGTAGCCGGAACCCTCACCCTTGACGACGCGCACGCGCTTTTCGCTCTCCATGGCTTTGCGGTATTTACGGTATATCGGCGTAAGCGGATTCCAGAATTCGGAATGCCGGTAATCGCGGAAATTGACGAGCACCACTTTATATCCCTGCTTACGCAGCATGTCGGCGCATTTCATATAAAGCTCTCCCTTCGGATCGGTTATAAGCATGCTGTCCTTGCGCTTCTGGCGCGCTTTGATGAAAACGGTGGGCAGTATGTAGCCGGTGGTCTTTCCCGAACGGGTGGCGCCGAGTACCAGCACGTGCGTGTCTTCGGTGAACGTGACGTACAGCTTGTCGTCTATCCTCTGCGACACGAGCGGGAGACCTCCTGCGGATCTGCTGCCGAGTTCGTCGAAAGCGTAGGTGTTCTCCGAGTCGGGTCCGTAGGAATTATAATGTCTTATGCGCGCGTTCTCGTAATCGCGCAGAATGTCGGTGTTATTGACGATATTCATTTTTTACCTCCTTTCTTTGATCCTGAAGCCGAACGCGGGATCGCCCGATTTACGAGCGCAAATCTCCACTTCCGCGGCGCTTATCCGGGACGTATCCGCCGACGCCACGCGTTCTATGCACAAGTTTTCCAATACCTCTTTGAGATATCCCGAGCCTTTGCCGCACAGACAGACGAGAATGTCGTACGCTTCCGTATCGAATTCCGCTCCCACGCCGTAAAGGCGCTTGCAGTCCTCTACGTATTCGTCGACTATCGCGCGCTTCTCCTCGTCGTACAAAGGCGCGGTCTCTACCTGTCTGAAAAGCTTGCTCAAGCCGACGTCCGACGTCTTGCCGTGCGCTATCGCTACGAAAACGCTTCCGCTGAGATCGAGCGTCACGCGAAGATCGCTCAGATAGAACGAGGACAACGCGTGCGCGTCGAAAAGCTTGCTCATCTCGCTTGCGCAGTCGGAATCGAGCCGTTCGAAATCTTTGATAACGAATACGCACGCGGAGCTTTTCATAGCCGTGAGCCCGGCTACCGCGAAATGCTCCTGGGTAGGCAGCAGATCTCTTTGCGATATGTCCTTTGCGCTTATCACCGCGACGTTGGCGAACGCCTTGTGCAACGCCGCTATGTAAGACTCCGCCACGTATTCGTCGTTGCATACGAGCATAACGGGTTTGCCCTTACGCGATATCTGCGCGCGGAGCACCGCTTCCGCCACGCGCGCCTCCGCCCTCCTTTTCTCACCGAAAAAGGTGGTGAGCGCCACGTTGCCGCCCACGTCGTCGAACGCGGTGAGCGGCAGGCTGTTGAGCGCCGCTATGTGCTCCTGCGAATTGGTCAGCACAGCTTTGTACTTGTCCGACAGAGAAAGCAGCGGCGAATAGATTATCCTCGCTATCGCGGGATTATAGCTCTCCGCTTCCCGCGGCTCGCGGTTGAGATAAGTTTCCGTGAGCTTGACGTAGCTTTTGTACTCCGTCGAAGGAACGCCGTATTTCTCGAATACGGGCGAGAATTCCTCTCCCAACGCGCCGAAACCGAGTACCGCCTCGAGCATACCGAGATATTTCGGCGCGTTGGCTTTGTCGTAACGCATGAGCATCAGCATACCGTAAACGTTATTCCACCTCGCGCATTTACCCGCCGCTTCGAGCCCGCGGGCAACGTCCTTTTTCACCGCCGTCCCGCTGAGAAGCATGAACGCCGCCGTAGCGAGCGGAAAAATCTCGTTGCTTCTCAGCGCCGTCGATACGAACGTGAGTACGCTCGCTCTGTCCGAAGCGCGCTCCCTCCTGTTGACCGCGCCCGCAAGCTTCATGAGCGCCTCCCCTTTACATTCGAGTATGTCGAGGATACCGTCTCCGTACTTTACGTCCACGCCGAATTTTTCGGAATAATCCATTACGCGCATGAGCTGTTCGTATGAGGCGGCGTCCCTTATCTCCCCAAGCTCCGGAAGATCTATATACTTGCGCAGTTCGTCGAGTCTTTCGTTGCTAATGCAACAGATTTTGCCTATTTCGTTAAATACGGAGCTACGGTCGGCTATTTTACCGACAACGCTGTCCGCAGCGAAAAACGCCTCTAAAAATGTTCTTTCGTGTACCGAGTAATTCATACGCGTCACCTCCATGCTTTGGGTACGGTGTCTATCACCTGATCGATTATGCCGTACTCGCGGGCTTCGTCGGCATACATGACGTAATCGCGATCGGTGTCCTCCGCGATGCGCTCTATGCTTTTGCCGGTATTCTCGGCGAGTATGGCGTTCAGTCTGTCGCGCGTGCGTTCGATGTGCTTGGCGGCTATTATGATATCTTCCGCCTGCCCCTGCGCTCCGCCTAAAGGCTGATGTATCATCACTTCCGTATTGGGCAGGGCGCAACGCTTGCCTCGGCTACCGCTCGAGAGCAGGAACGCCGCCATCGAAGCCGCGCACCCTATACCCACGGTCTGCACGTCTACCGAGACGTAATTCATGGCGTCGTAGATCGCCATCCCCGCATTCACCTCGCCGCCCGGAGAATTGATGAACATCTGTATGGGGCGCGTGGGATATTTTTTTTCGAGATAGAGAAGCTGACACACCGCCCTTTGCGCGACTGCGCCGTCGATAACTCCGCCCAGAAGGATTATCCCCTCCTCGAGCAGCGTATCCGACGAAAAGTTACCGATGTTGTTTCCGATATAATTCATAATTTGAGTCCTCCTTAACATAAAAATTTCCAAATACCCTCAAAAACGCCAAAAACCCCCTATGTATCCGCGCTTACAGCGGGTAATGTCTTTCAAAAGTCAAACGGGTGCTTTTACGTTTCCCTACCGCATACGCGAGCATCCCAAGGAAACTTAAATAATATCAAACGGCTTATTTATCCCGCCGCGCGTCAGCGCGAGCTTTATGCGGGAACAAAATTATTTCGGGTGCTTTTACGTTGTCGGTCCGCCTGTCGCGAGCAACCCTCGACAACATGAGAAAAATAGGTTTAGTTCTGCTTGATGCAATTTTCGAATTCGGAAGCGAACGGGAAAGTTACGGTTTATTATAATCCTTTCCTCTTATCCCCCAAGCCGTCGCTTCCTTCCGGACAGCTCGGTTAAGTCATGGGATCGGTCGTTCTCATTGACGGTCGAACCTTCCGCATGGCGCCAACCGACGGTATAACCCGGCAAAACGCCACAAATAGATCCCAAAACAAGACGCCATACGAAGGCTCACTTGCAATCATTACCGTCTCATTTTTCACCAATAATTATTATAATTGACTCCGCTATGCATTGCAATAATTTACATAGTAAACTTTATCCACTCTTTCACACAAATTCACACTATAACACTCGGTATTGTATTATAATTGCGAATATGCTTTCTGCGATTTACTTTTATTAATGCGCGTGTTATAATAGTGACAATAATTAACCGGGGGGTAAGGCAGATGAGTAAAAATCCCAAAAGATCCACCAAGTTTTCCACGTCGGAGAGCCGGCAAACCAACTTTTTCAAAAATCTCGATTACTTCAGACAGGCGGCGGAGCTCGAAAAAGGTGATTTTCTCAGGCAAGCGGGAATCGCGTCCGTCAATATGTGGCAGCGCTACGCCAACGGTTCCATACCGCACGACAACACGCTCACCGATTTTCTCAAGCTCATCAACCGTATCATATTCGCCAACGAAAGTCTCAAGACGTTGCTTCCCTACGGAATATCGGACAAATCGACGCTTACGGATATAGACATCAAAGAACATCTGCGCGAAGGAAGACCCGTAAACCCCACTATCCCCGTGCAAACCTTTAAGCCGGAAACGTACGCCGACAAATTTACCGGCGTATATATGGTGTATTATCCCACCTCCAAGGAGACCGTCAATGCGGATCAGATCATGTCTTACGGGGTGATATGCGTAGCGGAGGACAGCAGGGCCGACAGGCGGCTCGCGTGCCGCGGGTACTTCAATATCAGCGACTACGACCGCGCCAGAGAGGAATTCAACCGACTCTCGTCGTACGATAAATCCAGGCTGAACGCCTTTTTCAACGCTAAAAGCAACGATCCTCTTGCCGAACGTCTGTACGAAGGGGAGCTTATTCTGGGAGAAAACTTTTTCTGGATCGATATGAGCGCGGTCACCCACGCCGAATTCTTGGCGGCTTCTTTCGATATGGATATCAAGACGCTTCACCTCGATCCCGATAAGACGTTCGCGGGCACTCTCGGTCTTGCGCTTTCGCAAGCCGCGGGAGCAAAAGATTTTCATTCCATAGCTTTTCCGATGATCATCAGCAAAAATCTCCTTAATGAGAACGACAACCTGAATCATGTGAATTACTATCTCAATCTCAGTCACAACATCCCCGACGCGAGAGACGTCGAAAAAGTGGCAGACGATATACTCGTAACTTTTGCCAATCTCGATAACGTCTCCAACGGCGAAAGCCTGAAACGGTTGTATCTTAAAGACGTCTTGTCGGCGACATGTTACGACACGTTGAGATACACTTCGTCGCGCTCGGTCTCGATAGACCCCGCCACCACGTCGCAATGCTACGACGCGCTGTTGAAACGCAAACGCTACGGAGACCGATAAAATGACTGAATTATATCGCTTCAGACAAATAGAAACATCCAAATCTTTGCTCGAACAGCTGTTGAGCGCCGCGGCAAATACTTTTGCAAAAAGGATATTAAGCCACTTACATATTTTAAACTCGGCGATATCGGATATCGACGACGCATTTAAGGAAAAAGCCCGAACGACCGGTATGCGCGTGAATAACGAAGGCTCGCCGCTAAGGCTCATAGGAGAACCTTACATCAACCACGCCATACGCGTGGCTCTCACGATATGCGACACGGGGCTCGAAATGAATTACAATATCGTATTGGCGGCTATAGCGCACGACATGGCGGACGACGCGTTCTTCAAGGACGCCAAACCCGCGGCGCTCGAAAACGCCGAGTCCGCTCACATACTCAAAAAGATCAAAGAGATCTCCGAAAACGAACAAAGGTTTCTCGAACTCTGCGATAAAGGCGCCTGCCCGAAATTAACGCCGCTGTCTAACGACCGCTTCACGCAATGGGCTTTGCTTATCAAAGCCGCGGCAAGATACGACAATCTTCTGACGTCTTCCGCGCTCAGCCCACGGAAGCAATACGAACTCGTGAGAAATACCGAAAGATATCTTTTACCGCTTACGGAAAGATCGGGAGCGAAAGTATTTGCCGCGCATATCAAGGAAGAGTCCTTCCGGATAAATCAGAAGCTGCGCGCCACGAGTTTTTATCCCGACCTTTACGCCGACATAGAGCATAAGATCAGATCTCTGAACTGCGCTCGAACCGTAAAAAACACCGTCAAAAGGATCAGAGACATGCTGCTCGGTCAGGACTCGGACGCGGCATATTCGTCTAATAAAAACCATTTCCGATCCTTCGATCTGCTGCCTGTTCGGATTTACGACGTATACGAGCAGATGTGCGCAAACAACATCTTCGACGTTTCGCTTATAGTGCCGTCGACCTATTTCAACCGTATCATCGCCGTGGCATCCGTAGCGGGCGGCGACGGAGCGCTCGAGCTTTTCTACGAAATAGCGAAGAACCCGAAAACGAGCGATCTGACCGTTACGCTTATCGACGGGAACCGTCTCCTGTTCAAAGACGTTTATCTCAATAAATACGAGGTGACGACGGTAAGCGCCGACGAGTTACCTGTTTATCTCTACGGACTCAGCGGTTCCTATTCCGGCAAGATGGAGAAAGACAGTATGACGGTATACTCCGAGAACGGCACCGCGGTATATCTTCCCGAACAAGCCACCGTCGTGGATTTCGCCTTCGCTCTGAATAAGACGCACGCCATGTATCTGAAATACGCTACGATCAACGACATAGACGCTAATATTTTCAAACCGCTTATGCATAACGATAAGGTATGTCTTTATTACGACCTTGTTCCGCAAGTGCAGGCAGGCTGGCTCGACTATTGCGTCACGACGACGGCGCGTAACGCCGTTATCGATTACTGCGATAACCTTATAAGAATAATATCCTCAATGCTTACGGACCGGAAAGACTCCGTCTTTTCAGACAAAGATCCGCAAGCCGTCCTCAACAAGTTACGCGACGCTCTGTGTGTCGGGATCTCGCCGATAGAGCTTCTCAGCGACTCCCAAGGGCATTGAAAGCGGCATTGTTGCGTATCAGCTCGTCGAAGGTCACGGGACGGAAACCGTTGACGTCCGCTCCCGCATTGAAAGCGTTAGCCATCGAACGGAGCGTCGCTTTATGCGGGAAATCCTCTCGTGCGTGCACGTGTCCGTAAATATGATATTTCCCTTCGAAAAAAAGCATCGGGAAATGACACAGCGTCGCGTTGCCGCGCCCGCAGTTCACCGTAAGAATATCCCTCACGTCTTCGAAATATTTACTCAAATCGACTAATTTAATCCAATCCTTGTCGTGATTTCCGAGTATGAGATATTTTTTGCCTTTAAGACGGCGAAGGATATCTTCGGGATCGCTCTCGCTTCTGTAGAAAAGATCCCCGACGACGTACACCGTATCGCGCGCGCCTACCGCCGCGTTCCAGTTGGCGACGAGCGTTTCGTTCATTTCCGCGATATCCTTGAAAGGTCGTTTGCACAACCCGATAATGTTGGCGTGCCCGAAATGCAGATCGCTTATGTAAAAATCCATATTTTCCTCCTGCGGCGCTTCGTGCGCTACCGCGCTCACCGTTATCGTTATAAGAAAAGACCGTCTCGCGACGGTCTTTTCGTCAAGTACGTTACCGTACGTCAGAATTTAAGATCGTCCGTGTTTTCTTCGTTCGGAGTAGCTTCTTCTTTGAATATCTCCTCGTTCACTTCTGATACGTCGCTCGGCAGAGAACCGTCGACTGCGGCTTCCGCAGCGGGCGCGATGGCGGAGTTTTCTTCGAGGTCGAACAGACCTTCTTCACGACTACGCTCCTTGAGCTGCTCGACTATCTTCGCGTGCTCTTTCTTACCGAGAGGGTAGAATATCATGGCTATTGCCATGAGCGCCGCCGAAATAGCGGATATCCATAGCGCGAGATCGAAGTAATCCGTCGCAATCTTCATCAGTTCGTCGGAAACCGTTTTAACGTTAAAGTAATTGTTGGGCTGGTATCCCATTCCCTGCTTGACGTAAGCTATGACGACGTAGCCCACGTTGGTGAACACGAGCACCAGCGTGTACGCAAACATCTGTATGAAGCCTTCGAGCCGCTTGCCCGTCTTGAGCTGCTGGTAGTCGGAAATTTCCGAAAGCATGAGCGGTTGCAAGCTCGCTATCGCGTTGAACAAGGCTATAAATCTGAACAGAGTGAGCAGTACCGCGCTCGTGGTGCCCTGCGCGATATTCTCAACTCCGATGATACCGAGTATCGCGTAGCCTATAGCGTTCAGCGACATCCAGAAGATAAGTATCGTCTTATTATTGAATTTGCGCGTCATGAACGGCAACAGTATCATATTCGGAGTTACCGCGAATCCGGTGATAAGGGTGAGCGAACCGAATATTATCTGTCCCTTGTCTATCTCGGTGGCGTAACGGAGTTTGCCGAGTATGGCGGCGTCCACTTCGATGGTGGTACGCACGCAACCGAGCACGAGCGCAAGCGTGAAGATGAGCAAGGGCTTGTTCTTGAGTATCATTCCGAGACCCTCGAAAAGCCCTGTCTTTTCTTTGTTTTCGTTGGTGGCGATTATCCTCTCGCGTACTTTGAAGAGCAGAAGTACGAATACGAGACCTACTACCGAATAAATGAAACCTATGTAACGGAACGCCATATATTCCATACCGAGATCGTTGAAGTAACCTCTCAGCGCGTTACCGATGACGTTCATTATCGTGGGGGAGAAACCTATTACCAGACCGATGGGCGACCATATATCCGTCCTCTCCTGCTGGTTGGGAGTGACCACGCCGGGCATCATGTAGAAGGTGTTCTGGAAAAGGTTCCAGAGAATGAGCGTCGGGGTGCAGATGCAATATGCGTATATAATTTTCGGAGTGGCGTTGAAACCGAGTTCGCGGATATTGTCGGGCGACCAGGTGGCGGCTATAGCGAACGCCGCGAATACGGGCGCCATCAACATAATGAAAGGCTTATACTTACCGTATTTGGTCTGCGTGTTCTGGAGAAGCTTACCGAACAAAGGCTGTATTATAAGTCCGAGCAAACTTGCCACCAAACAGATATACGGTCCGTGTATGACGTCGATACCGAAAAGTTCGGAGATCTGCGTCGCGGTGATAAGTCCCGAAACGACCGTCACGAGCGTGCTTACGCCGAACGCCGAACCGCCGAAGCAAAGTATCTCTTTAAGATTGAGATATCTGCCCTTGGGCGGCTCTTTCCAGAACTTCTTGATCCAATCGATGATCCCGTTGAATTTATCTTTGAACTTGTTGGGTTTCGGCGCGGTGCCGGCGCTCTTGCTCTCGTTATCCATATGCCTCCTCTTGCGGCTTACGCCGCGCTCCCTTGCGCGCAAATACCCACGCACGTTATATACGGATAATAGTATAGCATACGGCGTGCGTACAGTCAACATAAGTTTTATATAAAATCCCCTCTTAAACCGCAAAAAAATAATATCCCGCGCCGCGCCTCCGATAACCGCGAACGGTGAGATCTTATAAAAAAACGGGCGGCGCCCGCCGCCCGCCCTCGTTTTTTATTTTGGCGTAAAATACAGTTTCAGGTATCCGTTTCAACTATTACGGTTTCCGTTTCAGCATTATTTCTCTCGTTCCTGCGTCCTCTGCCGAAACGCCTTTTGCGCGCGCCGGCTCGCTTGACGTTGACGAATTTTTTGTTCTGTTCGACGAGCGGCAAAGCCCTCGCCATCATTCCGTTGAGGTCCACTATGAGAAGTCTGCCGCGAAGTCCCGGTCTTCCGAGCAATACCTTGACCGCCTCCGCCGCCTGATTGCACCCGATGACGCCCGCCGCGAAGCATACCACGCTGGGCTTGTTTTCTTCCTTGGCGTCGCCGTATATTTTTTTCAAGGTGTCGTCGCCCGGGTATATCGTCGATACGTGTCCGTGCCAGTGGCTCACTCCGCCCGTTATCATAGGGATGCCCGCCTTCTTGCAGGCGTGCTGAAGGTCGTATCTCGCGCGGATATTGTCGAGCGCGTCCACCACCACGTCGCAACCCGCTATCAGAGCGTGCGCGTTCACGGCGTTGATACGCTCCGCGTGCGCTTCCACTTCGCACCGTCCGTCCTCCTCGAAAAGCTCCGCTATCCCTTCCGCCTTGTTCTTCCCCATCGTCCTTCCTATGCAGAATACCTGGCGGTTATAGTTGCTGTCCTCGAATTTGTCGTAGTCGCACAACACGAGCTTGCCTATCCCTATGCGGCTCAGCATCTCCGCGACAAAGCCGCCGAGCCCGCCGCAGCCCGCGATAAACACGGTCTTTTTGAGAAGCGTCGCCTGCTCCTCGGGTGTGATAGCTCCGAGATTTCGTTTGAATCTTACGTCCATTCCTTCCCTCTCTTTGTTTCGCGGATTTTCCGCGTCCGGATTATATTTTATTCTCCGACGCCCGATTTGTCAATACGCACCCGCACGACATTATTCCGCACCTGCGCCTACGTGCATTGCCGCGCGCACATTTGCATATTGAACTAATCGAATAAGTGTGCTAAAATATTTTAGAAGAAGCATCTACGGACGGATTCCCGCCCGTAAAACGGAGGTACTATGGCTACTTCTTACGGAGCTTATGCCGGAACAGTGTTGAAAATAGACCTTACGTCGCGTACCGTATCGGATTATCCCGTGAACGACGAAGATCGCAGACTTTTCCTCGGCGGCAAGATACTCGCCGCAAGAATAATGAACGATTTTATCAAAGGTCCCATGGATCCGTACGGCGAGGAGAACGTGATCGTCGTGTCCTCCTGCCCTCTCAACGCCACGGGCTGTCCTTCGTCTTCGCGCTTCAACGTAAGCACGGTTTCGCCGCTGACGGGGCTTCTCACGAGCAGTAACTGCGGCGGGAGCTTCGGTTGCGCGCTGAAGCGCGCCGGATACGACGCCCTCGTGATAACCGGCAAATGCGATTCCTTCGTCTGGCTCGACGTCACGCGCGACGGCGTGGAATTCAAGGACGCCGAACCTTTGCGCGGCAAGCGCACGATGGATACGCAGGAGGCTATCGGCGGAAAAGGAAGCAAACTCGTCATCGGACCCGCGGGCGAAAATCTCGTGCGATACGCCTGTGCGGTAAGCGACGAGCGCGCCGCGGGACGCGGCGGCGTAGGCGCGGTCATGGGCTCGAAAAATCTCAAAGCCATAGTCGTAACGGGCACCAAAAATCCCGCCGTGTACGACGAAAAAGCGCTCGCGAAAGTAAAACGCAAATGGACCAAACGCCTTAAATCGCATCCTCTTACCGGAGAACAGCTTCCGAGACTCGGTACTGCGGCGCTCATAGCGAGTATGCAACAGAAGCGACTGCTCGCGACGAAGAACTTTTCCGACGGGCGCTTCCCGGGCTACGCCTCCATATCGGGCGAGGAGCTCGCGGAAAAATTCCTTATCCGCAACAAAGGCTGTATCTCCTGCCCTATCCAATGCGCCCGCGTGGTGGAAGTGAACGGCAAATGCGTCAAGGGTCCAGAAGTAGAAATAATGGGGCTTATGGGCGCCAACATACTTAACGACGATCTCGGCGACATCATACGCTGGAATTACGAGATGGACGAGCTCGGCATGGACACGATCTCCGCTTCGGGCACGATAGCGTTCGCTATGGAACTCAACGAAAAGGGATTGTGGGATTCGGGATTGAATTTCGGTAAGACCGACAATATTTCCGAAGTGCTCGAGGAGATCGCCTTCCGTTCGAGCGAAAGAGGAAACAAGCTCGCCGAAGGGGCGAAAAGGTTATCCGACGAATTCGGCGGCGAGGACTTCTGCATACAGGTCAAGGGAATGGAGCTTTCGGCATACGAGCCGCGCGGCGCGGTAGGTCAGGGACTCGGCTATTCCGTCGCCAACCGCGGCGGCTGTCACCTGAACGCGGGCTACGAAGTTGTCGTGGAAGGCTTGGGACTCACGATAAATCCCTACACCACTCACGGCAAAGCGGAAATAGCCACAATGTTCCAGAACCTTATGGAAGCGGTGAGCGCGGGCGGTAACTGCCTGTTCACGACGTACGCCTTCTTCCCCTTCTTCCTTTTCAAGCGTCCCAACAGCTTCCTTTCTAAAGCGGTCAACAAAGCGCTCCCCTATCTCGGCGGACCGCTGCACATAATCAATAAATACCCCCATCTCGCGCACATACATCTTACCGCCATGCTTCCGCACACCAAGGCGCTCCAGGCGGCTACCGGAATGAAGATAACCATGGGCGACCTTATGCGGATCGGAGCGCGCGGCTTCAACCTCGAACGCACGATAAACGCGCGCATGGGCGTTTCGGCAAAGGACGACAAGCTCCCTAAACGCCTTACCGAAGAAGAACAGGTCCCCGGAGATCCGCGCACAAAGGTTCCGCAACCTCTTCTCAAAAAGAAATTCTATTTTGCGCGCGGCTGGGACGAAGACGGCAAGGTCAAGGCGAAAACCGCGAAATATTATTCCATAGATTCGCTCGACGACATCGGCGCGCGCACCGCAGGAGAAAATTATAAAAAATAATGGTAACCGTAGAGTTTTTCGGCTTATACAGGCTCAATTATCACATGAAAAGCGTACAGGTGGAAGCTTCCACCGTCAAAGAGCTGTTCAAAAAACTCTACGAAATAAACCCTTTCTACACGGTGAAAGAGCTGAAACATTCCATCGTGATAATCAACGACGTCAATTTCAACGACCTCAAGAAGTACCGCACGCCTTTGAAAGACGGCGATCACGTGCTGATAATGAGTCCGGCGTCGGGAGGTTGACATGACTTATACCGCTGCCATAATCACAATGAGCGACGCCTGCTACGCGGGCAAACGCGAGGACGGGGCTACTCCCGCCGTTAGCGAACTGCTTGTCGGATCGGGTTTCGAAGTGAAAGAAACCGCTCTTCTTCCCGACGAGCAAACGGAAATAACCGAAAAACTTAAAGAATTCGCTTCCAAAGGCTACGATTTGATAGTGACCACGGGAGGGACGGGATTCTCGGAGCGCGACGTGACTCCGGAAGCCACCCTCGCTCTCGGCGGAAGAAGCGTTCCCGGCGTTGCGGAAGCTATGCGCGCCAACTCGATGAAATACACTTCGCGCGCGATGCTGAGCCGAGGAGTATGCGTCATCGCGGGGAAAAGCGTGATCGTCAATCTTCCCGGCTCCCCGAAAGCCTGCGTCGAGAATCTCTCCTTCGTCGTCGAACCCTTGAAACACGGTATCGACGCGCTGAAAGGAAAGGTCTCGGAGTGCGCCCGATGATGAACGTCATTCCTTACGAAGAAGCGGTCGCGATCCTCTCACGCGCCTTCGGCGGCGCGCTCGTGACCGTCTCCGTACCGGTGACCAAATGTGCGGGTCACATAGCGGCGGAAGACGTACGCTCTCCGGAAGACGTCCCCCCTTTCGACCGCTCGACCGTGGACGGCTACGCCGCCTCTTATAAGGATACCTCGGCGGCATCTCCGTCCGTTCCCTCGATACTTGCGCTGAAAGGCGAAAGCCGTATGGGCGAAGCTACGGGCGAGGTCCTCTCGTCGGGGGAATGTTTTTACGTGCCTACCGGCGGTATGCTTCCCGCGGGCGCCGACGCCGTTCTGATGATAGAAGACTCCGAAAAAGTGAACGGCGAAATATATTTTTCGCGTACCCTGCATAAAGGCGAAAACGTAATTTTCAAAGGCGCCGACGTGGCGAAAGGCGACGTCGTCGTTACTAAAGGCAGGCGCATAAACGCCGCGCTTATCGGCGCGCTCTGCTCCGTGGGGATCTCTTCCGTAAAGGCGTACCGTAAGCTCGATTACTTCGTTATCTCGACGGGCGACGAGCTCGTACCCGCAGACGGTGAATGTCCGGTCGGTAAAATAAGGGATACCAATACCGCATTATTGGCAGCCGAATTATCGGAGATAGGTAACGTCGTCGGCACCGCGCTCGTCGCGGACGACTACGAGGCGCTCTCACGCGCCATGCGCGCGGCGCTCGACGTTGCGGACGTAGTCGTGGTAAGCGGAGGAAGCTCGGTCGGGAAAGCGGACTACACTCAAAAGCTTTTCGGAGAATTCGGCGCCCTCCTGTTCGGAGGCGTGGCGATGAGACCCGGAAAGCCCACTCTCGCCGCCGTAGCGGGCGATAAATTGCTTATCGGTCTTCCCGGTCATCCTATGGCGGCGTTTACTTCCTGCCGACTCATTCTCAGGCGGGCTCTGCTCCATGCCTGCGGCGCCGATATCCCCGCGCCCGTAGTCTGCCGTGCGCTCAGGAATTTCCCCGGAGGGAAAGGCAGAACGGCCGTAGTGCCCGTTAAACTCGTAAACTTTCCCGAATACACCGGAGCGGAACCGCTGTTCTATCAATCCGGGATGCTGTCCGTGATAGGTTCCGCGGACGGCTTCGCCCTTCTTCCCGATCACACCGAAGGCGTCGACAAAGGCGCGCCTTTAGAGGTCTACATACTATGAGAAACACCTATATACCGAATAATCCCGTCGAAAAGATAGACGGCTACCTCGAACTTTTCAGAGGAAAAACGGCGGGTACCGAAACGATACCCACCGAAAACGCGCTCGGCAGAGTATTGAGCCGAGCGGTCTACGCAAAGCTTTGCGATCCCGTATATAACGCCGCCGCCATGGACGGCATAGCCGTTTCGTCGGAAGCAACCGCCGCGGCGAGCGAAAAAACGCCGCTCGTTCTTCAAGAAGGAAAAGATTTCGTATACGTCAATACCGGCAATCCCGTACCGCGCGAGTTCGACGCGGTGATAATGATAGAGGACGTCGTCGATACAGGACGCGGCAAGGTAGAGATAACCTCTCCCGCAGGCTCCTGGCAACACGTCAGGGTGAAGGGCGAAAGCATAGTCGAAGGCGAAATGATACTCCCCTCTCGCAGAAGGATACGCGCCGAGGATCTCGCCGCGATATACGCGGGCGGAAACACCGAAGTAGAAGTCTACAAAGCTCCCGTAGTCGGCGTGATAACCACGGGCGACGAAATGGTGGCGCGCCCCGAGGAGGTAGGCGAAGGAAAGCTTCTCGAAAGCAATTCCAAGCTCTTTTCCGCGCTGATAGCGGAATGCGGCGGCGAAGCAAAGGTCTACCCTACCGTAAGCGACGACCGGCGGTTTCTCCGGGAAGCGGTGGCGAAAGCGGTCGCGGAATGCGATATAGTCATAGTCAACGCGGGAAGCTCCGCGGGTACAAAAGATTACGCCCGCGAAGTCATAGCTTCTTTAGGCGAAGTTTATCTGCACGGACTCGCCGCAAAGCCCGGTAAACCCACCATTCTCGGTATCGCGGAAGGTAAACCCGTAGTGGGTATCCCCGGCTATCCCGTTTCCGCATATATCTCGTTCGGGCTGAGCGTGAGACCGCTTATCGACATGATGACGGGCTCCGCCGCAGGCGAAGACGAAGTTACCGTCTCCGCCACTCTCACGCGCAACGTGGTGAGTTCTTTGAAAAATACCGAATTCGTGCGCGTGTCGCTCGGCAGAGTGAACGGTAAACTGGTGGCTACGCCGCTCGAACGCGGCGCGGCGCAGATAATGAGCCTCGTCAAAGCGGACGGCATACTGACGATCGATCGGTATTCCGAAGGCTATGCGGGCGGAAGCGAAGTAACGGTATCTTTACGCAAGCCGCTGAGTCTTATCGAAAAAAATCTCGTCGTCATAGGCAGTAACGACCTCGTGATAGACGTTATCGGCGAGCATATACCTCTTACTTCCGCGCACGTCGGAAGCATGGGCGGTATCGCCGCCATGCTGAAAGGCGAATGTCACATCGCCCCGATACACCTTCTGGACGCCGCGACGGGCGAATACAATATCCCCGCCGTCAAAAAATATTTCCCGAACGAGAAAATGGCGCTCATCAAGGGCGTGGGGCGCACTCAGGGGCTTATGCTTCCCAAAGGAAACCCCCTGGGCATCACCTCTTTCGAAGACGCCGTGGAGCGCAGATTGAGGTTTGCAAACCGCCAGCGCGGCGCAGGCACGCGCATACTTACGGATTACCTTCTCGCGGGACTCGGTAAAGACGGCTCCGCGCTCAAAGGCTACGACAAGGAGTTCTCCACTCACCTCGCGGTAGGTATGGCTGTCGAGAGCGGCGCAGCCGATTTCGGCATGGGCGTAGGAAGCGCCGCAAACACTCTGGGGCTCGATTTCATTCCCGTATACGACGAGGAATACGACTTCCTCGTCAGCGAGGCAAACCTCGGTGACGAGCGTGTAAAAGCCTTCGTCGAATACCTGTCGAGCGAGGATTTCCGTAATAAACTCAAGGAGTTCTCAGACTACACCGCGCCCCGCACGGGAGAGATCGTAAAGTGTTAGACGGTTGCGGCAGAGATATCACATACGCGCGTATTTCGGTAACCGATTTATGCAATCTGGGTTGCGCATATTGCAAACCTCGTCCCGTACCGAAACTCAAACACGAGGATCTCATGAGCGTGGACGAAATAATCGCGCTTGCAAACGACCTTGTCGGAGCGGGGTTTACGAAGCTCAGGCTCACCGGAGGCGAGCCGCTCGTGAGGAAGGGTATAATACCTATAGTCCGCGGAGTGTGTGACGCTTGCTCCGACGTAGGCTTGACGACTAACGGCATACTGCTTGCGACATACGCGGAAGACCTGCGCGACGCGGGTATCGGGCGAGTCAACGTAAGCCTGGACACGACGGACGAAAACGTCTACCGTGCAGTCACGGGCGGCGATCTCCGTAGCGCTCTCGCGGGCATAGAAGCCGCGCGGGCGGCGGGACTCGGACTGAAGCTGAACGCCGTACTGCAACGCGGCGTGAACGACGATCCCCTGCCGCTCATGGAATACGCGGAGTCCGTCGGCGCGGAGCTCAGAATGATAGAGATGATGCCTTTCGCTTCCACTCTCCGCTACGCAAGCGAACGCGCGCTGAACGCGGAAGAATGGGCGCGTTCGCTGGGAATGGAGCCTTCGGGCGTCGACGGCAAAGTACAAAAATACTCTTACCGCGGGCACGAAATAGGTATAATCGCGGCGCTGAGCCGTAACTTCTGCGCCGAATGCAATCGCATACGCATCACCTGCACGGGCATGCTGCTGCCATGCTTACACGGCGCGCAGGCGTATCCCCTGCGCGACAGGATAGGCGCAAACGACTTTACGGAATATCTGCGCTCCGTACTCGCGCTCAAGCCGTCCTCTCACGGTCTCGGCGAAGGCAATTATCAGAAAATAGATATGGGAAGCATAGGAGGATAGATGGAACTCAATCATTTCGACGTAAACGGCAACGCCCGTATGGCGGACGTGAGCAACAAAGACATAACGCGGCGCGAAGCGGTGGCGAAGGGACGGATAAAGGTAAGTCCCGCGGCGCTCGCGCTCGTTGCGGGCGGCAACAAAAAAGGCAACGTGCTCACTACGGCTACGGTGGCGGGGGTGCTCGCCGCAAAGCGCACCTTCGAAGCTATCCCGATGTGCCACGTGGTGGCGCTCGACAATGTGGAAATAAACTACGAAATAAAACCGGATTCGATAGAAATTACGGCAAAAACGGTCTGCCACGGCAGGACGGGCGCCGAAATGGAAGCGCTCCACGCGGTAAGCGTGGCGGCGCTCACGATATACGACATGCTGAAAGCCGCCGACAAAAGCATGACGATTGGCGACATTAAGCTCGTCTCCAAGACGGGCGGCAAGAGCGGCGACGTATTCAATATATAGAATAGCAAAGGAATGATAGATATGGAAAAAGCGGTTGTGACGGCGGTAAACGTGAGCGAAAGGAAAGGAACGTCCAAGCATCCCGTCCCCTACGCGGTATGCAGGATAAACCACGGTATCGAAGGCGACGCGCACGCGGGACCGGGTATAAGACAGATAAGCTTACTCGGCGCGGAGAGTATCGAAAACTTCAAACGCGACAAAAAGGACGCCGTGGGCTTATGCGAAGGGAAATTCGCGGAGAATATCACCACGCGCGGGATATGTCTTTACAAACTTCCCGTCGGCACGCTTTTACGCATCGGCGAAGCAGAACTCAGAGTAAGCCAGATAGGCAAAAAATGTCATGCGGACGAAGGCTGCGAGATAGCGCGTAAGTACGGTATCTGCGCCATGCCGCGCGAAGGTATATTCTGCACCGTCGAAAAGGAAGGCGTTATCCGCGCGGGCGACGAGATCGTCGTCGAAGATCGCGTCAGCCGTTGACGGAAAGAAATTTTCTGAGTTTATCGGAACGGGGCGTCGCAAGAACTTCCTCTGCGGAGCCCTTTTCTTCTACCCTGCCCTCGTCAAGGAAGATCACTTCGTCGGCAAGCCTTCTCGCCTGCGCGGGCGAGTGAGTGACTATCACTATCGCGGGGCGCAACCTTTCGAAATAATCCATTATCGTCTTCTCCGCCCTCTCGACGGCGTTGACGTCCATCGCGGCGGTGGGTTCGTCGAGTATCAGAAGCTCGCAGTCGTCCATCATGAGCCGCGCAAGCGCGAGCTTCTCCGTTTCTCCGCCGGAGAGCTTTTTCGCGTTCTTCCTTCGCATCTCTCCGAGACCGAATTCCTCCAGAAGGCGCATAGCCTTATTTTTCGCTTCCTTGCGCTCGCGTAAGGAGCGGCCGAGAAGCATATTCGCCGTCAGCGACATATCGAAGGCAAAACTTTTCTGAGGCATATATCCCGTTACGGGCTTTTTGACGTCGTATATGATTTCTCCGTTTCCTTTTATCACGCCCGCGAGTATCGCGGCGAGAGTGGACTTGCCGCTCCCGTTACTGCCCATGACCGCGTATATCCTTCCGCGCTCGAAGCGGAGCCCGCTCACGTCGAGCACCGTGCGTTCGCCGTATTTTTTAGTGACGGATATTTCAACCATTTCTTTTTTTCAACCCCGCCTGAAGCGCCGAAGCGACTACGTTAAGTCCGAGCACGATGAGCATGAGTATAATGCCCAACGCGAGCGCGAGAGAAAACTGTCCCATATTGTAATTGAGCGCGATCGCGGTCGTCATAACGCGCGTCTTATGAAGTATGTTGCCGCCCACTATCTGCACCGCGCCCACCTCCGCTATGCTCCTCGAAAACGCGAAAAGATAAGTGGCGACGAGCTGATATTTGGTCTCGTTCACGGCGAGCAACGCGATTTTCGCCTTATTGAGCCCCATTCCCGCCGCGGTATCGCGCATTGCGTCGTACGCGGGCGCAACGGCGGTCTCCGTAAAGCCCGCCACAACGGGGGTGATGAGTATCACCTGCGCTATCACCATGAGCTCCACGGAATACATGAGCCCCAACTTGCCGAAAGGTCCGGTGCCCGAAAAAAGCAGATATACGAGTATGCCCACCGCCACGGCGGGCAGTCCCATAAGCGTGCGCATTATGAGAACGACCGCCCTTCTTCCCGGGAATCGCGCCACTCCCACGAGCGCCCCTATCGGCACCCCTATGATCATTGCGTACAGCGAGCTCTGCACGCACATTTCCATCGTGGTGGCTACTATCTCGTTAAGTAACGTATTGCCTTCGCCCATCAGGGCGAAGGCTTTTTCGAATGCGGCGGTCACGTTACTCCACATATTTTATGCGGCTTTTGTAATGCTTTCGTTAGCCATGGTAAGGCAGGCGCCCATTCCCTGTCCCGCGGATATATACCAGCTTCCTTCGGGAGCTTTGGCGCTGCTGCCGCCGGCAAGAGATATATCGACGAGCTTGAGATCGGTACCCTGCCAGATCTTAACCTCCGCGTTATGCGTGCCCGACGCGTCGCCGCGCGACACGAAATTGTATCCGCCTGCGGCTATCGCTTTGAACGCGCCGTATATGTCCGCGGCGTTCTTGACGCCGGCAGGATCGGCGGAGGGTCCGATAAGAACGAAATAATTATACATAAAGCTTATACGCGCGGGATATTCCGCGTCGTACGCCTCTCCGGTAAGCCCCGCCACTTCTCTTGCGAAGCCCGCGTCGACGAAATCCCTTTCCTGGGAAGCGGAATGTACGAGCAACATATCGGCGTTACCCGCTTTCGCCGCGTTGATGGCGGCGCCCGTGCCTGCCGAAGACACTTCTATGTCCCAGCCCGTCGCTTCCTCGAATATCCCTTCTAGATAACCGAGAAGTCCGGTGTCGTTCACCGAAGTGGTGGTCGAAACGCTTATCACTTTATCTCCCGTGCCGGGATAGTTGAGCGCGCTCGCCTCTCCCGTGTAGGTCTTCGCGCCGTCGATGAGATAGAAAAGCGCTTCGTTATAATCGGCTTTGCCGAATTCCGCTATCAGCGAGCGCGTGGCAGGCAGGCTCATCCATTTGATGAAAGCGTCCGCGCCCGCTTCGTTGATAACGACGTCCGTGCCCGCAAAAGCCTCCGCCTTGCCGTTCACCGCTATCATCGAGTAGGTATTTTTAAGCGCGTCGTCCTGCTCGTAAAGCAAGGTAAGATTGGGTATCTTGTCCCCTTCCGCGTTTCTTTTGTAAGAAAGATAGGTGCCTTTGTCGCTCAAAACGTACGCGCCGTACGCGGTTTCGCCGCTGTCGTCGTTTTTACACGCGGCAAGCGCGACTACCGACGTCAGGGCTACGACAAGGCATAGTAAAACAGTGATAAATCTTTTTTTCATGGTTCTCTCCTTTCCGCAACGGGAGGCCCCGCAGTTTCCCGCGCGACCCCGGTCGGCACGCCATAGCCGCCGCCTTAGGCAAGCCGACTCGGATAGATCGTCGGAATGTAAAAGATTTTCCGACTATTAAAATGATAGCATAAGCGCCTTAATTTGACAATACCCCCTAAATGAGTCTGAATACGAACTTCACGGGATTGTGGTCGGAATACGCAAAGCCCGTGTCGATATTTTCTACCCCTACGGTAACTACGTTGTCGGAGACGATGAAGCCGTCGAGCACCGTGAGATAATTCACTCCGGGAGTATAAGGTATTTCCGCAGCCCGACAGGTACCGGTACCATCTTTGCTCGCCACGACGCGGAAATTCTCGCCCACCATGTCGCTCGTGAGCGGATACGCCCAGTTAGGCGTTTTCTGCTCGGTGGGGAAGGTGCCCAGGCTGTCGGCAAGCTCGTGGTTGAAATCGCCGCCCACGATAACGTAATTGCCTTCGGCGTATTCCGCCGCCATAAACTCTTTGAGCATGGAAAGTTGAAGTTCGCGTATCGTGCCGCCTTCGTCGTAAGCGGACATGTGGCTGTTGACGAGCACCAGCTCCTTGCCTCCCTCTACCGCTATCCTGTTCACCGCGAAACACCTGTCGAGATCGAAAAACTTGGCAAATCCCGTGTCAACGGGATAGCTCCTTCTCACCGCGGAAGAAACGGCGTACGCGGAATAAGTGGCGATCCCCGCGGTGCTCTTACCGTGGTGGTCGTTCAGGGGATACATGAGGTAAGCGGAATGGAAGTTGACGGCGAAAGTGCTGCAGTAATCGCCGGTAAGTCCTTTGGTCACCGTCTCGTACTGATCGACGTTATAGCTCCTGTCCGCGTCGGTATCCACTTCCTGCAACAGTATGAAATCTGCGTTGACCGCATTCAATACCCCTATCGCCCCGTTCACGTCGTCGAGGACGTGTTGCTTGTCTATAGCCTTACCGTATTTACCGGTAACGACCGTTCCGTCAAGCATTTCGCCCGAGTCCATAAAAAAGGAAAAATCGGGAGAATAGGCACCGAAACCTATATTATAAGTTACCGCAACGTAATCTTTATTCTTTTGGAGCGTTGTCGGCAAGCCTTCCGCGCCCTCTACCGCAAGCACGACGTTGTCCTCTATCCTGTCGTACTCCAGCACGACGTACAAGACGTATCCCACGCCCGCGAGCACCACGAGAAGCACCGCCGCGAGCAAAGTTATGCCCGTTATTTTCAAAGCTTTTTTCACGCCTGCTTTTTCCATATCCTTCTCCTTGAAGCCTATATTTGCGCTTTGATTATACCATTTCCGCGCCGCTTTTACAACGGTGTTTTTATCGTGCGCGCACATAAACGCTCAAATCGTTTGCAAACGCGCATACTTTTGCGGTATAATATCCGAAAATCTCTGAAAGGCGTAATATATGACTCATAAAGACGAAAATCTTACGTTAAAAAGCTCCAATCACACCTGGTCCGGCAGATTCGGCTTCCTCATGGCGGCGGTAGGCTCCGCCGTGGGACTCGGCAATATCTGGCGTTTTCCTTACCTTGCGGGACAGCAAGGCGGAGCGCTTTTCCTGATCGCATACGTCATCATGGTCGTCGTAATAGGCTTCTCGCTCATGATAGCGGAATTCACCATAGGAAGGCACGCCTCCCGTAACGTCGTGGACGCTTACTCCGTGGCGGGCAAAAAATGGGGCTTCACCGGCGTTATAAGCTGTATAGCTTCTTTCATCATAGTGTCTTACTACAGCGTGATAGGCGGCTGGATAATCCGCTACGCCGTAGGCTATACGGACGGCGGCAGTTTCGTGGCAAGCGGCGATTACGACGCGGTATTCTCCTCCTTCGTCGGCAATCCCTGGATGCCGATAGTCTTCCTTATAATATTCATGGCAATATGCCTCACCGTCATCCTTTTGGGGGTCAAGAACGGTATCGAACGCGTCAATAAGATCCTTATGCCCATGCTTTTCGTCATGCTCGTATTCGTGATGATAGTGGCGCTCACGATGAAAGGCGCCGTCGAGGGAGTCAAATTCTTCATCATACCCGATTTCGCGAGGATCGAGGCTTCGGGAGGCGTCGCGGGCATCTTCCTTGCCGCCCTCGGGCAGGCGTTCTATTCCCTCTCGATAGGTCTCGGAATCGGCACCACCTACGGCAGTTACGCGAGCAAAGAGATCAGCCTCACCAAAAACACCCTGCTCATCTGCGTGTCGGATACAGTGGTAGCGATGATAGCGGGCTTCGCCATCCTGCCCGCGGTATTTGCGGCGGGCGAAGAGCCCACCGCGGGCGCGGGACTCGTATTCGTAGTGCTTCCCGCCGTATTCCACGCCATGCCTCCCGTGCTCGGCAGCATAGTGGGCGTGGTGTTCTTCCTGCTCGTGCTCTTCGCCGCGGTCACCTCCGCAATAGCGCTTATAGAAGTCAACGTCGCTGTGGTCGTCGAAAAATTCAAACTCAACAGAAAAATAGCCGCCGTGATAGTGGTGGGCGCCGCTACGCTTTTAGGCGTGCTCGTATCTCTCTCGCAGGGCGGATTTATCGGAAAAGCCGACCTGCTCACGATATTCGACACCTTCTCCAATACCTTCCTGCTGCCGCTCGTAGGCATACTGACCTGCATTTACGTGGGTTACGTCTGGAAACCCGCAAACGCCGCCAAAGAACTCGCCGCACACGATCCCGCCGCCTCGAAGCCCTCTTTCGTGGCCGTATGGTCCGCCAATATCCGCTATGTCTGCCCCGTGCTCATCGCGATCCTTTTCGTATACGGCATAGTAGATCTGTTTATTTGATATCTTTCGAGTCAAAATCAAAAAGCGCGTCCCGCAAGGAACGCGCTTTATTTTACGGAAATACCGCTTTTTACGTCAATTCTTGTTGCCGTGAACGGGAGCGGCTATCCTGCCGCCGCGACGAATGAATTTCGCGGGACTTATGCGGGATAAAGGCATTATCGGCGCCGTGCCGAGCAATCCGCCGAATACCGCCGATTCCCCTTCCTTCTTGCCGTAGACGGGTATGAGCCTTACCGCCGTGGTCTTGTTGTTCACCACGCCGATCGCCGCTTCGTCCGCTATCACCGCCGAGATCACTTCCGCCGTCGTGTCTCCGGGCACCGCTATCATGTCGAGCCCCACGCTGCACACGGCGGTCATGGCTTCGAGCTTGTTTATCGTGAGTGCGCCCGACTGCGCCGCGGCTATCATGCCCGCGTCCTCCGATACCGGTATGAACGCCCCCGATAAGCCGCCTACGTGAGAGGACGCCATTATGCCGCCCTTCTTCACGGCGTCGTTGAGCAGTGCGAGCGTCGCCGTAGTGCCTGCGGCGCCCACCTGTTCGAGCCCTATTTCCTCCAGTATGTGCGCCACCGAATCCCCGATCTGCGGAGTGGGCGCAAGCGATAGATCCACTATGCCGAAGCGCGCTCCGAGCATTTCGCTCGCCGTCCTCGCCACAAGCTGTCCCACGCGCGTTATCTTGAACGCCGTCTTCTTGATCGTCTCGCTCACCTCGGTAAGATCGCCGTCGGGTATCGTGGCGAGCGCCGTCTTGACTACGCCGGGTCCGCTTACTCCCACGTTTATGACCTTGTCCGCTTCGCCTATACCGTTGAAAGCGCCCGCCATGAACGGGTTGTCCTCCACGGCGTTGGCGAATACGACGAATTTCGCGCAGCCTATGCTGTCCGCGTCGCGGGTAAGATACGCCGTTTCCCTGACTATCTCGCCGCAAAGGCGTACCGCGTCCATATTGATGCCCGCGCGCGTGCTCGCGACGTTTACCGAAGAACACACCTTACCGGTCGTCGCGAGCGCTTCGGGTATGCTTTTCAGGAACGCCGTTTCTCCCGCGGTCGCCCCTTTCTGCACCATCGCGCTGTAGCCGCCGATGAAATCGATGCCTATCTCGCGCGCCGCTCTGTCCATCGCGCGCGCTATCCCGATATATTCGCCTCCGCTCGCACCTACAAGGCTTATCGGTGTTACGGACACCCTTTTATTGACTATCGGTATCCCGTACATCGCGGATATCTTACCGCCGACGGCGCAAAGCTCGCCTGCTTCGCGCACTATTTTTTCGTATACCTTCTCCGCCGTGCGCCTCGCGCTGTCCGTTATACAGTCGAAAAGCGTGAGCCCCATCGTTATCGTCCTTATGTCGAGATGATGCTCCCGTATCATACGGACGGTTTCCATTATTTCGTTTCTGTTGATCATAAATTCCGCTGCGCGATCACACCGTGTGCATCGCGTTGAATATGTCCTCGTGTCTTATCGCTATCTCGATACCGAGCCGCTTCCCTTCGTCGTCGAGCTCTGCGGAAAGTTCCTCGAAACTGAGCTTCGCCTCCGAAATGTCCACCGCCATTATCATCGTGAACGTACCCTGCAGTATCGTCTGGCTGATGTCTTCGATATTGATGTTCCTTGCGGCGAGCAAGCCGCTTACCGCGGCTATGATGCCCACCTTGTCCTTACCTATTACGGTGATAAACGCTTTCATCGTTCCTGATCTCCGTTCAATATTTCTTTGGTTGCTTCCATGAGACGCGCGCTCTTCTCCGCCGCGCCGTCTGCGGTCTTGTCGAATACGAGCACGTATATCTTGAGCTTGGGCTCGGTGCCGCTCGGACGGATACAGACGAACTGCCCGTCGCTCAGAGCGTAATACATGACGTCCGACTCGGGAAGTCCCGAAGGCTCGGTATCGCCGTTAGCGAACGAGCGTATCCCCTTCAGATAATCGGTGACGGACAAAACCTTTTCGCCGCCTATCTCGTCGACCTTGAGAGAACGCATGCGCTTCATCACTTTAGCCATGTCGCTCATCCCGGACAGTCCCTTATACGCCACGGAAGCGTTATTCTCCGAATAATATCCGAATTCGCGGAATATCTCGGTGAGCCTCTTGTAAACGCCCGAACCCTTGTCCTCCAGATACATGAGCATTTCCGCGAAAAGTATGCTCGCTACGACGGCGTCCTTGTCTCTCGCGTGCGTACCGCACAGCGAGCCGAAGCTTTCCTCGAAGCCGAATAAATAGGTATATTCTCCGCTCTCTTCCCATTCCTTTATCTTTTCGCCGATGAATTTGAAGCCCGTGAGCACGTTGAATACCTTAACTCCGCGCGATTCGGCAAGGCGGTCGGCGAGCGTTGTGGTGACTATCGTCTTGACTATCGCGCCGTTCGCGGGCAAAGTGCCGTTCTCGGCGCGCTTCGTAAGAATGTAATCCAGTAACAATACGCCGATCTGATTGCCGGTAAGCGTGACGAATTCGCCTTTGTCGTTACGCACCGCGACTCCGAGTCTGTCCGAATCGGGGTCGGTTCCGAGCACTACGTTGGCGCCTATCTTGTTGCCGAGATCTATGCCCATTTTAAGGGTGTCGGCGTTCTCGGGATTTGGAACTCTGACCGTGGAGAATTCGGTGTCGGGTTTTGCCTGCTCCGCCACTACGTTCGCCTGAATGCCCAGACGGGTGAACATCGTGGTCACGGGCATGTATCCCGCACCGTGCACCGGCGTATATACGAGCTTGACGGCGGAGCCCCTTTTCGCGATGATCTCCTTGGAGAGCAGCAGCTTGTCGATCTCCGCAAAATACTTCTCGTCCACGCTCCTGCCTATCACGGTGACGTAGGGATTGATCTTGAGGTTATCGGCTCCTTTAGGGAATTTTTCCATGGGGATGTCGACGGCGTCGACGGCAAAATAATCGGTGATCTCGGATATGTATCTCACCACTTCCGCGGTGGGTTCGGGAGACATCTGCGCTCCGTCCTCGCCGTAAACTTTATACCCGTTGTATTCTTTCGGGTTGTGGCTCGCGGTGATCATCACACCCGCCACGGCGTTCAGCGCGCGCACCGCGAAAGAGCACATCGGCACCGGACGCACGTCTTCGAATATGAATGCCCTGACCTTATAAGCGGTAAGCACTTCGGCGACGTTCAACGCGAATTCCCTCGAAAATCTGCGCGTGTCGTAGGCTATAACCACGCCGCGGGAAGCGGCTTCCTCGCCTATCGAAAGCACGTATCTGGCAAGTCCCGCGGTAGCGCGTTTGACCGTGTAACGGTTCATGCGGTAAGTTCCGAGCCCCACTTCGCCGCGCATTCCGGCAGTCCCGAACGCGAGCTCCAGACTGAAACGCTCTTTCTGTTCGTTGTCGTCGTGCTTTATAGCCTCGAGCTCGGCGCGTTCGGCTTCGCTCACTCCTTTAAGCCATATTTCGTAAGTGTCCTTGTACATAAGAAACTTCCTCCGTTTGATTTTTATATTGTACCACAACTTTATGCGCCCGCGCAATGATTATGCGATAATGGCGGAGCGGGTTTTATAAAGCGCACAGGCGCGCGGAGGCTGCCCGCCAGCGGAGGAATCGTCGCCGCTTACCAGTATAACTCCTTTCTGCGGCGCGTAATAGTCGCGCCTCAGCCTTACCGACGAAACGACCTTGCCGCGATAGAGAGAATCGCGGTAGGCTTCGGAAACGAGCCCGTTCTTCGGATGCGAAAGATATCTTTCGTATTCGCCTTCTTTGAGCACGCCCTCGGTGTCCTCCACCCTTTCGTATTCCTTACATTCCAAGACCTTGACGGTGACGCTCCTGATCCTGACGCTCTCCCCGTCGGTATAGACGGGGAACCCGTAAAGGGTGAAAGTAAGCTTGCCTTTCTTAAATTCCGAATAAATGCGTAAAGGGTAAGGAGTAACGTTGATAAAGCGAAAATCGGTAGCTTCGGATACCATAGCGTCGAGAGAACCGGGCAGATAAGAGACGGGGAGCGAATGGTGCGCAACACTGATCGCTTCCATACCCGCGCGAATGACGGCGTTGTACAGAGTGGATGAGACCTGACAAACGCCGCCGCCCACTCCCTTGACGTACTTGCCGTCCTCTATTACGGGAGCTTCTCTGAATCCGCGCTCGGCGCTCCTTGCGCCCACCGCCGAATTGAACGAAAAGGTCGCCCCGCCCTCCACGACGTAGCCGTCGAGAAAGCCTGCGGCAAGTTCTATGTTGTGCTTGCGCGCGGCGGACGAGGAAGAATAGTCCGTGGAAAACTCCGCGAGCTTTTCTCCGGGGTATTCATCCGCGAAAGCCGCTTCCGCGGAGGAAACGCCCGCGCTTACGGGCGCGAAAGCGCCCGCCGCCAAAGCGAGCGCGAAGAACAACGCGACTAACGTCGATGCGATATGCTTTTTCATGCCTTTAGTATGCGCCGGAATAGAAATATTAAATTATACTTTATTATTCGCGCGCGGAAACCCGCCGCTGACTGAAAAAGCGGCTCAACCGCCGCTTTTGAATTTTTTTAAGAATTCGAGCGCGCCTTCTCTCGTCCTCGCGCTCGCGTCCGTAGCGGTGCGCTTCATAAGCGCGCGGAGCGCGACGGCTCTCATCGCGTCGGGCACGTCTTTGAGATCGTTGCCGTCCGCCTTGAGTTCTTTAAGCGAAAACGCCACGCCTTCCGCCCTCATCACGGGAAGCAGCGCGCGTATCCTGTCTGCGGAAGGATTTGTGCCTTCGCGCGTGCCGCCGCCCGCCCAGTCGGCGTCTTTAAGCTCGCAAAGCTTGTCTATTATCCCGATGTGTTCCTGCACGAACAGCCGCAAAGCTTCCTCGCTCTCGTTGCATTTGAGATCGAACATATGCGCCGCGACCAGCTCCCGCACCTCGTTTATTTTTGCTTTCGGATAGCGCAGCGCGCCGAGCCGCGCCGCGGCTATCTCCGCGCCGCGCTCCGCGTGCCCCGCGGTAACGCCCGTTTCCCTTTTCAGCACCGGCTTCGCGATATCGTGGAAAAGCGCGGCGAGCCTTATGCGGCGAGGCGCGTGCTCCACCGTCGAAAGTATGTGTCCGTACACGTCGAAGCGGTGCCAATTTTTATTCTGTTCCACGCCGACGCCTTCTTTGAGTTCGGGTACGACGTACTCTATCGCGTTGCACTCCGTCAGGAGCTCGAGTCCTCTGCGCTGGGCTCCCGCTATACCGCATACCGAGTCTGCGGAAAGTATCCTGTCAAATTCTTCGCGTATGCGTTCGGGGGCGACGTTAGCGAGATTAGCGCTCATTTCACGGGCGCACCGCATTACTCCGGGCTCTATGCCGAAACCGTACGAAGCGGCGAAGCGCACCATCCGCATTATGCGCAGAGCGTCTTCCGCTATCACTTCCTCAGGCGCGCGCACCGTGCGTATCAGTTTACGGGCGATATCCTCTCTGCCGCCGGTGACGTCCACCGTCCTGCCCTCCGAGATATCGTAATAAAGAGCGTTCACGGTGAAATCCCTGCGCAAGGCGTCTTCCTCGAGAGTCCTTCCGAAGCTCACCGCGGAAGGCGCATGCGCGCCGCGCATGTCGTAAGAGTCGGTACGGAAAGCGGTGTATTCGAATTTCTCGCCGTCCGCGTAGATACCGAGAGTGCCGAGCTTAAGAGAATGCGGCTCCGTTCTGAACCGCGTTCCTTCAAGAAGCGCGCGGACTTCGTCCGCCGTGAGAGGCGACGCGAGGTCTACGTCCGTAGTGGGCACGCCCAGCATGGCGTCGCGTACCGCGCCGCCCACCACGTATAATTTCCCCCGCCAAAGACTCGCGAGCTCTTTAAGTACCGCGGATATCTCCATTAACTGTAGATCTCCGGTTTGAGGATGCAGATGTCGGGAAGGTTACGGTACTTCTCGTTATAGTCGAGTCCGTAACCGACGACGAATTCGTTGGGCACCTTGAAGCCGACGTAATCGCCTTCGAGCTCCACCTTGCGTCTCGACGGCTTATCGAGCAAAGCGCAAATTTTCAGGCTCTTGGGATTGCGGGTACGCAACAGCTTCATAAGGTTCTTGAGCGTGTATCCCGTGTCGATAATGTCCTCGACTATTATCACGTTCATACCTTCGATAGGCTGCGAAAGATCCTTCACTATGCGCACCTCGCCCGAGGAATCCGTGGAATTACCGTAGCTCGACACAACCATGAAATCGAATCTGAGATCCAGGTCTATCTTCTTGACGAGCTCGGCGAAAAAGACCACCGCCCCGCGCAAAATCCCGACCATCAGGACGCTCTCGCCCGCGTAATCTCGGGTAATCTTTTCCGCTATTTCGGTAACCCGTTCGGCAATTTCTTCACCGGACAGCAATATCCTCTGTACGTCGCTATGCATAATAGTTTTCTCCTATTTCTATTTTGACCATCCTTACTGTATTCTCGTCTATTTTCACTTCCTCCGCGATATCCACGCCGAGCACGGCGTACACCCTTTTCCCGCAGGCAATGACGAGAAGCTTGTCGCGCATGTTCTTGGGGATCTTGAGGTCTGTAAGATAGTCCGAGAGGCTCTTGTTCTTACCGCCGCAACGGCGGAATTCGTCGCCCGCTCCGCGGGTGCGCACCCTGGAGCCTTCGGGGATCTTGTCCGGATCGAACGTGAGTCGCTTGACGAGTTCGTCTGTCGGCTTGAATTCGTAGCTGAAGGGTCCGAATTCGTAATACCCTCCGTCGAAGTACGGCTCGTCCATTTCGCATTTTTTCTCGCGGTAAACGAGCGATATCCGGTTATAATTCCTTATCGCGTCTATGCCGAAAGGAAGGTTGACCATAGAGCCGTTGTCCGCTTTTACGAGCGCCACTATGTCGCCGAGATGTGCGGAATCTATGTCGTTAAGATAGCCCATGGCGCGGAATGCTTCGGCAACGGTCTTTTTCGCTATGGCGGGATGCGTTTCGAGCGCCGCTATAGGAAGCGAAGTTTCGAAGCCGCTCACCGTGGGCGGCACGCACACGGTGAGCATATAGTCTTCCACCTCGTCGGCAAGCCTCGAAAGCCTCAGCATCGCGCGTTCGTAATGGGGAAATCGCGCCTTTATCTGCGGACATATCTCGTGACGGATATAATTGCGGGTATAGCGGGTCTCGAGATTGGTGACGTCCTCTCTGTAAGGTATCCCGTTA
This sequence comes from uncultured Eubacteriales bacterium, assembly GCA_949292905.1. Lineage (GTDB taxonomy): Bacteria > Bacillota > Clostridia > Christensenellales > DTU072 > Stercoripulliclostridium_A. The sequence continues at coordinate 58,772 of CASFAV010000014.1, forward strand.
TCCACGGCGTAATCTATAATTTCCTGTTTTGTGTACTCTATAAGCGGATGTCGGTATCCCTCTCTGTCCACTATGCCGCGCAACCCTCTTATCCCGGTGCCGCGGAAAATACGCATGAGCATCGTCTCCACCTGATCGTTCAGGTGATGCGCGAGGTTTATTTCGTCGACCGTTTTTTCCTTGAGAAGCTTATCGAATATCTCATAGCGAAGCGTGCGCGCCGCAAGCTCTATACTCACGTTGTTCTTACGCGCATACTGCGGCGCGTCCACCGAGTACGTCAGACATTTTATTCCGCGTTCCTTGCAATATTCGTCGACGAACTTGCTGTCGCCCACCGAAACGTCCCCGCGGATGCCGTGTTCCACATTGACGACCACGACGTTTTTTTTCTCTTTGACGAGCACGTCGAGCATCACCATGCTGTCCACGCCGCCGGAAACGGCGACGCCGGAGATGATTGTTTTACCGTTGTCCGAAGTCATAACGGTATTATAGCAAACGTGCCGGCAAAAGTAAACACTTCGGGCGCGCGAAAATCGCTCTCACGCGCGCACAAACCGCGCGCAAATCGGGGGCGTCATTGACAAAGACGGCGTTTTATGTTAAGATATTCGAAACGGAGGTGGAAATACAATGGTAACCGTAGCTATCATAGGACTCGGCAACAGGGGCAGGATCTACGCCCACAATTTCAACGCTCAGGGCGCTAAAATAAACGCGGTCTGCGAAAAAAATCCCGGGATGCTTAAATACATACGCGAGAAATACGATATCCCCGAAGACAAAGCCTTCCTCGACGAAAAGGACTTTTTCGCGGCGGGTAAACTCGCCGACGCGCTCGTGATCGCCACTCAGGACCGCGACCATTACCGTCACGCGATGTCGGGCATGGCGCTCGGATATCATCTCCTGTGCGAAAAACCCGTTTCGCCCTTCCTCGATCAATGCGTGGAGCTGGAGGAAACGGCGAGAAACAAAGGTCTCAAAATGGTGATATGTCACGTACTGCGCTACGCGCCATATTACGACCGCATCAAAGAGGTCATCGATTCGGGCGCGATCGGCGAGATAACCAATATCAACCAGACCGAAAACGTCGGTTACTGGCACTTCTCGCACAGCTACGTACGCGGAAACTGGCGCAGGGAAGAAGAGACCGGTCCTTCCATCCTCGCAAAATGCTGTCACGACCTCGACCTTATCTATTATTACACAGGCAAGCCCTGCGAAAGAGTATATTCCATAGGCGAAAGAAGGGTATTCCTTCCCGAGAATGCTCCCGAAGGGGCGACGGCGCGCTGTATGGACGGCTGCCCTCACCGCAAGAGCTGCCCTTACGAGGTAAGCAAGCTTTATTACAAGGTCACCGCGAAGACCATACCGTGGCTGCTCGGCCACGTCAAAGTCGTGACCGGTAAAGGCAATCCCAAGCTGAAAGACATCAAGGAAGCTCTCCGCACCAATCAATACGGAAGATGCGTATATAAATGCGACAACGACGTAATGGAAAATCAGGTGGTGAGCTGTAAAATGGGCAACGTGAACGCTACCCTTACGATGACGGCGCAAAGTAAACTTTGTTTCAGGCGCACGCACATCTGCGGAACGAAGGGAGAGATATTCGGCATCGACAAAAACGGATATTTCACGCTCAGCGTATTCGGCGAACGCTCGAAGAAGGTCCGCGTCAAGAAAAAGATCGGGCATCTCGGCGGGGACTCCGGTATAGTGAGGGATTTCATAGAGCTCATGGAAACGGGAGAGATAACTTCCCGCCTCTCGCTTATGAGCGAGACCATAATGTCTCACAAAATGGCTTTCGCCGCCGAGGAATCGCGCAAAACGGGCAAAGCCGTAGAGATAAAATAAATTCTCGTACAAATACCGCACGATACGGATCCGAACGGGTATTTACCGCTTATTCTCCGTCATATCATTAGATATGGCGGATCTTTTTATATCGGAACTGGTATTTGCGCCCGGAAGCGGTTTCGGCGCGTTTTTCACGGCGGTGGGCGAATGTCCCGCCCTTTTCCCCGCTTTCTACGCTTTGGGAGCTTTCGTTTATCTTGCCGCAAGCAAAAAGCTGAAAGACAAAAACGCGCGGAAAAAAGCTTTCGCGTTTTTCCTGTATGCGGCGGCGACCGTCGTCGTCACGGCGACGGTGGTGATAGTCTTGAAAAATCTTTGGGGACGCGCGCGCTTTACGGAACTCGGCGAAAATCACGCGGGCTTCACACCGTGGTATCTCCCGCGGGGATTTACGGGGCACGACTCCTTCCCCTCAGGACACGCCGCGATGAGCGCCCTGGTCTTTTCGGTTTCGGACGGTATAGAATATTTCACCGGAAAACGCTTCCGCAGCGTCGATCTCCTCTGCTTTGCGTTCATGTCGGCGGTATGTGTCGCCCGTCTTCTCGAAGGAGCGCATTACTTCAGCGACCTTGCCGCGGGAGCGGCGCTCGCGGCAGTCTTCCGCGCCGTATGCCTTCGCGCCTGCGGCATTCGTTCCGGCAAGCCTTTCCCGAAAAAAGTTTTGCCTATAAATTACCCTTCGTCCGTGGGAAGCGCAGTTGACACGGGGCGGCGGAGGTAGTACAATATTCGAGATAAAACTTTTTTAAGTCCATGGGAGAACGGGATATGAAGAAGACGGGGTTCGACAACGAACTGTACGTAAAGAAGCAAACGGAAAATATTCTGAAACGCATAGACGCTTTCGGCAACAAGCTTTACCTCGAATTCGGAGGAAAGCTCTTCGACGATTTGCACGCGGCGCGTGTGCTTCCCGGCTTCGACCCCAACGTAAAGACCAAGATACTCCGTAATCTCAAGGACAAGCTCGAAATAATTTTCTGCATAGGCGCGCCCGCGATAGAGAAAAACAAGATACGCGCCGACTTCGGCATCACCTACGGCAACGAGCTCCTGCGCCTCATGCGCAACCTTCGCGAGCTGGGGCTCAAGATAAATTCCGTGGTCATCACGCAGTACAACGAGCAACCCGCAGCGGATATGTTCCGCAAACAGCTCGAACGCAAAGGCGAGAAAGTATATATCCATAAGCTCACGAAAGGTTACCCGAACGACGTTGATACGATAGTTTCGGACGAAGGCTACGGAGCAAATCCCTATATCGAGACCACCCGTCCCCTCGTCGTGGTCAATGCGCCGGGACCAAATTCCGGTAAGCTCGCCACCTGCCTTTCTCAGCTCTATCACGAATACAAACGCGGGGTACGCGCGGGATACGCGAAGTACGAGACCTTCCCCGTGTGGAACCTTCCTCTGAAGCACCCCGTCAACGTGGCTTACGAGGCGGCGACCGCAGATATCGACGACAGGAACATGATAGATTATTTCCATCTCGAAGCCTACGGCGTGAGCGCGGTGAACTATAATCGCGATCTCGAAGTTTTCCCGGTGGTAAAAAACATTCTTTCGCGCATACTCGGCAACTCCGTCTACAAATCCCCTACTGACATGGGGGTGAATATGGCGGGATACGCGATCACGGACGACGCTGTGGTGCAGGAAGCGGCGAAGCAGGAAATAATCCGCAGATATTTCAAGACCTACAACGAATACAAGCAGGGTAAAGCGGATCTCGACACGGCGCACCGCGTGGAAATACTGATGAAGGATATGGGAGTGAACGCGCTGGACAGGACGACGGTTGCGCCCGCGCGCGCCAAAGCCGCGGAATGCGGACACAGCTCGGTGGCGCTCGAGCTTCCGGACGGCAGTATAGTTACGGGACGCGACAAAAACAATCTCTACGCCCCCGCCGCCGTCATCATCAACGCCATAAAGGCGCTCGCGAAAATAGACGATAAAATAAAGCTCATCACCCCGGACGCCATAGACGCCGTACTCAAAGTCAAACGCGAAGCTCTGAAATCGAAAACGAAAAAAATGAACCTCGAGGAAGCTTTGATCGCGTTGTCCTTCTCGGCGGCGACCAATCCCACGGTGGAATTCGCTCTCGGCAAGCTCGAATTGCTCGAAGGCTGCGAAGCACACTCCACGGTGATGCTTCCCGAAAGTTCCTTGCAGATCTTCCGCAAGCTCGGAATAAATCTTACCTGCGATCCCGAATTCTCGGGAGAATAAGGAATATTTTTATATTCCCAAAGAATGAAGATATTCGAGACCTACTTCCGTCACCCTGTACGGGTCGGAGGTATTGTCGTGCTCGATGAGCGCGTATTCCGTACCCGCCGAAGTTGCGCGCGTAAGTATTTCCTTAAAGTCCAGATCGCCTTCGCCCGGCGCGCGGAAACGGGGTATGAATAAACTCTTTTTCCAGTCCTTGACGTGTATGCACGTAACGCGCCCCTTCAGTTCGGATATCGTTTCCGCGGGATCGTAGCCCGCATATCTGCACCAGAACGTGTCGAATATGAATTGCATATCGGGCGCTTCCTCTCTCAACACGTCTATTATCCTCCTGCCGTCAGAAGTTTTGCGGAATTCGAACGAGTGGTTGTGATAACCGAATTTCAAGCCGTAAGGCTTCAGCTTCTCGGATATCTTCGAAGCGAATTCGACGAATTCCTTGAGAGTGTCCGCTTTGCCGAGCTTCGCGGGCGACATCATCCCGAGCCCCACTATGCCGGCGCCCAGTATGAGGTGCTCCTCCGCCACCCTGTCCGTTTCCTCCGCTATACGCGCATACGGAGTATGCGTAAGAGGTATCGTGAGCCCGTTGTCGTCTGCCGTTTTGCGCACGTCCTCGGGCTTACAGGCGCATCTTATCCCGGATAACTGTACGCACGTTCCGCCCGCGTTTTTCACGAAACGCATGACTCTGTTCAGATCCGCCGCGGTATTTATCTCTTTGCGGAAAGTAAATAACTGAGATCCGTATTTTATCATATTTTCTGCTCCTTGAATTGCATTACGCCAAGCGACCGCACCGCTTGAGCGGTGCGGTCGCCTTTAATCATATTACGGTCGCCGGATTAGGAACGCTTCCTCTGCATTCCCTCCGCGCTTCGCGTAAGAGGCTCCCTCTTACTCGTATTTCTTGTTACGGCGCATCAGGAAGAATACGGTGGACAAGCCGCCGAGCAATACGAGCGCGCCTATCACGTAATAGAGCCAGGTAAGGTTGGTCTCCTTCTCAATGGTCAGTGTGAAGTATTCGATGGTACGCTCGTAGAGGTCGTCTCCCTCGTATGTGACGAGTATCGTGTATCTGCCCGCCTCGGTAGGCATCGTGGAGTATCTGTTTCCCGCGGAATCGATGTATTCCACGGTGACGCCTTCGGAGCTCGCCAGATCGAGCACGCCGTTGACATTGCCGGTGATCGCCACGGGATTCGTCTCGGATTGCGTGAGATTGCCGTCTACGGTTATTTCCGCTTTCGCCTTCTCCACGTGCAACACTATCGTTCCGGTGATGTTGCCGCTTCCGTCGGCAGCCTCGTAATACCTGTAGAAGTCCGCGTCATAGGGAGTGAACGTCCAGGTATAGGTATTGTCTCCGGGCATCAGCGTCTGACCGGGATCGAGCGCTATCGAGCCCAACGTGCTGTTGGAGGTGAGCGCGGGCAGCGCGTCGCCGTATCTGAGCGTTCCGGGCACCTGGTTGGGAACTACCGTGTATACGCTCTTCGATATGGTCAGCCTTATCTCGAACGTCACGGTCACGTAGTTACGTTTTTCCACGGATACGGAGATCAGATACGTGCCGGGTTCGGTGTAATACGGAACGGACAGGCTACCGTTGTAATATACCGCCGCGTCGTCCGCGGCAGTCACCGGTACGGAGTGCCTGCCGCCGTCGTATATCACGGACGTGAGCGCTTCGTCGTATACGGGCGCGCTCATTTCGGCGGGCAGGATATAGTACACGGGGCTCGTCGCGTTTTCGATATAATAGTTCACGGAATCGATGACGAGCGTCACGTAATAGCCTTCTTCGGTCACGTTGTAGTTGTCTCCGGAGTAAGTGAGCGAAGCTCTCACCTCGTCGCCTTCGAGCACGCCATCGAGCTCGTATTCCACGCCCTTGTTGTTGCCGTTGAAGTAAACGTCGGGATCGGGAACGAAGGACACGGTGAGCTTCACTTTACCTATAGTATAATTTACAGAGGTAGAAGCGAATTGCACCCTGTAATTGCTTCCCGCGCTGAGATTGCCGAGCTTGACGTCGTATTCGCCCGCGTCCGCGGCAAGCATGCTGAGCGAACCGCTCCACGCGTTGTTTCCGATAAGCTCGGGCGCCGCGACGGAATACGCCGCGTCGTAGAGCGACGTGGTCCCTACTATCTCGTTGCCGAGATATATCTTATATTCGGCGTCGGCGGGAGTCGCTCTCACCGATATCTCCTGCCCGTCGAGCACTCCCGTTATCACGCCTTCGGTAAGATCCGTGAAGAATCTTTCGCTCTCGAGCCTCGCCGTCATGGTGTTGAAATCGACGTAATAGCATACGTAAAGCAGATCGTATACGTACACGTCCTTATATTCCGTGGCTACCATTTCCGATTTGCCCACGACCATTCCGTTGAATTCGTACACGCCGTTGCCGCCGTCCTTGACTTCGTAGAATAATTCTATCCTCGAAACGCGTTCTTTGAGATACACTATCGCGTTGCGACCGTCTACGGTGTACCTGCGGACGTATTCGCTCGCGTAACCGGCATACAGGAGATCCTCTACCGCTATCGCTTCCGAATAAACGATATTGCCGTCGGCGTCTTTATACCCTATCGCGATCTCAGAGATCTCGAGTTCGTATACTTCGGTAGCCGACGCGGAGGCGAAATCTATGACGTAAAGAGCGCCGTTAGAGGACTTGTAAAGTCCGGTGTTGCTCGAGGCGTCTATGGAATACATATTGTTGAAGTCTATGCTCACGATCTCCGTCTTGCCGCCGATATCCGCAGCAAACTTACCGATCTGCTCGTATATCCTGTACGTTACTCCGCCGCTCACCGCGGTCATCGCGCTCAAATCGAGTTTGTATACGACGTATCTGCCGCCTTCGTTGCGCGTGTATGTAGCCAGTCCCGCTTCGACGTCGGTGTAAACTATCTCTTTTTTCGGGATATTGATCACGGTCACTCTGCCCTCGCCGTCAACGGAGCTGACGTAATAACCCGTCTCTATATCGTATGCGTAAGAAGCGGCGTTCTCGGCGGGATAGACGATGTCGGAATCGAGATCGACGACGTATCTGACGCCCGTATCGGGATCGACGTATTCGAATTCGCCGCTCGTAGCGCCGAATGCGGCGAGATCCACTTCGTGAGTTGCGGAACCCGCGGTAAAGACTCCGCCGAGCAGTTTGAGCGCGGTCTCGTAATAATCGCGCCACGTTTCGCCCGAGCCGTTGGCTACGGTGAATACGTTACCGTTCTCGTCGACGATATCGAATTTGCTTACGTCCACTATGCCGTTACCGTCGGCTGCGGTCAATGCGGAATATACGTAATAAACGTAAGTGTTCCCGTCTGCGTCAACGCTCTCGTAGGAGTACAGATAAGCTATGTTGTCGCTTCCCGCGGCTTCGCCGTCGTAGGTCTTGCCCTGACCGAATACCGGTATGACGGTAATCGTGAGCTCGCGTATCGTAAGCGCGCCCGCAAACGTCGCGGTGCCCGCCGAGAATACGTCCTTATTGGGATTGGGAATATACGTCACGCGTACGTCGTAGGAGCCTGCGGCGGAAGGCGCTATCGCCGTCCATACGGAGCTGCCCGACAGACGATATTCGTAATTGAGGTTACCGTAATAATAATTACGGTCGTCCGTTTCGCCGTTATTCTTTACATAAACCTCGTCGTTGGCGTCCGTGATCCTCGCCGCATTGGCGGGGAAAGCTTTGCCGGAATACACCGCTTCGCGAGCCTCGAGGTTTATCGTGGGCACCGCGTTGGCTATGGTGAGGCAGTCGTATCTAGTAGCCGAAACGTCCTGATAATTGGCGTCGTTCAGCGCGTGCGTGAATACCACTTTGACGCTGTAACTGCCGGGCGTGACGGGCACGGTCGTGGTCCACTCGTAATCGACGGAACCGGTCGCTGTGGTGTACCTCGTTCCGTAAGAAACCACTACGGTAGGAATTCCGTTGTATTCGAGCACCGGACCTTTAGAATCGAACTGCGCGCCTTTAAGCGTGTACAGGCTCGCGGGGTCGATCGGCGCGCCGAAATCAACGGCTACCAATTGTATCACTATGCTGGGCTTGACGGCGCTTATCGTGATAACGTTATAGAAAGTCATCACCGCTCCGTTATAGTTGTCGTCCGCCGTGGGCGAATACGTCACCTGCACGTTATAAACGCCGGCGTTGACGGGAAGTCCCGAAATGTAGTCGCCGTTGAGGATATAATTGTATACGAGTGTGCCTTTAGGCACTTCGCGCATTCCGTTGGGAAGCGTGACGCCCAGACATTCCGCCGTAATGCCGCGCGATTCGCCGGTAAAGGAATAGACGTCGCTTCTTGTATAATTGAGCGTCACCATCGCTTTATTGATAGTGAGCCCTACTCCTATCTCCACCCATTCGGCGGAAGAGGTGTAGTTGTCGTCGACAGCCTCGGTATATTTGACCATAACGGTATAGCTGCCGGCGTTGACGGGCATATCGTAATATGCGCCGCCCCTTACGTATCTGAGCGATACGGTGCCTGCGGGCAAGCTGCCGCCCGCCACGCCGGTAACGGCGATATCGTCGATGGAGACGGTATGCGCGAGCGCGTCGTACGTATATACCGGCGGCTGATAGCCCGCTCCGAACGATATGCCGTTATTCTTCGCAAGATCGTATCGCTCTATAACGACCGCTCCCACGAAAGAGGTCACCGTTCTCGAAGCGACTTTTTGATCCTCCGGAACGCCCGCCTCGTCGTAAACTACCCATACGGTGTAAATTCCCGCGTTTGTGGGGGCTACCGTCGTCACGTAAGCGTGGATACCGGGAATGTCGTTGACGCTTCCCGTGGAGGCGTCTCCGTACTGGAAGTATAGCGTAGCGTAACCTTTATCCAGTTCGGTGGGATGACCGGTCACGGGATCGGTATAGATTATGGAGTTGAAATCTGCGGCGAGATCGAACGAAACGGGTCGTCCGTCGTAAACTTTGCTCTTGGTTTCTTCCTTGACGGAAATTTCCGCAAAGCCCGCCGCTATCTCCAGACCTTCGGCAAGCACGCCGTCGTCGTTGAATACCGCGTAAATATACACGTCGGCGTCGCAATAGTTATCGTATTCGTTGGAAACGTATTCCGCCAGCACGTCGTAAACGCCTGAGGCGAGCAGATAATAATTGCCGTTTTGCTCAGGCTCCGCGAAAGGCTCGTCCGTTCCCGCTCTGCGGAACTTATAAGAGCTGACCGTCGTGACTACCGGCGTGGAGCCTCCCTCTATGCCGCTCACGATGGCGGCTACGGCGGACTTCGCAATACCCGATGTGCTGTAGGGAAGTTGCCTGACGCCGTTATACGAGATCACGGGCGCTACGCGGTTTATCGTCAACGCGCTCATGAATTCGGTCACGGTGGTTTTGTAGTTGTCGTTGCTTTCGGCGGTGAAGGTCACGCGTATCGAATATACTCCCGCATTGCTCGGAGCCTCGTAGCTGTAACCCGTGGAATACCCGTAATCGAAAGACAATCTGCCCGCGTCGGAAGCGCCGACAGGCACGGTACCGTTTACCACGCCGTTCACCGTTACGGCGCCCGCGACATGCGAGTCTCCGTCATAATCGACGGAAACGGTTTCCAAATTTATTATTACGGAAGCCTGTTCTATTATCAACGTGATCTCGACGTCTGCGAATTCGTAGTTTTTAGCGGTGGCTCCCGTGATCTTCACGATATAGCTGCCGGCGTCTGTCGCGACGTCTATCCCCATGAAGTCGATGACGGGAGAAGCGTAAAGCCCGTTCTGCCAATCCGCTTTGATCGCGTCGATATCGCCCGCGACCACGCCGGATACGCCGAATTCGTAATCGGTGGGATTCTCGGCGCCGTATACCTTGACGAGCCTGTCGTACACTCCGTTCTGCGTGGCGTACAGAGTCGCCGCGCGCTTGGTGATCGTGAGCGTCGTAGGCGCGTAGCTGATGTCGTAATTCTTGCTCTTTTCGCCGTATTCCACGTTCACGGCTTTGGATACCTCCACGTTGTAGGGCGTCTCGCTCACTTCGCTCATGGAAGTCGACGTGTACGCGACGGTCACGCCGCCGAGTCCGAATATTTCTTCGGGAAGATCGGAATGCCCGGGAGCGTAATTCAAGCCGGTATAATTATCGTTCTTAGCCGAAGTTGTGTAGGTTATCTCGAAATCCGCCGAGGTTATCGACGTCCCGTATTCCACCGTCATGGGTCTTGCCGAAACGACGAGCGTACGCTTGGCGATGTTCACCTCGGTCTGCACCGAGAACGCAAGATACGCCTGGGTGTCGTCGGCGCCCACGTATCCGCCGTGCGAAATGGTTATCGTGGCGGTGCCCGCTCCCACAATCTTAACGTCGCGATTTGCTCCCGAAGCGGTGACGCTCACGTCAGCGACGGAGAGATCGTTGCTCGCTATCGAGTATTGGAATGCGCCTTTGGTAGCGGCATAGGAAGCAAGCCCCGGTCTTATGGTGAAGTTGTCGTTACCGTAAACGTAATTGTAACTCGCGCTGAAATAGACGGGATCCACGCTGTCGGTGTGCTTGGCGAACAACCTGTACTCCGCGTCGCCCGCGGAATAGTTGTAATCTTCGTAGTTGCCGTTGTCGTCGTAAGCTTCGGCGTATACTCTTATCACGCCGTAGTTGCTTCCGTTGGTGAAAACGGCGGTGGTCTTGGCAAGCGTCACGCCTTCGACCTCCACTATTTCCGCCGAATAATTGCTTACCACGAGGCTGAGCGGCACCCCTTGCGAATTCATGAATCTGAACGTTACACGCGGGGGCGCGTTGAGAGGATATACGGCTGTGGAATATGCGGTAAGTCTTATCGTCTGTCCGGAACCGTTGAATTCGTATTGCGCGTATACGGCTTGAGAAGGATCGGTGGCGATGCTCTCCGGGGCGAGTACCGTTGCGTTATACGGATCGACACCGGGGTCTTCGAGCGTCACCTCTTGCGAAACGGGAAGTATGGTGAACGCGCGCGTGAGCGTTCCGGTATAATTGCCGATACCGGTAAGTATCACGCTGCCGCCGCTCCTTACGTTGACGTTATCGCCGTATCCGACGCTGAAATCGACGCCTTCCTCAAGCTGAGCCGTAAGCCCCGTATCGGTCACGTTAGTGACGTCGGGAGCGATCCTTACTCCGGTGAAGTAATAGCCCTGTCTCGCCTGATCGTACCCGAGCTCTTCGGAAGCGGAAAGCGATACGTTGAATGCCGACGAGTTGGCGGCAAGATCGCGCGCGTATATTTTGAAGGTAAGCGTAAGCTCGCCCGTATAATTGTTGACGCCAGCGAGAGTTACCGTGCCCGCCGTATCTCCGGCGTTTATGTTTTCGCCCCAGCTCTTGACGTAATAATCGCGGGAAGTGCCCGCTTCGCCGTAGATGAGGATCTGCCTCGCCGCGGCGTTATTATCCCTTAAATACAAGGTATTGTCGTTCTCTGTGCCCGTGATTATCGGCAGATCGGCTATCTGCGTACCTCTATAAGTAATGATCCCGGGCGCGTCTTTGTGATTTACCCAGCTCGCCCAGCTCTGCTCAACCGTTATGTCGGCGAGATTCTTGGGTAAGATCGTAAAGTACGCTCTGATCGGCGAGAACGAATAGAAATTATTGATAAACGTGATCATCACGTAATTCTGTTTGTCGCTCGCGGGAGAAGCGTTCAGATTGGCGCCGAGACCTTCGGCGAGTTCGTACTGATCGGTACCGAGCGTGTACTGCTTCCCGCCAATAGCGATAGTGAGCTCCCCTATCTCCGACTTCAAAGGCGCTATCGTGCTTCCCGTATATACGAAATCCGCGCTCAGATCGGCTATCGTAGCGTTGCTCGCATTAAGCGGATTTATCGTGAAATACGCATAGACCGTGCCCGTATAGTTGCCTTTCCCGGTAACCGTTACGGTCGCTTCCTCCGTTACGTTCAAGTTGTCGTCATAACGGTAGTCGTAGTCGCTGTTTTTCGTAAGCAGCTTCTCCGTCGAGCCCGAGATACCGTTCGCATACACGTTGAAGGCGGGCTCGAGGGCTTCTCCGCTGTAAGTTTGCGCCGCTATCGGTCCGAATTTGCTGTTGGCGGCTCCGCCGCTCGTAGTCCCCGAAAGGTCGAAAGGCAGTATCTTGAACGTCGTAGTGCAGGTCCCTATCACGCTTCCCATATCGGCGGAAAGCGTTATGCTTACGCTCGCTCCCGCCGCGACGGTGTTCTGCGCGTCGCGCGTCACGTTGGTATTGTTCGAGTAAGCGGCGCTGTCGGGGTTGCCGAAATAACCGTTCCACGACGAGAATACCGGATTGGTGAAATAGTCGCTCACGCTTGTATCCTTAGACGAGCTGTTGACGAAATAATAGGTTATCGCATACGTGTTGTTCTGATAAACGCCTTCGAGCAACACATAGTGAGGTATTCCCGTTATCGTTATCGACGCCACCGTGGGAACGGGAGTGAGCGGATAACCGTTATACGTGGGCGTTTCGGGCTGTTCGTAAGTGGCTGTAACGCTGATATTCGCCCCGGGGAACTGATTGCTCAGATCGTTGAGATTCAGAGGCAATATATCGAAATAAACTTTTATCGTGCCCGTGAGATTACCGTTCACGTCTATCTCGAAATACGCCGTCCCTTTACTTACCTCGGTATTGTCGTAATATATCGCCTGTCCGTTATCGGCTTTACGAACGGAATACGTTGTGATCGCGTTTGGCTCCGTAGGTAAGGAAGCTCCGGGATAATATTCCCCCAACGAATCGTTCGTCGTGTTGTCGGCGTAGAGGGTGTGAGCGGTACCGAAGACGTCCACCACTCTTGCCAGAACGATTTCGGGGCGCAAAGTATATCCCGTATATACGGTTTTGTACCTTTCCGCTATCTCTGCGGAAAGCGAGGGATCTATGACCGTGTCTTCCACGGAAAGTTGCTCGATAGTAAAGTTGACGATCTGCGTGCCTTCGAAATTACCGCTCGCCGCCGAGATCGTTATACCCGACGGATTTTTGGTATTGTTGAAGGTATAAACGTTGTTGTTATAGATGTTGTCGGCGTTGTCGAAACCGCCGTAAACGTCGTCGGTATGTATCCGGTACGGTCTGCCGCCCACGGTGAAATCTACGTATTCGAGCGAAGGCGTGATGGCGTTCCCCGTATAAGTGAACGTTTCACCCGATATGGACGAACCGGTCACGGTTCCCGTAGACAGTATAACGGGAGAAATGGTGAAGGTCTCGTAATAAAATCCGAGACAGTTTTCGTTGTTGATACTCATTCCGGAAAGGAATATACCGAAAAAGAAGGTATACGTTCCGGCGTCTCCCGGCGCGGCGTTGCTCAGATAATCGTGCCCCGAATTCCGGTTGCCGTAATAATAGTCGTTCTTGTTTTCGTAACGATTGCCGGTCACGCTGTAAGTACCGCTGTACATAACGAAAGAGGTCCCTTGTTTACCGTACGCCTGACACGTTTGCTGTATGGACGTCGCCGTGGGACCCTGCGCTACAGGCGAAGGAAGCCCGTCCGAGTCCAGCGAAAGGCTGCTTCCGTTCGTCTGTTGCAAATACGTATAGTTCCCGTCCGTCCCCGTCGTACCGGCATACGATACGTTGTCTATCTTATAGAAGTACGCCGTTAGTACAATGACGTTGCTCTCTCCGTAAGCCGATTGGTTCAGATAGGCGCCGGAAGAAAGGTTTATCGTCTTGGACATATAATTGGTAACGTTGCTGATGGTTCCGCCGCTCATTCCCCAGCCGCCGAAGAAATATCCGTCTTTTACGGTGGCGGTAACGCTTTGGAGATTAGTAGTTCCCGAGTACGAAGTCGCGGTACTGTAATTCGCTTTCAGATTGGTATTGACGGCGTGCCCCGTGATAGTGCCCCCCGCGGAGCCCTCGCCGCCGTAAGCGAATTTTATCTGAGGATAATTACCGTCGGCGTAACAGCTGTTTATTTCGAACTTGGTCACTTCGGGAAGATTGAAGTTTGCGGTAGGAGTAAGAATTCCAGCACCGTGTCTGTCGCCGCGGATATATCCGTATACGCCTATTCTTATTTTATCGATCGCGGTACTGCGGCTGAAACTTATGGTAAGATTCTCGGCTTTAGTGGTACCGTCGGTATTCGTGCCCGACTTGTCGAGCCTGTTGGTCGCGCTTCCTATCGTTACGAAACCGTCCAGCGTGTCGTTGGAAGCGGTGCCGTAGCATATAAAGTAATGTCCGTTAAAAGTCACCTTTCCATATCTGTTATCCGTTCCGCAAAAGGATTGTACCGTAGCTACTATCGACGTTATCTGCCCGTTGGCTATGGCGGCTTTGGCTACGTCGTCCAGCTTGATATCCCAAAAATACAGGATCTCCATCGTCTGCCCTTCTTTGATATCCTCCGAGAAGCCCGTGGTGGCGTTGGAACTGTAGCCGCTGAACGCATAACTTATGCTGCCCGACGAGAAACTGCCGGAGTCCATCTTCGGAGAGAACGAAAGACTCTGCATTTTCTGCGAACCGGTATTGTTATTAAGCCGCGACACCCAGTTCGGCGTATTCGTATAACCCGAGGACCCGGGCGAAGTCCAGGCATAGGCGACGGGCGCTTCCGTAAGGGACTCTATGCCCGCCTTCTCCAGCGCGCTATCGATCGCTCCGTTGACCGGAGAGGACAGGAATACGAACATCAGCATGGCGGCTACGATTATTATCGCCGCCAAACCGAGGTATTTCAACACGCTCAACAAACGCGCCGTTTCGGGCGAGCGTTCTTGTACTTCGTTCCCGTTGACCGTTTTTACCGATGATAAGTTCTTATCCATATATCGACTCCTTACCGCGCATCGGGCGGATCATCTGTTTATGTCGTATCCGACGTAGACGGCATTGCCTTTGTCCGCGCCGTTTATTTTAAGTGTGGTGCCCGTGGCGGCGAAAACGGGTCTTTCCGCATAGAGCGTCTTGATCGCTCCTATATATAAGCCCGCTTTCACGGTGGCTCCGCCCGCGTCGAGTCCTCCGGGGATCTGTACCGAATTGTCCTCGTCGATGAGCCCGTAGGTATCTTCGCAAGCGCCTGCCGCGCCGCCCGCTTCGACGGAGGCGGCTCTCACTTTCATCGCAGCTTCCATGCCCGAAGCGATTATCTGACCGCCGCGGTCTATGCCGACGAAACCGCCTATCACCGCTTTGCCCTGTCCCGCGCAAGTTACGGAAATATCGCCCGCTACGGACACGCGCAGTATCTTGCCGCCCGCGAGGTTTTCCTTTGCCACCGCTCCGAATACGAGATCGGAGTCCTTTTCCGCGACTTTCGCCCAGGTGTACGTCGCGCCGTCGGCGCCTACCGCTTTGTCGCTTTCGGGGATATCCTCTTCGTATGCGTATACCTTATAATTCACGGTAAGATAAACGTCTCTCACCGTACCTGCGTTTGCCGTAAACAGCGAATCGGTAAGCCCGATGATCGAATGGTTCTTACCGTCGAAACTTCCCGTGAACGTCGCTCCGTTGCCTATCGGCGCGTAATCGTAGTCGTAGCCGTCGGATCCGTCGAGTTTGCCGTCGTCGTTCAGATCGCCTATGATTATGTCCTTGGCAAGGCTGAACGAAGCGTACATATAGTTGCCAGCGAGCATGAGCTTCCTGTAAGAATCGATCACGAAGGGCGAAGACGCCGTACCGGAGCCCTCGAAGGGATAGAGCCCGCCGATGATACTGCCCACCGTAACGCCGCCGGAAACGAGGTTTATCTCCGAGGTGATGTTGACGTAATCCTTACCGACGATATTCAGTTTAGAGGTGGCGTCGTAACCGGCGCCGCGAGTCACGGTCTTACCGGAAGCGTAAGCGGAGCCGTTAAGGTAGGTGAGCGCCGCCGTGGCGACGACGTTGCCTTTGGCTGCGCCTATCACTCCGCCGACGTCCGCCTGCTTGGAATAATCCACGGTGAGCGCGGACATCGATACGAGATATCCTATGCTCGTGCCCGCGTCCGCCTGCCCTATTATTCCGCCCGCTACGGCGCGAGGAGCTTTTACGTCAACGGCTACGGTAGACACGCAATCGGTGATCTCCGCGCCCGCGGCGTAACCCGCTATTCCGCCGACGTAAACTATACTTTCGGCTTCCGTATTTACGGTCAAGGTTCCCGTAACAGTAACGTTCGATATGGAAGCGCCTTCGGTAAGTATCCCTGCGGCCACGCCCGCGCCTACGGTGCCGCCGACGTTATACGTAAACGCCGCGTCGCGTATCACGAGGTTTCTGAGCGAACCACCGAGCACCGCGAAAAGACCGCCGTAACTTACCGTATCGGACTCGTGGCCCGCAGCGCAATACACCGTGTGACCGCCGCCGTCGTAATTGCCGACAAAGGGTATCGCGTAGGCGTAATTGCTTCTTACGGAAAGCGTAACGTCCGCGATCTGCAGATAGCTTGCCCACGGGAACACCTCGATCACGGAGAATTTTTCCTCGGTGTCCACTCGGAACGGATCCTCCGAAGTGCCCGTCCCGTCGAGAGAATAAGCGGCTTTGACCGCGTCGATGCGCATGGCTGTCAGCTCTCCCACCGTGACGGACCTTCCGGACAACTGCGAGTCTATGAGCACCGTCGAAGACTCCGCGAAGAAGTCGATGACCGTTGCCGTATATAACAGTTTGTCGTAATCGGTGAAGGCGTCGCCGTTACCGAGCGCGAACTCCGCTTCGATGCTGCCGTCGAAGGATAGGTTCTTGTCGAGGTAATAAGTATCGTTGCCCGCCGTCGGATAATATTGAGACATACCGTCGCAATATCCGGCAACGGAGCCCGCGTAAACGAATTCCGTCCCTGCCGCTGCGGAAGCGGAATACCTGTACGAATCCGTTACGGAAACTCCGCCGACCGTATAGCTGTTGGCGATATACGAGTTGCCCTCGAGGTAGCCGGCTATGCCGCCTACGTAGCCGGAAACCTTCTTCGCGCTTATCTTGACGTCGGCGAAGCAATACGTAATGAGCGTGTCCGCGGCTTTACCGACTATACCGCCCGTCATGACGTCTCCGTCGGCGATATCCGCATTGCCTCTGGCGTAACAAGCGTAAATACCCGAAGAATAAGCTTCCGCGACTATATAACCGATCGCGGTGCCCGCGCCGAGTTTCCTCGTATTATTGAGATTGAATTCCACGCCGAGATTCATTATCGAAGCGCCGTCCGTCTTCGTGAAAAGCGCGAAACCGTTGTTGACGTTGTACGTGCCCGGATAGCTTATCGAGTATCCGTTGCCGTTATACGTCCCGGAGAACGCGGCGGTATACCCGTCGCCGTACTTTGCCAGCGGCGTGAAGGAAGCAGACAGCACGATATCGCCCGTCTGGAGGAAATACGCCGTCCTGCGGTTCGCGCCGAGATACGCGTAAGGATCGCCTTCCGTCGCGAAAGCGTCCTTGTAATACATATATGTATCTATCTGTTTAAGATCGTCTTCGTCCGCCACGGTATACGGATCGTACTCCGTACCGGAACCGGTAAAGTACACCACCGTCATCGTTTCCGTGGCGTTGACTACCACGTAATCTTCCGCATGATCGCCCGTGACGCTCACGGTCACCGCATAAGAGCCCATGCCCGAAGGCAACGTTTCCGCGCCGTCGTACGCTACAGAGAATTTAACATTGTCGAAACGCTCATAGAAATCGCTCTCCGACGGTTCCGCTTCGACATGCAAAACGGCACTCTGCGTCTGCATCGTCTGACGAAGGTTGGCATATATCAGCGTTACTTCCTTATAGAATGCCGCGAATACCGTTATATCCTCTCCGCCTACCGTATAGTCGTTGACTATGGGTTCCTTGCCGTTTTCGTCTCCGGGAGCGTAGCTCGCGCTGAAACCGCCCGCGTCCGAAGAATACGATTTGAACCTGTATCCCGCGTTCGGCAGGATATTGACCGTCGCCGTTTCGCCGCGGCGCAGTCTGTCGCTCTCGCCCGACATCACCGCGTACACCACGTCTTCTTTGCTCCCGACGGTGGCGACTATGTCGAGCGTATAGTAATTCATGTCTATCGGAATATAATATTCCGTGCCGCTTGCTCCTTCGCCCGCGTAAATTTCTTTACCGGCGCCGCTCACGGCTTTGAAAGTATAATAGCGGTCGCTGCCGCCCTTGGCACCGTTGACCGATTCGTCGGTGAGCGTTACCGAGTTGCCGCTTACCGCCGTCCAATCGGAGCTCTCTGTCCCGCCGTTAGTGCGATAGCTGTAATATACGGTCACTCCGGAAGCCCCTCCCGTCGTTACGAAGTCTACGTTTACTTCGCTGCGGTACCAGTCTTTATACGCGCCGCTTCCGCCTATCGGCGTGCCGTTGACTCTCACGGACAAGGTAGGTACGGTATCGTCTATCTTCAATTCGAATATTACGCTTTCCGCGACTACTCCCGCGTTGTTAGCCGCTTTGTATTTAACGGATACGGACTCGGAGAATTTGACCGAAAGATCGGCTTCCGAGGGTACCGCGTAATCGCTCCATTCTCCGTCTGCGCCGAGATAAGAATAGCTGACTTCCTTAATGCCGCTGAGACCCGCCGAAATAACGGGTTTGAGCGTTACGTAGCCGTTCTCGTCGCTGTAAGTCCATTCGCCGCCCGCTTTGCCCGTGGTGGCGTTTTCCACGGACACGCTCACCGGAACGTTGTCGTAGCTCACGCTCACGGAGATCCTCGCTTCTTCGGCAGCGCCGTCGACGGTCTTGTTGGAAACGAACACGAATTCTATTTCGCCGTTGACGGAGTCCTCTATATCGTAATAGAACACGTGCGTTCGCGCATTGTTGGGCGCCACGGTGAGCAATTCCGCGCCTTCCGCGGGCGAGCCGAGATAGAGTATCCCTCCCGCCGCGCCTACGGTCACGGATATCTCCGCCGTAAGAGCTTCCGCCGTCCAGCCGCCGGTATAAACGTTATCGTCCTCGAATTTGACCGACGCGCTCAACGCGGGGCTCGTTCCGTCTTTATAAACGGTGAATTCGCCTTCATACTCGACGGAAACGCCCGCTCCGGTGATAACGCGGAAAATGTAGTCGTGGTACTGGTCGGCGTTCGTGGAATACACGAAAACGGTCCCGTCCGCCGCGGCGCCGGAATCGTACCAGACGTTACCGCCGTCCCAGCTCATTTCGAGCTTTGCTCCGGAAGGTCCGAAAGCGTCTATTCCCGTTACGCTCGCGGTGAATTCCGTGGATTGCGTAGCGGTAAGCCATGCGCCGGGCACGTAATCGGTATAGACGTCGCCCTCTTTGACCTTCGCGCTCACCGCGACCTCGAATCCGCTCGTCTTGTCGATATGCGGCAGGAATATCTCGCCCTCGTAAGCGTTACCCGCGTTGTCGGTGAACGCGAGCAGGAATTTATTGTACCCGGTGAAGGTATAGGTGTAGAAATAACCTTCCTTCGTAAGCGTGTGCTCGATGCCGGTAGCCGTTCCGTCGTAAATTGCGGCGTCGTCCGTCGCGGCGTCGAACTCGAGAAGTTTTATCGAGCTTTCGTTGACCCCCGAACCGATACCGGAAGCGGAATAGTCCTCGGCGCTCAATCTCCAGAGAGCGTCGGATGAAGTCCATTCCGATTTGAGCGGGAATTCCTTGCCTCCCACGAGGAACGTGTCCGAACTGAGTCTGGGCGCCGTAAAGTCTATCCTCACGTAAGCGGGAACGCCCTCTCCGAGAGGATAGAACATTATTTCTTTCCCGGAACCCGTCACGAGACGGAATACGTATTCGCCGTTCTGTTCGGTGGTGATATAAGTACGTGTGGAAACCGTGCCCGTGATCTCTCCGGGTTCCGGCATGAACGTATCCGTAAGCGCGCGCCAGGTGGTTCCTCTGTTCGTGGAATACTGCAGCGTCGTGCCGGAGGCGGTAAGATTGATGGTGAATTCTATCCTTATCCAGGGCTGAGCGGCGCTCGCCGTGAGCCAGGACGCGAAATCGTATTCGGCGTAACTTCCTTCCGGCACCGCGGAAACGTCGTTCGGATCTCCGCCGCCGATATAAGCTTTGATGTCGAGCGTAGGCTCTATCGTGTCGACGTTGGCTTGCAATTCGAGTTCGGTCACGTTGCCCGCGCTGTCCGAGGCGCTTACCGTGAATACCGTACATTTATCGATTATGAGATAATATCTCGACGTCAATTCGTCATACGCCACTTCGCCGCCGTTATCGGAAACGACTTCTTTCAGGAGCGACGCGCCTTCGTCGGAAACGGTGAATTCCGCTCTGACGGTCTCGGAGAACCATTCGGTCTGGTACGCGCCGAGATCCGTAAGCAGCGTGATCACCGGCTTAACGGTGTCGAACATTACTTTGCCGAAAGGTATGGTGACCGAGGTACCGGCGGCGTTTTCGATACGGAAAGTATAATCGAATTCGCCGTCCTCCGCAGGAATGGAATAACCGAGTCCGTGCGTATATTCTACCGCGCCGCTTTCCGCGCCTTCGGGATAGGTGAATTCGGTACCGTAAGGATATATGTATTCGCCGCCGTCTTTACTGTAGCTCAGCCTCAGACCGCTTCCGCCCGCCGTGACGTTGAAACCTACGTCCGCGTCGGCGTTCGTCCATTGTCCCGCCTGATAAAGGTCTTCCATTACGGAATATTCTATCTCGCGGACGTCGATGTTGGCTTGGAGCGCGAATTCGCTCGCGTTGCCCGCGTTGTCCGTTATCGACAGCGTATAAGAAGCGTTGTCGGTGAGTATTACGGTATAGTATCCCGCCGTCTCAGAGGGAGTCACGGTGAGTCTGCCGTCCTTTTCCGCAACGGAAGCGACGCCCGATCCGCCAGGCTCGTCGGCTCTGAACGTGACGGTAACTTTGGTATTCGTCCAACCGTACTGGTTGTACCCTATCGCCGTCGTCTGTTCGAGCGTAGGCGCGAGTTTATCTATTTTTACCGCGAAAGCCGCCGCGGTATATTCGGAAGAAAGCCCTACCGAGTTTTCCGTATCGAATATAAGTTCCCCTGCAAGCGCGTCCGCGGATACGGTGAATTCGACGGTTTTCTCGCGTATCGCGGTATCGGAACCGGAATCCCAGCCGAGCACGCCGCTTATCGTGGTGTACGCGCCGCCTACGACGTATCTCAATATCGCGCCGGAACCGCCCACCTTGACCGTAGCGGTAAAGGTCGCGTCTCCGTTAGTCCAGTAGCTGCCGTCGTAATCTCCGGTGTAGCTCACCGAAACTATCTCCGGGGTGAAGTTGTCGAGCTTGGCGGTGACGGCATTGGCGCTTTTCGCCACGATCTTGTAGCCACTCGCCGCGTCCTCGACACCGTGGACTTCGCTTACCGCAATGAATAAGAATTCGGCGATCTCAGCCGTACCCGCGGGTGCTTCGGGCGTTACGAAGGTAAGACCCGCATTCGACGACGAAGGCGTGCCCTCTATCGGATTCCACGTATTCCCGCCGTCGTCGGAATAATAGTAAGTCTCGGCGTAACCCGACATCAACCTGTTGACGCTCAACGTATAGACCATTTTGCGCGCCCAGCCGGTGGTTTCGTTATAGTATCCCTGGGCGACCGAGGAGGTCTTTTCGACGGTAACCTGTACATTCGCGACGGTTATCACGAAATCGACGTAGTGCGTGTCCACTGCCAGCTTGGTCAGGTTGTTCGTGACCTGATACACCATCGTATGCGTGCCTATGGCGACGGGCACAGTCGAGGTGAGTTCGGAAGTTCCCTCGTGGATATACCGTACTTCTCCGGGTCCGAAGCCGTAAGTAGCCGTGGAAGGCGAGAATTTAGGTTCTACGTTCTCCGCCCTTCCGGTGAAAGCGTAAGTCAACGCGGAAGCCGCTCCCGTCGTGACGTCCTCGATATAGACCGCTTCGAATACGGCGTGAGTATATTTATATCTGAGTTCGTCCGTTCCGAGATCGTAAGCGGAGGGTATGTAATACACGAGTTGTCTTCCGGCAATGCTCGTCACGCTCCTGTCGGCTGCGCGCTCCACCTGTCCCGTGGTATAGTAAGCGTAAATGTATCCGTCGGTGGCGGCGTCGTAAAGCCCTACCCGCCAGCCGATGAAATAATATCTTTCGGTATCGTATCCGTCGCTTGCCGTGAGCTCCACTTTTATGAGCTCGTCGCCCGTTTCGTAATCGGTAAGCTCCGCGGAGTTGTCGGGGATACCTCCCGAAGCCATCTCGGTCACTACCTTTTTGTTTACGGTGAAATACCTTCCCGCACTTTCGTCGAGCATGGTGCCCGTGACGACGATCTCGTCCTCCACGGTTATCGTGAGTTCCACGTCCTTGACGTCGTAATTCGCCGCGAAATCGGCGTCGGGCGTTAAGCGGTAAACGTAAGTATGTTCGCCCACGGGAAGTATCGAATCGGTATCCGCGGGAGCGGAGCCGTCAGCGTTGAGAAGGGCGCCGGCGTAAGTGGGCGATTCGCCGGGAACGCCGGAAACGGTGCGCGTAAGATCTATCCACGCGGCGGTATAACCGAAAGCCAGAGTCTGCTCGGTACTCATCGTCACTTCGAACTGCGCTTTGCTTATGACGAAATCGCGCATGACGTGACCTACCACCTGCGTGTCGTCGCTTCTGCTGTAGACGGTAAGCTCGTAAGTATACGAGCCCGCCGCGGTAGGCTGGAGATCTCCCGAATATTCCGTGCCGTCCCTGCCGGTATAGCTGTGCACGACTTTATAGTTATTGACTATGGCGTTGGCGGTGACGCGCGGACCCTGTTGCTGTCCGTTGTACGGGAAATCGGTCTGCGAACCGCCGTCCACGGTTATCGTCTGGAAGCGCGCCGTGTAATCGTAGGTCGTGCCCGAAGGTATCGAAACCGCCTTACCGTAATCGAGAAGGAGCGAAGAATCAACGACGGTGTTGTCCTGCATCCAGCTCGCAAAATAATTGCCTTCCGCAGGCGCCGCCCTGAACGACACTTCGTTACCGAAGCCGATCGCTCCGCTCGCGGAGTCATTGGCTTCTATGACGCTTCCGTCCTCCAGGGTAACGGTACCGTTACCGGAAGATGCGATCGTGTAAGGCACTCTCTCGAAACTGAAAAGAAGTCCGAAATCGAGCTCACCGTTTACGGAAACGGTAGCGGTCGAAACGCCCGAACCCGAAATATTTTTGTTCGTCGCGCGGAGATTGACGGTAAGTTTTAACGTGATCTGAGAAGCGTCCGTATCGTCGCCCGTGAGCGCGAGCTTGGCTGCGGGGACGATCTGCATATCCTCGAAAGCCACGTTCATCCCGTTGCTTTCGAAATCCGTCGCTTTGTAATCTGTTTTGGAGATATATCCGGAAAGCGCTCCCTCCGCTCTGACGGAATAACCCGCATAAGCAAAAGTACCTTCGGAAATAAGGTAATTGAGGTTTCCGTTCATCACGAGAGAGGCGGAAAGCCTCCCGGACTTCACGGCTGCGAGCATGTCTCCGGTGAGAGATATCGTCGCGGTCTGCTCGTAAACGATCGCGGCGTTGCTTTCGGTGCCGCCGCTCTGGGTGTCCGTGACCGTCTCGTCGACCGCGTAACTCGCGCCCGTCATCGGCGCGTTCTCCGTATAAATAAGAGCTCCCTCTTCGTTGTACCCGCTCAATTCGCCGCTTGTCGCCACCGAATTACGTGTAGTCGAAGCGGCATACGCAACGGAAAACGACGCCCCCGCGACAAAAACCATCGCGAGAACGAAAATTAAGGAAACAACGGCGGCTGCTGTAAAGGTTAAACGACGTCCGGACATAATTTCTCCGATATGCGTGCGACGCTTGAAACAAATTACTCAAATATAATTTAATTTCGGCGCGCTCGCGCGTAATAAATATAGAGCGATCGAACGCTCCTTCCGCCGACATTGTATCATAAGGTAAATGCGGGCGAGATACGAAAAAGGATTTATTTACTAAAAAAATACCGCGCGTAATATATACGCGCGCAATATATTGTGTGTATCGACGCGGCAGAACACTAAACAGCCGCCCCGACGAGTCGGGGAACTAACCCTTGACGACGGTATAGAAATGGGACAGATTCATGTCTTTCGGAATGTTTTTTCCGTGGTTGCCGAGCAGATACCATTCCCTGTGCACGCCGTGATCGGGCGAGAACGTGAGAAGCGTGTTCTGACCCGTATAAGATCTCTTGACCGCTTCGTATATCGCCGTGAAACTCTCCACGTGGTGCCTTGCCGCCCTCTTCGCGAAGAAGGATTGCGGGTGCGTCATGTGCATCACGGTGTCGTATTCCATAGTGTAAACTTCCACTACGTCGTATTCGCCCGACTCTATGAGCTCGACGGCTTTGGCGGTGACCGCTCCGTCTGTGGCGTACAGATAATAATCTATGTTGCGCTCCGCAAAAAGTATCGGTATGCTCTGCCCCGCCACCGATACCATCGCCACTTTCTTACCCGCTTCCGCCCATACGTCGAAAAGGCTCTCTATCTTGAGAAGGTGCTTGTCGTAATGGTGTATGCCGTGCTGATCGGGCGTAGCCCCCGTGAACATGGTCCCGAAACACACCGGCGTTTTAGGCGGGTACGAGGTTAGATAATTCACCCTCAAAGGGCATACCGAAGTCACCGGCTTGAAGGTCTCGGCGTACTTGTCTATGTACCAGGCGCCCAGAGCGTCGGGATTATAAATGACGATTTTGTCTACCGTATCTTTACCCGTGGTATCCCGAACGAGGGTTTTTATTTCTTCCACTCTTTCCTCGGGACAATACTCAGGAGCGCGCACTCCGCTCACGTCGGCGACAGTTCCCGCAAATCTCGTCAAAGGTATATCGAAAAATTCCATAGCGTTTCTCCTATACCGATAATAACATATTTATGTAACGCGCGCAACGGAATTCGGGATTTTGTCTTCAATTTGTATCGCTCTTTATTTTTCCGCGCACGCATATCGCGCACGCATAAAATATAAAATATCGATATTGACACTTTGCGCGCGCGAATGTTATCATAATGATATGTATGATTCCGAATATTGCGACGTAAGTTACGATAAGGCGCGCAACGACGGGCTCGAAGGACAAAAGAGAGATCCCGAGGGAAAAATAAATTTCAAATACATATACGATATATCCGAAATAAACAGGACATGAAGTTCCTGCGTCCGTTATTCCCCGAATGCGTTGCGGCGGTCGAAAATTTTATTTTATAAAATCCTTTCAATCGCTTGACACTGCGGGCGAGGGTGTATATAATCTGATTAGATAGCAAAACAAACACAATAACTAAACTACCCGAAGGAGGCATCGAAAATGAACATGACCGAACGATTCAAGAAGTATCTCGAAGCGGAATTTCGTAAGATCTCGCCTACCAAAGCGGCGATGGAATACCGCAAGGACACCCTCGTCAAACTCGAGGAACTGGCGCAGGACTACCGTATCAAAGGTATGACCGACGACGAAGCGATCTACAATTCCTGCATATCTTCGCTCGGCGATTTCGAAGCCAAACTCAAGGAATTCGAAAAGAGTCTCGTCGAGATACCGAAGGAAAGGAACACCCGCAAAACGGCGAGCCTTCTCGCGGTATCGGCGGTCGCGGTACTCGTCATCGTATATCTTGCGCTCAGCATCACCGGAGCGGTGCCCTGGTCGAGAAGCTGGCTCATCATCCTCGGCGCGGTCATAGCGGCTTACACCGCGGTCACGGTACTCGTTATTCTGAAAGGCGCGCAGAGCGAAAAGTATCTGCTGCCGCGCATGTTCCTTGCGGGCGCGATAGTATTATGGTTCGTATTCGCCTATCTTATCGTACATCTCTGCATACCCAAGAACTTCCCCTACGACTGGATGACCTTCCTTATTATGGTTATCGTGACGGTGCTCGCGGACGTGATATTCGGTTTCGTGACCAAGAGCAAGCTCACCGTCCCCGAAGCGCTCCTGTGGCTCGTATTCTCCGCCGCTCTCATATACGTAATGTGCGGAGTCGCGGGGCTCATGGCGTGGGGTATCGGCTGGCTCCTCCCCGCCTGCGCAGGAATAGTCGCAGTCGCCGCGGCGGTCGCCATCATTCTTTCGATAATGAAACGCAAAGAGAAGAACGAGCTCGCCAAGTACGCCGAAGTCAAGTCCAAAGTGGACGAAGAATATTACACTCAGTGGTAACCGATCCGGATATCTTGTAGGTGAAAATATGAAAAAGAAACAAAGATTAACGGCAGAATTATGGGATAAGATGCAATACTTATTCCGCAACTATTACGACAGAATGGTGCACGCCTGCCTGTACTATGACGGCAAGATCGACGTGGACGCGCTGAAATCGGTATTGATCGCGACCACCGAAAAGGTGCCGGTGCTCCATTCGAGCTTCCACGATTCGGTCATCAACCCCTATTGGGAAGTGGAAGAATATTCCGTGGCGGACATTCTGAGCGTCAAGGATTCGACGGCGGAGAGCCTCGAAGACGATATCGAGGAATTCCTCACTCAATGCATCCCTGTCACGAGCAACGTCCAGTTCAAGATAAGAGTCTTCCATGAGGGCGAACGCTCTGTGCTCTGCATGATAGTCAACCACATGTGCTTCGACGGCGGCGACTTCAAATACTTCCTGAAACGCCTCTCCGCCAACTACAACGCAATGCTCACGGGCGGCGCGAGCGTGGAGATAAAGACGGGAACGCGCTCCTACGATCAGGTCTACACGAAGCTCGAAGGAGACGACAAGGAAGCGGCGCAGAAGCTCTACAAGAATATATCCGCGGTCAAGGACGAGCATTATTTCCCGATGACCGAGCCGCGCAAGGAAGACAAATCGATGATCAACCGCCGCAAAGTGGACGCGGTCACCTTCGACAAATTCCGCAGGATAGGCAAGCACTACGGCGTGACCGTCAACGACCTCATGCTCACGGTGTATATGCACAGCCTCTACGAATTCGGCGGCTACCCCGCCACCGACACTCTCACGATCCCCTGCATGGTGGACCTCAGAAGGCATATCGAAGGCGGCGAAGAAGCGGGCGGACTTACCAACCACACCGGCTTCATGCAATGCTCCGTAGAGGGCGTCGGCACAACGCTCAACGACACTCTCGTCAAGGTTCTCCACTCCGTGAGAAAGAGCAAGCACGACAAATTCATGGGGCTTTACAGCCTTCCCCTGCTCAAGCTCGCCTACACGATATTCCCCTACGCGATAAGCGAAACGGCTATCAAGATAGGCTATCTCAACCCTCTCATCGGAATGAGCAATATCGGCGTTCTGAATCCCGATCTCCTTACTATGGGACCCTATAAGCCGGTAGACGGATTTATGACAGGCGCGGTCAAATACAAGCCGTACATGCAGCTCGCGCTCACTTCCATGAACGGGGAGCTCACGATGACCATAGCCATTCGCGGCAACGACGACGACAAAGTCCTCGTCCAGAAATTCTTCGACATAATCGTTCGGAACATAAATACCTTCATAGAGGAGAACGCGCGTTATCTCGATTAACGCCCTATCCTCAAAAAAAACGGTCGGCAAAAGCCGGCCGTTTTTTTGTTCCCGTAATCTTTACTTTCTTATGAAGCGGGCGTCCTTTTCGGGGTCGGCGTCGGGCGCCTCAACGAACTTTTCTACAACCATTACGAGGTCGTATTTCTCGCGCAAACGCGCTATCTCCGACATCATGGGAGAAGCGTGATGCTTATCTATCGCTTCTTCGTCGCGCCAGCGATCGATGAGCAACACGGCTTCGGGATCGGACATCGGGAAGAAATATTCGTACCTTTCGTTCCCCTCTTCCGCCCGTATCCTGTCGACGGTACCGCTTGCGATCATTTCCTCAGCGAACGCGCGCGCCGCGCCGTTCTTGCCTTTGTAATAAATATTTACCGTAACGCTCATACCGCGCCTCCGTTCAATAGATTTCAATATTATGATACCACGATAAAACCGAATTTTCAAATATTAGGTTGCGGCTACCATTAAGTTGCGCTCACCATTAAGTTGCGCCCGCCTAACGGACGGGCGCAACCGCTACCTTATGAAAAAAAGCCCGAGCGAGAAATTCGCCCGAGCTTTTTCGATAGTTTGTTCGTGCCTAAAAAGCAATTATAATAATTATTCGCGCCGTCATTCCTTATAATTCTTTGTTTTATAGGAACGAATGGTAGCAATTTCGGATGAATTTTGCGCAAGACGAGAGTGAAACGGCGAGAGCGCTGTATGGAAATACGCGCCGAGGCGAGCGAAGCGGTTTTGCCGCGTATTGCGTAAAAGGCGCCGAAATGGCGCGTGTTAAGTTGATATGATACGGCGCATCCTATCAAACACCTTATGAAAAAAAGCTCAAGCGAGAAATTCGCCCGAGCTTTTTCTACAATTTTTACGTGCCTATAAAGCAATTATTATTTTTATTTGCGCCGTATCATATCAACTTAACGAACAACTCACGGATGTCGGATATACTTGTTTCGCGGGGATTACCCGGCCGGCAGGCGTCGGCATACGCCGACTCCGCGAGGAAGTCGAGATCCTCTTTTTTGACGATAGCCTTGAGGTCGGCGGGGATACCCACGTCCGCGGAGAGCTGTTTAACGGCGTCTACGGCGGCTTTACGGTATTCTTCGACGCTCATCTCGTCCACGCCCTTTACGCCCATTGCGCGCGCTATTTCGCGGTATTTCTCGCCCGTTGCGGGAGCGTTGTATTCCATTACCGTGGGAAGCAGTATCGCGTTCGCCACGCCGTGCGGCGTGTCGTACTTGGCGCCCAGCGTGTGCGCCATCGAATGTACTATTCCGAGACCTACGTTACTGAAGCCCATTCCCGCGACGTACTGTCCGAGCGCCATTCCTTCGCGCCCCTCTTTTTCGCCCGCCACGGCGGCGCGCAGACTTCTCGAAATTATCTCGATCGCTTTAAGATGGAACATATCTGTCATTTCCCATGCGCCGAGCGTGATATAGCCTTCTATCGCGTGGGTGAGCGCGTCCATACCGGTAGCGGCGGTGAGTCCTTTCGGCATCGAGCTCATCATATCGGGATCTATTATCGCCACGACGGGAATGTCGTGCACGTCCACGCAGACGAATTTACGCTGTTTCTCGACGTCGGTGATGACGTAGTTGATGGTGACTTCCGCAGCCGTTCCCGCCGTCGTAGGCACCGCTATTATCGGTACGCAGGGATTTTTGGTGGGAGCGACGCCTTCCAGGGAGCGGACGTCGGCGAATTCGGGATTAGCCACTATTATCCCTATCGCCTTTGCGGTATCCATAGAGGAGCCGCCGCCCACGGCGACGAGATAATCGGCACCCGACGCTTTGAACGCCTTTACGCCGCTTAACACGTTTTCTATAGTGGGATTGGGCTTGATGTCGGAGTAAAGCTCGTACTTAAGCCCCGCTTTATCGAGCACGTCGAGGACTTTCTTCGTCACGCCGAATTTCACGAGATCGGGATCGGAACACACGAAAGCCTTTTTGAAAGCTCTCGCTTTGGCTTCGGTAGCGATATTCTCTATCGCGCCCGCGCCGTGATAACTCGTTTCGTTGAGAACTATTCTGTTAGCCATAAAAAACGCTCCTTATAATAAATTTGATTATATCTATTATAACCTCTCCGCCGTGAGTTGTCCATACCGTAATAACGAAAACGCGGAGCTTCACGCCCCGCGTTTATTATGTTGTGCGTTTTAAGCCTCCCGCCTATATTTTACGCCAGTTATAATTGTAATATGTAGATTTGAGATACGTAGCCGCCGTGGACGCGTCCGCGAGATCGGCGCTCGCGAGCGAAGTATAATTACTGAAACTGAAATACCGCGACACCTGCCAGCCCTCGGTATCCTCGAAAACAACCGAGGTCAGCCCCGTGCAACCCGAGAAGGCAGAATGACTTATGCTCGTGACCGAGTCGGGTATCGTCACCGAGGTAAGTCCCGTGCAATCCTGGAAGGCATAATGTCCTATACTCGTTACAGAATCGGGGATAACGATAGAATCGCCCTTATATCCGCTGAACGCATAATTTCCTATTGAAGTGATAGCGGGATTCTCTCCCCAGATTATTTCTGCCGTGCAACCGTAGAAAGCATCTTCTCCTATGCTCGTGACAGAGTCGGGTATCGTCACCGAGGTAAGTCCCGTGCAGCCATAGAAGGCATAATTTCCTATGCTCTTGACCGAGTTTCCGATAGTCACCGAGGTAAG
>CASFAV010000015.1 GCA_949292905.1 uncultured Eubacteriales bacterium
CGATAATCGTCCGGATTTTCAGAGAATGATTAAAGACAGTAATCGCAGGGAGTGGGAACTGGTACTTGTTTACAAATTAGACAGATTCAGTCGTAACAAGTACGAAATGGCGGTACACAAGAAAACATTGAAGGATAACGGTGTGAGAGTTATATCCGCAACGGAATATATTCCTGATTCGCCCGAAGCTATTATTTTGGAAAGTATGCTCGAAGGCTATGCAGAGTATTACAGTGCGGAACTGTCGCAGAAAGTAAAACGCGGTATGAAAGAAACAAGGCTCAAAGGCAATTTTACGGGCGGTACGATAATATATGGCTATAAGGTGGAAAATCACAAGGTAACAATCGACGAAGAAAAAGCCGAAGTCGTAAGATACATATACGAGCAGTACGCTATGGGAGTATATGTCAAAGATATAATTTCGGCTTTAACGGAAAAAGGCATATTCAATAAAGGAAAGCCGTTTGCGAGAAATACTATTTACAACATACTCAAAAACGAAAAGTATTTCGGAATATGCAGGCATAACGACGAAACGTTCGACAATATCTATCCCGCAATCGTGCCGAAAGATATATACGAGAAAGTCAGACAGAAAACCGATACGAACAAATACGGCAAACGCAGTGTGGAAGTAGTTTACATGCTCCGGAACAAAATGGTATGCGGATATTGCGGAAAACCTATCAGCGCTGAAACGGGAACGTCCAAAGGCGGTAAAAAGGTACGGTACTATAAATGCCTCGGAAGAAAGCATAACAACGGCTGTACTAAATCAATGGTGAGAAAGGAGCTCTTAGAAGATTTTGTCGTAAGCAATATCGTTAAGCTTCTCTCCGAAAAGGAAATCAAAGATAAGATGATATCTTCTCTTATGAGAATGCAGGAAGAGTTAATAACGGATAACGCGGATTTGCAAAGGCTTACAAAGGAACGCAAGACAACCGAAACGCAGATATCGAACATAATGACGGCGATAGAAAACGGCGGTACGAGCGCAACGGCGATGAAACGATTGAGAGAACTGGAACTGAAAGCCGCAGAACTCGAAAAAGCCATTGCCATACAGAAAGCCAAAACGGCAGACAGATTTACGGAAGAAGAAATGAGAGCGTATTACGAGCAGGCTTTGACACTCGAACCGCAAATGCTGATAAACACGCTTGTAAAGCAAATAACGCTGTACGACGATAAGATAATTATTCAATACAACAGCCCCGTAAAAGCAGGTCCCGATGAAAGTCGGGACTTTTCTTTTTACGAAAAACAACTCAAAATGCCGTATGTAAGGCAGAACAAGAAGGAACTACAATATCGCAAGTTTACGATTGTGCTTTCCGTCTGATATACAAAAACACAGCTATTCCAAATCTTGGCGAGGGTTCGAATCGCTGACTCTCGGGCAGGATTTTACCGCTTTTATTCGAACCCCCGTCAAAAGTGTAAAAACGGCTCAGAATTGCTTGTTTTTAAGCGAAATACCGTATCGGGTGTAAGAAAAAATCCTAAACCAAACTTAGGTGTTCGATTTAGGATTTGTCTGGCGGAGAAGCAGGGATTTGAACCCTGGCTACGCTTCTCACGTACTACTCCCTTAGCAGGGGAGCCCCTTCGGCCTCTTGGGTACTTCTCCGTATGCCGTAGTTTTTGCTTCGCGCGGTCGGTTCCCCGCCGTGCTTTTAGATATTATCATATTTATATGCGGTTGTCAATTCAATTTGTCAATTCAATATCTTTGACTATTATTTTAATTTGGGATATAATATTGCATAAACGTACGAACGGTATTGTTACCGTCTCGACGGTATTTATGCGAGGTCCATTATGAAATACCTGGTCATACTCGGCGACGGTATGGCGGACAGACCGCTCGATAAGCTCGGCGGCAAAACTCCGCTCGAATTCGCCTCTACGCCCAATTTCGATAAACTTGCCGCAGGCGCGCAGATAGGGCTCGTCAAGACAATTCCCGACGGTATGAAGCCTGGCTCCGACGTCGCCAATCTTTCCGTGCTCGGCTACGAACCCGAAAAATATTACAGCGGCAGAAGTCCGCTCGAAGCTCTGAGTATCGGCGTGATCCTCAAGGACGACGACATAGCGGTCCGTACCAACCTCGTGACTCTCTCCGACGCGCCCGATCTCGAAGACAAAGTTATGCTCGACTATAGCTCCGGCGAGATCTCCACGGCGGAAGCGCAGGAGCTCATCGGCGCCGTTCAGGACGCTCTTGGCGACGAAAATTTCTCCTTCTATTCGGGAGTGAGTTACCGTCATTGCCTCGTCATAGCCCACGGCTCGATGGGTATGACTCTCACCGCGCCGCACGACATCACCGATAAAAAAGTGGGGGACTATCTCCCCAAAGGCGTGATGGGCGACGTGCTTACCGAATTCATCAGGCGTTCGGGAGAGATACTCGCCAAACACCCCGTCAACCTCAAACGCATAGCGGCGGGTAAACATCCCGCCACCCATATATGGTTCTGGGGAGCGGGCACCAAACCCGCGCTCATGAGTTTCGAAAGCCGCTTCAAATTGAAAGGCGCGATCATCTCCGCAGTCGATCTCCTCAAAGGCATAGCGAAAGGTACGGAGATGTATTCTCCGAACGTAAAAGGCGCGACCGGGACATTGAGCACCAACTGGCGCGGTAAAGCCAATGCCGCGAAACAATGTTTCGCGATGGGTTGCGACTATGTGTATCTTCATATGGAAGCGCCCGACGAATGCGGGCATCAAGGGGACGTGGAAGGCAAGGTCAGAGCCATAGAAAAGGTGGACTGGGTGCTCGGCGAAATGTGGGATTATCTGAAGCATCAGAGCGGCGATTACGCAATAGCGGTGCTGCCCGATCACGCTACCCCGATATGCGTCAAAACGCATACCTCGGAGCCCGTGCCCTATATGATATACAGAAGCGATAAACCGATGGATTCGGGTCTTAAATATAACGAAAAGGAAGCCCTTAACGGCATATATCTGCCGAACGGGCAATGTATAACCGCGATTTTGACGGAGGATAAAAATGCTTGACTCAAAGGAATTGAGAAGTAAATATCTGAACTTTTTCGCGTCGAAGGGACACACCGTTATCCCTTCGGCTTCGCTGATACCGGAAAACGATCCGACGGTACTTTTCACTACCGCGGGAATGCACCCGCTGGTGCCGTATCTTCTTGGGCAGAAGCACCCCGGCGGTAAGCGGCTCACCGACGTGCAGAAGTGCGTAAGAACTGGCGACATCGACGAAGTGGGCGACGATACGCATTGCACATTTTTCGAGATGCTCGGCAACTGGTCGCTCGGAGATTATTTCAATTACGAGAGCATAGGATATTCTTACGAATTCATGACTAAAGAGCTCGGAATCTCGCCTTCGAGGCTCGCGGTGTCGGTATTCGCGGGCGACGAGGACTGTCCGAGGGACGTAAAGAGCGCGGAGCGCTGGGAAGAGCTCGGCATACCGAAAGAGCGCATTTTCTATCTTCCGAAGAAAAACAACTGGTGGATAGCGGGAACGACGGGACCGTGCGGACCGGACACGGAGATATTCATCGTGACCGACAAAGAGCCTTGTTCTCCTGAATGTTCGCCCGCGTGCGATTGCGGAAGGTACGTCGAGATATGGAACAACGTATTCATGCAATACTACAAGCACCCCGACGGCACATACACTCCGCTCGCGCAAAAGAACGTTGACACGGGAATGGGACTCGAACGCACGCTTGCCATGTTGAACGGCTACAAATCGGTATACGAAACGGACGTGCTTCGTCCGGTAGTGGAATTCGTTACCGCTTCCTGTGGCAAGTCTCCGGAAGGCGAAACGCTCAAGGCTATTCGCATAATAGCAGACCATATCAGAACGGCGACTTTCATGCTGGGCGACGAATTCGGAATAGTGCCGTCGAACGTGGATCGCGGGTACATTCTGAGAAGGCTTATCCGCAGGGCGGTGCGTTACGCAAGGCTTATCGAGCTTGCTCCCGCGGCGCTCACGGAGTGCGCCGCGAAATACGTGGACATATACGCGGAAGCTTATCCCGAGCTTCGTACGAACCGCGAAAAGATAATGACGGAGCTCGACAAGGAAATAGGTAAATTCGACGTAACGCTTCAGCAGGGGCTCAAGGAATTCGACAAACTTTTGAAATACATTCAGGACAAGAGAATGAGCGGCAAGGCGGCGTTCAGACTGTACGACACGTACGGATTCCCGATAGAGATGACCTTGGAGCTTGCGCGAGACAACGGTATTACCGTAGACCTTGAGGGCTACGAGCGCGCATATAACGAGCATCAGCAGAAGTCCAAAGCGGGCGCGGAGCAGAAATTCAAAGGCGGACTTGCGGACTCGAGCGAAGCGACGACCAACCTGCACACCGCCACGCACATACTGCTTGCGGCTTTGAGGAAGGTGACGGGCGACGAAACCGTGATGCAGAAGGGCAGCAACATCACGCCCGAAAGGTTGAGAGTGGACTTCAATTTCCCGCGTCCTCTGACGCCCGAAGAGATAAAAGCGGTCGAAGCGGAAGTGAACGGCGTCATCGAAGCGGGGATAGACGTGGTATCCGAGGAGATGAGCGTGGACGCGGCGCGCGCCGCAGGCGCGATAGGGGTATTCGGCGACAGGTACGGCGAGACCGTCAAGGTGTATACTATAGGAGATTACAGTAAAGAGATCTGCGGCGGACCGCACGCCAAAAACACCCGCGATCTCGGCAAATTCGTCATCACGAAGGAACAGTCCTCTTCGGCGGGAGTGAGAAGGATCAAGGCGGAGCTTAAAAAGTAAAGGCTCTATTGCGCGTAAGCGACCGAACGCAAACGACCGCGCCCGCTTTAACGGGCGCGGTCTTATCTATATGGAGCCTGCGTTAACCGAAATATTGCAGGCTCTTTTTCTTCGTCGAACGCTGTAAAAGCGTAATTTTTTCGAGCCATTTTTTTGCTTCCGGCTCCGCGGCGGAGTATTCGCGGGCGTATTTGTCGAGAGAACGGAGCGCCTTGTCGCACGCCGCGGCTACGGACGTCATGACCTCTCCGTCGTTACGTATATCGTAGAATTTAAGTTTGATGCCTTGCTCGGCGAACCATACCGCCGTTTTCGACAAAGGTTGCGGTTCGCGGTTTTCCGCTTCTATCGCTTCGTTGATTTTCTTTCCGATAGCTTCGTGTTCGGCGGCGGCTTTGAGAAGAAATTGCTTCGCTTCTTCGCCCTTTACGTAATTAGCCATGGAATCGAGGGCGTTTTTGCCCATCACGGCGCCTTTTGCGCAGTTCACCATAAGTTCGTAACTCTGTTCGTTCATATTGCCTCCGTGCATTTAGTATTTATGGCGGACGGGTTTTTATGCACGAGAAGGGGAATTCGGCTTTCGATTTTTTACCGGTAGTCGATTTTGTGTATTTACATTTCAACGGATTCGATTTATAATTATTACGATTATAATTTACACGCGCCGCGCGCGCACGGAGGAGCTTAATGGAAAACGATAACTTGGTACCCGCAACGGACGCCGTTCAGACATCAGACGCAGGCACGAGCCCCGCTCCCAAGAAAAAATTCATAGGCAAACGCGAATTCCTTATGTTCGGCATCGCCGCCGGCGGTCAGGGTATGATCTACGCCACGATGTCGAGCTATATAAGCGACTTCTACATCAACGTGATGGGCTTGCCGCTGGTATTCGTGTTGCTGTTGATGCTTCTTGCCCGCGTGTGGGACGCCGTAAACGATCCTATGATGGGAATCATCGTCGATAAATGCACCACGCCCTGGGGAAAAATGAAGCCTTACGTGCTTTTCACGGCGTTACCTATAGCCGCGCTCACGTTCCTGATGTTTTTCGCGCCTCCGGGACTTAATTCCACGGAACTTATGATATACGCGGCGTTCGTGTACGTCGGATGGGGCATGATCTACACCGTTTCGGACGTCCCGTTCTGGTCGATGCCGAACGTCATGACTCCGGATCCCGCGGAGCGCGCCAATACCATTTCCTTCGGCAGAACGGTGAACGGTATAGGCTCGGCGGTGCCGATGGTGCTTTTCGCGGTGCTTTCCTGGATACCGTTTTTCAGCGGCGAAAGCTCGCTCGAAGCCGAAAAAATCAAATATATCGTCATGGCAGTGACCGCTTCGGTGATAGGGATAGCGCTTTTCGTGACGAGCTATTTCACGACGAAAGAGCGCGTGCAGATACCCGCTAAACCCAGAAGGGACAAGAGCGAACCCAATATGCTCAAGCGTATTTTCAACTGCAAGCCGCTCATGCTCGTCGTCATAATGGGCGTATTGTCGAGCGGAAGATATATGATGCAGGCGGCGGCGGTACACGTCGCGCGCTACGCTTTCTATATCGGACCTTCGCTCGAAGGGTTGACTGGAACCGCGCTTCAGGAAGCCCTAAAAGCGAGTGTGGGTACCGTATCGACGATATTCCAGATATGTTCCGCTATAGGTATGTTCGGCTCGATGCTCATCATGCCGCTACTTTATAAGAAATTCAATTATAAGCAGATAGTTATAGCCACGTGCGTCGCCGGCTTTGTCGCGAGCGTCTGCACGACCGTGATAGGAGCGTGCAGTATCTACACGACCGCGAACTGGCTCGTATATCTGCTCATACCGTTCATCATCATTCAGTGCGTACCGCTCGGCGCGCTCAACATAACTTCTTACGCGATGATAGGCGACAGCCTCGATTATCTCGAATGGAAGACCGGTTTCCGCGACAACGCTTTAGGCTCCGCCTGTCAGTCGTTCGTCAACAAGCTCGGCAACGCGCTCGCCACCACGTTCATCGTGATCATGTATATCATAGTCAATATCGATCCCGCGCAATCGGTGGCGCAGGACGCCATCAAGGCGGTCACCGAGATGAGCAAGGGACAGCGTTTCGGAATGTTCTCGCTCGTGTCGATAGTGCCCGGAGTAAGCCTTATCCTTTGCGCGATACCGATATTCTTCTACGACCTTACCGGCGCGAAGAAGGATAAGGTGACCGCGGAGCTCGCCGCGAAACGCGCCGAGCTCGGCATCGAGATAGAAGCGTGACGCGTCTAAAAAATCAACTTTGACCAAAAGGAGACGATAAAATGTTCTGTTATCCTAAATTCAAAAACGGCAAACAGGAATTGACCCGCGCATACGGCAAGACCGCGGTATCGATGATGAATATCACCGTATATCGGTTAAAAGAGGGCGAGGAGCTCGAAATAGCCGAACCGGGAATGGAAACGGCGTTACTGATACTCGAAGGCAACGTCACGATGTATTGCGAAGATAAGGAGTTTTCTCTGAAGCGTAAAAGCGTTTTTACCGAACTTCCTTCCTGCCTGCACGTGAGCAGGGACGTCGCCGTGATAGTCAAGGCGAACGCCGCGAGCGAGATACTCGTGCAGAGCACCGAGAACGAAAAGGTATTCGCAACGAGGTTTTTCCGTCCCGAAGACTGCGTGAGCTTCGTAAGCTGCGAAGGGCGCTGGGAGAATACCGCCGTGCGCGACGTTGTGGATATCATCAATATCAAGAATTCTCCTTATTCCAATATGGTGCTCGGCGAAGTTTACGCAAGACAGGGCAGGTGGTGGAGCTATATCCCGCACGATCATCCGCAACCCGAAGTTTATTACTACAAATTCGAACGTCCCGAAGGCTTCGGCGCCTGCTTTATAGGGGACAAGGCTTATACCGTGAAAGACGGCAGCGTGGGTATTTTCGAGGGCGGTAAAACGCACGCGCAGGTGACCGCTCCGGGATATCCCGAATATTGTTGCTGGATGATAAGGCATCTTCCCGGCGATCCGTGGGACAATACCCGCACCGACAAGCCCGAATATTCGTGGCTTCTCGATCTTCCTTTGACCGGGAAATAAAAGTTCAAATATAAAATATTCAGGAGTGATTATGAATAAGACCGTAAGACTTTCGGTAGGCGAAGCGATAGTGAGATTTCTGGACAACCAGTACGTATCCTTCGACGGTAAAGAGGAGAAGTTCGTCGAAGGCGTATTCACCATATTCGGGCACGGGTGCGTGCTCGGTATAGGCGAAGCTCTCGCCATGGGCAAACATTCTCTCAAGGTTTATCAGGGGAAAAACGAACAGGGTATGGCGCACGTGGCGGCTTCGTACGCGAAACAGCACAACCGCCGTAAGATAATGCCCTGCATTTCGAGCATAGGGCCGGGGGCGGCGAATATGGTGACGGCGGCGGCTTGCGCAACCGTAAACAACGTGCCGTTGCTCCTTTTCCCCGGCGACGCATTCGCTTCGCGAAGACCGGATCCCGTGCTTCAGCAGGTGGAGCAATCATATTGCCCCATGACGACTACGAACGACGCATATCGCGCGGTCACCAAATACTTCGACCGCATAACCCGCCCCGAAGTGCTCGAAAGCGCGTTGTACAACGCCTTACGGGTGCTTACCGACCCTGCGGAAACGGGCGCCGTTTGCATAGCGCTCCCGCAGGACGTGCAGGGCGAAGTGTACGATTTCCCTGCCTATATGTTCGAAAAGAAGGTCACGCGTATCGCCCGCAGAGTGGCGTCCGAGGACGAGCTCAAAGACGCGGAGAGCGCGATACGCGCCGCGAAATATCCGCTCGTGGTGGTAGGCGGCGGCGCGAGATACTCGGAAGCGGGCGCGGCTATATCGGAATTCTGCCGCGCGTTCAACGTACCTTTTGCGGAAACGCAGGCAGGTAAATCCACGCTTAAAGCGAGCGACCCGTATTACCTCGGAGGACTCGGCGTCACAGGCAACGCTTGCGCCAACTCGATAGCGGCGAAAGCAGACCTTATCATAGGTTTGGGTACCCGTTTCAGCGACTTCACGACCTCAAGTAAGACGCTTTTCGCAGGAGCGAAGCAGATAGTCACGATAAACACTTCCGTTTTCCACGCCAACAAGCTGCGCGCCGTAAGCGCCGTAGGCGACGTGAAAGTCAATATCGAAGCGCTCTCGGCAAGGCTTACCGGGTATAAGAGCGCGTACAAGGACGAGATCGCGTACGCGCAAAAGGCGTGGGATAAGGAAATGGCGCGCCTCACTTCGATAGAGTATTCCGAAGACCTCGTGCCCGAAGTTAAAAACATGACCGCGACTACGCTTAAGGATTTCCGCGAAGCCAGCGGAGCGGAGCTCGCGCAGACGACCGCGCTGGGGATCATCCGCGAGACGATACCCTCGGACGCCATAATAGTGGGCGCGTCGGGCTCGCTTCCCGGTTGCCTACAGCGCATGTGGACGACGGACGCGCTTTATTCCTATAATATGGAATACGGCTATTCCTGTATGGGCTACGAGATAGCGGGAGCTTTGGGCTCCAAGCTCGCTTCTCCCGATAAAGAGGTCTACGCCATGGCGGGCGACGGCTCCTATCTCATGCTCCATTCCGAAATGGTCACCGCGGTGCAGGAAGGCAGGAAGATCAACGTGCTCCTGTTCGACAACGGCGGTTTCGGCTGTATCAACAATCTGCAGATGGGTAAGGGTATAAATTCGCTCGCGACCGAATTCCGTTACGGAGCGGAAGCGGGTACGCCTTTCGTCCCGGTGGATTACGCGATGAGCGCGAGAGCGTACGGCTTCGAAGCGTATACGGTGCATACGCCTCAAGAGCTTCGCGCCGCCCTCAAGGCGTCGCTCGCAAGCGAGAAATGCACTCTTATCGATATCAAG
Organism: uncultured Eubacteriales bacterium; assembly: GCA_949292905.1. GTDB lineage: Bacteria > Bacillota > Clostridia > Christensenellales > DTU072 > Stercoripulliclostridium_A. Next base: position 9,701 of record CASFAV010000015.1, read on the forward strand.
GTTTTGCCCAAGACGATGACCGACGGCTACGAAGGCGGCTGGTGGCAGACGGGGCTCACTTACGCTCCGCGCAACGACAAACAACGCGCCGCACTCGAGGAGCTCAAAGGTTATATCGGAAAATAATCATGCGAACGCCGTCCTCTCACGCGCTTCGCGCGCGGGCGGCGGAACGTTATAATAAAAAGGAGACTTTATGTTAGACAAGAAAAAAATCAAACTGGGTATCGCACCCATAGGCTGGACGAACGACGATATGCCCGATCTCGGGGCGGAGAACACCTTCGAGCAATGCGTGAGCGAAATGGCGCTTGCGGGCTTCAAGGGCACGGAGATAGGCAACAAATATCCCACCAAGATAAACACTCTCCGCCGCGCGCTCAATTTAAGGAAACTGAAGATAGCGAATTCCTGGTTTTCGACCTATCTCATCACTCAGCCTTTCTACGAAGTGGAAGCGGAATTCCATAAGAAATGCAAGTTCCTGAAAGCCATGGGCGCGAAAGTGATAGGCGTAAGCGAGCAGTCCTATTCGATACAGGGCAAGGACGTTCCCGTATTCGAAGGCAAATACGTGATGAACGACAAGGAATGGGATACATTCACCGACGGGCTCAATCATCTGGGCGAGATAGCGCGCGACTGGTACGGCATTTCGCTTACATATCATCATCACATGGGCACCGTGGTGCAGACCGCCGCCGAGATAGACAGGATGATGGCGAATACCGATCCCGCGCTCGTGAGCCTACTTTTCGACTCCGGTCATCTTGCGTATTGCGGCGAAGACTATATGACCGTGCTTCGTAAGTACATCGGACGTATCAAGCACGTTCACCTTAAGGATATCCGTCCCGATGTGATAGCCGAAGTCAAACGCGAGAAATTAAGCTTCCTCCAGGGAGTAAGGAAGGGTACTTTCACCGTTCCCGGGGACGGCGCCATAGATTTCGCACCGATATTCGACGTCATCGGAAATTCCGATTACACGGGTTGGCTGCTCGTCGAAGCGGAACAGGATCCCGCGGTAGCCAATCCTCTCGAATACGCCATAAAAGCGCGTAAGTACATCAAGCAGGTAGGTAAGATCTAAAAAAGCCGGAAGGCAAAAAAATAAACGGAGAACTCTATTATGATAAATATAGGAATCATCGGAGCAGGCAGGATAGGCAAAGTGCACGCGGAGAGCGTGACGCGCTTCGTCAAAGGCGCGACCGTCAAGGCTATAGCCGACCCTTTTATGAACGAAGCCACCGAAGCGTGGGCGAAGGAAACGGGGATACCTTACGTATATAAGGATTATCACAAGATCCTCGAGGACAAAGACATAGAGATAGTGCTCATCTGCTCCTCCACCGACACGCACAGTAGCATTTCTCTCGAGGCTATCGCCGCGGGAAAACACATTTTCTGCGAAAAGCCCATAGACCACGACGTGGAGAAGATCAAAGAGGTCATGGAAGCGCTCAAAAAATCCTCCGTCAAATATCAGGTGGGTTTCAACAGGCGTTTCGACCACAACTTCCGCGCGGCGCGCGAAGCCGTCAAAGCGGGCAAGATAGGTGATCTGAACGTATTGAAGATCACTTCCCGCGATCCCGGCGCGCCCCCCGTGTCCTATATCAAGGTTTCGGGCGGCATCTTCCTCGACATGACGATACACGATTTCGATATGGTGAGATACATGTCGGGAGCGGAAGTCACCGAGGTCTACGCCGTGGGCGCCGTGCTCGTCGATCCCGAGATAGGTAAAGCGGGCGATATCGATACCGCCGTCATCACGATGAAGCTTTCCGACGGTTCGATAGCCGTTATCGATAACTGCCGCAGGGCGAGTTACGGCTACGATCAACGCGTGGAAGCTTTCGGCTCGCTCGGTCAGGTCGCGATAGGCAACGACTCCGACTCCACCGCCGTTATAAGCGACGCGAACGGAGTCACCGCGGAAAAGCCCAAATATTTCTTCCTCGAAAGATATATGGCGGCGTACACGGCGGAAGTCGATTCCTTCATACAGGCCGTAGTCAACGACACTCCCACCGAAGTGGACGTCAACGACGGGCTCCAACCGGTGCTCATCGGGCTTGCGGCAAAGAGGTCCGTAGCGGAGAACCGTCCCGTGACGATCAAAGAGATAGCCGCGGAATACGGTCTGTAAAAATGCCTAATCTTTATACGCACGTATGCTTTGGCAGCGAAGTCGCCGGCGCTCTCACGGCTGAAGCCGCGGAAGCCGTCAATGCGGAGAAGGAGGCGTACAACCTCGGTTGTACGGGACCGGATTTTCTTTTCATACTCCGCGAAACGGGTATCGGGAATGTGCCGAAATATGCCGAGAAAATGCACGCGGAACACGTTTATGACGTATTCCGCGCGCTTGCGGAGTCGCTCGACAAGAACCGCAATCCCGTCAAACTCGCGTACGCAATGGGACTGATGTGCCATTACGTGCTTGATTTTACGCTCCACCCGTATGTATTCGAAACGGTAAAAAGGTATTCGTCGGAGCTGTTGCCCGTCTCTTACGCGCGTAGCGCGCATCATTTTATAGAATCCGCCGTGGACGAATACTACATAAGCGAACTCGGAATGGGCGACGCGCATAAATTCAGGACGAGGAAAGCCGTCAAAGAGGAGATAAGCGCGCTGTATAACGAAGTGATCGATCCCGTATTCGGCGAGAAGCTCGGCAAACGCAGTTGCATAGTGGCGTTCAATCTTATAAAGAAGGCGCTGAAGTTCTCGCGGGACGTTAAGGGCACGAACCTTAAAACGGTGCGTTTTCTGGAGAAGATTTTTCTGAAAGGGGCGCCGAAGTTCTCGTCGCTTATACATCCGCCGTACGGTTACGGAGAGCGCGATTATCTCAATTACGGACACAGAGCTTTCGCCGCGGTGCGAGGAGAGGAAAAGGAAGAGCGCGCGGACGTCCCGGAACTTCTTAAAAGGGCGTTGAAGCGCGCGACGGCTTATCTCGGCGAATTTTTCCGCGCGGCGAAAGGGGAATACGAACTCGAACGCGAGAAATTCCGCATAAATTACGAGGGCTGTCCTGTTACGCCGTGAACGAATAATTATAATCATTTACGGAAAAAGCGTTTCCTTGCGGAAACGCTTTTTTGAATACCGTGATCTGGAAACGATGTCCGTTTAACGTCCCGCGACAATTTTTTCGGCGACGAATAATCCGTTCGCGCCCGCTTGCGCAAGTCCGCGCGTGATACCCGCGCCGTCGCCTATGGCGTAGACGTTCTCCGTGATACGGAAATCGTTGTCGATGAAATCGGGCTTGATAGAATAGAATTTTGCTTCCACGCCGTAGAGGAGAGTGTCGTAGTTCGCAGTCCCCGGAGCTATCTTGTCGAGCGCGTACACGGTGTCGATGATGTTATCGAGCTGGCGCTTCGGTATGCACAGTCCGAGGTCCCCCGCCACCGCGTTCAGAGTGGGATGCACTCTCGACTGAAGTATGCGGTGATGATTGGAACGTCTGCCGTTGACGAGGTCTCCGAAACGCTGTACTATAACCCCGCCGCCCGCTATCATGTTGGCGAGCTTGCAGATATGCTTCGCGTAAGCTATGGGCTCGTTGAAAGGCTGGGTAAAGCGCGTAGTAGAGAGTATGGCGAAGTTGGAGTTTTCGGTCTTGAGCGCGGGATCGGAATTTGCGTGTCCGTTCACCGTGAGCATACCGTCGTTGTTTTCGATGACGACTTCGCCGCCAGAGTTGAAACAGAAAGTGCGCGTGCAATCGCCGTGATCGCGGGTGCGGTAAAGTATTTTCGGCTCGTAGATCTTCGAGGAAATGTCTTCCCAGATTATGCGCGGCAGCTCCACGCGCACGCCGATATCCACCTGATTGTTGGTCACTTTCAGGTCGTTGCGCCTGCACCAGCTTTCGAACCATTCGGAGCCGCTTCTTCCGATGGCGAGCACGAGGTCTTTGTAGGTGAATTCGTCGCCGTTTTCGGTGTGTACCGTGCGCCCCACGAGGTCAATGTCGGTCACCGCGTTCTCCGTTACGAAATCCGCTTTTGTGGAGAGGAACTTCATAAGGTTGGACATGACCTTGAGGTTGCCGTCGGTGCCGAGGTGCTTGACGGTGGCTTGCAAAAGATAAAGGTCGTGCTTGAGGCACTGAAGTTTGATCTCGTCGGAAGGGACGTATTGCTTCTTGGTGGCGCCGAACTCGTCGAGAATATCCGCCACTTCGTTGATGTAGCGCATCGTGACTTCGTTTCCGAGATAATCCTGGAGCCAGCCGCCGTATTCGGTGGTGATGTTGAACTTGCCGTCGCTGAACGCGCCCGCGCCGCCGATACCTTCCATGATGGCGCACTGCTTGCACTTGATGCACTCGTTGACAAGGTGATTGGAGATGGGGCATTTGCGCTTGTCCAGAGCCTTGCCCTTGTCTATGACGACTACTTTGAGAGCGGGCTTTTTCGTGACGATCTTGTAAGCCGCCATCAATCCGCCGATACCGCCGCCGACTATTACTACGTCGTATTTCATCATACGCACCTCGCGAGAATAAATATTTTTTTGGGTTTTGCGCCTTGTGTATTATACCATAGAAAAAAAATATTGCAAGCGTTTTGAGCAGGCGACGCCCGCATATAAACGCGGCGAGCGCGCAGCGTGCGTTAAGATGCGGCGGGACGCGCCGGCGACAAGAAGCGAAAATCCGAAGGAAGGGTCACCGATATCCGGAATACGGGAGCCCCGATAAAGAGAAATAAAATACGGCGTTTCGTCGAAAGCTACGTATGAGCGAGAGGGCGCAAACGCGTACGGCTCGGAAAAACAACTCTGATAAAAAAACGCTTTACAATTTCCGAAAGGGGATATATAATAATACGGTAGAAGCGAGCGCAATTGACTCAGTTGGTAGAGTGCCTCCGTCACATGGAGGAAGTCAGGGGTTCGAGTCCCTTATTGCGCACCAAGGGCAAAGGACAAGCCGAAAGGCTTGTTTCTTTTTGCCCTTGGTGCGCAATAAGGAACAGTCTCCCCGTATCGAAGCGCAAGCGCCCGATACGGGGTGCGCTATTTTGACAGCCGAAGGGTGTCAAAACTGACGAGGGGAACGTACACTCCTAAAAGAAATATGCTGTAAGGCGCCTTGTGAAGTATATAGAAGAAATACGGTAACTACGAGTGGTCCCGAACCGCATTATAACGACCAAGGGCAAAGGACAAGCCGAAAGGCTTGTTTCTTTTTGCCCTTGGTGCGCAATAAGGAACAGTCTCCCCGTATCGTACGCTTTTGAGCGTACGATACGGGGTGCGTTGTATCGAGGCAATATGCCTCGATACATACGAGGGAAACGTACACTCATAAAAGAAATATACCGTAAGGCGCCTGCCGAAGCGTAGATAAGAAATACGGTAACTACGAGTGTCCCGAAAAGCTTGAACAAGCATAATAGCAGGATAAGTCTTCGGCGCCCGATACGGGGTGCGTTGTATCGAGGCAATATGCCTCGATACATACGAGGGAAACGTATACCCGTAAAAGAAATACACTTTAAGGCGCCTGCCGAAGCGTAGAGAAGAAATACGGTAACTGCGAGTGTCCCGAAAAGCTTGAACAAGCATAATAGCAGGATAAGTCTTCGGCGTGCGATACGGGGTGCGCTATTTTGACAGCCGAAGGGTGTCAAAACTGACGAGGGGAACGTAAGCTCGCAAAAGAAATAAGATCCTCGCGTATACGGATATCGCCAACGTCTTGTCGGTATGTTGCCAAAGGCAACCAACCTAACGGCGCGGCTCCTTCGAATATCGACGAGGTGACAGAGGGTTCTTAAACCGATCTGTTTTTATTATCCAGTTTCGATATCAGCCAATATAAATTCTCTTTGTCTTCCGGCGATAATCCGTCGTAGACGCGCAACAGCGCGTTTCTTTTGATGTCGTGTTCGAGCGTGGGCGCCGTGTCGTAATAATCGTTGCTCTTTCCTATTAAATAATCTACCGAAGTCCCGAAATATTCCGCTAATTGTATCAGTTGTTCTATCGACGGTTGCGTTTTTCCGTTTTCCCAGTTATTGTAAGTGCCCTGACTGATATTAAAAATTTTTGATATTTCTCTTTGGGAGAGACCTTTTTCCGTGCGCAATTCAAATAATCTAATCATAGTCTTGTCTCCTAAAGATATATTATGAAGAAATTTAATAATAAATGTTGACTTATTAAATAAATTAGTCTAATATAATGAATGTGATTAGAAAACATAATCAAATTCATACGTGAAGGAGGAATATATGGCAAGTGATACCGCCGTCAATCTGGCGGCAGACGAAAAGGTTATCCGTACTTTTCCTTATCAGAGGATGTGGGGCAAGAAATACGAACAGAGATCGACTCTGACTCTCACGAATAAGCGGATAATACACAAGAGCGTGGAAAAATTCAAGGACACCACGCAGACTTATTCGAGCGAAATACCTTTAGACGACGTGGACAGTCTGGATTACGTTTATCACTATAAACGCAAACCGATGAATATTGTAGTCAAGGTAGTGCTCCTGATCTTGGCGATATTCGGCGTAGTGCTGATTTATTCGGGGAATATGGCGGCGGAAAGCGGCGCTTCCACGGCAGGCATCGTGATCGTCTGCGCGGCTGTCCTGATATTCGTGCTGTGCCTCATTTTCAGGAAAAAGGAATATCTTTTTTATCTGAAAGCCTGCAGGATCTCTTATATGAGAACTTCGTCGCATTTACAATTCGGCAGTTTCAAAATGCGCGGCAGGAAGCAACGTGGGAAAGGTAAAAAGGGGCTTTCGGGCTTTCTGAAAGGTCGCGCCGCAGGCATACTGGCTGTCATTGCGCTGATATGCGTATTGATAGTTCTCATGTTGGAAGGGGCGGAAACGCTGGGCAATAATTTGCCGTATGCGTTGCTCGCCGTGATTTTTTTGATCGTGCTCGTGTCGGTCGCCGTATCCAAACGCGGCAAAAACGATAACGGCGATTCGGAAATAGGCAAACCTCATTTCGTGGTGACCAATTTGAAAAAGTCCGTGGACGCAGAAGCGGTATTGGCGCTGATCAACGAGATAGGCGCGTTGACGCTGGAAAACAAAAAACCCAAATCAAAATATTCGGATATACAATAGGAGGAGATATGGAACTCAAACTTGCAAATAACGAACAGATAGTAAAAACTTACACTTACAGCACCCGCAGTATTAAAAGCAATGCGGGTAAGGAAAACGTCAACAATAATCTGATCATTACCAACAAGAGGATCATAAACGAAAGCGTCAGCAAAAAGACCGTCATCCGTAAAGAGATCCCCGTAGAAGCGGCGGATTACGTATATACCGTTTTTGCCACGCAGGGCATCACGTTACTGGTGGCTATAATAGCCGCGGTGGCGGGCGTGCTTTCGTTGATTATCGGCGTTACGACAGACATGACGATCCTGACCGTACTGGGAATAGTTATGCTGGTGATAGCCGTAGCCGCGGTGATCAAATTTTTCCTCAGCAAGGGCGCCGGCGTCATGGTCGAGATATCCGGCAAAATGGGAGAACACAGCCTCATGCAGATGGGAACTTCCTCGCTGACCAAATCCGTGCGTTTGCACAAACTCAAGATCAAAGTGGACAAATCCGTCTCGGAAGCCATGGTCAACGAGATAGGCGCGTTATTGTTGGATCTCAAAAGAAAATATTAAAACGTATTCCGGAAATTGCTTGAAATAACCGTTAAAGAAAAGGCGTTCGGCGTATATTACCCGGACGTCTTTTCTTTGTCGTTTTCGGTTTGCGTTATGGCGGGAGCGGTCACCGAATCGACATTTTGTTTCGGTCGCATTTTTTTATTGACTATGAAATAGTAAACTATGCAGAGGATAAGGCTCGCCGCGGCGGATACGGGTACCGCTATCCCGATGAGGAACATATTCGTGTCCGGAAGATGGCGGAAAAGATAGGAAAGCGGTATCCTCACCGCGAAGGCGCTCAGAAGCCCCTGTATCATCACGAAAGGCGTTTTGCCGAGTCCGTTGAAAAAACCAAGCATGCAGAACGACACCGCTATTATCATATATTCGAAGGAACAGCTTTTGAAGTACAGCGCGGTAGAGGCGATCACTTCTTCGTCGGACGTGAAGATCCTTGCGAGGATATCGCCGCCGAAAAAGGTCATGAAAAACACCGCCAACCCGAATACGAAAGATATCGCCGTGGTGCGGAAGAGCGCGGAATTCGCGCGGCGGTAATTGCCGTGTCCCGTGTTTTGCGCCACGAAAGCCGCGAGCGCGGAGAGGAAGGACATGGGCACTATGGCGAGGAAGACGAAAAGCTTTTCGGCGATCCCGATGCTTGCCGACTGCACCACGCCGAGCCCGTTGATTATCGCGGTTATGATGAGGAACGATATGCTCACGAGGAAGTCCTGCATCGCTATCGGCGCGCCGACGAAAAGTATTTTTTTGATGACGCCTTTTGCTTTGAAACCCGACTTGCGTACGGGGAAGGGGAGACGTTTTTTATAGAGGTACGCGAGCGAGAAAACCACGCTCGAAGCCTGCGCTATCACGGTGGCGAGGGCGGCTCCCGCGGCGTCCAGATGCAGTACCGCCACGAATACGAGATCGAGCGCTATATTGACGAGACAGGCTATCGCCACGAAAACGAACGGAGTGACGGAGTTGCCTATCCCGCGGAAAATGCCGCTTATCCCGTTATACGCGGTGATGAATATCATTCCCGCGCCGCATATCCTTATATATTGGACCGTGCCTTCGAGCGCCGATTCGGGCGCTTTCAACAGGCGGGCGAGCGGTTCGGGTACCGCTACGAGTACCGCCGTTATCGTTACGGCGACGACGGTGAACAGCTTTAACATCCCGCACACTACGTTGCCCGCTTTCTCGAGGTCCCCGGAGCCTACCGATTGCCCGATCAGCACCGTAACTCCCATAGTGAGTCCCGTGACTATCGCGGTTACCGCGACCATGAGCTGGCTTCCCGTCGCCACCGCGGAAATGCTTGCGGTGGAGCCGAATTGCCCGACCACCACGAGATCCACCGCTCCGTAGAGGGATTGCAGAAAGAGCGACAGCATCAGCGGTATCGCGAAACGTATCAGCGGCGGTAATATTTTGCCTTGTAGAAATTCGTTATCCTTCATCTTCTTGTCCCGTTTATACCCTTCAAAAGGGTAACGCATTTATCCTGCGATGTCAACCGAAAAAAGCGAACGCGCGGAATGCGTTTCGCGTATAACTCAAATGCCGTTATTTCGTTGTATAAATTCGGTCTATGCGTTATAATGTAATCAAATCGGAAGAAACCGCGCGAAGGAATCACGGAGCGCGGAGGAGGTGAACGATGAGCGAAGACATGCGCGTGATAACGACAATAGCGGATATGTTCGGTATGGAAGCGCCCGCAAAGGAAGCCGTGCGTTACGGTTGCGGTCATATCAACGATACTTACCGCATTACCGACGAAAACGGGAAGTATTATATACTGCAGAAAATAAATCATAACGTATTCCGTAACGTCGCTCAACTAATGAAAAACATCGTCGGCGTGACCGAATACATCGCGCGCGGAGAAGAGCCGGGAGCGGAGTATCTCCGCGTGATACCCGTAGCGGAAGGCGGCAGTTATCTTGAGTACGAAGGCGGTTACTACCGTATGTATAATTTCATATACGGCGGCGTAAGTATAGAAACGCGCCCGACCGCGGAAGAAATGCGCGTTTCGGGGCGGGGTTTCGGGCGCTTTCAACAGCTTCTCGACGGTTATCCCGCGGAAACGCTTTTCGACACGATACCGGATTTCCACGATACCGTGAAGCGTATGGAGAACTTGCGCGCGGCGATAGCCGCCGACAGAGCGGGAAGGCTCCGCGAAGTGAAGAAAGAAGTCGAGTGGTATCTCGAACGGGAAAAGTATTGCGGCGTAGCCGTGAGAGGGCTTGCGGACGGCAGGCTTCCTTTGCGGGTTACGCATAACGATACCAAACTCAATAACGTGCTCATCGACCGCGCGAGAGGGGAAGCGGTGACGGTCATCGATCTCGACACGGTGATGAAAGGAAGTATCCTGTACGATTTCGGCGACGGCATACGTTCCGGAGCGAATACGGGAGCGGAGGACGAGAAGGATCTTACGAAAGTCAATTTTTCGCGCGAACTTTTCGACGCTTACACGGAAGGCTTCGTATCCGAAGCGGGCGGGAGGCTTGCGGACGCGGAGAAGGAGCTTCTCGCATTCGGCGCGATACTCATGACCTACGAATGCGGTATGCGCTTCCTTACCGACTATCTCGAAGGGGACGTATATTTCAAAGTGCACCGCGAGGGGCACAATCTCGACCGCACTCGCACGCAGATGAAGCTCGTAAGCGATATGGAGCAACAGCTCAAGGACATGGAGGCAACGGTAAAACGTTATGCTTAAACCGGAAATATTTATAGAAAAGGACGTAAACGTCGTTAAATTGAGAGAAAACTTAACGGGGCACGAGGCGCCGAAGGCTACGGAAGTGAAAATGTGGCTCGAAGACGACGTGGTGAAATTCCTTTTCGAATGTACCGACAACGTGATAATATCGAAAGGGAAGAAGTTCAACGACAAGCTGTACGAAGGGGACGTCGTGGAATTTTTCCTTACTCTCGGCAGCCGCGAAAAGTATCTCGAACTCGAAGTCAATCCCGACGGAGCCGAGTATGCCGTAATAGTCGTGAACGAAGGCGGAATGGGGAATTTCAAACTTTATCCCTTCGATTCGAGTCCTTTCACTTCGCTGACGGAGCGCACGTCCGGCGGTTGGCGTTCCGAGTGGAGCATTCCGCTCGATAATCTTGCCGCGATAGGCTGGACGAAAGAGTGTTCCTATTGTAATATTTACAGGCAGGATTATTCGGGCGACGGCACGCTTGCGTTGTATGCGTTCAATCCCACTTATGCGGAAACGTTCCATTTGCCGGCGAGTTTCGTGCCGTTCGGCGTGGAAGAGAACTGACGTAAACGCGCGCCGCGGGCGCGCTGAAAATTAAAAAATTACCTTTTATGGAGGTGTCAATATGAAAATTTTGGTCACAGGCGGAGCAGGGTACATAGCGGCGCATACCGACGTCGTGTTGCTGGAAGCGGGTTACGACGTGGTGGCGGTGGACAATTTCGTCAACAGCTCTTACGAGAGTATCGAGAAGGTGGAGAAGATCACTTCTCGCAAAGTCAAATTCTACGAGGGCGACGTATGCGACAAAGCGGTGCTCGAGAAAATATTTACCGAAAACAAAATAGACGCAGTCATACACTTCGCGGGACTCAAAGCGGTGGGCGAGAGCTGTCATAAACCTCTTCTTTATTACCGTAACAACCTGATGTCCACGCTTTCGTTACTCGAGACCATGTCGAAGTACGACGTCAAGAGGTTCGTATTCAGCTCTTCCGCTACCGTATACGGTACGCCGGAGAGACTTCCTCTCGACGAGGGATGCAGACTTTCCACGACCAATCCTTACGGCGCCACTAAACTTATGATAGAGAATATTCTCCGCGACGTGTATGCGGCTGACAATAGCTGGCACATATTGCTTCTGAGGTACTTCAATCCCGTGGGCGCGCACGAGAGCGGACTTATCGGAGAGGACCCGAAGGGCATACCGAATAACTTGATGCCTTACGTGGCGAAAGTCGCGCACGGCGAACTGCCCTTCCTCAACGTGTTCGGCGGCGATTACGATACCCCCGACGGCACCGGCGTGAGGGATTATATCCACGTCATGGATCTTGCGGAAGGGCACCTTGCGGCGCTCAGGAATATCGACAAATACGGCGTAGACGCCGTGAACCTCGGCACGGGAGTGGGCTACAGCGTGCTCGATATGGTCAAGGCGTTCGAGAAAGCGAGCGGCAGACCGGTCCCGTATAAGATAGTTGACCGTCGCCCCGGCGATATCGCCACCTGCTACGCTTCCGCGGAGAAAGCGAAAAAAGAACTCGGCTGGAGCGCGAAGCGCAACCTCGAGGATATGTGCAGAGATCTCTGGAACTTCCAGACTCACAAATAAATACAAAAGACCATTACGATCGGAAAGAAGGATAAAAGATGTATAATTCCAAGATGCACGAACTGGGTAGCAAACGCTCGGTGATAAGAGAACTGTTCGAATTCGGTAAGAAGCGCGCCGCCGAAGTTGGCGCGGACAAAGTCTACGACTTCAGCCTCGGCAACCCCAACGTGCCCGCTCCCGAATGCGTGAGAGAAGCTATAGCGGAATTGAACGCGATGAAGGATACCACCCTTCTGCACGGATACACCTCGGCGCAGGGCGACGCGGGCGTGAGGAAGGACGTAGCGGAATATATCAACGAGCGTTTCGGAACGGCGCTTACAGCCGATTCGATATACATGACGGTAGGGGCGGCGGCGGCGCTCACGATATGCCTTAACGCGCTTACCGTAGAGGGCGACGAATTCGTGACCGTCGCTCCGTATTTCCCCGAATACAAGGTGTTCACCGAAGCCGCGGGCGCTAAATTCAAAGTGGCGCCTATGCGCAGAGAAGATTTTTCCGTAGACGCCGGAGCGCTTTCGGCGCTTATCAACGAGCACACCAAAGGCATAATATTGAACTCGCCCAACAACCCTTCGGGCGTTGTGTATTCCGAGGCTTGCATCAAAGAAGTTTGCGCTATTTTGGAGTCCAAGAGCAAAGAGTACGGACACCCGATATATCTTATTTCGGACGAACCGTACCGTGAACTCGTATACGGCGGAGTAGAGGTCAAGTACCTTATGAATTATTACGCGAACACGCTCGTATGCTATTCTTACTCGAAGTCGCTGTCGCTGCCCGGAGAGCGTATCGGATATATCGCGGTAAGCAACCGCGCCGAGGACGAGAGGGGAATATACGCGGCGATCTGCGGCGCGGGCAGGGCGCTCGGATACGTCTGCGCGCCGAGCATGATGCAGTACGTCGTAAGGAAATGTCTGCGCGCGAAGCCCGATATCGAGGCATACCGCGCCAACCGCGATCTCGTCTATAACGCGCTTACGGAATTCGGATACGAATGCGTAAGACCGGACGGCGCGTTCTATCTTTTCGTGAGAGCGCCGGGCGGCGACTCTGACGAATTCTGCGAGAGGGCAAAAAAGTACGGATTGCTCATCGTGCCGGGCGGCGACTTCGGCGCGCCGGAATACGCGCGCATAGCGTATTGCGTATCGCACGATATGATAGAGCGCTCGCTTCCCGCCTTTCGCGAGCTCATGGCGGAGTATGCGGAGAGATTGCAAGGGTAGCGTAACAACAACTCGCAACATACATCGAAAAAGTAATTGACAAACCGCCCGAATTATTATACAATAAACGGGCGCACGGGGGTATAGCTCAGTTGGTAGAGCGCTTGAATGGCATTCAAGAGGCCAGCGGTTCGAACCCGCTTATCTCCACCAAAAACAAAGGACACCAAACAAGGTGTCCTTTGTTTTTGTCGGATAGCGGGTAACGTTCCGCCGCGCTTTAGCGCGCGCGGTGCGTTAGTTTGCGCTCCGCGCAAACCTGACGAGCTAAACGAAGAGCTATACGATTTCCGCACTCGTAAACAAACGAAAAAGCGAATATAAGCACAGACTTGTGCGAGTGAGCCGCAATCCGATAAAATATCCAAAAAACAAAGGACACCAAACAAGGTGTCCTTTGTTTTTGGTGGATAGCGGGTAACGTCTCGCCGCGCTTCAGCGCGTGCGGTGCGTTAGTTTGCAATCGGAAAGAGAAAAATGTAAGAAGGAAGTAAACGCCGATGCACGCGCTGGAAGGGAAATTTATTCGGTGAGGGGATTTTTTTATAAGAGTCCTTGCGCGCGCGTGGAGGAAGGGTATATAATGCTTTTGATGAAAAACAGTAATGGCTTCGGAAGGTATTTGGGGATTCAAAGTACGAAAACCGTCATATTCGCCTTGTCGGGAAATGCGGGCGGGACAAGACTTAGCTCGTTGCGGGGCATGTCGTGGCGCTTGCGAAAGAGTTCCCGGACAAACGAGTGCTTGTTTATGAAACTAACCGGAGTACGAAGCGGAGAGGTGATAGCATGCTTACGAGAATGCCCGACGATAAACTGAAAGAGGAGTGGCGTGCATTGTACGCCGAATACCGCAAAGCGCTCAAACCGGACAGAAAGACGGGCGCGGAGCTCGAGGAGTATTTTTTGAGCAAATACGAAGCGGACGAATACGCCGACGAAGAATTCATAGAAGCCTGCCGGGATAATATCACCCTCAATCCCCATTCCCGCAAGAAGCTCCCCGAAGGGAAAACTCCCGAGATACGCGCCTACATAACGGGCGACGTCAAGGTGGGGATAGATCTCGTGAGCGGCGATATTCACGTCGAGTGCGACGACATAATGAAAGTAGTCTACCTCTACGACGACCTTTTCGCATATAGAGGGCTCGACGAGGACGACCTCGAAAATCCCTTCCTCGTCGCGGAATACGTTAAGCTCACCGGACGGTGAAGCCCGATCCGACAAAGCCGAAAAAAGCGGGATATGTTCCCGCTTTTTTTGATCCGTTATTCCTTTTTTTCCGTATTCGAGTAGATCTTATTTCCGAATTCGTCCTCGAGCCCGAGGAGGTAGTCCGCGGATACGTTGAAAAACCTTGCCGCAGAAACGATATATTCGGCTTTAGGGGCGTTTACTCCGTTTTCCCATAGCGAAACCATACCGTTGGATACGCCGAGAGCTTTCGCAAGCTCCGGTTGCGTGATCCCGCGTTCCGTACGCAATTCTTTGATCTTATTTCCGAAACAACTGCCCATAACCGAATTATATTAGAATTCTAAGAAATAATATTGACATCTTAAAAAACTAAGAATATAATTAAGTCGAAGCAATGCTTCGCGTTCCGTACCTTCGTCGCGGCGTTACTTTTCCCCCAACCTTTACGGACGCGGCGGGGTGCGGAGCGGATCTGAGACGGAAAGGGGAGAAACCCGTAGGCGTACGCGTTTACCTTATCGTCGATATAAAATAAAAAAGCGGGATATGTTCCCGCTTTTAATCGTTTATACTATCGTTCAGCTATTCGTATCGCAGAGGATCTTATTTCCGAATTCGTCCTCGAGTCCGAGAAGGTAGTCTGCCGTCACGTCGAAATAGACGGCGAGCTTTTTCACCGACGAAGCGGAAGGCTCTATCGCTCCGTTCTCCCAGTCGCATATCGTCGATTGGGCGTAACCGAGCTCGAGCGCCAATTTCTTTTGGCTTAATCCGGGGCGTTGCTGTCTTAAACCGCGTATGATATTGCCTGTCTCCATATTGCTAATATTAGCAAAATCAATCGGAAAAACTATTGGCAATCGGAATTCCGATTGATATAATGAATGTACCGCACGTTTCGTACTCTTTTCCCCCTTATTATCGGAGCCGCGTGGTGCGGTAACTTTTTGTATAGAGCGGGGCTGAGCGCGGCGGTAGAAGCCGCGCGCTTTTTGTAAATAAATATTTTACTCATTTTAGCGAAAAAAGTATATAGAATTTTACCTACGACGTTTTGTATAATTTATTTGTCGGAGGTGGAAAGTGTCTGAAGATGTACTTATTAACGATATGAGGTTACCCGCGTATCCGCTCGTCACCGTGGATCCTTTCTTCAGTATATGGTCGCGGAGCGATACGCTCAACGCTGCGGATACCACGCTTTGGACCGGGCACCGCAAGCGGATAGTCGGTAAGGTGAGCGTGGACGGCAGGGAATATACCTTCCTCGGTAAAGGCAAAAATGCGCTTCCGCAACGAGCGCGTACCGTGGACTTTACGGAAACGGTCTACGTTTTCGGAAACGCCGAGATCGAGCTCACCGCGCGCTTCTGGGGAGCGCACGTTCTCGATAAGCCCGAACTTCTTTTCGCGCCCGTTTCCTATATCGACGTGGAAGTCGGAAGCGCCGACGGCGGCGCGCACGCCGTAGAGGTGACGATAGAGGTGTTTGACGAGATAGCGAAGAAAAACGCGCTCGCGCCCTGCGTTTTCCGTAAAGGACAAACGGGCGGCACCGAATTTGTATCGGTCAAGAAAAAAGGGGCGCGCCCCATAGCTTATTCGGGCGATCACGTCGTAGCCGACTGGGGCGAGTATTTCCTTACAGGCGACGTTTGCGGTTACCGTAAGCGCATTTGCGGTAGCCTTATCTATGCCAAATCGGCAGGGCGCGCCGAGGGCGCGGAAACCTTCGGCGCACATTTTGTTTTAGCCGCGGACGACGGTTATTCGATAGAGTATTTCGGCAAAAAGCTGAAGGGCGCCTGGACTAAATATTATAAGGACACAGATGAAGCGCTTGCGCGTTTCGTCAAAGGGCGCGAGGAAATATACGCTTTTACGAGCGCTTTCGCGGGAAGGCTCAACGAGGACGTTTCGGGTATGCCGCCCGCTTACGCGAAGATACTTCGCGCGGCATTGAGACAGGTGCTCGCGGCACATAAGGCGGTGTACGACGGAGAGGGCGGACTGCTCTATTTAAGCAAGGAGTGTCACAGCAACGGCTGTATGAATACGGTGGACGTATCCTATCCTTCGACTCCGCTTTTCCTTATGTACGCTCCCGAACTCGTGCTCGGTATGCTGAGGGGGATATTCGCGTTCGCTTCCTCGCCCGTATGGCTTTACGGTTTCGCACCGCACGACATAGGCAGATACCCCATAGGCAACGGACAGGTGTACGGCTTCAGGAAGCGTAACGCTTTCAACCGCGATAATTCTCTTAAAATATTCGCCCTCGAAGGCGACGTGTACGATTATTCGAGTCAGATGCCGATAGAGGAATGCGGCAATATGCTCATTATGAGTTACGCGTATATCCGTTTCGGCGGCAAAGCCGAAAACATAGCGCCTTATATGGCTACCCTTGCAAAATGGGCGGATTACCTTGTCGAAAAGGGAGTGATACTCGAAAATCAGCTTTGCACCGACGACTTTGCGGGACACAGCGAGAAAAACGTCAATCTCGCAATTAAGAGCGTCATCGGGATAGCGTGTTTTGATAAGCTCAAGGAAGCTTGTTCGTTTACGGCGGAATGCGATTATGCGGCGATCGCCCGCGACTATGCGGCGAAGCTTACGGCGCTCGCGCTCAAAGAGGACGGCTCGCTCGCCTTCTCGCTCGATAAGAAGGATACCTGGAGCCTTAAATACAATCTCGTCTGGGACGGGATATTCGGCTTCGGGCTTTTCGACGAAAAGATCCGCGCCGCGGAAAGCGCGGTCTACGTCGCCAAACTCAATAAATACGGCTTGCCGCTCGACTACCGCGCCGCTTTCTGTAAGACGGACTGGGCGATGTACGCTTCGGTATTCGGCGGCGAAAAGACGGTAGGGCTTTTCGCGGAAGCGCTTTGCGCCTATCTCGAGGACACTCCCGACCGCAATCCTTTCAGCGATTATATAGATTCCGTGAAGTGCAGGGACAAGGGCATGAATCACAGAAGCGTGCAGGGCGGCTTATGGCTTCCCGCGCTCGCCCAAAAGGTCGGCGCGCTGTAAAGAGGTGAAATTGTGGCGGGTAAAACTTACGAAGGCAGATATCAGAGAGAGATTTCCTTTCCTCTCGGCGGGATAGGCGCGGGCAGTATCGGGCTTGCGGGAAACGGCAGGCTTATCGACTGGGAAATATTCAACCGCCCCAACCGACAGTCCGTCAACGGTTATACCGATTTCGCCGTCAAAGCGGAATACGAAGGTAAGGTGCTCGACGCGCGCCTCGTGCAGGGCGATACCGTAGCCGATTTCGGCGGCGGTATGCACACGGGATACCACAGCTGGGGATTCGGTCACGGACCGAGCCGCGCCACCCTTGCGGGACTCAAGCATTTCGGGGAGTGTAAATTCAAAGGCTTCTATCCGGTGGCGGAGACAGAGCTCCGCGACGGGAATTTCCCCGCAAAACTCGTTATGCGCGCATTCAATCCTTTTATACCCACGAACGCGGACGATTCGAGCATACCCGCGGCTTTTTTCGAATTCGAGATAGAGAATACCTCCGATAAAGCATTGGATTATACCGTCGCGCTGTCGGTATACAATCCTCTGCACAAAAAAACCGTCAACGCTTATTTCGAGAAAGAGGGGATCAAGGGTATTTCGATGACCACGGCGCGCCGTATGTCGAAGGAAAAACCGGGTTACGGCAATGCCTGTATCGCCACCGATTGTAACGACGTTTCCTATCAGGAATACTGGTTCAGGAGCGGTTGGTTCGACGACGTGACGACCTTTTGGAGAGAATTCTCGGCTCCCGGCAAGCTCGTCAACAGACATTACGGTAAATGCGGCACGAGCGATCTCGGCAACGGCGATATGTGTACGCTCGCCGCGCGTTTCGGCGTTCCCGCGGGCGCAAAGGGGACGGTGAGATTCGTCATAAGCTGGTATTTCCCCGTATTCGAGAAATACTGGGCGCCGGGAATAGTTAAATTCCTGAGCCGCAATTTCGGTTTCCTGCTCGGTAAACGCAAAACCTACTGGAAAAATTATTACGCGAAGCTCTTTTCCTCATCCGAGGACGTGGCGGGCTACTGCCTCGGCAACTGGGATAGATTGAGAGGGGATACCCTTCTTTTCCGCGACGCGCTCCGTTCCTCCTCCCTTCCCGCTGAAGTCCTCGACGCCATCCAGGGCAATATCGCCGTTTTGAAGTCATCCACCTGTATGCGCCTTACGAACGGCGAGTTCTACGCTTTCGAGGGAAGCAACAAGACGAGCGGAAGCTGCGAGGGTACCTGCGACCACGTCTGGGGATACGCTTACGCGCTCCCGTTCCTTTTCCCCGCGCTCGAAAGAAGCATACGCGAAATAACCTATACCTACGACGCGGACAAGAACGGTTCCGTCACCTTCAGGAGCGCGCTTCCTTTAGGGAAAAAGCCGCGCAGGTTCCACCCGTGCGTGGACGGTCAGTTCGGCAATATCGTTAAATTCGTAAGGGACTACAAGATCTCCGGCGACGAAGGTTTCCTCGATAAATATTACGATACCGTCAAAAGGACGCTCGAATTTGCCTGGTCTCCCGCCAACAAGTACCGCTGGGACGGCTCGAAAAGCGGCGTGATACGCGGCAGACAGCATCACACGCTCGACGTGGAGCTTTTCGGCGCGAACTCATGGCTTACCGGATATTACATCGCGGCGCTCGCGGCGTTTGCCGACGTGGCGGAGAGGCGCGGCGACGCCGAAGCCGCCGCCGAGTACCGCGCGATAGCCCGTCGCGGCAGGAAGTACGTCGAAAGCGAGCTTTTCGACGGCAGGCATTACGTTCAGGAGATAGACGTCGGGGATAAGTCCGTGACCGACGCGTTCGGTTGCTCGAAGTATTACTTCAACGACGAAACGGGAGAGATAAAATATCAGATAGGCAAGGGCTGCGAAATAGATCAGGTAGTCGCGGAGTGGCACGCGCGGCTCACAGGTATCGACAGGGTATTCGACGAGGAACATTGCAAACGGGCGCTCCGCAGTATTTACGAACTAAATTTCAAGAGTATGCGCGACGTGTCCAATCCTTGCAGGATATTCGCCCTCGACGACGAGAAGGGAGTGACTATCGCGGCTTGGGAGAACGCCGCGGATAAGCCGAAAATACCCATTCCTTACGCCGAAGAAACGATGACCGGCTTCGAGTACGCCGTGGCGTGCAATATGCTTATGCACGGCATGGAGAAAGAAGCCCTCGAAATAGTGCGCTCCGTGCGCGCCCGCTACGACGGCTATAAGCGCAACCCGTGGTCGGAGATAGAATGCGGCGCGAGTTACGCGCGCGCCATGGCGAGTTATTCCTTCCTCCTTGCCTACAGCGGCTTTACCTACGATCTCGCCGAAGGCTACATAGGCTTCGATCCCGTGCATTTCGAGGAAGGCTATTCCACATTCTGGTCGGTGGGCAAAGCCTTCGGTAAATTTACTTTCTCAAACGGCTCGATAACTTTCGCGGTACTTTACGGCGAAATAGGATTGAAGCGTTTGGGGCTCCCCGGATCGGTGAAAAAGATAACCGAATGTAATATTCCTTATGTATTCCGTGACGGCGCGGCGGAGGTCGCGTTTAAGGGCAAAGCGGGCGACAGGCTTATATTCCGTATTGACTCAGAATAGTTATACGTTTATATTTATAGTATGAGGAGACGAGCTATGGCATACGAAGATACTAACGAACAAAGCCTGTCAGTAAAAGAAACCGACATGCGAGTGACGTCGGCGGCAGTCGGGGAAGCGGCTCCCGCGATTACCGTCGAGCCCGATAACGACGCACCCGAGACATCTCCCGCGCCCAAAGAAAAGCCTCAAAAATATATCGGGCGCTACGAGATGGTCTCTTACATAATAGGGACTTGCTCGTTCAGCGCGTTTATGGGGCTCGTCAACAACTACCGCGGCGATTATCTCAACAACGTGATAATGTTGAGCGAAAGCAACCAGCAGATATTGAATATAGTCACGACGGTAGTCGGATATCTGCTCGGCTTCTTCGCGGTGAATTTTATCGACAATTTCCGCAGTAAGCACGGTAAATTCCGTCCGCTCGCGCTCGTTTCCTGTATTCCGTACGCGATATTCGGATTCTTCATGTTCTTCACTCCCTTCGACGCAAACTCCGCGGGCGGAATGGTATGGATAATCTCAGTCGTGCTGATCTATAACCTGATAGGTACTTTCTCGGGCGCGGAGAACAACGTCGCTATAGTTATGACGCCGATAGAGAAGGAGAGGAATTCGTTGTTTGCCACCAACAGCTTCTTCACTTCCATTTTCTCGCAGACCTCGCTCGTACTGATATTGGGGCTCGGTATAGCGCGTTCGCAGGGCGTTTTCGATAAAAACACGATGTATTTCATAGCGCTCGCCATTCTCGGCGTCATCTACGTCGTGGCGACGATCAACGCCATGCTCAAGACCAAGGAACGCCTCGTATATACCAAAGAGAAAGCTTCGATTTTCGCAGGCATGCGCGACGTTCTCAAAAACAAGAACTTCTGGTGGCTCACCATTTCTCACCAGATAAGGAATTTCCGCTCGATAGGCACCGGCTTCGGTATCTATATCGCGGGCTGTCTTCTCGGCAGTACCGACAATTATATCTGGGTGGGACTTCCTACGGGCATAGGCACTTTCGTGGGCATGCTGATCGTGCAGAAAATGATCAAAAAAATTGACCCGATCAAGGTGTACTGGATATTCGGTATAATTTCGCTCATCGTCAACGCGCTCGCTTTCGGCGCGGGATATATGTATCTTACGATAGGCGGTACCGCGTTACAGATAGTATTCGTGTTCTTCCTGTTCACGATAGGGCTTCAGTACGGTTCGTCCAATATCATACCCAATATCTTCAACGCCGATATACTGAACGAATTGGAGTACGACACCAACGGCAAGAGACTCGAACAGACGATAAACTTCACTCAGAGTCTTTTCGGTACCGTGATGGGCGTGGTGATGGGCATACTTTCGCCGATGATACTGCTTACCGTTTGCGGTTATCAGCAGGGCGTGGACGTGGTTCAGACGCAGAGCACCTCGATAAAACTCCTGTTCTTCTATACGATATTCGCGGGAATATTCTTCTTCGTGTCGCTGTTCCCGATGTTGGGATATAAGTTGAATACAAAGCGCAGAGAGGAGCTGAACGCGGCGCTCGAATTACAGCGCGAAGAAAGGCGGCTCGCCGGAGTAGCGGTGGCGGACGAGGGCACTCCCGACATAAACGAACTGATGACCGCGGCGAAGAAGGAGCATCGCGGAGATAACCCGGAAGAGAAATAAAGTTATTTATAGGTAAACCTCTGCAAAAGCAGACGAAATAAAACAATCCAAAGGAGCGTATAAAATGAAACCAAGAATCGGAATAAGACCGATAATCGACGGCAGACAGGGCGGCATTCGCGAAGGGCTCGAGGAGCAGACGCGGAAAATGGCGGCTATGGCGAAAGAACTTATCGAAAGCAATCTCTTTTATACCGACGGAACGCCGGTGGAAGCGGTGGTATTCGACGGCACTATAGGCGGCGGCGCGGAGGCTGCGAAATGCGCGGAATACTTTTCTACGCAGAACGTAGTCGGCACGCTCAGCGTCACTCCGTGCTGGTGCTACGGTTCGGAGACCATAGACCTCGACCCGTATACGGTTAAGGCGGTGTGGGGACTGAACGGAACGGAGCGCCCGGGCGCCGTATATCTTGCGGCGGCAATGGCGGTACACGCGCAGAGGGGGCTTCCGGCGTTCGCGATATACGGCAAGGACGTTCAGGATAAGGACGAGGAAAGAATCCCCGAGGACGTCGCGGAGAAAATACTCCGTTTCGCGCGCGCCGCGGTTGCCGTGGGCAGTATGCGCAACAAGGCGTACGTGGGACTCGGCAGCGTCGCGATGGGCATAGGCGGTTCCTTCCTCGACGGCAACCTTATGCAGAAGTATTTCGGTATCCGCGCCGAGTGGGTGGATATGACCGAGATAACCCGCAGAATAACGCTCGGCATTTACGACGAGAAAGAGTATGTAAAAGAGCTCGAATGGATCAAGAAGAACTGTAAAGAAGGCAGGGACGTCAACGAGAACCCGCGTTCGCGCGAGGATAAGGACAAGCAGTGGGAATTCATCGCGAAAATGACACTTGTCGTTAAGGACATAATGCTCGGCAATCCCAAGCTCAACGATATCGGAAGATACGAGGAAGCGCGCGGCAGGAACGCGATACTCGGCGGTTTCCAAGGACAAAGAATGTGGACGGACTGGCTCCCGAACGGCGACTTTACGGAGTCTATACTCAATACTTCGTTTGACTGGAACGGCAAGAAGGAGCCTTTCGTGCTTGCCACGGAGAACGATACGCTGAACGGTATGTCGATGCTGTTTACCAAATTGCTCAATCAGACCGCGAGCGTGTTTGCGGACGTAAGGACGTACTGGTCTCCGGAGGCGGTGACGCGCGTCACGGGCTGGACTCCCGAGGGGAAAGCCGCGGGCGGATTCATACACCTCATCAATTCCGGAGCGGCGGCTTTGGACGGCACAGCAATGGCGAAAAACGCAAACGGCGAAGCGGTGATGAAACCCTGGTGGCAGATGACGGACAAGGATATATCCGAATGTCTGAAGGCTACCGACTGGTGTCAGGCAAACCTCGGATATTTCCGCGGCGGCGGCTTCAGCTCCCATTTCAAGACGGAAGCGGAGATGCCCGTCACGATGCTCCGTATGAACATGATCGACGGATTGGGACCCGTCCTTCAGATAGCGGAGGGATACACGGTTACCGTGCCCGACAAAGTACAGGATATATTGTGGGAACGTACCGACCCCACCTGGCCGAGCACCTGGTTCGTGCCGAGACTTACCGGAGAGGGCGCGTTCAAGGACGTGTATTCGGTAATGGCAAACTGGGGCGCCAATCACGGCGCGTTTACTTACGGGCATATAGGCGCGGACATTATTACTCTTGCCGCGATGCTGCGTATACCCGTTAGCATGCATAACGTCAGCCGCGACAGGATATTCCGTCCGCACGCCTGGAGCGCGTTCGGCACGGAGAACGCCGAAGGAGCCGATTACCGCGCTTGCGCGAATTACGGCGCGCTTTATAAATAAACGTATGTGTCTTGACGGTAAAGACGAAACGGAATTATGAAAATAAAAAATCTTACTGTAAGAGAACAGGTAGTGGAAGCGATGAGCAGAGTCTATAAAAGGGCGCTGACCACCACTTCGGGCGGGAATATTTCCGCAACCGACGACAACGGGCACATATTTATCACTCCGAGCGGCATCGACAAAGGAACGCTTACCGCGGAGGATGTCGCCGAGATACTTCCGGACGGCAAGGCTGCCGGGAAGTATGCTCCCTCGATGGAGCTTCCTTTCCACCGCGACATATACCGTACCTGTAAGGACGTGAGGGCTATAGTGCACGCGCATTCTCCCGCGATAGTGGCTTACGCGTGTATGCGCGTGGCTCCCGACTCCGGCTATGCCCGCGTATTCGAGGACAGGCTCGGCAAAATAGCGCCTTCGGAGTACGCGCTGCCGGGAAGCCTGAAGCTCGGCGTTATAGTCCGTAAGCGGTTCGAGGAAGGTTACCGCACGGTGATGATGGACAATCACGGCGCCACCGTCGCGGCTTCCGATATGGGAGAAGCGCTCGCTATGTACGAAACGCTCGACGCGCTTACACAGACGCTTTTCTACGCCGCTGCTCTTGGCGGCGCGAAGTTGCCCGCGAAGAAGCTGCCGCTCGCTTTGAAAGAGTATCCGGTAGAGGATACGGGCGCGGACGATCCCGAGGCAAGGAAAACCGTGGCGGCTTTCGTAAAGCGCGCTTACGCGGGCGGACTTGTCGGCAACGGCTACGGAACGCTGGCTGTGAGAAGCGCGGGCGGTATATTTTTCAACGCAGACTCCGACGCGCCGTACGACCTCGACGAAAACGATATAGTCAAATTCGCCTACGGTAAACTCTCCGCTCCCAAAAAAGCGGCGTATCTCGATCTTATATTGAAAATATTCGAAAAGCGTCCGGAAGCGAACGCGGTATTCATATCCGCTCCCGCTGCGATAATGGGATTTGCGGTAGCGGGCGTCGACTTCGACGCGAGACTTATACCCGAAAGCTACATAATGTTGCGCGACGTGACGCGCTTGCCTTACGCGAGCGTAGCCGACTTCGACGCGATCGCGTCGGCGCTGTCCGTCAACGCGCCTGTCGCCGTAATAGACAACGAATGCGCTATAACGATAGGCAAGAACGCCACGAAAGCCTTCGACAGAATGGAGGTGCTGGACTATTCGGCGCGCTCCGTACTGCTCGCAAAGCCGGTAGTAGCCGCGATCAGACCTATCGAGGGCGCCGAAGTGGACGAGATAAACGACGCCTTCAACGGCTGGTAAAGGAGGGTGACCTTGGAATATAATGTGCTTGCCGTGGATCTCGGCGCGACTTCGGGACGGGGAATAGTCTTTACGTTTGAGGAAGGCGCTGAGCGCGCGCGTAAAGAAGTTTACCGCTTCCCGAGCGTAGCTTACTCGGAGGGCGGCAAAATGTACTGGGACGCCCGTAAACTTTATGACGAGGTGTGCAACGCTTTGCGTAAAGCTATCGCCGCTTATCCGCGCATAGACGGCGTGGGCATAGATTCGTGGGGCGTGGATTACGGGATTATCGGAAGGGACGGCGAGCTTATATGCAATCCCCGCTGCTACCGCGACGCCGCGCATACCGCCACCCGCAACGCTATGGCAAACAGGGCGGGCGAACTGTATAAAATAGCGGGTATAGCGGACAACGATTTCAATACGACCTATCAGCTCGCAACGCTTGTGCGGGAGGGCTTCGACTTTACGCAAGCGAAAACGCTCTTATTCATTCCGCAGCTTATAGGGTATCTTCTTACCGGGAATAAGGCTACCGAACCTACGATTGCGTCCACGAGCGGCTTTTACGACAGGCGCGGCGGATTCGATAAAGGCTTCCTCGAAGAATTGGGTATACCGAGTGAAATTTTTCCCGAAGTAATGCCTACCGGCGCGGTACTCGGGTATGTGAAAAAGGAGCTTAAAGAGGCGCTCGGCGCGGCTTACGACATACCCGTCATACTTTCTCCCGGACACGACACCGCCTGCGCGGTGAGCGCGGTGGAGAATGCGTCCTGCGGCTCGCCGCTGTATTTGAGCAGCGGCACCTGGTCGCTTTTCGGTACTCTCTTGGACGTACCCGTAGTCACGCGGGAAGCCTTCCTGAAAGGCTACACCAACGAGCTCGCTTCCTCAGGAAAGGTGCGTTTTCTCAAGAACATAATGGGAATGTGGATAATAGAGGAGTGTATGCGCGCTTGGCGTAAGGAAGGTAAGAATTTCAGCCACGAAGAGCTTATAGGACTTGCTTCCGAAGCGGATTGCGGCGACGCTTATATCGACGTGAACGACGGAATTTTTCTTCAGCCGGGCAATATGGCGGAAAGAGTCGCGGGCTACGTGCGCGCGCACTACGGAAGGGAACTTGTCGGCGAAGGAGAAACGGCGCTATGCGTTTACAGGTCTTTGGCGCGTGCGTACAAGGAAGCTTACGAGGATCTCAAAAATATAACGGGAATAAATTTCGATAAACTTTACGTTGTAGGAGGGGGGTCAAGGAATGCTTTTCTCAATCGGTTGACCGAGGAGGAGATCGGAATCCCGGTAGTTGCTGTAGAGACCGAAGCGAGCGCGCTCGGCAACGCGTTTACGCAGTACGCTACCCTTGTTTCGTCGGCCTGAAACGCTTACGGGCGCTCCGAATGAGCGCCGTGCGAGAGATTTTTGCGGTAAGCGGACGGGGTCATCCCCGTCTTTTTCTGGAAAGTTTTCGCAAAGTGGTTGCGGTCGAGGAAATTGAGCCTGCACGCAATGTCTTCAACCGTCAGATTGGTTTCGGCAAGCATTTTTTTCGCTATTTCCACCTTTATCGAAAGATAATAACTGTACGGCGTGCACCCGAATCTGTCGTGGAAAAGCCTTATCAGTTTCGGTATGCTCATTTCGAAATGCTCGGCAAGCGCCGTTACGGAGAATTTTTCCTGAAGTCTGTTCACGATAAAACTCTCTATCTGGTTCTCGATACTGCCGGCGTTATTTCCTTTCCGCGCTTCCTCGGAGTCCGAGGCTTCTTTTACCGCTAATGTTATTTCGTGCAGCAGCAGCGCGCACCGGTCGCGCGTAGAAGTTTTTTCTTTGAGCAGTTCGCGTATTTCCGAAAGCAGACCGTCGATTTTGGTAGAGGCTATTATAGGCAGTTTGTCGCCGAAATAAATGTCTATTAGCGCGTCGGGCAATTTGCCGCAAACGTTTATCCAGCACATGGAGTGAGGATCTCTTTTGTCGGAATATATTTTATTCCTTACGCGCGCGGGCATTATGTAGCAATCGCCTGCATGTAATGTGTAGACGCGGTCGCGGCATTCGAGGTACGCGGTGCCCTTAAGTATATATGCCGCGACTACGGTGTCGCTATTTTCGCGCGTTATTGAATAAGAAGGGTCGGGATACACTATGCCCGCCGATTTGACGTAACATATTTCGTCTGCGTTCAGATCTTTGTTATATACTATTTTTTCGTTGAATATACCCATTTGCGTCTCCCGTATAAGATTGTAATACTTTTCTAGCGGCGTTTCAACGGGTTGATAATTTTTTACTCCTAAAATTGCCTAATATACCTATAAAAGCAAGAAAAATTTTTGTTACAATTAAAAAAAGAGGAATAAATTCTATGGTAGCAAAGCCGCGTATTATCTGAGGCACGGCGGAAGGCTCGTAGCGGAATACGATTTGACAAAAAGTCTCAAACACAGTATAATAATTTTTGAAAAAAGTCTTTTATCTGCGGAGGAGAAATGAAAGCGAAACTCAGGACGGCGATCATCGGGCTCGGCGGCAGAGGGATGGGTCTGATGCATACCGTTTTGCGCATGAAAGACGTTGAAGTCGTAGCGGTATGCGATCTTTACGAAGACAGAGTGAATAAAGCTCTCGCGGCGATATCGAAAAGAGTAGGCTCCGCCCGCGGCGAG
>CASFAV010000016.1 GCA_949292905.1 uncultured Eubacteriales bacterium
GACCGAAGAGACTTGAACTCCCACCTCTCGGAGACCAGATCCTAAGTCTGGCGCGTCTGCCAATTCCGCCACGGTCGCTTATTGGTGATCCATCGGAGATTCGAACTCCGGACACCTTGATTAAAAGTCAAGTGCTCTACCGACTGAGCTAATGGATCATATCCTTGCGTTGATTAT
The DNA here is from genome assembly GCA_949292905.1 of uncultured Eubacteriales bacterium. GTDB lineage: Bacteria > Bacillota > Clostridia > Christensenellales > DTU072 > Stercoripulliclostridium_A. The sequence goes on from CASFAV010000016.1 coordinate 178, forward strand.
GGCAGGGGTGGCAGGATTTGAACCTACGAATGCGAGAGTCAAAGTCTCGTGCCTTACCGCTTGGCGACACCCCTATGTTCGGAAAGGAATTGGGGTGAGTAGTGGGACTTGAACCCACGACCTCCAGAGCCACAATCTGGCATTCTAGCCAACTGAACTATACCCACCAAAGTATATTACCTTATTCCTTTGTCAAGTTACGGGCTCGCCGCTTTTGGTGAACCAGGAGGGATTCGAACCCCCGACCTACGGCTTAGAAGGCCGTTGCTCTATCCGACTGAGCTACTGATCCACAGTGGAGCGGGTGATGGGAATCGGACCCACGCAACCAGCTTGGAAGGCTGGTGTTCTACCATTGAACTACACCCGCACGGTGTTTGCCCACTTGCAAGCGCTTAAATAGTATAGCCAAACTGAAAGGGTTTGTCAACCGTTCGCCGAGAAATTTTGTAAATTACTTTAACTTCCCCGCGAGCGGTATTCGGAGCCACGACAGAATGTGTTTTAGCTCGGGCGGTTTGAACGTCTCAACTTGCGTCCGACGACGTGGAAACGCAGGAGCGGCTTTATTTTTTTGCGCCGAAAATCTGCTCACGCAAAGCTTCAGACAAGCGCTTCCCGAATTCGCGAATGACAGGATCGTCAGATACATTCAGAGCGTACAGGATACTGTCCGCATTGAAAGGGATACCCGTAAGCGCGTTTTCGGCTTTTATCGGAAATTCTTCGTCGAGAGTGTCGGAGTGGATATTTACGGATATTATCGTGCCTTTGGCGACTTCGAATCCGATATCCGTAAGCCCGAGGGAAGAAAGGAATTCCACGTGCAGGGCATAGGGAGGATTTTTGCCGAAAAGGAATTCTTCCGAGGAGAACAGCCTCGCGCAGGTCAGGTATTCTTCCGGAGCGAACTTGACAAATTCCGCAGCGCCGAATTCGGCGGTAAAGCTTTCGGCTATGCTTGCCGCGACCTCGGAAACGCTTATGTCGCCCGCAAGATCTCTAAGCGCGCCGACTCTCGAACGCACCGAGTCTACGCCTTTTGCGGAAAGCTTCAAAGGAGAGGGGCGGAGATATTTTTCCATTTTGGAGAGGTCTGCGGATATCAGCAGAGTGCCGTGACGGAGCCGTTTCCCGCCGCCGTGTCTGAAAGCGTTGCCGCTTACTTTGAGCCCGTTCACCGTTAGGTCGTTCCTGCCGCTTGCCACGGCGTTCACGCCGAGCGCCGCCAGAGCTTTGCGGATCACTTCCGTTTGCCTTTCCGCGTCGTATTCGCGCTCGTTCGCGATAAACGTGTAATTCAGATTGCCGAGATCGTGGAATACCGCGCCGCCGCCGGTAAGTCTGCGGGCTATCTTTATCCCGTCGCGTTCCGCCGCTGCAACGTCACATTCTTTCCAGGCGTTCTGCCACTTGCCGATGACTATCGCGTCGTGATTTTGCCATAGATAGAGCGTCGGCTCTCCGTCGGGATCCTTGAAAAGTCTTTCTTCTGCGGCAAGATTGAGATAAACGTCCGCCGACGGCGATATCATTATACGCGACATACCTAAATTATACACGTCGCTTTCCCCGCGCGCAACCGATTTCGGCGTAAGTCGTTGACACGTGCGCGGGATTAATATATTATAATATTAAGCAACAAAATGTATTTCGAGGTTACCGTTTATGTTTAACGCAACGGAATTCATTTCCGAAGTAAGGATCGTGCCGGTGGTCAAGCTCACCGACGTGAATACGACGCTTCCCGTAATGGAAGCGCTTATCGCGGGCAACGTGCCCGTAGCGGAGATAACCTTCCGTACCGGTTGCGCCGCGGAAGCGATACGCCTGGCATCTGAAAATCTCGGCAAAAAAATGCTGGTCGGAGCGGGTACGGTCGTGGACGCGCGGCAGGCGGAAGCCGCTATAGCGAACGGAGCGCGTTTCATAGTAAGCCCCGGATATTCCGAAGCCGTCAACGGCATTTGCCGTGCGAGCGGAGTATTATACGTTCCGGGAGCGGTAACGCCTACAGAAATAATGCAGGCGTATGCGGGCGGGAACAGGATCATAAAGTTTTTCCCCGCCTCGGTTTACGGCGGTACCGCCGCGCTCAAGGCGCTCGGCGCGCCTTTCGGCGATATCAAATTCGTGCCCACCGGCGGAGTGAACGCCTCAAATCTCAAGGATTTTCTGGCGCTTCCTAACGTTGTTGCCTGCGGCGGCAGCTGGATGGTGGCGGACAAGCTTATAAAAGCGGGCGATTACGCCGCCGTTACCAAACTTTCGGCAGAAGCGGCGGAGATAGTACAAAGTCTTAAAAAATAATGCGCTTCGGCGTCGGGGATCGTTTCCCCGTAAAACGCAGAAACGCGGAGAGGTGAAGAAATGAGAGTTATAACGTTCGGCGAAATAATGCTGAGGCTTGCTCCGGAAGGCTATTACCGTTTCGTGCAGGCGAACAAATACGGCGCCACTTACGGCGGCGGCGAAGCGAACGTCGCGGTATCTTTGGCGGGATTCGGCGCGGACGCCGCGTACGTTACCAAACTTCCCGCACACGAGATAGGACAGGCGGGAGTGAACGCGTTGCGCGCGGCGGGAGTGGATACTTCGCTCATCGTTCGAGGCGGCGCGCGAGTCGGAATATATTTCCTCGAGAAAGGCGCTTCGCAGAGACCTTCTAAAGTTATTTACGACAGGGCGCACTCGGCGATAGCGGAAGCGAGCCCCGAGGATTTCGATTGGAATAAAATATTCGCGGGGGCGGACTGGTTCCATTTCACGGGAATAACACCCGCGCTTTCCTCGAGCGTTGCGGAGATAACGCTCGAAGCCTGCAAAGCGGCTAAAGCTCGCGGCGTGAAGGTTTCCTGCGATCTCAATTACCGCAAAGCGCTGTGGACGAAGGATAAGGCGCGCGAGATAATGACCGGACTCATGCCTTACGTGGACGTGCTCATCGCAAACGAAGAGGACGCCGGAGACGTATTCGGCATAACTTCCGGAGGCGACGTCACGGGCGGCGAAGTGACCGCGGAAGGTTACGTCAAAGTCGCCAAAGAGCTTATCGGCCGTTTCGGGTTCGGACACGTGGCGATAACGCTACGCGGCAGTATTTCCGCTAACGACAACCGCTGGTCGTCCGTTCTGATGAATAAAGAAGGCAAGGTATTCAAAGCCAAGCAATACCTCATCCACATCGTGGACAGAGTTGGCGGCGGCGACAGCTTCGGAGCGGGGCTCATTTACGGGCTCATGAACTACGACGAACAGAAAGCCGTCGAGTTCGCGACGGCGGCTTCCTGCCTCAAGCAGACGATCGAAGGCGACTTCAACTACGTAACGGTAGACGAAGTGCTGAGGCTTGCGGGCGGAGACGGAAGCGGCAGGATAAAAAGATAACTTCGATTTTCGAATAACGTAATAAACCGATTAAACCCGGAGGGATAAATAATGGCAGTCAAAGTAAAAGAAACCGTCGATAAGATCAGGAATTCCGAGGTCGCGCAGAAATCCAAAAAATTTCTCGAAGACCATAAAAACATATTCCAGATCATCAAATTCACGCTGATAAGTCTTATCGCGTTCATAGCGGAATTCGCGAGCATGTATGCGTTGCAATACGGACTTGCGGGCGTATGCGGCGATCAGGAATTCAGATGGTTCCTGTTCTATTACGCTCCCGGTAAAGCGGGCGCATACGGGCTGGCGGGCTTTATAGCCTTCCTCGGCTCCAAGTGTATCGCGGAAATCATTTCCTTTATCGTAAACAGGAAAAAGACTTTCGAAGCCAACAATAACGTCGCATTCAGCGCGGTAATGTACGTTATCACGGTGATAGCCGTTATTTTGCTCAGCACTTGGTTGGGCGGCGCGTTGGGCGATCTGCTCGGACCGTCGATAGGCGCGGACGCGGGCAACACGATCAGCAAACTCGTAGGTTCCTTCCTGAGCTGGGTAATAATGTTCCTTATGGACAAATTCGTCATCATGCGTAAGGTCGACAAAGGCGAAAAAACCGAGGAAAGCGTGACCGAGCCCGCGATGGCTGTCGCTGGCGGCGAAGTGCTCGCCGTTGAGGACGAAGCGGAGGACGCGGCGCTTCGGGAGCACGTTACCGCTATAGAGGAAGCCGTCGAGGAAGGACTCGAATCCGTGGGAGTCGTTCCGCCCAAATTCAGCGACGCGGACGGCGAATAAAACGGGTATAAATGAATTCCATGAAAAAATACGACGTATTGACGATAGGTCATATTTCGCTTGACTATAATATCGATTATCTCGACAATCAGATAATCGAAGTGGGCGGCGCGGTGATATATTCTTCTGCGGCGGCATACGCTTTGGGGCACAAGGTCGCCGCTCTTACGAAGATAGCCCGTTCGGACGAGGACAGGCTCTGCGCATTCACCATTCCGCGCGAAGACGTGTACGTCAAGTATTCGGAAGTATCCACTTCGATACGCAACAAATACCATACCGCGGATAAGGAAAGGCGCACCTGCACCTGTATCGGGCAGGCGGAGGCTTTCCGAGAAAGCGACATACCCGACGGCATTTCTGCGGAAATATATCATTTCGCAGGGCTCATTTACGGCGATTTCGACGGGGAACTTATCAAGAAGCTTTCTTCGCGCGGCAAAGTCGCCGTAGACGTGCAGGCGCTTCTGCGCCACGCCGACAAAGCGAGCGGCGCGATGTATTTCGAGGATTGGGCGGATAAAAAAGAAATACTGCCTTACGTGGATTTCCTTAAAACCGACGCCGCCGAAGCCGAGATACTGACGGGACTCGCCGACAGATACAAAGCCGCCGAAACGCTCTACGGTTGGGGCGCGAAGGAAGTATGCATCACGCACAATACCGAGGTGATAGCGTTCGACGGTAAAAGGCATTACGCCGTGCCGATCCGCGCGCGCAATTTAAGCGGCAGAAGCGGCAGGGGAGACACCACGTTTGCGGCGTATATCACGGAAAGGCTCGATCGCGACGTACCCGAAGCGTTATTGACAGCCACGGCAACGGTGAGTCTTAAAATGGAGAAACCGGGCGCGCTCAAAGCTTCGCGTGCGGATATAGAAAACTATATCGCCGAATTCTACGGCGACGTAAGCGGGAAATAAATAAACGGATTTACCGCTTAATATAATTACGTAAGAGAATAACGATCAAATCGGAGGAGATAAATATGGTAACAGGTTTCCAGAAAGTCGTATACAGGACCGTGCAGTTCGCGTTCCGTGCGGCGCGCCCCTTCCTTCCTTACCGCGTGCCCGAGCTTTTGTCAGGCAAAGGCAGTATAAGGAAGCTTCCCGAATTCATCAAATCGAAGGGTATCGATTCGGTGCTCGTCGTGACCGATAACGGACTTTATTCGCTCGGTATGCTCGACGGCATGTTCGAGGAGATGGATAAGATCGGGCTCAAGTATACGCTTTTCAAAGACGTGGTGCCCAATCCCACGATAGACAATATCGAAGCGGGTATCGCGCTTTATAAAGAAGGCAACTGCAAAGGCATAGTCGCTTTCGGCGGCGGTTCGCCCATGGATTGCGCCAAAGGTATCGGCGCGCGCATCGCCCGTCCCAACAAGCCCGTAAGCAAGATGAAGGGCGTGCTCAAGGTTTTGAAGAAGATACCTCCGTTCTTTGCCGTTCCCACGACCGCAGGAACGGGAAGCGAAGCTACGCTCGCCGCAGTCATCACCGACAGCAAGACTCACGACAAGTACGCGATAAACGACCCCGTGCTTATCCCGCATTACGCGGTGCTCGATCCCGAGCTTACGGTAAAGCTTCCCAAGCACATAACCTCGACCACCGGTATGGACGCGCTCACGCACGCCGTGGAAGCGTATATCGGAAGGAGCAACAATAAACTCACGTCCGATCTTTCCGAGAAAGCCACCAAGCTCATTTTCGAGAACATTACTAAAGCTTACGACAACGGCGAGGACATCGAAGCCAGACAGAACATGCAGCTTGCGGCGTACTATGCGGGGATTTCTTTCGCACGCGCTTACGTCGGGTACGTACACGCGATAGCGCACTCGCTCGGCGGACAGTACGGCGTGCCGCACGGTCTTGCCAATTCCGTGATACTTCCTTACGTGCTCGATTATTTCGGCGAGAGCGCGTATGCGCGTCTCGCGCGTCTTGCGGAGATAGTGGGTATCGACGGCAAGGACGACGCGGAGAAAGCCAAAGCCTTCATCGAAGCCATCCGCAAGCTCAACGAGCACATGAATATACCTAAATACATCAAGGCGAAAGACGGCGGCGATCTCATCAGGGACGAGGATATCCCCGTGATGGCGGAGCGCGCGTATAAAGAAGCCAACCCGCTCTATCCCGTGCCCAAATTCATGGGCAGAGAGGAGCTCACTCAAATGTATTACACGATACAGGGTAAATGATCGGAGAGGACAGACCCGAAGAACTCAAAGCCGTATTGGTAAACGTAGGGAGCGGTAAGGATCTCGAGAAGCCTTTAGAGGAGCTCGAGAGACTTGCCGCTACTTTGGGTTACGAGACGGCGGCGTATATGACGCAGAGAAGGGAACGCCCCGACAAAGCCTATTATATCGGCAGCGGCAAGCTGGAAGAGCTGAAATCGGTAGTTAAAGCTACAGAAAGTGCCGTAGTGATATTCGATAACGAAGTAGGCGGAACGCAGCTCAACAACCTCGAGAAATATCTCGGCGTACCGGTGATGGACAGGGCGACGCTGATAATAGAGATATTCGCCGAGCACGCCGTGAGCAACGAGGGAAAGCTCCAGGTGGAGCTCATGCGGAAGAAGAAAATGCTGCCGCGCGTGCTCGGACAGGGCACGGTGTTGTCGCGGCAGGGCGGAGGCGGCGCCGGCGGCGGAGGCGCGAGGCGCGGAGGCGGCGAACAGCAACAGGAGATAGACAAGCGTACTATCCGTGCGGAGATACGCGACCTCGAGCGGAGGATAGCGAAGCTCGGCAGCGAGCGCGAGATACGCAGGGAGAAGCGCGTCAAGAGCAGGATAAAAGTCGTGTCGCTTGTCGGATACACCAACGCGGGAAAGTCCACTCTCATGAACGTATTGACGAAAGCGGGGGTGCTCGAGGAGGACAAGCTTTTCGCTACCCTCGATCCCGTGCTCCGCAAAATGCGTCTCGACGACGGCACGGAGTTTCTGCTCGTGGATACCGTGGGATTCATATCCGGACTGCCGCACGACTTCGTACACGCTTTCCGTTCCACTCTCGAGGAAACGAAAAATTCCGATCTTATACTGCACGTAGTGGACGGCTCAGACCCCGAAGCGGCGGAGCAATTCGCCGTAGTCAACGAAGTGCTTGCGTCGATAGGCGCGGACGGAGTGCCTTCGATAGTTGTCGTCAACAAGCTCGACGCCGCGGCTGACGACGTGGCGATCCCCGTAGGCGCGAATACCGTTTTGATCAGCGCAAAATACAAAAGAGGTATCGACGAACTGAAAGAAAAGATAGCCTCCGCGCTTCGCGAGTAGATCCGGACTAAAGAGAAGAACTCCGAAGCAGACTCTTGATTTATCGGAATTTTAACTTGTTTTTTTTGACCTTCGGTCTACTGGACCGACGGATCCGCGCTTATAAGCAATCGAGAGGGCATATTAAGGGCATAAAAAAACGTGCGCCCACTCCGACCTACCTTACCGAATCGGCACGTACGCAGGTAACTCCCTCAAAGCTACCTCGTGGCACATTCCCGGGATCGCTTAGTGCTGCTGCGGTCAAGCTCTGACACGGTTCACGATTGGGAATTGCACGAGACCTTGTTATCAACATCCCTTACGCACGTCGGCTTTCCATAAGATAGGCCTCGGTGGGTGTTCTATCCTGCTGTAGCGGATTGCAGGTTACAGGGCACCGCTAGCTCCCCATATAGCACGTTCATTAGTATAACACAAAATCGCGGTTTGTCAAACGCCGGACAGCAATAATTTCGTCGCTCACGGCAAATATTAACCGCCGGTTATGATATTTAATATTCTTAATAAATAAAAGATTGACGGAAATATAAATAAGCTATATAATGTTATACGGACAACAATATTTAATAAAAGAGGTTTGACAATATGTCTAAATTCAAAAAGATACTTCTCGTCGTCGCGTTGATAGCGGTTGCCGCGACATCCGTAGCGCTCGTAAGCGCCTGCAAGGACAATAAAGGCGAGGATCTGCCCAACATCGAATCCATCAAAGCGGAAGTCGTTTCCGGCACCACGTTCACGGTAGGCGCCGCGTTCGACAGCACAAAAATCACCGTTACGGCGAAGCTCGACGACGGTACCACCCGCGCGGTGGAAACCGTAAAAGCCATATATTACGATCTCAGCGTACTCAAGCTCGACGACGGCGGGAAATTCACCGAAGCGGGCGAATATACTTTACCCGTCAGGTATTCCGACTGGACGACGACCGTGGTCATCAAAGTGACGGAGGCGTAAATATGTTGATGTCGAAACTTGTCGGCGAACGCACCAAGACCGCGCCGTCCGACGCCGTGATAAAGAGCCACTCCCTGATGATAAGAGCGGGTTATATGAAACTCGTCGCGAACGGTATCTGGTCGCTTGCGATGCCCGCCAAAAGGATAGCCCGCAAGATCGAAAATATTATCCGCGAGGAGATGGACGCGGTGGACGGTCAGGAATGTCTTTTCCCCGTGGTAATGCCGCGCGAAATGTGGGATGAATCCGGCAGATATTCGTCTATAGGCGACGAAATGGTGCGTTTCAAGGACCGAAACGGCAGAGATTACGTTCTCGGTATGACGCATGAAGAAGCGGCGGTGCAGTTTGCGCGCGACGCGGTGAACAGCTATCAGCAGCTGCCTTTCATGATCTATCAGATACAGACAAAATTCCGCGACGAAGGCAGAGCGAGGGGCGGACTGATCAGGGTGCGCGAATTCACGATGAAGGACGCATATTCTTTCCACATCTCGCAGGAAGATCTCGAAAAGTATTACGTTCGCGTATACGACGCATATAACCGTATTTTCAAGCGCATAGGTATGCGTAATTTCATATCTGTATTGAGCGATTCGGGAATGATGGGCGGCGCGGTGTCGCACGAATTCATGTTGCTCACCGACATAGGCGAAGACACCCTCGTCATTTGTCCCGAATGCGGCTACAAATCCAATATGGAAGTGGCAAAGTGTATGCCCGAAGCATATCCCGCGGAGGAGCCGAAAGCGATCGAGGAAGTATTTACGGGAGACGCCAAGGAGATATCCGAAGTCACCGCATATCTCGGCGACATACCTGCGTCAAAGACTGTCAAGGCCGTATGCTATAATATCAAAGGCGACGCCGTTAACACGGTATTGTGCTTTATTCGCGGCGACCTTGAGGTGAACGAAGCAAAGTTGAAAAAGATCGTGCGTGCAGAAGTGGTGCCCGCCAATCTTAACGACAGCGCGCTCGTTGCTGGCAATATCGGTCCCGTGGGACTCGACGCCGAGAACGTGACCGTCGTTATCGACGCGTCCCTTAAAGGCGCGGTAAATATGGTGACCGGCGCGAACAAAGAAGGATATCATCTCAAAAACGTTTGCGAGGGCAGGGATTTCAAGGCTTCCGACGCGGACATAGCTAAAGTCAGAGAGGGGGCGCGTTGCCCCGTATGCGGCGCTCCGCTCACCGTCAAGAACGGTATCGAAATAGGCAACATCTTCCAGCTCGGGACCAAATATACCGCGAGCATGGGCATGACCGTTCTCAACAAAGAGGGCAAAGCCGTTAACCCCATAATGGGATGTTACGGGATAGGCGTAGGTCGCGCGATAGCTTCGATAGCTGAGGAGCGCGCCGACGAGAAGGGGCTTAACTGGCCTATGTCGGTAGCGCCGTGGCAGGTCTATCTGTGCGCGCTTCGCGTGGACGACGCGGAGGTCAGAGCGAAAGCCGAAGCTTTGTATAACGAAATGCAATCGGCGGGGATAGAAGTAATATACGACGACAGAGAGGCTTCTCCCGGGTTCAAATTCTCCGATTGCGATCTTATGGGAATACCGCTTCGCGTAGTGGTGAGCCCTCGTTCCCTTGCCGCCGGGGAAGTCGAAGTGCAGATCAGAGAGAGCGGCGAAAAATTCAATACGGCTTACGCCGGTTGCGTCGAAGAACTTAAAAAGACGATAGCCGAGCGTATGCGGATATAAGAAAAACATAAAAGAAAGGGATAAGGAGAAAAAATGATGAGGAAATCAAAGATCGTAACCGTATTCTTATTATTGTCGGCGTTCATCGTTTCGGTATGCGCAGGCTGTGTAAAGCCCGAAGGCGGAGGCGGCGGCAGTAACAACGATAACGACGATAAGCGCCCGGAGTGGGCGACCGAAGGCTTTACCGTTGCGGAAACCAATATCGAGAACATGTCGCTCGATCTTGTCGGCGGTATCGCCAATCTTGCCAAGACCGCGACGAAAGAAAGGTTGACCAACGCTCAGCCCGAGGTGTCCTGGTTGGTTAGCGCGGACGCCGATCTCAACGGCAGAAAATCGGCTATCGATTTTGCCATAAATTACGACGTGCGCGACCCGGGTTCGCTCGCCATGATGCTTAAATTCACCCCGGACGGCAGCAAATCTCCTTCCACGGAAGCGTATTTCTATGCCGACGACGAGAATAACGGCACTCTCTATATGGCGATGGGCGCGCAGAAAGTGGCGATACCGCTTCCGAATACCGCTCTTGCGGGGATATTCCCCATTTCTTCGGTGGACAGCACCTTCCTTTCTCAGTTTCTGAGCGGCGTGCTTTACACGGACAGCGATATAAAGTACGAGTATAAGGACGAGACGGGCGGCAAACGCACGCGCCACTATATCGTCAGCGTCAATCTCAAACAAACGCTTTCCAAATTAATAAGCTCCATTAAGAGCACTGCGGAGAACGACGAGACTTTCGCCGGCTATTACGACAGCATTTCGTTCATGATAAGCGCGATATTCGGTATCGACGCCGACAAGATAGGTACTCAGCTTCCCGCCTCGTCGCTTGTCGTCGATTTTATCGTGTCCGACGGCGTGAAGGAAAAGTCCGGCTCCGGTAAGACCACTTATCTGAAAATCGACTTTCAGATAGCCGCCAGTACCAATACGGATACCGTATTCCACGGAGAAGCTTTCAACGGTACTATGACGTTCAATAAGTTGCAGGCGATCTCCAAGGTGCTAGGCACGGACGTCATACCGGCAAAAACAGATAAGCGTTTCGACGATTATTATTCGTACGATCAGCGCGCGATCACCGCTACCGGTAAGTTGTATTACAACAATGAACCCGACGAGATCTACGACATGGAACTCGCGTTCGTATATGACGGTTACGAAGCGGATGGCGATAAGGTTAGCCTCGTCATCGTGGATCCCGATACGGGAGAATGTAAATTCGAGCTGTATTATTCCGATCATCGCGCTTTCATCGGCATAGACGACGCGACTTCTTCTTACGCCTTCAATCTGGATTTCGATACTTTCATTAAAGAATTCGAAGATTATTATTCGAGTAAAGAGCAAACCGATCTTCTCGAAACCGTGGCGTATCTGTTGGGTTCTATACAGTACTACGACGACGGGAAATTAAGCTATAACTTCAACGCCGCGTTCTTTGAGAAGATATTGAACGTCGATATCGACACGTTATACACGATCTTGCAGAACTCTTATGCGGCGGCAGGCGGCAGCGGCTCCATCGAGAATTATCTCGGACAGGCAGGCATCGACCTGAGCAATCTGGTCATATCGAGAGCGTTCACCGTCGAGCTCGACGTAAACGAGCAGTTCGTAACGGTGGGCGGCGATATAGAGATACCCGCCGGCGTCTTCGCGAAGCAGGGTTGAACGAGAAAAAGGGCATAGACGATTTGCCGCGCGCCGTAAGGCACGCGGTTTTTTATGCTAAACGGAGCTCCGCTTAACGCGCACGCGCGGCGGTATCAGGAGACGCGGTATAGGAAAATATAAATGACGGCAAGCACCGGAAGAGGAACGTAAGAAAGCGCCTGCGCGTGGACAGTCTGCCGAAGCGACGAAAGTATATGCGCGGCGTAGCGGCGATCAAGGCATATACGGGTCAGAGAAAGGGAGAGCTCAGAAACGCGCCGCGAGCGCGCGTACGTATAAAGAAAGGACATAAAAATACCGGCTCGCCTTGCGCGAGCCGGCAATATGTCGGGTAGCGTTTATTCCGCCGCGGATTCCGCTTCTTCCGCGATAGGGCGGTCGTCGAGAACGACTATGCCGTGCGGGGGAGAAATGAGATAATCCGTATTGGCTTCGGGCTTATAGAATTTGACCTTTGATACGAGTATCCAGCGCGCGAGAGCCGCCACGGTAAGTCCGGAGTAGAATCCGAAGAGGGCGTCGGAGAGATAGTGCGCCGCGGCGACTATTCTGCTGATGCCCACGAGACCTGCGTATATAGCGGGGAATACCCAGAACATCCAACGGCGTTTACGGAATTCGGGGAAAAGGTCGGGCAGGATAATGAGCCCGAAACTCGCCGAAGCCGCCGCGGTATGTCCGGAGGGGAAGGACATGAACGCGCCGCCGTCGACGTCTTTGAAGAGCTTGACGTATTCCTCGGTGCGTATCGGTTGCTTGATTATGGACGCGGGGATGTACCACGGAGTGAATCCGTTGTAATCGTAGCCGGGATAGATGGCTGTCAGAGCTTCGGGGCAGCTGGGGTTGCCGGGAGTCATGGTGCGGAAGCGCTGACGTGCGAATATCAATTTCATTATCTGCACGATAACGTTGCTGAGTATCGCCACGATGAGGAGGAATACCGCGAACCAAAAGAGCTTTTTCATTACTCTGTCGGGTATCTTGGAGAAAGCCACCAGTGTCAGTACGGTCATGATGGCGGCGAAGAATACCGCGTATACCCATTTGAATTTGAGATCTTCGCGGAACATATTGTCGATGAACCACAGACCGATCGCAAGCGTATAACCTACGTATACGGTGCCGGCGCCTATAACTTTAGCCGCGATATCGACCTTTTGTGATTTTCCGAACTTCTGGAAAAACAGTATCGAGCCTATCACGGGCGGCGCGAAGTAGGAGGGCATTTCTCCGAGATTGGCGAAGAATTGCGCGTACAGACACCCGGGGCCGTACAAGGCTTTGTTGATCTCGAGATCGTATAAAGCCGCTATGACGGCTATTACGGCAAACGCGCCGAAACACGCCGCCAATTCGATCCATCCTCTTTTTGTAATTTTCATCATATTCACCTCTCAGTATTCGAGTTTTTCGCTGAAATATTGTTTCAGTTCCGCTACCTGGATCCTGATCTGTGCCATGCTGTCGCGTTCGCGCACCGTGACCGTGCCGTTTTCGAGGGTGTCGAAGTCGACGGTCACGCAATAGGGAGTACCTATCTCGTCCTGCCTGCGGTAACGCTTGCCGATGGAACCGCTTCCGTCGAAATCACAGGCGAAACTCTTGGAAAGAGCGGCATAAATTTCTTCCGCTTTCTCGTTGAGTTGCTTCTGAAGGGGAAGTACCGCCACTTTCACGGGAGCTATAGCGGGATGGAAGTGCATCACGACGCGCGTGTCGCCTTCGCCCACTACCTCTTCGTCGTAAGCGTTGCAGAGAAGAGCGAGCGTCATACGTTCCACGCCGAGCGAAGGCTCTATAACGTAGGGCACGTATTTTTCGTTCGTCACGGGGTCGATATACGAGAGATCCTTACCCGATTTGTTGATGTGTTGCGTAAGGTCGTAATCGGTCCTGTCCGCGATACCCCACAGTTCGCCCCAACCGAAGGGGAAGAGGAATTCGAAGTCCGTGGTCGCTTTGGAATAGAAGCAAAGTTCGTCTTTGTCGTGATCGCGCAGACGAAGCGAATCCGATTTCATGCCGAGACCGAGCAGCCATTCGTGGCAGAATTTGCGCCAGTATGCGAACCATTCGAGGTCGGTGCCGGGCTTGCAGAAAAATTCCAGTTCCATCTGTTCGAATTCGCGCACGCGGAAAATAAAGTTTCCGGGTGTTATCTCGTTGCGGAAAGACTTTCCGATCTGACCTATGCCGAAAGGTATCTTCTTACGCGTGGTGCGCTGGACGTTCTTGAAATTGACGAATATTCCCTGCGCGGTCTCGGGACGGAGATAAACCGTGCTTGCGGAGTCTTCCGTGACGCCCTGGAAGGTCTTGAACATAAGATTGAATTTGCGTATGCCCGTGAATTCGCTCTTACCGCAAACGGGGCAGGCTATTTTGTGCTCGGCAACGTAATTTTCGAGCTGCTCGTTCGTCCAGCCCGCGATATTTTCGTTGATGCCTTTCTTGTGCATGTAGTCTTCGATGAGCGTATCGGCGCGGTGACGGGATTTGCAGTTCTTGCAGTCGATGAGCGGGTCGGAAAATCCGCCGAGGTGACCGCTCGCTTCCCATACCGCGGGATTCATCAGAATGGCGCAATCCAATCCCACGTTGTAGGGGCTTTCGGTCACGAATTTTTTCCACCACGCGGCTTTTACGTTGTTTTTGAGGGCGACTCCGAGGGGACCGAAATCCCAGGTGTTGGCGAGTCCGCCGTATATTTCGCTGCCGCCGAAAATAAAGCCCCTGCCTTTGCATAGGGCTACGAGTTTGTCCATCGTGAGTTTTGACATAATGACCTCTTTGAATTTGATTACCTAATTATATTAAACATAATCCCTCTTTTTGTCAATATAATAATATAAACGCGAGGAAACTTTAATGAAAAAAAGAACTTTGCTCATCAACATCGCCGCGAACGCGGTGATAATAGCGGTGCTTCTGACCATAGCTTTCGTAGGAGTCGGGGGAGTGACGGAAACTCTCGCGCAAAGCGGCGCGGCAGTCTACCGCGGCAATACCGACAAGCCCGAAGTAAGCCTGATGTTCAACGTTTACTGGGGCACGGAATACATAGACGGAATATTGAAAACGCTCGACAAATACGGCGTAAAATGCACGTTTTTCATAGGCGGTACGTGGGCGGCGAAGAACTCCGGAACGCTTAAGGCGATAGCGGAAGCGGGGCACGAGATAGCCTCGCACGGCTATTCGCACAAGGACGCGGAGAAGCTCAATTATAAGCAGAACGTAGACGAACTGGTACCCACCGAAAAGCTGATAAGAGAACTCACAGGAAAGGAAGTCAAGCTTTTCGCGCCGCCTTCGGGTTCCTTGGGAGAGGCGATGTTTCAGGCGTGTTCGGACTACGGATACACCGTAGTGATGTGGAGCAGGGATACCGTGGACTGGCGCGATAAAAACGCAGATACGGTATACGCACGCGCTACTTCGGGAGTACAAAACGGCGAATTGATATTGATGCACCCGACGGCGCACACGCTGGAGGCGCTTCCGAAAATTCTGGAATTTTATACGGCGAACGGACTGCGCGCCGTAACCGTGAGTGCAAACCTCGCGCCCGCGTCGGAATAAATATTGGGGCGGCTTTTCGCATGCGGGCGCTTCGGTAGCGCCCGCATGTTCACGAATAAATAAGTTTTCCTGACAAAACGCTCAAAATATGACTGACGCGAATTATGTTATAAATTTATCCCGATAATTTATTGAAATAAGTTTACGTTTGATATATACTATATAGCGGCGACGCGCGCACCGCGTAAGTCGCACGGCGACGTCGGAGGCGCCGCTTCACAGGCAAAAAGGAATTTATGAATAAAATATATACTCTTCCCGGCGGGCTCAGGCTCGTTCTCAACGATATGGAAACTACGCGCAGCGCGGCAGTAGGCGTTTACGCCGCCGTAGGCGCCGCCAACGAGAATCCCGCGCGTTCGGGCATCTCGCACTTCATCGAACACATGCTTTTCAAAAGGACTCGCAAGCGTACCGCATACGACATTGCTGACGAAATGGAGTCCCTGGGCGTGCAGATCAACGCCTTCACCGCGAGGCACATGACTTCGTATTATACCATTTCCACTTACGAACACGTGGACGCCTGCATGGAGCTTCTCTCGGATATTTTCTTCAATTCCGTATTCGACGCAGACGATATGGCGAGGGAAAAGCAGGTGGTGCTCGAAGAAATAAGCCGAAGCGAAGACGATCCCGAGGACGTTTGCTTCGACGGACTTGCCAAAGCGTTCTACGGCGATACGCCGATGGGACGCCCGATACTCGGTTACGCCGAGAACGTGAGGTCCTTCACGCGGGAGGATATCCGCTCGTATATGGACGAATTCTACGTCGCGCCGAATACCGTCATATCGGTTGCCGGCAAATTCGACCGCGACGAGGTGGAAGGTTACGTCCGTAAGTATTTCGCCGACAAATTTCTTCCCGCTCCCGCGCCTTCCGAAGTAAGCGCCGTGGAGACTCATTCGCAGCTTTTCTTCAAGGAAAAACCTACCGAACAGGCGAATATAGCATTCATGTTCCCTTCGTATTCCTACGGCGACGACAGACTGTACGCAGCCATGCTGCTTTCCAACGTCTTCGGCGGCGTTATGTCGAGCAGACTTTTCCAGAACGTCAGGGAACGCAGAGGGCTCGCTTACGATATATATTCTCTCACTTCCGCGATGAAAGCCAACGGTTGCTTCGAGATCTTCGTCGGCACCAACCCCAAGACTGCCAGAACGGCAGTCGACGCCATTCGCGAGGAGATCCTTCTCCTGCTCGACAAAGGTATCACGGAGAGGGAGTTCGCTAAAGGCAAGGAGCAGCTCAAAGCCGGCAACGTGCTCGGTGCGGAAAGCGCCGTATCTCTTATGCGCGCCAACGCTAAATCCGTCGTTATGACCGGAGAGGTTTACGACCTGGACGAAAGTCTGGCAAGGATCAACGCGCTTACCATGTCCGATATCCGTAAAGCGGCGGAGGACATCTTCGACTTCGGCAAAGTTGCCGCAGGCTACGTAGGCGTCACGCCCGATTTCGACGTGCTCGCCGAAGTAAAAGGAGTTTAATCATGATGAGAAAACCGATCACTAAAAATACCGCCAAACGCAAAGCGTTCTGCTATGCGTTGCTTGGACTGGCGGCTCTTGCGGTCCTGTTGCTCGTATTCAAGGGCGGCAGACGTTTCGTTTACGGCGTATTCGGTTACGCCGTGTACGCTTACATACCCGCCGCGGTCCTGTTGTCCGTGCTTATCCTTTCAGGAAGAAAACCGGATATTTCCGCTTCGAGAACGGCGCTGTACTTATCCGTTTTCTTCATGGTGGTGCTTACCCTTCATATAGGATTGAGCGCGGAGTTGATCGATTCGGTGAACTATATCCCGGACACATACGCCGCGAATACGGTAGGCGGCGTATTGATGGGATTACCCGCGGCGCTGCTCAGACTGATATTCCCCAATTTCACGTTCATGCTCGTCACGTCGTTCGTCATAACGGCGATATTGCTTTTCGCGGCGGTCTATCCGTTCGTGTCCGATCTCGGTCGCAGAAGAAGCGCCGTGTCCAAGGAAAAGCAGGAGCGTAAGACCAAAGAGATGCCCGCGTCTTCCAAGACGAGCGGCGCATACATAGAAGGCGCGTTCGCGGAAGAAGATCGCCGCGGCGGTTATACCCGCGACGACGCCGTCGTGAACGTCACCGGAACGCAAAGTAATTATTTCGGCTCGTTGCTTGACGAAGAGGAGAAGGAGCGCAGACGCGCGGGCAGAAGCGCCGACGTGCTGTTCGGCAACGCCGATCCCGGCTCTTCGGAGAGGGGAGCCGCTTCATACGATTACAGCACCTTGCGCGCTTTGGGCGAAGAGAACGGGCTCGATACCGTCTATACCAATCAGGGCAGAGCGCGTATGCTCGAGGAAAGCCTTGCGCCGAAGAGCGCCGACGAAGAATACGCCGAAAGATACGGCGGCGGCAAGCTCGACGACAATTATGCGGCGACGAGGGCGAGGAGCGACGATCATACTTCGCAATTCGTACCGAAAATGCCCGTGGAACAGGATCCGTACGGATACGACGAGGCGACTCCCGCCCGTCCTTCCTCATACGGCGGATACGACGACGCAGCGGCTTCGCGCCGTAAGCAATCCGGCGGTTACGGCGACAGAGAAAGGCGCGACGTATACGGAAGAGAGTCCTACGGCGGATACGATCGCGACCTCAGAAGCGCGTCGACGCGTTCGGACTCTCGTCCCGACGTTAGGAGCGATCCCGCTCCCGAGCGGGAGATGACCGCTTTCGAGAAGCTGTATTCCAACCCGATAAGCGTTTTGCCTGTAGATGAAGACGAGACGCCTCGTCGCGATCCCGCTCCCGCGGCGCGCGCGCCGCAATACGAAGCGCCCGTCAGCCGTGTTCCCGCAAAGGAAGCGCCCGCGCAGAAACCGGCAATGGACAGAAGCGCCATGCTCGAATATCTCAATAAACCGCTTACCGCAGAAGAATATGCGGGTATGGACATTACCCGTCCCGTAAAAGGAGACGAAATTTTCCCCGACGACGCTGGAGCGGCGGATTACGAACCGGAACCCGAACCCGCGCCCGTTGTCCCGATAAGGACCGCGCCGGTACGCCGCGCGGAGAGTACCGGAAGTTTTGCCGACGTGCCGAAAGCGCCGCCCGTTACGGAACCGCGCGCGCCGCGTGAGAAGAAACCCGTTTACCAATCCGAAGCGATGCGCAAGGAAAAGGCTCCCGAGCTTCCCGTAGGCGGCGCATCCGGAGTGGAGCAGAGCGCATTATTCCCCGACGCGCCGAAGAAGCCTTACATACCGAAGCCGTATAAGGCTCCGGGATACGATCTTTTACGCGATTACGGAAGCGCGGGCGAGGATTTCCCGCCCGACTATCAGGCGGTAAAAGAGAAAATAGACATCACCATGCAGGAATTCAACGTGCCCGCGGAAGTGGTGACGGCGAAGCGCGGACCCACGTTCACGATGTATTATCTGAAACTCGGTCCCGGCTACAAAATAAACAAAGTTACCGCGCTTAAAGAAAACCTTAAAATGCGTTTGCGCGTGAAGAATCTGCGCATACAGGCTCCGATAGAGGGCGAGGACGCGTTCGGTATCGAGCTCCCCAACGCTAAACGCGACACGGTAGGGCTCAAGAGCATACTTTGCACCAAGGAATTCAACGAGAGCGACAAGGGCGTGAGGATAGCGCTCGGTAAGACCTTCGACGGCAAGCCCTACGTGGCGGATCTTGCGAAAATGCCTCACCTTCTCGTCGCGGGCGCGACCGGAACGGGCAAGAGCGTTTTCCTCAATTCCGTGATAGTGAGCATACTTTACAAGTATTCGCCCGAGGACGTCAGAATGATAATGATCGACCCCAAGCGAGTCGAGATGAGCGTTTACAGGGGACTGCCGAACCTGCTCATCAAAGAAACCGTCAAGGAATCCCGCCACGCGGTCAACGTGCTCAAGTGGCTTACCGAAGAGATGGACAGGAGGTACGCCTTCTTCGAGCAGATAGGCTGCAGCAATATCGATCAGTACAACGATCTGTACCGCGATAAGTCCAAAGAGCCCAAGATGCAGAGGATAGTGCTCATCATCGACGAGATGGCGGACCTCATGATCAAGTCCAAGAACAATTCCGTCGAAGAAAACATCGTGCGCATCGCGCAGCTTGCGCGCGCTTGCGGTATCCACATGATAATCGCCACGCAACGTCCCACGGTGCAGGTCATAACGGGACTCATCAAGAGCAACATTCTGCACAGGGTGGCGTTCACGGTCAAGAGCAATACCGATTCCCGAGTCATAATGGACGACGGCGGCGCCGAAGAATTGCTCGGAATGGGAGATATGCTCTATTCTTTCCCCGCCAACCTCGTGCGTTTGCAGGGCGCGATGATAGACATATCCGAGATAAAAGCGGTATGCGACTATATCCGCGCGAACAACGAATGTTACTTCGACGACGAGATAATGAAGGCGATAACCTACGAACCGCCCGCCCCCGAACCGGAAACGAAGGTGAGCGCGCAGGAAGAGCGTGACGCCGATTTCGAGCAACTTCTGAGGGTGATACTGAAGTCGTTCATACTTTCCGGCAGGGCGTCGGTGTCGAGCGCGCAGGCTTCGCATCACGTGGGATATATCAAAGCGCGTAAGCTCGTCGACGCCATGGCGGAGAGAGGCTTCCTGAGCCAGGGCGACGGGGCGAAGCCCAGAGATATCATGATAACTATGGATCAATATTACGAAATATTCGGTAAGGACGCCGACGCGGAAGGAACTCCGACGATCAACGACGTCGGCGGCGGAAATTACGGAGAGGAGGACGACTCGGATGACGACGATTATACATGATAAAAGTGTTTTCGGCGAAAAGCCCGCAGAGGGCGTAACGGCTACATATTGTCTGGGTACCGTCGACGGCGAGAGCGCTTTCGCGCCGGAGATCGGCATCAAAGTCAAAAGCCTGTTCATCACCGGTGAAGACCGTAAAACGCGCGAAACGGTATTGCGTTCCGTACTTGTGGGGATAGCTAGCGCGTACGGCGCGGGCGAAGCCGAAGTCGCGATAGCGGAGCGCGCGGGAAGCGTGAATTCTCTCGGAGTCTTCGGAAAAGTGAGCATAGTCAAGGATTATCGCGCCTGCGCGGACGAAAAATCCGTTGCGGAGCTCGTGAACGCCGCAAGCGACGAAATGTACAAGCGTATGGACGTCTTACGCCGTGCCGGCGCGTTGACCGTCGACGACTACAATTCGCGCGGATCGGAATCGATGAGTAAATATTTTCTCGTGGTGTCCGATAACGACGAAGACGCGGACGAATTTATAGAGACACTTACTTTTATAGCCTATATCGGCGCGGCGGCGGGCGTTTACGTCGTTTACGCGGCTCCGCCGAAAGCTTCCGTGGAAGAAACGGCTTTCGCCACGAAAGTGCACTTTGCCGTCAGCGCGAAAGGCGGAGCATACAAAGGCGCGGACAAGCTCGGCGAGGACGAGATCGTTTTCTACGGCGGTAAGCTCGATATCGCGCGTCTTCGCACGATAACCTATACCGACGAAGAGCTCGAAGCCTTCGCGGCTTATCTTAAAGAAAACGAAATAAGAGGATAAGGAACGGCACGGATGACGGAAAAGGTCAGGAACAACGGGGAAAAGCCTACTGTCGGCGTTGTGTCGCTCGGCTGCGATAAAAACCGCGTGGATACGGAAAACGTGCTCGCTTCGCTGGAAGCGGCGGGATACCGTATCGTACAGAACGCGGGCGAAGCCGACGTGCTGATGGTCAATACCTGCGCGTTCATAACTCCGGCGATACGCGAGAGCATAGACACGGTGCTCGAGCTTGCCGCCGAAAAAGCCGGGCGCGAAAACGTAAAGCTCATGGTACTCGGTTGCTTTACCGAGAGATTTGCCGAAGAAACGGCTTCGGAGCTTCCCGAAGTGGACGCATTCGTCGGTATCAACTGTTATCACAGGATAGCGGAGATAACGGACGCGGTGCGAGCGGGCACGGCGGAAAGGATCTATATAGAAAAAACCTTTACGCCCTATAAACGCGAGCGCGTGCTTACCACGCCCGCGCATTACGCCTATCTCAAGATAGCGGACGGATGCGACAATTTCTGTACGTATTGCACCATTCCTTATATTCGCGGCAGATACCGTTCCTATCCGATAGAGGAGCTCGTCGCGGAAGCGGTACGCCTGAAAGCCGAAGGCGTCAAAGAGCTTATCCTCGTGGCGCAGGACACCACCCGTTACGGTAAAGACCTCTACGGCGAATACGCTCTTAAAAGGTTGCTCGGAGAGTTACTCAAAATAGGTTTCTGGAAGATAAGGATAATGTACGCCTACCCCGAACTCGTGGACGACGGACTGATAGAGATGATCGCGCGCGAGAAGGGTATCGCCAAATATATCGACATACCTTTACAGCACGTAAGCGACGGGGTGCTCGGGAGAATGAACCGTCACACGGACGGGAAAGAAGTGCGCGCGCTCATAAAAAGGATCGAAGCTTCCGGCGCGGACATAGCGATACGCTCCACCTTCATCGTGGGCTTCCCCGGAGAATCCGACGAGGATTTTTCGGAGCTCGAAAACTTCGTCAAAGAGGGACGGATAAATTATGCGGGCTTTTTCGCATATTCGAGAGAGCGGGGCACGCCCGCTTACAAGATGACGCCGAGGGTGCCGTACAAGGTGCGTAAAAAGCGTGAGAACGCGCTTTCAAGGATACAGTGCGCAGTCGTCGAAGCCCGTCACGCGGAATATCTCGGCAAGGAAGTCGAAGTCGTCTACGAGGGCATCGACTACGTGAAAAACAAGTTTTACGGCAGAACGGAAAGAAACGCTCCGGAGATAGATACGAAAGTGTATTTCACTTCCGGTCTTCCTCTCGACGTGGGCGAGATATATAAAGTGAAAATTACCAAAACGGGTTTCAACTTATTCGGTGAAACCGTTGCGGAGGCGGAAAATGGATAAATTCTGGCGCATGTGTTGTACGGCGAGCGAGGTGGAGGAGCGTCTTCAGAACGATCATCCGTATCTGTCGGAATACGAGATCGCCGGTAAAGGCTGCGACCTGGCGGTCACGTTCGAAGGCATAAGCGCGGACGAATGCGATATGCTCTACGACACCTTCAGCGACGTGATATACGGCGACGACGAGCGTAATCTCGCGGCAACGCTCGTGAGCGAGCTTGCCGAGCGCGGTCTGAAGCTTGCTACGGCGGAATCGCTTACCGGCGGCATGGTGGCTTCCTCTATAGTGGACGTCGCGGGCTGCTCGGAAGTCTTTTACGGCGGTGTGGTGGCTTACAGCGAACACGCCAAAATGGATAAACTCGGCGTGTGCGAGGACACGCTTCTGTACTGTACCGCCGTAAGCGGCGATACCGCGGTGGAGATGGCGACGGGGCTTCTGGACGAAAACGTCGATATCGGGATATCCACAACCGGTATTGCGGGACCCGGAGGCGGCACTTTTGATAAACCGGTGGGGCTCGTTTACATAGCGGTCACAGACGCGGAGCACACCAACGTGTACGAACACCGCTTCAAGGGTTCGAGACAGGAGATAAGGCGGCAAGCCAAAGATTGCGCGCTGTTTTACGCGCTCAAACATTTGCAGCTGTATTATTGATAAACACTTAAATAAATCGTAGGAAAGGAGTAAGCAATGGACGACAAGAAGAGAAAATCTCTGGAAGAAGTGCTCGCGCATATCGAAAAGAATTTCGGCAAGGGCTCGATAATGAATATGGACGGCACCAACAAAGTCAAAGTGGACGTTATACCTACCGGCTGTCTCGCGCTCGATCAGGCGCTCGGCATAGGGGGACTGCCGCGCGGAAGGATAATAGAGATATACGGACCGGAGTCCTCGGGTAAGACGACGCTCGCGTTGCACGCGGCGGCGGAAGCGCAGAAGCTCGGCGGTATAGTGGCGTTTATCGACGCGGAGCACGCTCTGGATCCCGTATACGCCGGTAATCTCGGAGTGGATCTCGCGCAGTTATACGTATCCCAGCCCGACGACGGCGAGCAGGCGCTCGCGATAGCGGAGGAGCTCGCGAGGAGCGGAAGCATCGATCTTATCGTTGTGGACTCGGTGGCGGCGCTCACTCCGAAGGCGGAAATAGACGGCGAGATGGGCGACTCCGTAGTGGGCATGCAGGCGCGACTGATGTCGCAGGCGATGCGCAAGCTCAATCCCGCGATAGCAAAGACCAATACCTGCATCATATTCATCAATCAGCTCCGCGAGAAGATAGGAGTAATGTTCGGTAATCCCGAGACGACCACGGGCGGCAAAGCTCTCAAATTCTACGCGAGCATACGTATGGACGTGCGCAAAGTGGACACGGTGAAGGACGGCAGCAACGTGATAGGTAACCGTACCAAAGTCAAAATAGTCAAGAACAAGCTCGCTCCTCCTTTCAGGATAGCGGAATTCGACATCATCTTCGGCGAAGGCATATCTTCTTACGGCGTCATCCTCGACATGGCGGTCAACGCGGGTATGATAATAAAATCGGGCTCCTGGTTCAGCTACGAGGGCGAGAAGATAGGACAGGGCAGGGAAAAAGCGATAGAATATCTTCGCCAAAATCCCGACGTCGCCGGTATCCTGGAGAGCCGTTTAAGGGAAACCTTTTGAGTAAGGTGTTCCGTAAAGAACGCGCAGACGGGTAATTAAAATATTGACAATTACTTAAACTTAATATATAATAGCATTTGGTGAATATTCGGTAGCGAACGACCGCATATATACACGCGAAATTTCAAAATTAAATAGGAGGTTAAAATGTTAGGCAGTCATTTAATGCTTTCTGCCATCGACACTTGGGTAGTCGTCGTGATAACGCTCTTTCCCGCACTGATAGCGGGCGCCGCGGCAGGGTATTTCGTATACAGAGCGGTGTTGAAGAAGAAGCAGACCGACGCGGAGACCGAGTTTGCAAGAGTCATCGAGGAGGCGAAGCTGGAAGCGAAGACCTTACGGAAAGACGCATTGCTCGAGGCAAAAGAAGAGCAGATCAGACTGCGCAACGAGTTCGAGAAAGAATCGAAAGACAGACGATCCGAAATGCAAAGGCAGGAATCACGCCTTAACCAGAAGGAAGATTCCATCAACAAGAAGGAGGACGCGCTCGACAAGAAACTGGAGAACGTGGAGCGTATCCGCAAAGAGCTGGAGAGCAAGGAACTCAAGCTCAAAGAGATCGAGGAAGAGATGCAGAATCACAGCGAAAGGATGCTGCAGGAACTCGAAAAAGTGAGCGAGATGACTCGCGAGGAAGCCAAAGACCTCATAATCCGTCAGATGGAGGACGAAGCGAAACGCGACGCCGTACAGATAGTCAAGGCGATAGAGAAAGAAGCCAAGGACGAAGGCGAGCGCAAGGCGAAGAACATCATAGCTCTCGCCATCCAGCGTTGTGCCGTGGATCAGGCGTCGGAAGCGACGATATCGACGGTAGAACTTCCCAACGAAGACATGAAGGGAAGGATCATCGGCAGAGTGGGCAGGAACATCAAAGCCCTGGAGAGCGCGACCGGAGTCGACATCATCATCGACGACACTCCCGACGTGGTGACGCTTACGGCGTTCGATCCCGTACGCAGGGAGATAGCGAGACTTACTCTGCAGAAGCTGATAGCCGACGGAAGGATACATCCCGGCAGGATAGAGGAAGTTGCCGACCGCGTGAGGCGCGATATGGACGCCACCATCAAGGAAGCCGGCGAAAGCGCGGTCTTCGACGCGGGCGTGTACGGGATACATCCGGAGCTCGTCAAACTGCTCGGCAGGATGAAATTCCGTACCAGTTACGGACAGAACGTACTCAAGCATTCGCTCGAAGTAAGCTATATCGCGGGACTGCTCGCGGCGGAGCTCGGAGCCGACGAGAAGCTGTGTAAGCGTGCGGGATTACTGCACGATCTCGGTAAATCGATAGACCACGAATACGAGGGCACTCACGTACAGATAGGCGTGGAGCTCGCGCGTAAATACAAGGAGTCCGAGAGGGTCATCCATTGTATAGCGGCGCACCACGGCGACGTCGAGGCGCAATCGGTCGAAGCGGTGCTCGTACAGGCGGCGGACGCCATAAGCGGCGCGCGTCCCGGAGCAAGAAGGGAGTCGCTCGAATTCTACGTCAAGCGACTGGAAAAATTGGAAAGTCTGGCAAACTCGTTCGCAGGAGTGGAGCAATCATTCGCCATACAGGCGGGCAGAGAGATAAGAGTTATCGTGAAGCCCGAACAGGTAGACGACGCACAGACAGAATTTTTGGCAAAAGACATCGCCAAGAAGCTGGAAAACGAATTGGAATACCCCGGACAGATCAAGGTCAACGTCATTCGCGAAGTCCGCAAAGTGGAGTACGCGAAGTAGAGGGGAAACAAAAAATTGCAACATTTCTAACCGCCCCGCGGCATTACCGCGGGGCGGTTTTTTCGTGCTTCGAAAAGACATTTCGGTTTACTATTTATTTACACAGGGTAAGTTGTTTCAAACCTATACGTTTTAATTTGCGCGGTAGTATAACTTACGCGAAGAAAAAATAACCTCGTATAAACAGAAAAAACCAACAGGGATTATGAGAACCGTAAACGTAACCAACAAAAGAATTTTCATGATGTCTTTGCCGATATTCCTGGAGCTTTTTTTGCAACTGCTCGTGGGCAATATCGACCAGATAATGTTGTCCGGCTTTTCGTCGTCCGTTGCGGCTATAGGCAACGCGAACACGATAATAAATCTCGTCATAGTCATACTTACGCTGAGCGCAGCGGGCGGTATGGTAGCCATTACGAGATATATCGGCGCAAACGACGAACGTAAAGTTAAGGATGCCGTAATAGTGACTTTCGGACTCGTTATCGCGTTCGGACTGCTTTTCACGCTCGTTCTGACGTTCGCGGCGGAGCCTTTGCTCAGAGCGCTCAACGCACCCGAGGAGATCATCGCGGAAGCCTCGGCTTACACCGTGATAGTGGGAGCGGGACTGGTGATACAGGCGGTGCAGATAGCCGCCGTAGCCGTGTTGCGCAGTCACTCGAAAGTCAAAGAAATACTTATCTGCGCGGTCATAATGAACCTTTGCAATATCCTGGGCAACTGGTTGCTTATCAACGGTATCTGGATATTCCCGAGGCTCGGCATAGTTGGCGCCGCCATATCCACCGATATAAGTAAGGCGATAGGGCTTATCGTGACGCTCGTCTATCTGCGCAAAAAAGTGCCCGTCAGAATAAAGCTCGCCGACTTAAAGCATTTTCCGAAGGAATCTTTCAAAGAAATAATCAAGATAGCGCTTCCCACGGGCGGCGAAAGTACGTCGTACAATATTTCGCAGATCGTCATATTGAGCTTCGTCAATCTTTTCGGTACCGCCGTCATAACCGCAAAAGTTTATTGCAGTATGCTGGCGAACGTGGCTTACCTCTATTCCACGGCGATAGCGCAGTCCACGCAGATCAACATAGGTTATATGGTGGGCGCGGGCGACTACGACGGCGTTAGCTCGCGCGTCAATCGTACCACGCTCATTTGTATTGCCATTTCCGTTTCGCTCACGGTGATTCTGTGGGCTACGAGCGACTTCGTGGTGGGATTGCTCGACACGGATCCCGAAGTGCTCGCGCTCTGTAAGCAGATAATGTTCATAGAAATATTCCTGGAGATAGGGCGTTCGGTCAATATAGTCATGACGCGCTGTCTTGCCACGGTCAACGATATTTACATTCCCGTAGGTATCACGATGGCGATGGAGTGGACCGTTGAAGTATTCCTCGGATATATTATCGCCGTGGAAGCGGGCTACGGACTCGTCGGCCTTTGGGTAGCCATGGCTGCCGACGAGATACTGAGGGGCATATTCTTCCAGATCAGGTTTGCCCGCCGCAGGTGGATAATAGGGCATACCAAAAACAAGAATATGCTTCCTCACCCGTTGCATATACGTTTTGCCGATGTTATAATTTCCTTGACCAAATAGGAAATTATCATGAAAAAGCAACTCATAACTTTCGACCTTAAAAAAATCAATATAACGGCAATAGTTATGTTCGCGGTGCCTTACGCGATAGCGGAGACGCTGCGTTTCACCGTATTCACGGAAAGGTTGTGGCACGTCGAATGGTGGGACGTTCTCATTCTTATTGCGGGGTATATCCTGCTGCTCGCCGCGCACGAAGGGTTGCACGCCCTCGCCATGATGATTTGCGGAGCCAAGCCTTCTTCGGTGCGCTTCGGCGTCATTCCCAAGCAATTCATGCTGTATTGCACTACGGATACGCCGCTCGCGGCGCGTAAGTACGCCTTCGTTCTTGTCCTTCCCGGCATAGTTACCGGACTCATACCGCTCGCGCTTGCGACGGTATTCCTTAATTTCCCGTACGTCATACTTTTCGCGGCGCTCTTTTCGGGTGCGGGCGGCGACGCGGTGATGT
Organism: uncultured Eubacteriales bacterium; assembly: GCA_949292905.1. Lineage (GTDB taxonomy): Bacteria > Bacillota > Clostridia > Christensenellales > DTU072 > Stercoripulliclostridium_A. The sequence goes on from CASFAV010000016.1 coordinate 28,043, forward strand.
TTATGTCGGTATGTCGCCTGAAGCCCTCGGCGCTCGTTATTGACCATCCGGAAGCTCCGGCATATTATGTGCTTTATCCGGAGAACGAGCTCCCGAAAGATTTCGTTGAGGTCACCGAAGAACAGGAACGCGAACTCAGAGAAAGAATGAAAGGTAAAAAAAGCTGAGCCTTCCGTATACGCAAAACGCGCCGCGGAGTTTGTCCGCGGCGCGCTTTTTTGCGCGCGATATTAACTTAATATGTATTATTTGCAGTCGTATTCGTCGCGCTTCACGCCGCAACCGCACCCGTTGCCGCAACCGCAGCAGCAGAGCAGAAGGATGATGATGATTATCTCGCAGCATCCGCATCCGCCGCCGTTACCGCAGCAACCGCAGAGCAGAAGTATGATGATAATCCAGCTGACGCAATCGCAGCCGCAGCCGCAACCGCCTCCGAAATTAAAACCGTTCATAGTGACTACCTCCTTCAAGATTATAAGGTCCGCGCCTCCGCGCTCGCCTTACACTACAAGTTATGAAGGGCATACTTTTTATGTTACTTCGCTCGCTTGCCAAATACCTTTTTATGTGGTATTATCGGCGTATGAAAAAAAACAGAACGGTTAAAAACCCATTTGTAAAACAGATCCCCAACATACTCTCCGCCATGCGCATAGCCATAGCGGTCGCCATCATGTTCATACCGCCGTACGAAACGGCGTTTTACGTAGTATATGCCTTCTGCGGCATAAGCGATCTTTTCGACGGAGTCATAGCCCGCGCCCTCCGTATCGAAAGCCGTCTCGGCGGTACTCTCGACACGATAGGCGACACCCTCCTTACGTGGACCGGTTGTCACGTGGTGTTCAGCAACATGGAGCCCCTTTATCCCGGACTTCTCGGGGCGATACTTGCGGTATTCGCGGTGCGTATAATAGGCGCGGTCATCACGTTGTGCCGCTTCAGGAAGTTCGCGATGCTGCATACCGCGGGCAATAAGATAGCGATGATAATATTGTATCTGTATCCCTTCTTCTACACGCTTACCGCGAAATACGGTTGCGTTCAGGAAGTGGTATATTCGATATGCGCGCTCGGAATTCTCGCCGGCATAGAGGAGATAGTCATTCAATGTCTCGTGCCCGAGCTGGACGAAAGCATCCTTTCGGTGGCTACCGTTATCAAAAGAATGAAGGCGAAAAAGAACGCTGACGCCGCAACGGACGCCGCAGAGGACGCGGAAAGCGGCTCCGTTTCCTGCGAGGACGCGGACAAAGCGGAATGATTTTATTTTGAATACCTGACTTGAAAAAGACGCTTTCGGGCGTCTTTTTTCTATACGCGCGCGCAATACGCTTGCTTAAAAAATAATTAAGTAGTATTATAACAATAACTATAAAATTTTTTCGGAGTACGCAATGATAAAACTTTACGGAAAAGGCTATAAGTACGTCGCGGGCAAATTCGCGGAAGCTTCTTCGAACGAAGGCTATACCGGCACCATGGCGTATAAGATCCTCGCCGCGCACAACGGCGGAAAAGCGGCAAAAGGCGAGACCCTTCATATCAAATTCGACGCAATAGCGTCGCACGACATCACCTACGTCGGCATCATTCAGACCGCGAAAGCGATAGGGCTCGACAAATTCCCCGTTCCTTACGTTCTGACCAACTGCCACAACAGCCTTTGCGCGGTGGGCGGCACGATCAACGAGGACGACCACGTCTACGGTCTTTCCGCAGCTAAAAAATACGGCGGCATCTACGTACCGCCGCATTACGCCGTTATACATACCTATATGCGCGAGAATTTCGCGGGAGCGGGCAAGATGATACTCGGCTCCGACTCGCATACCCGTTACGGCGCGCTGGGAACAATGGCGGTGGGCGAGGGCGGTCCCGAACTCGTCAAGCAGATCATCGGTAAGACGTACGACGTGACCTATCCCGACGTGATCGCCGTGAACCTCAAAGGCGCGCCCCGTAAGGGCGTAGGTCCTCAGGACGTGGCGCTTTGCCTTATCGGAGCGGTATTCGCCAAAGGCTTCGTCAAGAACAAAGTGCTCGAATTCGTGGGAGACGGCGTTAAGAACCTTCCGATAGAATTCCGTAACGGTATCGACGTGATGACCACGGAGACCACCTGCCTTTCGAGCGTGTGGACGACCGACGGAGAAGTGGAAAAATACCTTGCCGCGCGCGGCAGAGCTTCCGATTATAAGGAACTCAAGCCCGACGAAGGCGCATATTACGACGGGCTCATCGAGATAGACCTTGCGAAAGTTGAGCCGATGATAGCGCTTCCCTTCCATCCGAGCAACGTGTATACTTTGCGCGAGCTTCTCGCCGATCCCTACGAAATACTGCACGAATGCGAACTTAAAGGGCGCGAACTTCTCAAGAACGACAAATTCACTCTGACCGACAAGATAACCGCGGGCGGCAAGATCCGCGTCGATCAGGCGGTAATAGCAGGTTGCGCGGGCGGCACTTACGACAATATTTACGAAGCTTCCCGTATCCTTAAAGGCAAAGCCATCGGAGCCGAACTCAATATGAGCGTATACTGCGGTTCCCAGCCCATATATCTCGACCTTTCGAGGAAGGGCGTGCTCGCCGATCTCACCGAAGCGGGCGCGATAGTAAAGACCTCTTTCTGCGGACCCTGTTTCGGCGCGGGCGACGTTCCCGCGAACAACGGTTTCTCGATAAGGCATACCACCCGCAACTTCGAGAACAGAGAGGGCTCCAAACCCAACGAGAAGCAGATCGCGTCCGTGGCTCTTATGGACGCGCGCAGTATAGCGGCTACGGCGGCTAACGGCGGCATACTCACTTCCGCATTCGACGTCGATTACGACAATAACATTCCCGAAGCCGATTTCGACGCGAAAGTGTACGCCAGCCGCGTTTACAACGGTTTCGGTAAGCCCGACGCGAGCGCCGAACTCGTCTACGGACCCAATATCGCGGACATTCCCGCAATGATAGCGCTCAAGAAAAAACTTCTTATGCGCGTATGCGCCGTTATAGACGATCCCGTAACCACCACGGACGAGCTCATTCCTTCGGGCGAGACCTCTTCTTACCGCAGTAATCCTTTGAGACTTGCGGAATTCGCGCTTTCGCGTAAGGTTCCGGAGTACGTCGCGAGGGCAAAAGCCGTTTATCGTGACGAACTGAAACTGGAAAAGGGAGAGATACCCGAAGGTTACGAATATGCCGCGGAGATAGCCGGCGCGAAAGCTGACGAGCTCGAACTCGGAAGCGTGATATTCGCCAACAAACCCGGCGACGGCAGCGCGCGCGAGCAAGCCGCTTCCTGCCAGAGAGTGCTGGGCGGCGTTGCGAATATCGCGGGTGAATACGCCACCAAGCGTTACCGCAGTAACCTCATCAACTGGGGTATGATACCTTTCCGCTACGCGGGCAAGGCGTCCGATTTCGAAGTGGACGATATCGTTTACGTGAGCGACGCTTACGCGGCGATAGAGGAAGGCAGTATCAAAGCGATCCGTATAAGAGGAAAGGAAACCGCGGAGATAACTCTCACCGTGGACGCTCTCACTCCCCAGGAGAAGGAGATCATCAAAGCCGGCTGCCTCATCAACTACAACCGCAACAACAAATAACCTACGAATCATAAGGTCGCGCGCCGTTCCCGAAGCTGAAGGCAAGCGGCGCGAGGAATAAAGGAGAAACAGAGAAACTATGATATTCGATCCCGCACACGAATGTATGTCGACGGACGCGATGCGTGCGTTGCAACTGGAAAGGCTTAAAAAGATCGTCAGATACGCTTACGACAACGTACCTTTTTACAAGAAAAAGTACGACGAAGCGGGCGTGAGTCCCGACGACATCGTCACTTTGGACGATATAAGGAAACTTCCTTTTACCGTCAAAAGCGATCTGAGAGACAATTATCCTTACGGACTGCTCGCCGTACCGAAGACGAAACTCAAGAGGATACACGCTTCGAGCGGTACGAGCGGCAAGCCCACCGTGGTCTGCTATACCGACAAGGATATGGAGATATGGTCGGATTGTTGCGCGCGTCTTGCGGCGGCGGCGGGCGTGAACGGCGACGATATAGTGCAGGTTTCGTTCGGATACGGGCTTTTCACGGGAGCTCTCGGTATGCACCAGGGGTGCGAGAAGCTCGGCGCGGCGATCATTCCCGCGAGCTCCGGCAATACGGAGAGACAGGTGATGTTGCTCAAAGACCTCGAAGCCACCGTGCTCGTATGCACGCCTTCGTACGCGCTGTACATCGGCGAGATGATGGAAAAACTCGGCTATAAACCCGAAGACTTCAAATTGCGTATAGGACTTTTCGGCTCCGAGGCTTCCACCGAGGAAATGCACCGCGAAATAGCCAATAAACTGCATATTTTCACCAACGACAACTACGGGCTTTCCGAGCTCATCGGTCCCGGAGTCAGCGGTGAATGTACCGAAAAATGCGGTATGCACATCAACGAAGACCATTTCTATCCCGAACTTCTCGATCCCGAAACGTTCGAGCCGGTACCCGACGGTCAATACGGCGAACTGGTGCTCACTTCGCTCACGAAAGAGGGTATGCCGGTCATACGTTACCGTACCAAGGACATTACGGCGTTCGACCACAGCCCCTGCAAATGCGGCAGGACTACGGTGAGAATGGCTAAACTTCGCGGCAGAACGGACGATATGCTCATAATCCGCGGCGTCAACGTATTCCCGTCGCAGATAGAAGGGGTATTGATGAACATGCCCGAAGTGGGCGGTCAGTACGAGATTTACGTTTACCGCGAAGGTTATATGGACAAGCTCGAAGTCAAAGTGGAGGTAGCCGACGCAACGCTTCTTACCGATTACGCCAAGCTCAACGCTTTACGCGACAAGATCAAACACAATCTGCGCACGGTACTTCAGATAGACGCTATAGTCAAACTTTGCGAGCCGCTTTCTCTGAAGCGTTTCGAAGGGAAATCCAAACGGGTAACCGACGTAAGAGATCTTCACGACTGAAACCAACAAAAATCTATTTAACAGGAGTTAATATGAATAAACTGATGCTTACCAACGAAGCGGTGGCGCGCGGAGCGTACGAAGCGGGAGTCAAAGTGGTATCCTCGTATCCGGGGACGCCTTCGACGGAGATAACCGAATTCGTAGCGAAGTATCCGGAGATATATTCGGAGTGGGCGCCCAACGAAAAAGTAGCCACGGAAGTAGCCGTGGGCGCGTCGATAGCCGGCGTGCGCTCGATGTGCTGTATGAAACACGTCGGCGTGAACGTGGCGGCGGATCCTCTGTTCACCGCGGCATACACCGGCGTGAACGGCGGAATGGTACTCGTCGTAGCGGACGATCCCGCGATGCACAGCTCGCAGAACGAGCAGGACAGCAGATTTTACGCCAGGAGCGCGCACGTTCCCATGCTCGAACCCGCCGACAGCGCCGAAGCCAAGGAATTCACGAAGAAGGCTTTCGCACTTTCCGAAGAATACGACACGCCGGTCATGCTGAGGCTTACTACGCGCGTGGCGCACAGCCAGAGTTTCGTGGAGCTCGAAGACAGAGTCGAACGCAACCCCAAATATTTTACGAAGGATATCGCCAAATACGTCATGATGCCCGCTATGGCGCGCAAAAGGCACCTCGCGGTCGAAGCACGCGAGGACAAGCTTGCCGCAGACGTCAATAAATCGGAATTGAACCGTATCGAATGGCGTAGCAAGAAGCTCGGTATCGTTTGCGCGGGCGCTGTGTATCAATACGTGAAAGAGGCTACCGACGCGTCGATATTCAAAGCGGGTATCGTTTATCCGCTCGCTATCGAAGCCATCCGCGAATTCGCTTCGCAGGTCGAAGAACTCCTTATCGTCGAGGAACTCGAACCTTTCATCGAGAATCAGCTCAAGGCTCACGGCGTAAAGTGCCACGGCAAAGAGATATTCGGTAAGCAGGGAGAATTTTCTTCCGCGAGCATAAGAGAAAAGCTTTACGGCGTAAAAACACCCGCTCCCGTTGCGGAAGTGCCCGCCCGTCCTCCCGTGATGTGCGCGGGGTGCCCGCACCGCGGCGTTTTCTATATCCTTAAAAAGCTCGGCGTGACCGTCAGCGGCGATATCGGTTGCTACACTCTCGGCGCGCAACCGCCGCTCAGCGCTCTCGATATGTGCGTATGTATGGGCGCGAGCATAGGTATGGCGCACGGCTTCGACAAAGCGGAATCGCCTCTGAAAAGGAAAATGGTCGCCGTTATCGGGGACAGCACGTTTATCCACAGCGGTATAACCAACGTCATCAACGCGGTATATAACAGGGGAACTTCCACTACGATAATCCTCGACAACTCGATAACGGGCATGACCGGACATCAGGATAACCCCGCTACAGGCAAGACCATCAAGGGCGAGCCCACCAACAAGCTCGATCTCGAAGCGCTCATGAAAGCGATCGGCGTCGATTCCGTAGTGGTCGTGGACGCATACGATCTCGCGGCTGTGGAGAAAGCGGTCAAAGAGGAGACCGCGCGCGAAGGCGTGAGCGTGATAATCGCAAGACGTCCGTGCGCTCTGCTCACGAAGAAATATCCGCCCGCCTTCAAAGTGAACGGCGACAAATGCCGCAACTGTAAGGCGTGCCTCAGAATAGGTTGCCCCGCGATAGAGAATATCGGCGGCAAAGTCCGTATCAACAAGGAACTTTGCGTGGCGTGCGGAGTGTGCACGCAGCTTTGTAAATTTTCGGCGATCGAGGAGGGTGTGAAATGATAAACGTACTTATAGTCGGAGTAGGCGGACAGGGCACGTTGCTCGCGAGCAGAGTGCTCGGAGCCATAGCCTCGATAGAAGGTAAGGATTGCAAACTGAGCGAAGTACACGGAATGAGCCAGCGCGGCGGTTCCGTCGTAACGCACGTCAGGATAGGCTGCGACATAGCGGCGCCGCTCGTGACGCCCGGCGAAGCCGATTACATATTGGCGTTCGAACAGCTCGAAGCTTTGCGTTGGGCATATTATCTTAAAGAAGGCGGCAAAATACTCGTCAACGATCAGCAGATAATGCCGATGCCCGTGATAACCGGAGCGGTGGAGTATCCCGAAGGGATATACGTAAAGCTCGCCGAAGCGGGTAAGGATACCGTTATCGTGGAAGGGCTCGCGCTCGCGGAAGAAGCGGGCAACACGAAAGCGGTGAACGTGGTTATGATAGGCGCGCTCTGCGCGATAGAGGGCGTGAAATACGAGGTCGCGCTCGAAGCGGTGCGCCGTTCCGTTCCCGCCAAACTTCTCGCGGTGAACGAGAAAGCTCTCGAAGCAGGATATAAAAGCGTCGGAAAATAAGGAGAAAATAAAATGACTGCATATTACAATGAGAAAGTAGAAAGGATGAGCGCCGAGGAGAAAAAAGCGCTCCAGAGCGAACGCCTCGTCAAAGTGGTCAAGAGGGTATACGACAACGTGCCCACTTACAGGGCGAAAATGGACGCTGTCGGACTCAAGCCTGAGGACATCAGGTCGATCGACGACATTACGAAGCTTCCGTTCACGACGAAAAGCGATCTTCGCAACAATTATCCTTTCGGAATGTTTGCTTCTCCTTTGAAAGACATAGTGCGTCTGCACGCTTCGAGCGGCACCACGGGCAAGCTTACCGTTGCGGGTTGCACCCAGCATGACCTCGACGATTGGGCGGAAGCGGTTGCGCGCGGTTTCGTAAGCTGCGGCGTCAGCCGTGAGAGCGTTATCCACGTGGCGTACGGATACGGACTGTTTACGGGAGGGCTCGGAGCGCACGACGGCGGAACTCTGCTCGGAGCAACTGTGGTTCCCGCTTCCGCAGGCAACACCAACCGCCAGCTCACGCTCATCAAGGATTTCGGCGCCGATACCATTTGTTGCACGCCGTCCTATGCCGTTTACCTTGCCGACGAATTCAAGAAAGAGGGTATCCCCACGAGCGAACTGAAACTTAAACGCGGCTTTTTCGGAGCGGAACCGTGGTCTGAAGAAATGCGCGTGAAAATCGAAGAAGGTCTGGGGCTCAAGGCGTACGATATTTACGGATTGAGTGAGATTTCCGGTCCCGGAGTGGCGTGCGAATGCGAATATCAGGCGGGACCTCACGTTCAGGACGACTTCTTCTATCCCGAAATAATCGATCCCGAAACTCTCGAACCCGTAGAGAAGGGCGCGCGCGGCGAACTCGTTTTCACCACGCTCGACAAAGAGGGTATGCCTCTCATCCGTTACCGCACGCGCGATCTTTGCGCCATCATTTACGAGCCTTGCAAGTGCGGCAGGACGAGCGTAAGGCTCGCGAAGATAACGGGGCGCAGCGACGATATGCTCATCATACGCGGCGTCAACGTGTTCCCGTCCCAGATCGAGAGCGTGCTCATCAAAGACAAGCGCGTAAGTCCGCATTATCATATCACCATCGACCGTATCAACAACCTCGATACCATGGAGATCGAAGTGGAGCTCGACAGAAGCATCGCATTCGACGAGGTGCAGGAGATTGAAACCCTGCAGAAGAAACTTTCCGCGGAAATAGCTTCGGCTATCGGCGTTTCCGCGAAGATCAAACTCGTATCCTGCGGAACGGTACCGAGAAGCGAAGGCAAAGCGGTATTCGTCACCGACAAGCGTAAGATTTAATAAAAGGAGGTAAACACTATGTTGGTCAATCAGATCGCAGTTTTTCTCGAGAACCGTAACGGCAGAATTTGCGAATTCTCCAGAGTGCTGAAGGAAGCGAACATCAATATCCAGGCGATGTCCATAGCGGACACGATGGAATACGGTATCCTTCGCGCCATAACCGACGACAACGCGAAAGCCATCGAAGTATTGCGCGCCAACGGTTTCAACACGGCGTCCACGGACCTTATCGGTTTCAAAGTGGAAGACCGTCCCGGCGAAATGCACAAAGTACTCGATATCCTCGACAAACACAACATCAATATCGCTTATTTATATTCGTTCGCGCGCGCGGGAGCGGAGAAAGCGGTCATACTCCTTAAAGTGGACGACAACGAAGCCACCAAAAAAATTCTCGCCGACAACGGAATAAATCTCATAGAGGAAAATATCCTATAACGAAGCGGGGTAAATATCAATCTGATCGTATATACCTATTTAGCCGAGATACGCAAGAACATTGAGAGGATACGACGGCTGACGGGTGGCGTCGAGCTCACTTTCATGGTGAAAGCCGACGCATACAATCACGGATTGGAGAGGGTAGCGGGCTACACGGAGAGTTACGTCGACAGGTTCGGCGTAGCTACCGCCGAAGAAGGGGCGCGCCTTCGCACCGCGGGCATATCGAAGCCGGTGTCGGTATTCACTTATACCCCGCGCGACGCGCGTCTTACCGAGGAATATTCTCTTACCCCGGTGATATACGATCTCGATACGCTCGCCTCTCTCGGCGCGGGCGTCAGAGAAGCGGACGTCAAGGTCGATTCCGGAATGCACAGACTGGGCTTTTCTTCCGCGGAAGAATGCGAAGAACTGTGTAAACTGCTCGCAAAAAAGGGTATCCGTCCGCGTTCGGTATGCACGCATTTCCGTTCCGCGGCGAGCATTCCCGCGCAGAGCGCGCGTTTTGAAGAAATAACCGCTCCGCTCAAGGCGAAATATCCCGATATTATCCGCCATTGCGCGGCTTCCGACGGGATACTCGAAGGCGCCGTATACGACGGCGTGAGAGCGGGTAGGCTCGCTTACGAGAACGCGATGAGCGTGAGAAGCGCGATAATGGACGTCCACCGCGTGAAGCGCGGGGATTGCGCGGGATACGACGGCGCCTTCGTGGCGAAAGAGGATACCGTCGTAGCCACCGTGTTCGGAGGCTATTACGACGGCATAATGCGCGCTTACAGCGGCGCCGAAGTCATCGTGAACGGCGTCAAACGGCGTATAGTCGGCAAGGTCTGTATGGATATGTTCCTTATAGAACTCGGCGATACGCATGCGCAAAGAGGGGACGAAGTAACGCTCATAGATCCTCGCACGATAGACAGCTACCGCAGGGCGGCGAAAGCTACCGTCTACGAGGTCATGACCTCGGTGAAGGGGAGAGCGAGAAGACGCTATATAGATTAATATCCGCTTGCTGCGGGGCTGACGCGGTGCGTCGAGGACGATGGATAAAGAACTTCTGAGAAAAACAGCAAAGCTTTCGGAGCGTTTGCCGAATGAAGTGCGCGAAAAGTATTCTCGCGCGATAACCGACTTTACGGTATCCTTACGGGAAATAAAGGAAGCCCGTAACGTGTTATTGTTTTTATCTCTGCCCAACGAACCCGACACCGACGAGCTTATCGCAAAGCTGTACGCTCAAGGGAAAAACATATTCGTTCCCGTAGTGCGCGGCGAGGAATTCGTCATAAGCGCTTTTGCTCCGGGCGATCCCGTAAAGAGGGGAAGCTTCGGTATAAGGGAGCCGCAGGGCGATACCGAGTCTGACGTCGTCCCCGACGTCGCCGTGGTGCCTATGGTCGCCTTCGACGGTTCGTTCACCCGTCTCGGGCACGGCAAAGGCTATTACGACAGATATCTTGCGGGTAAGGATATCGTCAAGATAGGAGTGTGTTACGCTTCGCGAAAATTCAAGGAGATCCCGCGCGATCCTAACGACGTCGCGATGGACGTAATAGTTACCGAAGAGGGTATATTGAAACGAGATGAGAGTTATCGCAGGTAAATACAGAGGAATAAAGCTCGACACGCTGAAGGATATGAGCGTGCGTCCAACCACGGACAGGGTGAAGGAGAGTATGTTCAATCTCATCCGCGACAGACTGGAAGGGGCGACGGTGCTCGATCTTTTTTGCGGAAGCGGAGCGCTCGGCATAGAAGCGCTTTCTCGCGGCGCCGAATTCGCGGTATTCGCGGACAGAGCGACCGACTCCGTGGAGACAGCGCGCGCCAATCTCGCCAAGACGGACGCCGAATATCTGCTTATCAGAAGCGATTTCACCGCTACCGTCGATAAGCTCAAGCGCGAAGGGCGCAGGTTCGACGTCATTTTCCTCGATCCGCCCTACAATACCGGCGCCGATTCCGCGGCGATAGAGCTTATCGCCTCTCGCGGCATACTTGCGGAAGGCGGCGTGATAGTCGTGGAACGCGCGCGAGAAGGCAAGCCTCCCGCCGTGCCCAAAGGCTACCGTATCACCGATTCACGCGACTACGGCAGTTCCACCGTAGAGCTTGTGGAGAAGGCTTCGGCGTGCTGTCTTACGGGTACTTTCGATCCCTTTACTTTAGGTCACGAGTACCTTCTGGAATGCGCGCTCAAAGAGTTCGACGTAGTGTATATCGCGGTACTTGTAAATCCGGAGAAGGTTACTTCGCTTTCTCCGGAAAAGCGCGTTAAACTCATCACTCAATGCGTGAGGAAGTACCGTCGCAAAATAGTTGTCGAGTATTACGAAGGGTTGGCTATTGACTATTGTAAGAAAAATGATATAGAATATATCGTAAGAGGAGTACGCAACGCCGAGGATCTCGCATACGAGCGGGAGATGGCGGAGTGGAATTTTACTCACGGAGGAATAAAGACGCTGTTGATACCCGCACGCGACGCCGACATAAGTTCGACTGCGGTGCGCGCGAGACTGAAAGAGGGGCTTCCCGTCGACGGTCTTGTCGACGCGGAGGCGTGCGATATACTCAACGACGGTTTCGGGAGAAAGTAATATGGAAGACATCGAAGATTTATTGGTACAGATCGAAGAAGAGGTCAGTAACGGCAAACGCGCATTATTCGGTTCGGGCGTTACCGTGAACGGCGACGTGATATATTCGCTCGTGGACAGGATACGCGCGGCGGTACCCGACATAATGCGCGAAGCCAAAGCGATAGTGCGCAACAGCGAGAAGCGTCAGCAGGAAGAATCGATGCGCGCCCGCAATATCGTCGAACAGGCGCAGAAGCGCGCCGACGAGATACTCGCCAATCACAACATAATCCAGCAGGCGGAGAAGGAAGCGGAAGCGATACGCGCGCAGGCGACCGATTTCGCCAAGCGCGTGCGCGCCGACGTCATGCGCGACATTTCGAGATTGCTTGCGGAGAGCGAAGCGGCGCTCAATAAAGGTCTCGATATGATTCACAGCGCCCAGAGCGGTTTAAGAAAAGAGGGCTGATCGGCTCATAAGGAAAACTCGTCTCAAATATAATCTACCGTGAAAAAGTACGGTAGATTTTTTTTGTCGGCGGCGGTGTGCGCGATGCTCGTATTGCTTGCGGCGCGTCCCGAAACATATCTCGACGCCGTGAGCGAGGGACTGGAGATCTTCGCCGTTTCGGTGTTTCCGGGGCTCTTTCCGTTCTTCGTGCTGACGGGGCTTCTTACCGCGCTTGGCGCGGGAAACTTACTGTCGAGAGCGTTTGCGAAACCCGCTTCGCGCCTTTTCGGCGCGCCGCCTTCGGGCGGGTATATACTCGCCATGAGTATGCTGTCCGGGTATCCCGTAGGCGCGAAACTGGTAGCCGATTTTTATAAAGACGGGATAATCGACGAATACGACGCACGCGCCGTCACTGCGTTCGCTTCGACAACGGGACCGCTTTTCGTGCTCGGCACGATAGGCGTGAAAATGCTCGGCGATTACAAAAGCGGTGTCATTATTCTGCTCACGCATTTTGCTTCGGCGATACTTAACGGGATAGTTTTCCGCGCGGTAAGGAAACCGCGCGAAACGCGCCTTTGCATACCGAGGGTGACGGGACTCGACGGAAAAGTTTTCAACGGTATTCTCGAATCCTCCGTAGCCGCCATACTGCGCGTCGGCGCCTGTATCATAGTATTCAATATGGTCATAGTCGCGCTCGGAGAAAGCGGCGTTATCCCGATAGCCGGGCGTGCCTTCGAAGCGCTCGGCGTGGCGGAGGGGCTCGGAGAAGGCTTCGCCTCGGGACTCGTCGAAGTTACCAAAGGCGTTTACGTCATAGCGAATTCGGGAGTATCTCTGCGAGCAGCTGTCCCGCTCGTGTCGTTACTGGTTTCGTTCGGCGGTCTCTCCGTCACGCTTCAGTCGATGACCTTCTTGAATACCGCGGGCGTGCCTTTAGGCTATTACCTCACGGTAAAAGTATCCCAGGGTATTTTGGCTTTCGCGCTTGCCGCCGTATGCGCGTTGATCTTTCTTTAAGCGGTACGTAATAAAAGCCGCAGGGGATACCTGCGGCAAGCTTGAAAACGTAATGCTCAAGGTTTCACACGAGCAACATTTTCTTGTTATAGTAATTGCTTTTGTTGATGATCTCCAGCGTGCCTTGCGCGCTGAAATCGAGCTTGACCATATAGCGCAGTCTTTTGTCGGCGCGGTTTATGTCGGAGTAGCGGGTAAGAATGTTCCTGCAACCTATCGACAATAAAGACAATATGTCTTTGCGTGTGGCGCGCAAAGCGAGTATCTGTACGTAGGGCGGAGCTTCCACGCAGGCGGCGTAATCCTCCTTTTTGATGTCGAAAAGCACGTACAGGCATATCCGCCTGAGGCGTGCCATAGTATAATTTTTCGTCTTTGCGTTTTCGAGCAGCTCGTCTATCGAGGTAGCCGTTGCCGCCGCTATCTTCAGTCTGTTGTGTATGCCGCCGCTCACGTCGTAATAGTTTTCGAGATCGTAGCCGGAGACGCTTTTCATCTTGAAAAGCATCATGTCGCCCAGGGCGTCGCCCTGCGGACGACACACCGACAGCATACCCATAACTTTTTCGGGTACCGCTTTCGCTATCTTCGACATTTCGCCGCGCCTGAACGCCGCGCGTACCGCGCCGGACGAAGGATAGGGCGCGTCGATATCGAGAGCATCGTGTCCGCTTCCCAAACGTTTCACCGTGTGCAGTTCGACGTCGAGTCCCGCTTTGATTATCGCCACCGCGTACGCCACTCCGAGGGCGTTGTTGGGCTGATCGAGCACGCCCACTGTGTCCGCGTATTCCTCGTGCGCCGCCGCGTAATCCGCGAGCGCGAGCGAGCGCGCTTTCGGGAACGAATTGCCTTCTTTGAGATATTTGCGCAGATATCCGCTGAATTCCTCGGGTTCTTCCGCAAGAAGCTCCGCGAGCTTTTTGATTATTTTCGCGTCGCCGCATTCGGAGCCGAAACTCAAATAGTGTACGTCGGGAAAAGCCGAGATCGTCTTGATCGCGCCGTAGGCGAAATTGTCTGCGGGCGATATCGCGTATATCGTCGGAAGTTCCACGACGATGTCCGCGCCCGCGTATATCGCTTGTTCGGCGCGCAGATATTTATCGGCTATAGCCGCTTCGCCTCGTTGCGTGAAGCTTCCGCTCATTACGCACAATATCGTGTCGGCGCCCGTTTCTTCGCGCGCTAAACGCAGATGCTCCGCGTGTCCGTTGGTAAGAGGATTGTATTCGGCGATGATGGCGGTGATCTTCATATTGACCTCTTTGCGGTCCAATTTATTCAAACCGCTTGATTTATTTATTCCGTAGTAGTAATATACTAAAGGTTATAATTAATTATATACCGAATCCGCAATAAATCAAGACATTTTTTGGAGGTATTTATGTCGAGGTTGATGGACGCCATTATCGAAAGGGCGAGAAAGACGAATAAGCATATCGTTCTCGCCGAAGGTGAGGAGCTGCGCATAATACAGGCAGCCGCTATCATCAAGCAACAGAACATCGCGGAGATAACGCTTCTCGGTAACCCCGACGTTATCCTTGCTAAAGCCGAGGAGAATTCCCTTAACGGCGTTGAGATCGTGGATCCCGCGACTTCTCCGAAGCGCGCGGAATACGCCGAACTTCTTTACGAACTCCGCAAAGAAAAGGGTATGACCGAAGAAAAAGCGGCAAGCCTTGCGCTCGATCCTCTTTATTACGGTTGTCTTATGGTCAAGAGCGGCGACGCCGACGGTATGGTCGCGGGAAGTATCCACTCCACCGGCGACGTGCTCCGTCCCGCGCTCCAGATAATCAAGTCCAAGCCCGGCATCAAGACCGTCAGCGGCTGCTTCATCATGGGGCTTCCCGAAGGTTCTCCTTACGGCGATCACGGCGTGATGATATTTGCCGACTGTGCGGTTCTTCCCGACCCCACCTCCGAACAGCTCGTGGACATAGCGATAGCTTCCGTGGCTTCCGCCCGCGATATAGCCGGTATAGACGAGCCCAAAGTCGCGCTTCTCTCCTTCTCCTCGAAGGGTAGCGCCCATCACCCCAACGTCGAGAAAGTCATCCGCGCCGCGGATATGCTCGACGAGCTTCATCCCAATTTCCTCGTTGACGGCGAGCTTCAGCTCGACGCCGCTCTCGTGCCCAACGTCGGCAAACTCAAAGCGCCCAAGAGCCGCGTGGCGGGTTGCGCCAACATCCTTATATTCCCCGACCTTCAGTCCGGCAATATCGGCTACAAACTCGTTCAGCGTTTCGGTAACGCCGAGGCAATAGGACCTATCTGTCAGGGACTCGCCAAACCCGTCAACGATCTTTCGAGAGGTTGCTCGGTCAGCGACATAGTAGGCGTAGTAGCCATCACCGCTTTGCAATAAAAGGGAGCCTGAAATGAAAGTTTTGGTTTTGAACGCGGGGAGCTCCTCCCTCAAATATCAGGTCATCGATATGGCTGACGAGCGTATGCTCGGCAAAGGTATCGTAGAGAAAATAGGCACCGGACTTACCGGAAAGCTCGAACAGAAAGTCGCCGACGCCAAGAGCAGGACCATCGTAATAGAGGAAGTCATCGACAACCACACCGTGGCGTTCGGCCTCGTGATGAAAGCCCTTACCGATCCCGACAAAGGCATAATCGGTTCCATGGATGAGATAGGCGCGATAGGGCACCGCGTGCTTCACGGCGGCGAGGACTTCACCGAGAGCGTGATAGTTACCCCCGAAGTGCTCGAAATATGCGACCGCAATACCGTGCTCGGACCTCTGCACATGCCCGCCAATATCGGTTGCATACGCAGTTGTATGGAGCTTATGCCCGACAAAGTGAACGTGGCGGTATTCGACACCGTGTTCCATTCGACGATGCCCGATTACGCGTATATGTACGCGATCAAATACGAAGACTACCTCAAATACAGAGTGCGCAAATACGGTTTCCACGGCACTTCGCATAAGTACGTTTCCGGAGAAGCCGTCAAATATCTCGGCACTCCGCACAGCAAGATAGTCACCTGCCATCTCGGCAACGGTTCTTCGCTCTCCGCGGTGGTGGACGGCAAGTGTATAGACACGAGCATGGGTCTCACCCCCCTCGAAGGCATGGTCATGGGAACGAGATCGGGCGATATCGACGCGGCGGCGGTAGGCTTCCTTGCCGAGCAGAAGGGGCAGACCGCGAGCGAAGTGGTGGCTTATCTCAATAAGCAATGCGGATTTATGGGGCTTGCGGGCTATTCCGATTGCCGCGACCTGAGCGCGCGCTACGCCGCGGGCGACAAACGCGCCATTCTCGCTTTCGAGATGTTCGCGTACCGCATCCGTAAATATATCGGAAGCTACGTTGCCGCCATGGGCGGGCTCGATTGCATAGTCCTTACCGGCGGTATCGGCGAAAACTCCGATTTTGCGCGTTCGCTCATAATGAAAGGGCTCGAAGTATTCGGAGTCGACTTCGACTTCGAACTCAACAAAACGGCGCCGCGCGGTACTTTCGTCGAACTCGGCAAGCCTTCGAGCAAGGTGAAAGTCGTGGTCATTCCCACCAACGAGGAGCTCGTTATCGCCCGCGACGCGAAGGAGCTTGCGGAATCGGTAGCGAAAGCCTGAGTAAAATTATTAAATTTACCAATTATGGTCGGAAAAAGTTTGACATAGCTCCGACGATTGGATATAATATACAAGCTAAAGTTAGAATTGAGGAGGTGCAGTATGGCAGTCCCGAAGAGTAAAGTATCCAAGCAAAGAGGCAACACGAGATATGCTCAGTGGAAAATTTCCGCTCCCAATCTTGTCGAATGCTCCAATTGCCACGAGCTTATAGAGAGTCACAAGGTATGCCCCAAATGCGGCTATTACGACGGCAAACAGGTAGTAACGCCCAAGGCAAAGAAGGAAGACTGATAGAAGCGAAACCGAGGCTGTCCGTAGTGACAGCTTCGTTAATATTTCGGGGTACCCGCCCCGATAATTTTTATCGAGAAGCGTAACCTTTATGAAAATAGTCATCGACGCATACGGCGGCGACAACGCCCCGCAGGAAATAGTCAAAGGCGCTTTGCAGGCGCTTAAAGAAAAAGAGGGTTTCTCCGTAGTACTGGTAGGTAAGCGCGAGGAGATCGAAGCTCTTCTGAGCTCGGAAACCTACGACGCGGAGCGCGTCGGGATAGTTGACGCGCTCCGCGTCATCACCAACGATATGTCGCCCACCGAAGCGGTGAGGAAAATGAAAGACTCCTCGCTCGTCAAGGCTTTTTCAGTACTCAATTCCGATCCCGATGCGCAGGCTATAATTTCTGCGGGAAGCACGGGGGCGGTTCTCACGGGCGCCACGCTTCTCGTCAAAAGACTCGAAGGAGTCACCCGCGCGGCGCTCGCGCCCGTACTTCCCACCGTGAAAGGGGGCTTCGTGACGCTCGTGGATTGCGGCGCCAATTCCGATTGCAAACCTGCTCAACTCGTGCAATTCGCGCGTCTGGGTTCCGCTATGGTGAAAGCCACTTCGGGTAACCGCTCCCCGCGCGTAGGGCTCCTGTCCAACGGCACCGAGGATAAGAAAGGCAACGAACTCACGAAAGAAGCCTTCCCTTTGCTCAAGGCGGAGACGGGCATAAATTTCGTGGGTAATATGGAAGCCCGCGAAATACTTTCGGGCGATTACGACGTCGTCGTGGCGGACGGCTTCAGCGGCAATATAGCGCTCAAAGCCTGCGAAGGCACGGCGCTTGCGTTCATGACCATACTAAAAAACTGTATACTCGCGGGAGGGCTTCGCGCCAAGCTCGGTTACCTTCTCATGAAGCCCGTTTTCAAGGAAGTCAAAAAGACGATGGACTATAACGGATACGGCGGCGCGGTGCTTTTGGGGCTCACCAAAGTCGTGGTCAAGTCGCACGGGAGCTCCAAAGCGAAATCCATAGCCGCTTCCGTCATACAGGCTTACACCGTAGCGTCCGCAGGAGTGAGCACTTCGCTCGAACTCTGATAATCATGTTCGAGCCGCTCAAGATTCAGGAAAAGATAGGATACGTTTTCCGCAATGTCGAATTGTTGTCGGAAGCTTTCACGCACGCGTCTTTTTCCAACGAACACGCTTTGCCTTCCTACGAGCGGTTGGAATTTTTGGGCGATTCCGTGCTCGGAATGGTAGTTGCCGAATATCTTTACGGGCGTTATCCCGGTGCGGACGAGGGTTTCCTCACCAAGACGAAAGCGAGCATCGTTTCCGGTAAAACTCTTGCCGCCGTGATAGAAAGACTCGATCTCGTGCAATATCTGCGCGTTTCGTCGGGGAACAACGAGACCGAAGTGCGCGAAAGCAAAAACATAAAAGAAGACCTCTTCGAAGCGCTCGTGGGGGCGATAACCGTTGACAGCGGTATCGACGAGAGCAGAAAGTTCATTTTGCGCGAACTTGCCGACGAGCTCAGCCGCACTTATACCGTTGATAACGTCACCGATTTCAAGTCAAAGCTTCTCGAAAAGGCGGTCCATAAAGGGATCAAAGCGGAATTTATCGTCGGCGTTTCTCCCTGCGACCCCAAAACGTTCGTCGCGGAAGTAATGCTTGACGGCGTCGTTTGCGCTTCCGGCACAGGCGCTTCCAAGAAAAAAGCCGCTCAGTCCGCCGCCGAAGCCGCATTGAAAAAGATTTGAGTTTTTTATATTCTCATGTACGCGAAAGTGCCGTGCACGTATTTTTTTCAATTTACGTCTTGCCTTTTTGATCGGAATACGTTATAATCATATTCGAACGAATTTGCATGCGCGAGCAGGACGCCGTTTCCGGGAAGAAGCCGCCCGCTCCGTCGCCGAAGCCTATTGAATAAAATTTGAGTTTTTCATATTCTCACGTACGCGAACGTGCCGTGCGCGCGTTTTCTTAAATCTACGCCTTGCGTTTTCTATCGGAATACATTATACTTATATCTGTATGGGCTCGCGCGCGCGAGCGCACTGCGGAGTTCAGGAGAAACATTATGAATCTTAAAAAAATAGAATTACAGGGTTTCAAGTCTTTCGGAGATAAAACGGAGATCAATTTCGAAACCAATATCACCGGCATAGTCGGACCTAACGGGTGCGGTAAATCGAACGTTATCGACGCCGTGCGCTGGGTGCTCGGAGAGCAGGCGCCCACGACTCTGCGCGTGCAGAAAATGCCCGATCTTATTTTCAACGGAACGGAATCGCGCCGTTCGCAGTCTTATTGCGAGGTAAGCCTTTACCTCGACAATTCCGACGGCAGATACCCCATCGAATTCGACGAAGTGGTGGTCACCCGTAAACTCGACCGCAGCGGAGAGAGCGAATATCTTATCAACAGAAGACCTTGCCGAATGAGGGACATAATCGACCTGTTCCGCGACAGCGGTATCGGTAAAGAGGGTTACAGCATCATCGGTCAGGGCAAGATCGACGAAATACTGTCATCGAAGCCCGACGGCAGGCGCAAGATATTCGAGGAAGCGGCGGGGATATCCAAGCATAAGGCGCGCAAGATAGAGACGGAGCGCAAGCTCAACGCGGGGCGCGCGGATATGCAGAGACTTACCGACCTTCTGAGCGAGGTGAGCTCGTCGCTCATACCTCTCGAGAAGGAGGCGGGCGACGCGAGGAAGGTGAAAGCTTACCGCGCCGAACTCAAATACCAGGAAGTGGCGCTGTATCTGTACCAATGCGAGAACAGCGCGGCGAACCGCGAGCGCATTACCGAAAAACTGGACAAACTGCGCAGAGATCACGCCGAGCAGAGCGCCGAACTCGACAGGTTGAACAACGAATACACCGTCACGATGATGGGGATCGAGAACGGCGACAAATATTCGAACAGCGTGCGCGACGCGATAACCGATCTCATGGTCGCGGCGGAGAAAGCGGCGGGCGACAGCAGGGCGTTCGCGAGGGATATAGAGCATATCAACGAGGACAACGCTAAAGCCGCCGAATCGCTCAAAGCCGACGAAACGAAGCTTGCCGACAGAGCGAAGCAGATAGAGGACAAATTTTATAAAGCGGACGCGAAGCGCAAGGAAGCCGACAAGGAGCGCGCCGCGCTCGAAGAACTGCGCAAGGAGCAGACGGAGCTTGCCGCAGAGGTGGACAGAGAAGAAAAAGCCATCGAAGCGGGCAGGGAAATGTTCCTCGACAAGCTCAACAAAAACGCCGCAATAGAGAAGGACGTCGCGGCGCTCGAGCTGGAGCGCAAGCTTTTGATAGACGGGCTCGCGAGCAACAAAGGCGATTACGACGACAAACTGGCGGTGCGCGACAAAGTGGCGGAAACACGCGCGAAACTCGCGGCGCAGGCGGAAGAGCTGACTGCCGAAAAGACTTCGCGGCAAGCGGAACTCGTCAAAGCCACCGAAAACCGCGATGCGGCGAAGAAGGAATATGACGAAGCTCTTCAACGCCGCACCGATCTCGGCAACCGTATCCAGAACCTCACTTTCAAACTCGAAACCATAGAGGAAAACATAAATAAATACTTCGACTACGAGGGCAGTATCCAGAACCTTATGGCGGAAGCCGCCCGCGATCCCGCGATCAAGGAAATGATAGTGGGTACCGTAGCCGAAATAATCACCGTGCCCAAAGACGTGCAGATAGCCGTGGAAATAGCGCTCGGCAGATCGCTACAAAGCGTGATAACGAAGAACGAGTACGACGCGTCGAAGCTCATGCAGAGGTTAAGGGAGCGCAATCTCGGAAGGGCGACGTTTCTGCCGATGACTACGATGAAGCGCAACGACCTCTCACGCGAGCAGGCTCGCGCGCTGGACGAGGACGGCATAATAGGCGTGGCGAGCGAGCTCGTGCGCTACGACGGCATTTACGACAACATCATATCCAATCTGCTCGGCAAGACGGTGATAGCCGAAGATCAGGACGCGGCGATGAGGGTATCGAAGAAATACGGATATTCCTTCCGTATCGTCACCCTCGACGGCGACGTATACGCGCCGAGCGGCGCGCTGACGGGCGGCTCCACGGGCAAGAACACGGGACGCATACTTTCGCGCGAATCCGAGAAAGAGGATATGGCGAAAAAGCTCCGCCAGGCGAAAAAAGACATGGAACTCCTCAAGGACGACATAGCCGACCGCGAAAGCGAACTCGAAAAGCTTTCTTCCTCCGTAGCCTTCATTCAAAGCCGCATAAGCAAGCTCGAACTGGATATAATGAAGCTTTCGGGAGATATCGCGCAGTGCGACAGAGAGCTCGAGCTGTACGGCGCGGAAATGGATAAGCTTTTCGGCGGCAACGAGGAGAGCCGTAAGCGTATCAAGGAGATAGAAATTGCGCTTCAGGAAGCCGATAAGAACAAAAAGGGAGCCGATACCGAGAGGATCGACGTGGACGAATACGTCAGCGAGCTGAGAGAAAAATTTGCAGACGACAAGCGCAGATATAACGAACTCACCGGCGCCGTCATGCGTAAGACCGTAGAAGTCAACGCTCTCGACAACGAAGCGGACACTCTGGAGAAGGACATTGCCGCGCTCAGAGCGGAGAGCAAGATGATCGAGCAGGAAATGTTGGAACTCAACGTTCGCATCAAGATGAACGAGAGCAATCTCCAACGCATAAAGGATCAGCTCGCCCGCTCGGAATTTGCGCCCGAGGACAAAGCGAAGCTCGACGAATTACGAGCGGAGCTCGCGGGGCTGGAGGAGAGCCGCGTCAAAATGAACGCACGGGTGAAGGAGCTCGACGTATTGCGCGCGGAGAAGACCGACGAAGCCGCCAAGACGCGCGAGAAAGTCATCCGAGAGGAAGCCAATCTGGAAATGGTGGACAGCACGATCGCGACAATGTCCACGAGAATGCAGGAGAACTACGGCTTCGACTTCGACTCCGCGAAGGAGTATTTCGCGGGCGTGGACGCGGAAGCGGAGGGATACGTATTCGCGCCGGACAAAGCGCAGTCGCACATCAACGGTCTGCGCACGAAGATAGAGCGTATAGGACCTATCAACGAACTTGCGGAGCAGAGATTCGCGGAAGAATCGGAGCGTTGCAATTATATGCAGTCGCAGCTCGACGACCTTCAAAAAGCGGAACAGGATCTGTTGCGCATAATAGACGAGCTTACGACGGAGATGGTGGAGAAATTCACCGCAAGCTTCAATCAGATCAACAAGAACTTCAATGAAGTGTTCAGCGAGCTTTTCGGCGGCGGCAGGGCGCGCATGGAGCTCGAGAAGGGCGTAAGCGTGCTCGAAGCGGGTATCGAAATTATGGCGGAGCCTCCGGGCAAGAAGCTTTCCAACCTTGCGCCGCTTTCGGGCGGTGAGAGGGCGCTCACCGCCATAGCGATACTTTTCGCGATAATCAAGCTGAACCCGATGCCGTTCAGCATTCTCGACGAGATAGAGGCGGCGCTCGACGAAGCGAACGCGCACCTGTTCGCGCAGTATCTCAAGAAATTCTCGCAGTTCACTCAATTCATAGTGGTCACGCACCGTAAACCCACGATGCAGCTGTGCGACACGCTGTTCGGCGTGACGATGCAGGAGAAGGGCGTTTCGAGGACGGTGCGCGTAAGGCTCGACGAAGCGGTCAAGCACGCCGACGAAAAGAGCGTCAGAAACGGCGAAAGCGAGAGCGCGTAAACGGAGGACATGAATTTATGGGACTTTTTTCAAGAATAAAAGAGGGACTTAAACGTACCAAAGAGAGCTTCGGTAAAAAGATATTCGAATTATTCAAAGCGCGCGCTCTGGACGACGAATTCTATGAGGAGCTTGAGACCGCGATGATATCCGCAGATATGGGCGTGACAGCGACGGAAGCGATAATAGAGGAACTGAAGGATTCCGTCTACCGCAACAAGATAACCGATACCGCGCGGGCGAAAGAGGAATTGAAGCGCATAATGCTCGAAAGCATAGATTACGAGATACCTCCTTACGAATATCCGCTCGTGATACTGATAGCGGGCGTGAACGGAGTGGGCAAGACCACGGCGATAGGTAAGCTTGCCAAACTCTTTATGTCGCAGGGTAAATCGGTGACGGTAGCCGCGGCGGATACTTTCCGCGCGGCGGCGAGCGAACAGCTCGAGATCTGGGCGGAAAGAGCGGGAGTAAGGATAGTCAAGCATTCCGAAGGCAGCGATCCCGCGGCGGTCGTGTACGACGCGCTCGCTTCCGCTAAAGCGCGCGGCACCGACGTCGTGCTCATAGACACGGCGGGCAGGCTCCATAACAAAAAGAACCTTATGGAGGAGCTTAAAAAGATCAACCGCGTGGTCACGCGCGAGATGCCCGACTGCGACAGGCGCAACTATATCGTGCTCGACGCGACTACCGGACAGAACGCCGTTCCGCAAGTGGACATATTCAACGAGGCTATCGACATCGACGGCATAATCCTTACCAAGCTTGACGGCACCGCAAAGGGCGGCGTTGTCATGGCGATAAGCGCGGAGCGCGAGATACCCGTAGTTTACGTCGGCGTGGGCGAGAAGATAGACGACCTTCTCCCCTTCAACGCTGAGGATTTCATCGACGAAATATTCGCGTAAGATATAAAAATATAAACGGGAGGGTATGTTAAGTAAAAACGCTTGACATATCCTTTTATTTTTTGTAATATGTAAAAGCAATATACTTTACATAAGGTGCGGCATGCTGAAAAACGTGGAGATGGGATTGCTTAACGATTACTACGGCGGTTTACTGACGGAGTATCAGCGCGACGTTCTCGTAAAGTATTTCGACGAGGATCTGTCGCTTGCGGAGATAGCCGAGACAAGCGGTATTTCGCGCCAGGCGGTAAGGGACGTCATAGTGAGAGCCACGGCTAAACTCAGGGAATTCGAGTCGAAGCTGGGGCTGGTAGCCAAGATAACCGGTCTGATGTCCGAACTGGAGCAGATAATTGTATCCACGGATACGGAAACGGCGGACAGGCTCAGAAAGATATTGAACGAGATCAAGGAGTTGTAATGGCACTGTTCGGCAGTCTTACGGAGAAGATCAATCACGCGTTCTCCAAACTGAAAAACAAAGGGGCGTTGACCGAGCTCGAGATCAAGAACGCAATGCGCGAAGTGCGTATCGCGTTGCTCGAAGCCGACGTCAACTATCAGGTCGTCAAGGAGTTCATCAACAAGGTTTCCGAGAAAGCTGTCGGCGAACTGATAATCAAGGGACTGGAGAGCTCCCACCAGGTCGTTAAGATAGTCAACGACGAGCTCATCGAGCTTATGGGAAGCAAGCATTCCAAGCTCGAGATGGCGGACAAGCCGCCCACGGTCTATATGATGTGCGGCTTGCAGGGCGCGGGCAAGACGACGATGTGCGGTAAGCTTGCCAATCTCCTTAAACGCGACAACAAGAAGGTATTGCTCGCCGCCTGCGACGTCTACCGTCCCGCGGCTATCAAGCAGTTGCAGGTCGTAGGAGAAAAAGCGGGCGTGGAAGTGTTCGAGCGCGGACAGACCGACCCCGTGGATATTGCCGCAAGAGCCGTCGAATACGCCCGTCAGAACGGTTTCGATATAGTTATCGTGGACACGGCGGGCAGGTTGCATATCGACCGCGCGCTTATGGACGAGCTCCGTAACGTGAAGGCGAAAGTCAATCCCAAAGAGATCTTGCTCGTGGTGGACAGCATGCTCGGACAGGATTCCGTGAACGTGGCGACCACCTTCAACGCCGAGCTCGACATTACGGGCGTTATACTCACCAAGCTGGACGGCGACACGAGGGGCGGCGCGGCGCTTTCGATAAGAGCGATGTGCGGAAAACCCGTCAAATACGTCGGCGTAGGCGAGAAGCTCACCGATATCGAGCCCTTCCATCCCGACAGAATGGCGTCGAGGATACTGGGAATGGGCGACGTTCTAACGCTTATAGAAAAGGCGCAGAACGCGATAACCGAGGAAGACGCGGCGCGCATGGCGAAGAAGATGAAGGAAAATTCCTTCAATCTCGAAGACTATCTCGAACAGCTCAACAGCATGAAAAAGATGGGAAGCATGCGGGATATGCTGGAGATGATTCCGGGGATGGGCTCGAAGCTCAAGGGCGCCAATCTCGACGTGGACGAGAAGCAACTGGAGAAAACCAAAGCCATCATACTTTCGATGACGCCGAAGGAGAGGAGAAACCCGGGTATCCTGAACGCTTCGAGAAGGAGAAGGATAGCCGCCGGAAGCGGCGTTCAGGTGCAGGACGTCAACAGGCTTCTCAACCAATTCGAGCAGACCAAGCAGATGATGAAAAAGCTCAGCAGCGGGAAGATGAAATTCCCCTTCTGAAATTAAACGCGAAAATAAAATCAAATAAAAATAAAACAATCCATATACAAATCGGAGGACAGAACAATGGCAGTAAAAATCAGACTTCACAGAATGGGCGCGAAGAAAAATCCCTTCTACCGCATCGTGGCTATCGATTCCCGTAAATCGAGAGACGGCGAATACATCGAGCAGATCGGATACTACAATCCCAAAGTGCATCCCGCCGACATCAAGATCGACGCCGAGATAGCGAAGAAATGGCTCGGAGTAGGCGCGCAACCCACCGACACCGTCAAGACGCTTTTCGTAAACGCGGGCATCATGGCTCCTTCCAAGAAATTCGCAAAAGCCGCCGAAGCTACCGAAGAAGTGAGCGCGGTAGACGCCGCCGTGGAAGCCGCGGTAGGCAAGATCGAGGAATAATATGCGCGATTTCGTAGATTTTCTCGTCAGACAGGTAGTCGAAGAAGGCTCATACGAAATAGTCGTGCTCGAGGACGACAACAACGTCGAGATCAAAGTGCTTGTCGACAAAGACAAAGTCGCCCGTCTTATCGGTAAATCCGGCAGACTCGCGAAGGCGATCCGCACTATAGTGAAAGCGGCGGCGCAGAGCTACGACAAGCGTTACGACGTGTACATCGAGGAAAGGTAATGCTTCCGTTGGGCATCGCTTCCCGCGCTCACGGCGTGCGCGGCGAGATACGCATATTGACGGAACTCGATCCGCGATATCTCAAAGAAGTTACCGCGGTGATCGTCTGCGGCAGGGAATACAAGGTGGAGAAGGCGCGGTTTGCGGGCGGCGCCGCTCTTTTCAAGCTCGAAGGCGTCGACGACCGCGACGCGGCGGACGCTCTGCGCGGAGAAATATATCTATCCGACAGCGTGAAGATATCTTTGCCCAAGGACGAATTCTTCATCGACGACCTGATAGGATGTCGCGTGCGGATAGACGGCGACGAAAGCTATTCGGGCACTGTTTACGACGTGCTCCGTAACGGAGCGGCGGACGTGTGGTGCGTGCGAGGAGAGGGCGGTTCGCCCGGCTTTATGATGCCGCAGGTCAAAGGCGTCGTCAAGGAATACGCTCTCGACGATAAGCTTGTGGTGCTCGATAAGCTGAAGCTTGCGGAAGTGGCGGTTTATGAAGATTAGCGTACTTACGATTTTCCCGGAAATGTATGAGGCGCTCAATTCGAGCGTCATAGGTAAAGCTCTCGAAAAAGAGCTTTTTTCCGTTGAAGTGTACAATATCCGCGACTATTCGCTCAATAAGCACAAGAAGTGCGACGATTATCCGTTCGGAGGCGGCGCGGGAATGGTAATGACTCCGCAACCGCTCCACGACGCGATAACCGCGGCGGATCCCGCGCACGAAGCGGTGCGCATTTATCTCAGCCCCAAAGGGAAAACACTCGACCAAAAGACGGTCACGGAGCTTGCCAAGCTCGACCATATCGTGTTGATAAACGGAAGCTACGAGGGTATCGACGAAAGGATAATCGAGCTCGACGTCGACAGGGAGCTGTCGATAGGCGATTACGTGCTTACGTCTGGCGATCTCGCCAGCCTCGTCGTCATCAACGCGGTGGCGAGGTATATACCGGACGTACTCGGTTCGGAGCAGTCTACCGACGAGGAAAGCTTCAGCGAGGGCGTTCTCGAATATCCGCAGTACACCCGCCCGCAGGAATTCATGGGGCTTCGCGTACCCGAAGTTTTACTCTCCGGCAATCACGCCGAGATCGCGGCGTGGCGACGTAAAGAAAGCTTGCGCATCACGGCGGAGAGGAGGCCGGATCTTCTCTCAGAGAAGAATGAAAGGAAATAGGAGGGCGTTATGCACATACATTGGTTCCCGGGGCACATGACGAAAGCCATTAGGATGATGCGGGAAGAGATCAAGCTTGTGGACTCCGTGATCTACGTGCTCGACGCGCGCGCTCCGCTCGCCTGCGTCAACGAAGCGTTTGACGAGGTGATCGGCTCAAAACCCAGACTTTATGTACTCAATAAAGCGGATACGGTATCCCGTGACGCGCTTATCGAGTGGGTGGATTGGTTCCGTGCTCGCGGCGACAAGTGCATTTATTCTAACAGTATTTCGAAGTCCGACGCGGGAGTGATAGTCAAGAATCTCATCGAACTCAACGAAGAACTCATCGAGCGTTATCGCAGGAAAGGCGTCGCCAAAGTGGTGCGCGCCATGGTCATAGGCGTACCGAATACCGGCAAGTCGACGCTCATCAACAGCCTTCTCAAAGAAAAGCGCGTAGCCACCGGCAACAGACCGGGAGTCACTCGCGGCAAGCAGTGGGTGGCGATCGATCCGTACATAGAATTGCTGGACAGTCCGGGGGTACTTTATCCCGATTACCGCGACCAGACGAGGGCGATGAAGCTCGCGCTGATAGGCAGTATCAAAGACGACGTGGTAGACCAGTACGAGCTGGCGACGGACGCGGCGGCGTTCCTTATGCAGGAATATCCGGACGCTCTGAAAACCAGATACAAGATAGACGAACTTCCCGCCGACGGAGCGGGATTTCTGGAGGCTGTTGCGTTGCGCAGAGGGATAATCTCGCGCGGCGGCGAAGCCGACCGCGAGAGGGCGGCGAAGGCGTTTATCAACGATTACCGCAAGGGCTATCTCGGCAAGATA
Source organism: uncultured Eubacteriales bacterium (assembly GCA_949292905.1). Lineage (GTDB taxonomy): Bacteria > Bacillota > Clostridia > Christensenellales > DTU072 > Stercoripulliclostridium_A. Next base: position 56,101 of record CASFAV010000016.1, read on the forward strand.
CCTCTTGAAAAAGCGGGACTTCGCGAAAGCCGCCGATGAACTTCAACGGAATCCCTACGTAAGAGAATATGAAAGAAAAAGCATTTGTCGATATGTTCGCATACGAAAACAAGTTGCTCGCGGAGGGCTTTAAGCTCGTTTGCGGCGTGGACGAAGCGGGCAGAGGTCCGCTTGCGGGTCCCGTTTGCGCGGGCGCGTTTATCCCTGATCTCGCCAAGATAGTCGACGGAGTGAACGACAGCAAGAAGCTCACTCCGAAAAAGCGCGATTATCTGTACGATCTCGTGAAGGAGAGCGCGATCTCTTCGGCGACCGCATTCGTCGCGGCGGACGTTATCGACGAAATAAACATCCTGGAAGCCACGAAACTTGCGATGCGCAACGCGGTCAAGGCGCTTTCGCCTTCTCCGGAAGCGGCGCTTATAGACGCGGTGAAACTCGATCTTCCCGTGCGCGTTCTGCCGATAATACACGGCGACGCGCTGAGCTACAGTATAGCCGCGGCGAGCATTCTCGCCAAAGTGGAGAGGGACAGGCTCATGCTCGAATACGCGGAGAAATATCCCGAATACGGCTTCGAATCGCATAAGGGTTACGGCTCCGCGCACCATATCGAGATGCTCAGGAAGTACGGTCCATGTCCCATACACCGCGCGACTTTCATTAAAAACTTTTTCAAATAGAGGGGATCATGGGAGGGGGATATCCTTATTCGGCGGCGGAAGGCATACTCGCGGAATATCAGGCGGGCGAAATGATGCGGGAAAAGGGCTATACCGTGATAGCCCGCAACGTCAATTACCCTAAAATCGGGGAACTGGATCTCGTCTGTCTCAAAGACGGGCTCCTCGTGATAGTGGAAGTCAAATACCGTTCCGGCGACATGGCGGGCGACCCGATAGAAGCGGTCACCCCTTCCAAGATCAAAAAGCTCTGTCGCGCCGCGGAAAAATTTATAGAAGAAAATTCTTTTTACGACTACGACGTGCGTTTCGACGTCGTTTCTTTCAGAGACGGCGTTCCCGAACACATCGAAGACGCTTTTTACGGCGTCTGGGGCGTTTGAAAATTTCTATTAAATATTATAATTAAAAAGTAGCCTCAAAACGCTTGCACACTCCGAGCGTTTTTGTTATGATATTTAAGACTTTGTAACGGACCTATGTCGGATAATATTCCCAGACCGATACGTACGTTAGCATTCAACAGGAGGTAAGTCATTATGAACATCATCGACATCATCGAGCAGGAAGGACTCAAACAGGACGTTCCCGAATTCGCTATCGGCGATAACGTGAAAGTTTACGTCAAAGTCGTCGAAGGCACCCGCGAAAGACTGCAGGCTTTCGAAGGCACCGTCATCGCCCGTAAGAACGGCAGTATCCGCGAAACTTTCACAGTACGTCGTCTTTCGTTCGGTATCGGCGTGGAAAGAACGTTCCCCCTTCATTCTCCCAAGATCGACCACATAGAGGTTACCCGTAAAGGTAAGGTCAGACGCGCCAAGCTGTATTATCTCAGAGGCCGCACCGGCAAAGCCGCCAAGGTCAAACAGGCAGGTAAATAATAAGGCTAACGACTTGCGCGCCGATCTACTCGGCGCGCAAAACGCAAAAATAACTCTAAATTTTCAGGAGCAATGATGAAAAAAACGATCGTTCTCGCAGTCGTACTGCTCGCGCTCACCGCGCTCGTTCTTACCGGTTGCACCGGCAAGATCGTCAGAGATTACGACACGCAGATTCTGACCTTCTCGACCACGGAAGGCGATTTTTATTATAACGATTTTTCCGCGCTCACAGCGGAATGGGATCTCTCCGCCGGTCACGGGGCTTCGGCTTCTTCGGTCTTCAGCACCAACGCCGAGGGTCTCAAGATCAATACGGTAAACGCCGGTTACGCTACCGCGAGCCAGACCGTTTATCTCAAACCGTATTCGGACTATAAGATCGAGTACGTCTACGACGTCGATTCCATAGCCGATTACGATACCACCGACGACATCGATTATTACGCCGGTCTGTATATCGGCTTCACAGAGAATCCTTCTTTCAATATCGGAGAGGGCGATAAAGCTTCCGTGATAACTACCGCGAGGAGCGGAACGGATACTTTCTATTTCCACACAGACGGCACGAGGGAATTCAATCTCGCGATCAACGTAGGTAACGAGAATAATCCCGTCAACGCCGTGGTTTACGTCAAATCCGTCAAACTCACCCTCGTCGACAGCGCTACTCTTACGCAGGAAGACAAGGACGCTTACGGCTATTACGCTCTTACGAGCGCGGTGTACGGTCAGGCGACCTCCGCCAACGTGGTCTACGTCGTTCTCGGCGGCGTGGCGACTCTCGTACTTGCTTACGTTTTCTACGTGATGCGTTCGAGAACGATAGCTTTCGATGGAGTCAAGACGGAAAACAAATTCTACGAGAAGATCGTTTCCTCCAAGACCGCGGGCTTACTCATCACTCTCGGCGTCGCCGCGTTGATAAGATTACTCATAACTCTTATCCAGACCGCCATCGCGGGAAGTTCCTCGATCGTTTCGAACGAGTACGGCTACGACCTTACCCGCGAAGCTTATATGGGCTCGCTCTCCGCGAAAATAGGGACTATCTATCTCTATCAGTATTATCCCGCTTATACGACGCTCATGCCCGTGACGATGTATCTGTCCACGCTTGCAGGAGCTGTCGGCAGGGCGCTGTCCGCGATGAAGATGAGCGACGCGCACGTTGAACTCGCCGTCGTATGTATCATCAAGCTTTTCAATATCGCCGCCGATCTCGGCACCGTAGCGCTTATTTATAAGATAATCGAGAAGCGCCACGGCAACGCCGCGGCGACCGTGCTCGCCTCTTTCTACGCGCTCGTACCGGTCACCTTCTCGCTCTCCGCGGCTTGGGGATCCTACGAAAGCGTAGCCGCATTCTTCGTTGTGCTCGCGTTCTACTTCCTGCTCAATAAGAAGAGCTATATCGGTATGGCGGTCGCGTATTTCTTCGCGGCGATGACTTCGCCGAGCGCGCTTTACGTCGTGCCCGCAGTGCTTTTCTACACCGCGTACTACATCTACAAGGCGCTTAAAGAAGGCGAATACAGGCGCATTGCCGCGCCCGTTTCCGCGATAGTCGGCGGCTTCGTGCTCTTCTATCTCATAAGCCTGCCTTTCGTATTCAACGAGATCGCGGCGGGCGACGCTTTCGTCGCTTTCGATAAGTATATCGCCACAGTCAAAGGCGCTTCGGTCTATTCCGCTAACGCTTTCAACTTCCAGGGACTCCTCGGACACAACTTCGCCGAAGTGGGCGTCCAGTCCGTGGTCGCGACGATAATCTTCATAGCATTCGTAGTGATCGTGCTCGGTATCGCGTACTTCCGTACACGTAACCGTATCGACCTCACCCTCGTGGCGGTGTCCTCCGTCCTCGCGCTCTGGACGTTCGCCAACAATATGAAGCCCGCTTCGATATATATCGCGCTCCCGCTGATGTTCATCGTCGCGGCGCTGCTCAGAGAGACCCGCCTGTATATCGCTTTCGCGCTTTATTCGGCGTTCGCTTTCGTCAATAACGCTTACGTATACATGGTCACCGGCTACGACGCGAACGGCGTGCTCGCAGTTTCCTACGACACCACCGCCATCATGTACGTGTTCGGAGCCTTCAGCCTCGTGCTCGCCGTTTACTTCATGGTAGTCGCCTTCGACGTTCTCGTCAGCAAGCGCGCGGTGGACCACGTGGTCATTCCCGTGCCTTATCTCGATTACGTGAAATACGTTGCGGGCAAAGCCGCGGGCAAGGTGAAGAAAGGAGCTTCCAAGGTAGGCGCCTTCGTCAACGCGACGGGCGAGGCTATCAAAGAAGTGAACGCGGAACGTAAACTCAAAAGAGCTTCCCGTAAAAACGACGAAGCGGATGAAGAGGAATAAAAACGAGTAAACGGAGCCGCGAGCGGCTCCCGTTTGCTAAATGGGAGAAAATGAGATGTTGGCGTCAATCAAAAGCTATGCGCTCGACGGCTTGAACGGATACCCCGTAGACATAGAAGTGGATACCCAAAAAGGGGTGGCTTCTTTCGAGATAGTGGGGCTACCGTCGACGGCTGTCAAAGAGGCGCGTAACAGGGTGCGCGCGGCTATCAGAAATTCCTATTTCGATTTCACGCCGAAGCGTACGACGGTCAATCTCGCTCCCGCAGACATGAAAAAAGAGGGCTCCGCGTTCGACTTCCCGATAGCCGTAGGCTTCCTTGCCGGAACGGAGCAGATATCCGCCGAAAGACTCAACGAATTCGTGATGCTCGGAGAGCTTTCGCTCGACGGGAGTTTGAGGCGGATAAGCGGGGTGATGCCGATACTCATATCGGCGTTGCAGAAAGGGTATAAAAAGTTCATTATTCCCGAAGGCAACGCCGCGGAAGCGAGCTACATACGCGGCATAGAGGTTTACGCTCCCCGCAATCTCGCGGACGCCTGCGCCTTCCTCGGAGGGCTCAAGGAGATCGCGCCGGTGAAACACAGACTGTATTCTTCGGTCGCGGCGGTCAATAAATATGACGTGGATCTCAAGTATGTCAAAGGTCAGACGCTGGCGAAGCGGGCTCTGGAGATAGCAGTGAGCGGCGGGCACAATCTTCTGATGTGCGGCACTGCGGGCGCGGGAAAGACCTTGCTTGCCAAGTGCATTCCGACGATAATGCCCGATATGACTTTCGAGGAAGCCATCGAAACGACCAAGATACACAGCGTCGCGGGCATACTCGATCCGGAAGAAGGTATGGTCACGGTAAGACCTTTCCGTTCGCCGCACCACACGGCAAGTCTTATGAGCCTTATCGGCGGCGGGAGCAAGAGCGTTTGCGGCGAAGTGAGCCTTGCGCATAACGGCGTGTTGTTTCTGGACGAAATGCCCGAATACAACAAAAAAACGCTTGAAACTTTGCGACAACCCATAGAAGACGGCGTTGTGACCGTTACGCGCGTTGCGCGTTCGATAGAATATCCCGCGCGCTTCATGCTGGTCGCAAGCATGAATCCCTGTCCTTGCGGAAATTACGGTTCGCGGGACAAGAACAAACAATGTACCTGTACGTACGCCGAGCGTAAGAGGTACGCGGGTAAGATATCGGGGCCGCTTCTCGACAGGATAGACCTTTACGTTACGGTAGACGGAGTGGAATACGACGAATTGCGCTCGGCTCCGGCAGGCGAAAGCAGCGCCGACGTGAAAGCACGCGTGGAACGCGCCCGCGCTATACAAAGGGAGCGCTTCTCCGAGGAGAAGATACACGTCAACGCGGAGATGAACAACAGGCTCATCGAGAAGTATTGTAAGCTGGACGTCGCTTCGGAGAAATTGCTCGAACAGGCGTTCCGTAGATATTCGCTCAGCGCGCGTAGCGTGACGAGGATACTGAAGGTGGCGCGCACGGTAGCTGACATAGACGGCAGGGAAAACATAACGGTAAACGACCTTGCCGAAGCGATACGATTCAAGACGAGGGAGCCGGGCAATGAGATCGACTGACAGGCGCGCGGCGGTACTTTGGCTGAACGCGGTAGCGGGACTCGGTTCCGCAAAGATAAACAAACTTACGGCGGAAATACCGCCCGAAGAGCTGTACGCCTGTCCCGAAAAGTATTTCGGGAAAGCGAAAGAGCTCATCGGCGAAGCGGCGGCGAAACTGCGTTTCGGCAAAAGCGATCCCAAGCCCGTCGAAGACATAATGCGCACTCTCGAAGCTTCGGGCGCGGATTATATCGTAAGAGGAGACGCGGAATATCCCGCTTCGCTCGAAAATATATTCAACCCGCCGGCAATAATCTATTACAAAGGCGACGTTTCGCTTTTGAAGAGCCGTTGTCTGGGCGTGGTGGGCACGCGCGAACCTTCGATGTACGGAAGGCAATGTACGGAGAAATTCGTGTCGGCGCTCGTGAAACTTAAACTTACCATAGTGTCCGGGCTTGCGCGCGGCGTAGACGCCGTAGCTCACAGGACGGCGCTTATGAACGACGGTAAGACCGTTGCCGTCGTCGCGACGGGGATAGACGTCGTTTTCCCCGCTTCCAACGCCGTGTTGTGCGACGACATCTCACGCAACGGACTGGTGGTAACGGAATACGCGCCGGGTACGCCTGCGCTTGCGTATAATTTCCCGGAGCGCAACAGGATCATAAGCGGCTTGTCCGCGGGCGTGCTCGTCACCGAAGCGGGACTGAAAAGCGGTTCCCTCATCACGGCGGACTGCGCCGTCAAGCAGGGTAAAGAGTTGTTCATAATACCTTCCGCGGTGAATTCGCCTCGCGGAGCGGGCGGTAACAGGCTTCTCAAAAGTCTGCAGGGCGCAATGGTATTGAGTCCGGACGACGTGGCGGAGGCGCTCGGCGTTTGCGCGGCTCCCGACGAGCCCGCGAGCGCGATGCAGCTCGATTTCACGGAAGAGAGGATACTCGACGCGCTCTCTTTCAGCGAAGTGAGTTTCGACGATCTTCTCTCGATAACGGGACTCGGAGTGAGCGATCTCAACGCTTTGCTCGTCAGAATGGAGCTCAACGGGCTCATAAGAAAACTGGAAAACAATTATTACGGAGTATAGAATGAAGTTAGTCATAGTCGAGTCGCCTTCCAAGGCAAAAACGATCCAGAAGTATCTCGGGCAGGGTTACAGAGTAATGGCGTCGGGCGGACATATATGCGATCTGCCGCCCAAGACGCTCGGCATAGACATCGCCGACAGATTCAAGCCCGAATACGTCGTGACGGACGCCAAAAAGAAGGAACTCATCAAGAGGTTGAGGAAGGAAGTCAAGGATTCCGATTTCACCTATCTTGCGACGGACCCCGACCGCGAAGGGGAAGCGATAAGCTGGCATCTTGCCAATCATCTCGGACTCAACGGACTCAGGAACCGTATCGAATTCAACGAGATCACCGCAAAGGCGGTACGCAGCGCTATAGAAGCGCCGCGCGCCATCAATATGAACCTTGTGGACGCGCAACAGGCGCGCCGCGTGCTCGACAGGCTCGTGGGTTATAAAGTGAGTCCCATACTGTCGCGCAAGATTAAGAGCGGTCTTTCGGGCGGCAGAGTGCAGTCCGCCGCGCTCAAGATGATAGTGGACAGGGAGCGCGAGATCAACGCTTTCGTGCCGCAGGAATACTGGAACGTTACCGCGCATCTCACGAAAGCGGGCGAGCGTTCGCCCGTGTTCAAAGCGATGCTTGCGGATCACGCGGGCGCAAAAGTGAAACTTACCTGCGAGGACGAAGTAAAAGCGTTGCTCGCGGCGCTCGAAGGCGCTTCGTGGAAGGTGGACAAAGTAAAGCGCGGCGTTTCGCGTTCGCGTCCGGCGGCGCCGTTCACTACTTCCACTTTACAGCAGGACGGCTCGCAGAAACTCGGCTTGAGCGCGCCGCAGATAATGCAGATCGCGCAACAGCTTTACGAAGGCGTGGACATTCCCGGCGAGGGGCAGACCGCGCTCGTGACGTATATCAGAACGGACTCGGTGCGCATTTCGGCTGACATGCAGGCGTTGACGCTCGATTTCATACGCAAGAAATTCGGCGACGAATACGCTCCCGCAAAGCCCAATTATTACGCCACCAAGGCGCAGAACGTGCAGGACGCGCACGAAGCTATCCGTCCCGTCAATCTGATGCGTTCGCCGGAGAGCCTTCAGGACAAACTGCCGCGCAATCATTACAGGTTGTACAAGCTCATTTACGACCGTTATCTCGCGAGCCAGATGACCGACGCCGTATATAATACGATGACCGTGCGTGTGGAAGCGGATACCGTGAGCGGCGACAATTACGGATTCAAGGCTTCCGGTAAAGCGCTCGTATTCAAGGGCTATACCGCAGTGTACGAGATAGAGAAGAATTCTGAAGACGAGGAAAACGAGAATTCGGGCAATCTTCCGGCGCTCGAGGACGGCGACAAACTCAATCTGCGCAATATCAAGACGGAGCAGAAATTCACCAAACCTTTGCCGCGCTATTCCGAAGCCACGCTCATCAAAGCGATGGAAGAAAACGGCATCGGCAGACCGTCCACTTACGCGACGGTGATCTCGGTGCTTACCAAGCGCGAGTACGTCACGAAAGAGCAGAAGCTTTTCAAGCCCACTCAACTCGGCGAAACGGTGACCGAATTTATGGAGCAATGGTTCCGTAACATCGTGGACATACATTTCACGGCAGATATGGAGGCGAAGCTCGACAAGATAGAGCACGGCGCGGAGTGGCAGAAGATAATAGAGGATTTCTATCCGGGATTTGCCGACGAAGTGGCGCGTGCGGCGTACAACGGAACGCGCAAAGTGGTGCTTCCCGAGGACGTGAGCGACGTGATATGCGAGAAATGCGGGGAGCGGATGATAATCAAGGAAGGCAGATACGGTAAGTTCCTCGCCTGTCCCAATTATCCCGCTTGCAAGAATATCAAGAATTTCGTGGAGCCGGTGGGCAAGTGCCCCGTATGCGGCGGAGACATCACGAAGCGTTACAGCAAGACGGGTAAGGTATTCTACGGATGCGCCAATTACCCGAAATGCAAGTTCATGAGCTGGGAGATACCCGCTCCGATACTCTGCCCCCAATGCGGCAAGACGATGAGGATAGTGGAAGATTCGGACGGTAAGCGTTACGTATGCACGGACAAGGCATGCAATCATACCGTGTTTGTGGGTAAGGAAGAGAAATGAAGACCGTAAGGGTCGTGGGCGGCGGGCTTGCGGGAACGGAAGCGGCTTATCAGCTTCTTAAACGCGGTTTCGGCGTCGAGCTCTACGAAATGCGTCCGACTCGGATGACGCCGGCGCACAAGACGGGAGGACTTGCCGAGCTCGTGTGCTCCAATTCTCTCAAAAGTACCGACGTAGGTACGGCGCAGGGCTTGCTCAAAAAAGAAATGAGCATGCTCGGCGCGATGATAACGGAATGCGCGGCGCGCGCGGCGGTACCCGCAGGCGGAGCGCTCGCGGTAGACAGAGAGGCTTTTTCGCGTGAGATCGAAAGAACTCTCTCGGAATTTGACAATTTCAGACCGGTGCGCGAGGAAGTTACGGAGATAACTCCCGAAACAGTCATAGCGACGGGACCGCTCACGTCGGACACCCTGTACGACGCGATAGACAGGTATACCGGCGGCGACCGACTGCACTTTTTCGACGCGGTGGCTCCGATAGTGTCGCTCGATTCGGTGGATATGGACAAAGCCTTCTATTCTTCGCGTTACGGCAAGGGAAGCGCCGATTATCTCAACTGCCCGATGAACAGAGAGGAATACGAGGTATTCGTCAAAGAACTCGTCGGCGCGGAGAGGGTTATATTGCGCGACTTCGAGAAGGGCGACGTTTTCGAAGGCTGTATGCCCGTCGAAGTGATGGCGGCAAGAGGCGCCGACGCGCTCCGTTTCGGGCCGTTGCGCCCCGTGGGCATACGCGACGGGGAAGGCAACCGCTTCTACGCCGTCGTGCAGTTACGCGCGGAGGACAGAGAGGGAAGACTCGCCAATATAGTAGGCTTTCAGACCAATCTCACCTTCCCCGAACAGCGCAGGGTATTCGGGCTCATACCCGCCCTTCGCGACGCGGAATTCGTGCGTTACGGAGTCATGCACCGCAACACCTTCCTGAATTCGCCCGGACTTCTCGGAGAAGATTTCATGCTTAAAGGAAGTAACGGAGTGTATTTTGCGGGGCAGATGACGGGAGTCGAAGGTTATATGGAATCGGCAATGTCCGGCATGATAGCGGGGATCTCGCTTGCGAGAAGGCTTCTCGGCAAGCCGCCGATAACGCTTCCCGCGACCACAATGTGCGGCAGTCTCGCGAAGTACGTTGCGGAATATCCCGGCGAATACCAACCTATGCACGTGAGTTTCGCGTTGGTGCCGCCGCTCGAAGCAAGCGTCAAAGGCAAAAAAGAGCGTAAGCTCGCATACGCCGAAAGGGCGATAGCCGATCTCGGCGATTATATAGAAGAAATAAAGGAGGTCTGACGATATGACCGAAGAATTCAGAGGAACTACGATCTGTGCCGTCAAGTTGAACGGCGTGACCGCAATCGGAGGGGACGGACAGGTAACCTTCGGCGAAAGCGTTATATTCAAAAGTAACGCGGTAAAAGTTAAAAGGATATACGACGGCAAAGTCGTCGTCGGCTTCGCGGGTTCGGTATCGGACGCATTCGCGTTGAGCGAAAAATTCGAGGAAATGCTCCGTAAGTTCAGCGGCAACCTCATGAGGGCGGCTGTGGAGCTCGCGGAACTGTGGCGTCAGGACAAGGCTCGCAAGCTCGAAGCGATGCTCATCACCGCCGACAAGGACAATTTACTTATAGTGAGCGGAACGGGCGAGATCATCGAGCCGGAGAGCGGAGTCTGCGCGATAGGCTCGGGCGGCAATTACGCTTTGAGCGCCGCTCGCGCGCTTAAAGAGAATACCGATTTCGACGCCGAAACGATTGTGCGTAAATCGCTCAAGATAGCGGCGGATCTGTGCGTATTCACCAATCATCAGGTCACGGTTGAGACCGTGTAAGGAGGGCGTTATGGAATTCACTCCCAGACAGATAGTAGCGGAACTCGACAGGTACATCATCGGTCAGTCCGAAGCTAAAAAAGCAGTGGCGATAGCGCTGCGCAACAGATACAGAAGATCGCGCCTTGCGCCCGAAGTGCGCGAGGAGATCACTCCGAAGAACATCATAATGCAGGGACCCACCGGCGTCGGTAAGACGGAGATAGCGAGAAGGCTCGCCAAACTCGTCAAAGCACCGTTTGTGAAGGTTGAGGCTACCAAATTCACCGAAGTGGGATACGTGGGCAGGGACGTCGAGTCCATGGTGCGCGATCTCGTGGAATGTGCGATAAGGCTCGTGAGAGAGGAAAAGATAGCCGAAGTCGAACCCAAGGCGAAAGAGGCCGCGGAGCGTAAGCTCGTAGACGGACTGTTCCCCGCGAGGAAAAAGAGCCGTCCCGAGATGAGTGACGCGGAGATACGCGAAACGCTTACCTCGGAACTCAATTCCGGCAAGCTCGACAAGATCATGATAGAGATGGATATGCCCGTACAGGCGCAGCCCTTGCAACTGGGACCCATCGGCGGCAACGAGACCAATCTCGGCGAGTTCATGAGTAAGCTCATGCCCAAGCAGACCAAGAAGCGCAAGGTCACGGTGAAGGAGGCTTACGATCTTCTGACGAAAGCGGAAGCGTCGAAGCTCATCGACGACGACTCCATCAACGCCGAAGGAGTGCGCCGCGCCGAGCAGGAGGGCATTATATTCATCGACGAGATGGACAAGATCGCGAGCAAAGGCAACGTCAACGGACCCGACGTTTCGAGAGAGGGCGTTCAGCGCGATATTCTCCCCATCGTCGAAGGCTGTACGGTCAATACGAAGTACGGCAATATCCGCACCGACTTCATACTTTTCATAGCGGCGGGCGCTTTCCATATAGCGAAAGTGAACGATCTTATCCCCGAACTGCAGGGCAGATTTCCGGTGCTCGTCGAGCTCAACAGCCTTACGCGCGAGGATTTCAGCAAGATACTGAAAGAGCCCGACAACGCCATCATAATGCAGTACGCGGCGTTGCTCGGAGTCGATAACGTGAAATTGAAATTTACCGACGAAGCCATCGACGAGCTTGCGGAGATAGCTTTCCTGGAGAACGAGAACAACGAGAATATCGGCGCGCGCAGACTGCACACCGTCATGGAAACGCTGCTCGAGGATATAAGCTTCAACGCCTCCGGCGATCATGACGAAATCGAAGTGGTCATCGACCGCAAATACGTTTCGGAGCACATGGAAGGCGTCAAGAAGCGTATGAACCTCAAGAAATATATACTCTGAACTCTTACGCGCCCAAGTGCGTATAACACAAGGATAAATATTATATGATCAATATTCCCAAGGGTACCAAGGACGTATTACCCGCAGAAAGTTACAAATGGCACTATATCGAAAAAGCGGTGCGCGAAACGGCGGAAATCTTCGGATTGAACGAGATCCGCACGCCCACATTCGAGCACACCGAGCTTTTTGCTCGCGGCGTAGGAGAGACCACGGATATAGTCAACAAGGAGATGTACACCTTCGAGGACAAGGGCGGCAGGAGCATGACGCTCAAGCCCGAAGGCACGGCGGGCGTCGCCCGCGCGTATATCGAGGGCAACCTTGCCGACGGCGCTCAACCGGTCAAGATGTATTATCTTACGTCGGTATTCCGTTACGAACGCCCGCAGGCGGGCAGACTGCGCGAGCACCATCAGTTCGGCGTGGAGATATACGGCTCGGATTCCGCATACGCCGACGCGGAAGCCATGCTCGTTGCGAAAACGCTTTTTACCAAGCTCGGAGTAACCGAGCTCGAGCTCAATATAAACAGTATAGGTTGCGCGAAGTGCAGAGCGGAGTATAACCGCGCGCTCAGAGATTATCTCGCCGCGAATATCGACGAGATGTGCCCCGTGTGCAGAGAGCGTTACGTCAAAAATCCGCTGCGCATACTCGACTGTAAGGAAGAGGGTTGCAAGCGCATAACCGCGGGCGCGCCCAAAACTTTAGATTATCTCTGCGACGAATGCGCCGCGCATCACGAAGCGCTCAAGGCGATCCTCGATTCTCTCGGAATGGCATACAAGGTCAATCCGATGATAGTGCGCGGGCTCGACTATTATACCCGCACGGTATTCGAATTCATCTCCACGTCGATAGGCGCGCAGGGCACCGTATGCGGCGGCGGAAGATACAATAATCTCGTCGAAGAGGTGGGCGGCAAGCATACCCCCGCGGTAGGTTTCGGAATGGGACTCGAACGTCTTTTACTCGTGCTCGAGAGCCTGAACTTACCTGTAGGGAAGCCCGAAATACCGAAATTGTACGTTGCGCCGCTTACTTCCGCGGAAGCCGCGGAAGCGTATAAAATAGTTAACGCGCTTCGCGCTTCGGGAGTTTCTGCGGATACCGATCTTATGTCCAGAAGCCTCAAGGCGCAGATGAAATACGCCGGCAAGCGCGGATACGAGTACACGCTCGTTCTGGGCGGCGACGAAATAGCGAGCGGTAAAGCCGCATTGAGAAGAATGTCCGACGGGTCCGAGAAGGTCGTCGAGCTCGATAAACTTCAGGAGGAGTTAAAAGGTTAAATGGCAGAGTTTTTGACAGGATTGAAGAGAACGAAAATGTGCGGCGAATACACTTCCGCCGATATCGGCAGGAAGGTCACCGCTATGGGATTCGTCGCGAAGTACCGCAACCTCGGCAGCATTCAGTTCGTAGATCTCAGGGACAGAACGGGCATACTTCAGATATGCTTCTCGGAGTCCGACTATCCGGAGGTGTTTGCAAAGTCCACCGCCGTGCGTAACGAGTACGTTCTCGCCGTGACGGGCACCGTCCGCGCACGCGGCGAAAAGAACGTCAATCCCAATATCCCCACCGGCGAAATAGAATTGCTCGCAGACGGGTTAAGGATAATTTCCGAAGCGGATACGCCGCCTTTCGCGGTATCCGATCTCGCGAACGTGGGCGAAAACCTCAGGCTCAAATACCGTTATCTCGATCTGCGCCGTCCTTCGTTGCAGAAGATATTGATGACGCGCGCGAAAATAGTGGAAACCACCTTCAACTACATGTCTGCGCACGGCTTCCTGAATATCGAAACGCCCTTCCTCGGCAAGTCCACTCCCGAAGGCGCGCGCGATTACCTCGTGCCCAGCAGAGTGCATCCCGGTTCTTTCTACGCGCTTCCGCAATCTCCGCAGCTTTATAAACAGCTCCTCATGATATCGGGATTCGACAAGTACTTCCAGATCGTGAAGTGCTTCCGCGACGAGGATCTGCGCGCCAACCGCCAGCCCGAATTCACTCAGATAGACATCGAAATGAGCTACGTCGATTCGGCGCGCGACGTCATGTACGCCGCGGAAGGACTTATCCGCGAGATATTCAAGCAGACCGTGGGACTTAAACTTCCCCGCCATTTCAGACAGCTCAAATATAAAGACGCGATGGAACGCTTCGGAAGCGATAAGCCCGACACGCGCTTCGGACTCGAACTCAACGACGTCACCAAGCTCGTCAGGAACTGCGGCTTTCCCGTATTCGACGCGGCGGCTTCCAAGAGGGGAATGAGCGTGCGCGGCATCAATGCCAAAGGGCTCGCTTCTTTGACTCGTAAAGAGATAGACGCTTATCAGGACGTCGTAAGAGAGTACGGCGCGAAGGGGCTTGCGTATATAGCGCTCAAGCCCGAAGGCGTTTCCTCACCCATTCGTAAGTTCTTCGACGAAGATCGTTTCGACGCGCTCGTAAAAGCCATGGGCGGCGAAACGGGAGATATACTTTTCTTCGTAGCGGACAAAGACAAAAAAGTTTTCGACGCGCTCGGCGCACTCCGCCTCGCTATAGCGAAAAAGCACGGACTCATCGACGAGAGCGTTTTCGACGTGCTGTGGGTGACGGAATTCCCTCTCTACGAGTACGACGAGGAAGAAAAACGCCTTGTCGCCATGCACCACCCCTTCACGAGTCCCATGAACGAGGATCTCAAGTATATCGATAAGAAACCGCTTAAAGTACGCGCCAAAGCATACGACCTCGTCATCAACGGACAGGAAGCGGGCGGCGGCTCCGTGCGTATCCATTCGCGCGAGATACAGCGCAAGATGTTCGAGAAAATAGGGCTTTCCGAGAAAGACATCACGGAGCGCTTCGGATTCTTCGTCGAAGCCTTCGGTTACGGCGTACCGCCGCACGGAGGACTGGCGTTCGGGCTCGACAGACTCGTGATGCTTTTGACCGGCACCGACAACATCAAGGACGTTATCGCCTTCCCGAAAAACCAGGCGGCAATGGGACTTATGGAAAACTGTCCCTCCGAAGTGGAGAAGTCCCAGCTCGACGAGCTCGGTATAACCGTAGCGGGCGAAGAGAAGAAATAGCCGAAAAGCCATGCGCGAAACGGGCGTCGTAAGTAAGGTAAAAGGCAGATTCGCTACCGTAAGGTTCGACCGCAAGACGGCTTGCGAGCACTGCAACATGTGCCTGAAGCCCAGAGAAGCCAATTACGTCGAACTGCGGCTCCCGAACACGCTCGACGCTGCGGTAGGCGATAAAGTGACCGTAGCGATGGGCAACAGGGCAGTGCTTACCGCGGCGACGCTCGTGTACGTATTGCCGCTTATCCCGATGGCGATAATCCTGGCGTGTACCTATAAGCTCAACGCTTACGTTTCGCTCGGAGCGTCGGCGGCGGGACTTGTGGCGGGCTTTATCGCGGTAGCGCTCATCGACCGCTTCGTCGTTCGCAAGCGCAAAGGCTACATGCCCGTCATGGAGGCGATACTTCCGAAGGAAGAGGAAACTCTTTCCGACTCCGAAAGCGCCGTCGACCACGAGCGAGCGGAAAAGCGCGATAGCAAAGATACCGCCGTCGAGGATGCCGGAAGCGGCGATACGGATACCTTATCCGGCGACAGCGCGCCCGACGAGGGCGTAAGCGACGCCGACAGCGAAAAATAAAATATCCTTCAAGGAGGCTATATATATGATCAATATTATACACAGCGCGGAAGAGTTCGACAAGCTCATCACGGCTAACGACGTCGTACTCGTGGATTTCTGGGCAACGTGGTGCGGACCTTGCAGAATAATGCTTCCCACGGTAGAGGAGATAGCGGGCGAAACGGGCGGCAGATTCGCCGTAGCGAAAGTGGACGTCGACGAGAACGAAGATCTCGCCAGGCGTTTCCGTATCATGACCATCCCAACTCTCATCTATTTCAAGGGCGGCGCCGTCGCGGAGCAGAGCGTAGGCGTAAGAACGAAAGGTCAGATACTCGCCACCGTGGAAAAATATTTATAAACCTACAAGAAAATTACCTCAAGGAGAAAAGGAAATGATAGATTTAAGACCTATTAAAGAAGTCGACGAAGAGCTTTACGGCGCTTTGGTACGCGAGCTCGAAAGACAACAAGGCAACGTGGAGCTCATCGCTTCGGAGAACTTCGTATCTCTTCCGGTACTGACGGCGGCGGGCACGCATCTTACCAATAAGTACGCGGAGGGTTATCCCGGTAAGCGTTATTACGGCGGTTGTCAATTCGTGGACGAAGCGGAGGAACTCGCGCGCGAACGCGCCAAAAAGCTTTTCAACGTCAAATACGTCAACGTTCAGCCTCATTCCGGAAGCAGTGCGAATTTCCAGGTCTATTTTTCGCTTCTCAATAACGGAGACACCGTGCTCGGTATGAATCTCGGACACGGCGGACACCTTACGCACGGAAGCCCCGTGAACGTCAGCGGAAAGAATTATAAATTCGTTGCCTACGGAGTCAATTCCGAAGGCTATATCGATTACGACGAGGTGGAGAGGATAGCCGCCGAATCGGGCGCGAAACTCATCGTTGCAGGCGCGAGCGCGTACCCCAGAGCTATCGATTTCAAACGTTTCAGAGAGATAGCCGACAAGACGGGCGCGCTTCTTATGGTAGATATGGCGCACATCGCGGGACTCGTCGCTACGGGATTGCACGTGAGCCCCGTGCCTTACGCCGACGTGGTCACGACTACCACCCATAAAACTTTACGCGGTCCTCGCGGCGGTATGATAATGACCGACAACGAGGAAATAGCCAAGCGTATCGACAAAGCGGTATTCCCCGGAACTCAGGGCGGACCGCTTATGCACATCATCGCCGCCAAAGCGGTAGCTTTCAAAGAGGCGCTTTCTCCCGAATTCAAGAAGTATCAGGAGCAGGTAGTCGCCAACGCGAAGGCGCTTGCCGCGACTCTGATGGCGGGCGGTATCAAACTTTTCTCTGACGGCACCGACAATCATCTCATGCTTGTCGATCTGCGCGGCACGGGCGTTACGGGCAAAGAGCTCGAGCATCTTCTCGACGAAGGCCACATCACCGCCAACAAAAACAGCATACCCAACGACGACGCCAGTCCGTTCAATCCCAACGGCTTGCGTATAGGAACGCCGGCTGCCACCACGCGCGGAATGGACGAAAGCGCGATGAAGGTCATCGGCGAATGTATCGTGGATATCATTCGCAACAAAGAAGCCGCCGTCGAGAGCGTGAAAGCGCGTATTGCGGAGCTTACCGCGCGTTATCCCCTCTACAAAGACGACTTCATACTCGAATAATAAATTACTTTTACGGAAGTATAGCTATGAAAGTTTATCTCGACAATTCGGCAACCACCGCGCTCGACGAGCACGCGCTCGCGGCGATGATGCCGTACTTTACGGAAAAATTCGGCAATCCGTCCTCTCTGCACGCATACGGCAGAGAGGCGAGCGCCGCCGTAGACGCCGCGCGCGACAAGATCGCTTCTTTGATAGGCGCGCGCGCGAACGAAATATATTTTACGTCGGGCGGGAGCGAGTCCGACAACTGGGCGCTGAAAGGTGCGGTAAGAGCCGCGCGCGGAACGCGTAAGCACATAATCACCACCGCGATAGAGCATCCCGCGATAATGGAGACCTGCGAGTATCTCGAGAAGAACGAGGACGTCAATGTGACCTATCTTCCCGTGGATAAGGACGGCAGGGTAAGCGTAGAAGATCTCAAGAGCGCGGTCACCGACGACACCGTGCTCGTGTCGGTCATGTTCGCGAACAACGAAATGGGCGCCATACAGCCGATAGCGGAGATCGGAGCTTTCTGCAAAGAAGAAGGCATACTTTTCCATACCGACGCGGTGCAGGCGATGGATTCGCAGAAGATAGACGTCAACGCGCTCAATATCGACATGCTTTCGATGTCCGCGCACAAATTCCACGGACCCAAAGGTATAGGCGTATTGTACATCCGTTCGGGAGTACGACTCGCGCGGCTCATAGCGGGCGGACACCAGGAAAGGCACATGCGGGCGGGAACGACGGATACGCCGCTTATAGTGGGCATGGCGGACGCACTGGAGACCGCTTGCCGCGACAGAGAGAAGAACAACGCGCGTATCTCCGCGCTACGCGACGCTTTCATCAAACGCGTTACGGAAGGCATCCCTTACGTTCATCTCAACGGCGGCACCGAACACAGATTGCCCAACAACGTAAACTTCAGCTTCGAATTTATCGAAGGCGAGAGCATCCTTATCAATCTCGATCTCGCGGGTATCGCCGTCAGCAGCGGTTCCGCCTGCTCGTCGGGCTCTCTGGAACCTTCGCACGTCATTCTCGCGCTCGGGGTCCCCGAAGAACTCGCGCACAGTTCGATAAGATTCAGTTTAGGCAGAGACACCACCGAGGAAGATATGGAATACACCTACAAAGTTCTCAAAGAGAGCGTAGAAAAATTACGCGCCATATCGCCTCTTTTCAATATGGAAAAAGGAACGGGTTCATATGTATAACGACAAAGTATTGAAGGAATTTTCCAATCCCGCCAACGCCGGAGAAATGGAAAATCCGTCCGGAGTAGGCACCATAGGCAACGCCGCATGCGGCGACATCATGAAAATGTATCTCAGAATAGAGAACGACGTAATAGTCGACGCGAAGTTCAAGACTTTCGGATGCGCGGCGGCGATAGCGACCGCGTCCGTTGCGACGCGCATGGTGATAGGCAAGAGCGTCGAGGAAGCTCTTAAGATAAAGAACGCCGACGTAGTCGACTATCTCGGAGGACTTCCTCCGCAGAAAATACACTGTTCGGTACTCGCGGAAGAAGCCATACACGCGGCTATCGACGATTATCGCAAGAAAACGGGCGCGTAAGCGCGCATTTACGCTAAATGGATCAAAGGCAGAGTAAAATCCGCAATTTCTGTATAGTCGCGCACATAGACCACGGCAAGAGCACTCTTGCCGACAGACTCATGGAGCTCACCGGTGCGGTAGGCAAGCGCGATATGAAGGATCAGCTGCTCGACAGCATGGATATCGAGCGTGAAAGAGGCATCACCATCAAGCTTACGCCGGTGAGGATGAAATACGTTCATAACGGCGAGGAATACACGCTCAATCTTATCGACACGCCCGGGCACGTGGACTTCACGTACGAGGTGAGCCGTTCCCTCGCCGCCTGCGAAGGAGCGATACTGATCGTGGACGCCACGCAGGGCATAGAAGCGCAGACGCTTACGAACGCATATCTCGCGATAGACAACGATCTTGAGATAATTCCCGTCATAAACAAAATAGATCTCACGTCGGCAAGACCGGACGAGTGTAAGAAAGAGATCGAGGAAGTTATCGGACTCGACGCGTCCGAAGCTCCGCTCATCAGCGCGAAAGAAGGCATAAACATCGAAGAAGTGCTCAAAGAGGTAGTCGAGAAACTGCCTCCGCCGCACGGCGACGAGAACGCGCCGCTCAGAGCGCTTATATTCGATTCCGCCTACGACAATTATAAAGGCGCGATCTGTAACGTGCGTATCGTGGACGGCAGTATCCGTGCGGGAACGCGCATCGTGATGATGTCGACCGGTAAGGAATTCGAATGTACCGAAGTGGGCGTTTTCACGCCCAATATGCAGCCGGTGGAGGAATTGAAAGCGGGCGACGTCGGATATCTTGCGGCGAGCATAAAGAACGTCAAGGACACCGCTGTGGGCGACACGATAACTACCGCGTTGAACGGAGCTCCGGAACCGCTCAAGGGTTATAAGAAGATCAGCCCCATGGTATTCGCGGGCATATATCCCGCGGACGGCTCCAAATACAACGATCTTCGCGACGCGCTCGACAAGCTCAACCTTAACGACGCTTCGCTCATCTACGAAGCGGAAACTTCGGGAGCGCTCGGATTCGGCTTCCGCGCCGGCTTTTTGGGGCTTCTCCACATGGAGATAATCGAGGAAAGGCTCGAACGCGAATTCGATCTCGACCTCGTGACCACCGCGCCGAGCGTGAGTTATATGGTCAAGAAAACGAACGGCGACGTGCTGAAAGTGGACAATCCGTCCCACCTTCCCAATCCCGCGGAGATAGAGGAGATATCGGAACCCATAGTCAAAGCGAATATCTACACCCCGCCCGAATACGTCGGTTCCATTATGGAGCTTTGCCAGGAAAAGCGCGGGATATTCGTCAATCTTACCTATCTCGACACTTCACGCGTGCGGATAGATTACAGCATACCGCTTGCCGAGATAATCTACGACTTTTTCGATAGTCTGAAGTCGAGGACTAGAGGTTACGCTTCGCTCGAATACGAAATGGACGGCTACCGTGCGGACAATCTCGTCAAGCTCGATTTCCTTCTTAACGGCGAGACCTGCGACGCGCTTTCGCTCATCGTGCACCGCGACAAAGCCTACGCCAGAGCCCGCAGTATCTGCGAACGCCTCAAGGACGTTATACCGCGTCAGATGTTCGAGATACCCGTCCAGGCGGCTATCGGCTCCAAGATAATAGCGCGCGAAACGGTCAAGGCGCTCCGTAAGGACGTTCTCGCCAAGTGCTACGGCGGCGACATAACCCGTAAGAAGAAATTACTTGAGAAACAGAAAGAGGGCAAGAAGCGTATGCGCCAGTTCGGCTCCGTGGCTATTCCCTCCGAAGCCTTCATGTCCATACTGAAATTCGATGACAACGAATAGGGGCGTCTACATACACATTCCTTTTTGTAAAAGGAAATGCGCTTATTGCGACTTTTACTCGGTATCTCCGGATACCGATATTATTTTGAGCTATAGCGACGCGCTCTGTGAGGAAATACGCGAGGGCGGCAGAAGATACGGCGAAAAGCCGATCGACACGGTGTATGTGGGCGGAGGTACGCCCGCGCTTGCCGGAGAACGCGCTTTGGAGAAGATCGTTCGCGCCCTCGACGAATCCTTCCGGCTCGATATAGAAGAATTTACAGTAGAGCTCAATCCCGACGACGACAATCCCTACGGAACGCTTAAAGACCTGGGCGCGAACAGAATCAGCATAGGCGTGCAAAGCACTTCGGACGAGGTGCTCCGCGCGGCGGCGAGACGGCACGACGCTTCCTCCGCTATACGCGAGCTCGGGAAAGCCGACAAATTTTTCGATAACGTTTCCGCGGATATTATGTTGGGTCTGCCTTATCAGACAGTATCTTCGGCTACCGAAAGTGTACTTAACGTCATTCCGTACGTAAAACACGTTTCCGCGTATATGCTGAAGCTGTCCGAGGGAGTCCCTATGACGGCTGCGCTTAAGCGCGGCGAATATACGCTTCCCGACGAAGATTCCGTCGTAGATATGTATAACGCCGTTTACGCGGAGCTTGCGGCTCACGGCTTCGCGCGCTACGAGATAAGCAATTTCGCGCTTCCGGGCTACGAGAGCAAGCACAATCTCAAGTACTGGCGCAGAGAAGAATATCTGGGCTTCGGAGCGGCGGCTCATTCGCAGATCGGCGATTCCAGATACGCCAATCCCGCCTCAGTAGCAGATTACGTAGCAGGTAAGCGTTTCGGCTTCGGCAGCGCCGAGCGCGAGCGGGTAAGTCGCGAGGAGGAGATCTTCGAATATATCATGCTCGGTCTGCGCACCGCCGAAGGGATCGACGTCGCGGCGATAGGCAAGCGTTTCGGATTCGATTTCTGCGAGCGCTATTCCGCGGCGCTTGCGCGCCTTGACGGGCTCCTCGTAAGAGACGGCGACCGATTGAGAATAGCGGACGACAAGCTTCTTCTCGAGAGCGCCGTCGCGTTGGAATTCATGTGATAAGGCGGCTTTTCCGTCGTTATTGACGTATGCGCGCGGGAGCGCGCTTCTTTTTGAGAAATTTTCGAAAAAAATTGTTTCAATCTGTTGACAACGGACATAATTGTGAATATAATAGCGTTAGCAGTCGATGAATAGGATTGCTAACAATACCCGAAAGCAAGTGCCAACAATGAGCGGAAGATTACCTGAAAGAAAACACAGAATACTCAAAGCCGTCGTAGAGGAATACATCAAGGACGCCAGACAGATCTCGTCGGGCGAGCTTCAGAGCAAATATTTCTCCGACATCAGTTCCGCTACCATTCGCGCGGAGCTCGCGGCTTTGTCGGATATGGGATATCTTGCCCAGCCGCATACTTCCGCAGGCAGATTGCCCACTTCCAAGGCGTATAAATATTACGTGGAACACTTCGTCGACAGGCGTCCGCTGCGCAAGCAGGACGTCGCGATGATAGACGCTTCGTTCTCCGCTAAATTCAACGCCGTGGAGGATATCGTCAAGACGACCGCCAAGGTCATCAGCGACGTGACGAACTATACTTCGGTCATCGTTCTCAAGAACGTGGACTCCGTCGTCATCAGGGAGATCAAACTCGTAGGGCTCGACGGACACAGTGCGCTCGTGATAATCATAACCGATTCGGGCATCATCCGCGACAAGGTGATCAAACTCAACAACGTCGTGGACGACGAATTCATAACGAGCGCGACGCTCATGCTCAATAAGATATTCTCCGGTTGCAGAGTCGGCGAACTTCATCTTGCGGAAGCGAGCGTGGAGAAGGAGCTCAAGGAATTCAAGGAGCTTTTCGACAACGTCGTAGCGATACTCGAGACCTACTGCTCGGTGAACGACGAAAGCGTCTATATGGAAGGCGAGAGCAAGATGCTCAACTATCCCGACGCGGATATGTCGAGCGCCAAGCGGTTCCTGAGCATCATAGACAACAAGAGTCTTATCGGGGCGCTCGTGGATTCGGCGGAGGATATCGAATTCAGCGTGAAGATCGGTAAAGACGAGACCGCCGGTATGGATAAATGCGCCGTGATCACCGCGAAGTACAAAGTGAACGGCAGGGAGATAGGGCACGCGGGAGTCATAGGACCGGAGCGGATGGACTACAGTAAGGTAATGTCGGTGTTGTCGTATATAGGCAACGCATTGAACAACGCCATCGAAGGAGGCGAAGGAGAAGACGATGAATAAGAAGAATAAGCGCGGACCGGAGTCCGAAGAACCTGTCGGAGCGGAAAGCGTAAACGAAGAAGTCGCGGAAGCCGGAAACGAAGCGGCGAACGCGCAAGCGGAAACGGAGCCTGTCGTCAAAGAAGGCGTAAGCGCCGAGCCCGCGGAAGTCGCGGGCGAAGCGGATTCTGCGGAAGACGCGGACGATATCGATATCGTGGCGCTCGCGCAGAGCAAGATGGAGGAATACAAAGACACTCTTCAGCGCGTGCAGGCGGAATTCGACAATTACCGCAAGCGCAACGCGGAAGCGGTGAAACAGGCTCGCGCCGAAGGCGTGAACGAAACGATCCTTCAGATGCTTCCCGTACTCGATACGGTGGAGATAGCTATAGGAATGATAAACGACGAAGCCACCAAGGCGGGCGTCGAGCTTATCAGAAAGAAATTCGCCGAAGTATTCTCGCATTACGGCGTGGAAGAGATCGAGGCGGAAGGCGCCGAATTCGATCCCGCATTACACAACGCGGTGATGCAGATAGAGGATGCGGAGAACGCCGGCAAGGTGGTCGAAGTGCTCCGCAAAGGTTACAGACGCAACGGCAAAGTCATCCGTTACGCAATGGTAAAAGTGGCAAATTAAGCGTTATTCTTACCGATAAGGCGGGAAACGCGAATATAATGAAATCGATAATATAAAGGAGATAAAAATTATGTCTAAAATCATAGGAATAGACCTCGGAACAACCAATTCGTGCGTAGCCGTCATGGAAGGCGGCGAAGCGACCGTTATAGCCAATGCCGAAGGTAACAGAACCACCCCTTCGGTGGTAGGATTCACCAAGAACGGAGAAAGGCTCGTGGGACAGCTTGCCAAGAGGCAGGCGGTCGTCAATCCCGACAGGACGATAGCTTCGATCAAGAGGGAAATGGGCACCGATTACAAGGTGACCGTAGACGGCAAGTCCTACACTCCTCCGGAAATTTCGGCTATGATACTTACCAAGCTCAAGAACGATGCCGAAGCTTATCTCGGACAGAAAGTGGACAAAGCGGTCATCACCGTTCCCGCGTACTTTTCGGATTCTCAAAGGCAGGCGACCAAGGACGCAGGCAAGATAGCCGGTCTCGAAGTCATGCGTATCATCAACGAGCCTACCGCGGCGGCGCTCGCATACGGACTCGACAAGGACAATAAGTCCCAGAAGATCCTTATATACGACTTGGGCGGCGGCACGTTCGACGTATCCATACTCGAACTGGGCGACGGCGTATTCGAAGTTCTCGCGACCAACGGCAACACCCGTCTCGGCGGCGACGATTTCGACAAGCGCATAATGGACTGGATCGTTGCCGAATTCAAGAAGTCCGAAGGCATCGACCTTTCTACCGACAAGATGGCGATGCAGAGAGTGAAGGAAGCCGCCGAAAAAGCGAAGATCGAGTTGAGCGGTATGACCAAAGTCAATATCAACCTTCCGTTCATCACGGTGGGCGCCAACGGACCTTTGCACATCGACCTCGATCTTACACGCGCCAAATTCGACGACATGACTTCCGATCTCGTCAAAGCGACCGTAGGACCCACTCAGCAGGCTATGAAGGACGCGAAACTCAAGATGAGCGATATCGACAAAGTCGTGCTCGTCGGCGGTTCCACCCGTATCCCCGCAGTAGTCGACGCCGTCAAGAACATCACCGGTAAAGATCCTTATAAAGGCATCAACCCCGACGAATGCGTGGCTCTCGGCGCGGCTATACAGGGCGGCGTACTGAGCGGCGACGTCAAGGACGTGCTCCTGCTCGACGTTACTCCTCTTTCGCTCGGTATCGAAACGATGGGCGGTGTATTCACCAAACTTATCGAGCGTAACACCACGATACCTACGAAGAAGTCGCAGATATTCTCCACCGCGAGCGACAATCAGACTTCCGTCGACGTACACGTCCTGCAGGGCGAGCGCGCGATGGCTGCCGACAATAAGACTCTCGGAAGATTCGAGCTTACCGGAATTCCTCCCGCCATGCGCGGCGTACCGCAGATCGAAGTCACTTTCGACATCGACGCCAACGGTATAGTTTCCGTCACCGCGGTCGACAAGGGCACCAACAAGTCCGCCAATATCACCATCACCGCGTCGAGCAACCTTTCCGAAGCGGACATCGACAAAGCCGTCAAGGAAGCGGAGCAATATGCGGAAGAGGATAAGAAGCGCAGGGAACTCATCGAGATGAAGAACCAGGCGGAGCAGCTTATCCTCGCCGTGGACAAGACTTTGAGCGAGTCGGGCGACAAGCTGAGCGAGGAAGACAAGAACGCACTCACCGAAGCCAACAAAGCGGCGAAGGAGAAACTCGCCACCGCCGAAGACGTCGAAGCGGTCAAAGCGGTCATGGAGGAACTCGGCAAGGCGACCAACCCCGTATTCACCAAGCTGTATCAGCAGGCGGCGGCGCAGAATGCGGGTAACGCGGACGGCGGAGCCGATGACGGCACCACCATCAACGTCGATCCCGACGACATCAAATAAATAATATCAAAACGCAAATAACAGACTGAACAATGGCAAAAAACTATTACGACATTCTGGGCGTAGACAAGAACGCGAGCGCGGACGAAATTAAGTCCGCGTATCGTCGTTTGGCGAAGAAGTATCATCCGGACGTTTACGCAACGGCGAGCGACAAGGAAAAAGCGGAAGCCGAAGCTAAATTCAAGGAGATACAGTACGCCTACGACGTGTTGTCAGACCCGCAGAAAAAAGCGGCTTTCGACCGGTACGGCAGCGAAGACGGACCTACCATGGGCGGCGGAGCGGGATTCAATCCTTTCGGCGGCGGAGCGAGCGGCTTCGGCGGTTTCGGCGACATATTCAGCGACATATTCAATACCTTCACGGGAGGCAGCGCCTCGAGATCGGGCGCTACTTCCGCGCGCGGAGGAGAGGATATCGAAGTCGAACTCACGCTCGACTTCAAAGAAGCCTGCTTCGGCGCGAAAAAAGAGGTTACTTATACGCGTATCGAGAAATGTCCCACTTGCGGCGGTACCGGCGCGAAGGACAAGGATTCCGTCAAGGTATGCACCAAGTGCGGCGGCAGGGGCAGAGTCATCGTACAGCAGCGTACCATGCTCGGCGTTATGCAGACTGAGCGCGTGTGCGATATGTGCGGCGGCACGGGCAAGATAATAATGGATCCCTGCCCCGAATGTAAAGGCAAGGGCAAAGTGCGTAAAAAACGCACCGTCAGCATAAATATTCCGGCAGGCGTGGACAACGGGCAAATGCTCAACGTCCATAACGAAGGTAACGCGGGCTATAACGGAGGACCCAACGGCAATCTGATAGTGGTATTCCGCATCAAGCCGCATCCGTTATTCACTCGCAGAGGCAACGACCTCATGTTCGAGATGCCCATAACGGTCACGCAGGCGATATTCGGCGACGTAGTGGACATACCTACTCTCGACAAACCTGCCCGTGTGGAAATACCCGCAGGTATCAAGAACGGTACCGTCATCAAAGTCAAAGGCAAGGGGGTCAAGGATCTGCGCCGTAACGCATACGGCGACATCGTCATAACCGTCAAAGTGGATATACCGCGCAACGTAGGCATACGCCAACGCAAAGAGATCAAAGACAGTCTCGAACAGCTCGACAGGAGCGCGCAGTACGACGAAGTCGAAAAATTCAAGAAGAAACTCAAGTCGCTCGATTAAGTCGATCAACGGAGAGCAGTTATGTATAAAGAAATAACCGTTACCACGACCGCAGAACATTCCGAATTCGTAGCCGACGCTTTCTGGAGCCTCGGGGCTAGCGGCGTGAGCATATCGGATCCCGGCGATCTGTACGAAGTCCTGAACGGCGCCGCCAATTGGGATTACGTGGATCCCGGGCTCACCTCGTCCGACGACGCGGTGCGCGTCACGGGATTTATTGAGAGCGAGAATGCCGAAGAAACGGTTACCAAACTGAAGGATATGTTATCCTTAACTCTCGGATCGGACGCGGAAGAAATGCGTATCGAAGTCAAAGACGTCGAGGACGCGGACTGGGAGAACGACTGGAAAAACTATTATAAACCCGTGGAAGCGGGCAGATTCGTCGTGCTTCCCGAGTGGATGGAAAACGCGGGATACGATGGGTATCTTACGATCCGCATCAATCCCGCCACGGCGTTCGGAACGGGAGCACACGAGAGCACTCAGCTGTGTCTGCGTCTCATGTCGGAGCTCGATCTCGGCGGAAAACGCGTGCTCGACGTGGGCACCGGTTCGGGGATACTGGCTATAGCGGCGGCGAAGGCGGGCGCGGAAGAGGTGTACGCCACCGACATCGATCCCGAAGCCGTGCGCGCGGTCAACGAGAACGCGGAGCTCAACGGGATAATGCGAGGCATAACCGTCGCTTGCGCCGATCTCGCGGGCGATCTCGACATACGCGCGGACGTGGTGACGGCGAACCTTACTGCGGACATACTCGCGAGGCTTTCCGCGGGCGTCAGGGCAAACCTCGTCGAAGGCGGGATACTCGTATGTTCGGGCATAATCGACGCGCGTAAAGACGAGGTCGAAGAGCTTTACCGGAAATTAGGTTTCCGCACGGAGCGCGCGGAAAATCTCGGAGAGTGGTGGGGGCTTACACTCAGGCTCGTCGGAGACGCGAAGTGAAGCGGGCTGTCATATTCAATTTAGGGTGCAAGGTCAACCAATACGAATGCGACGTGTTGGCGGAAGAACTTACGGCGAGAGGATACGACGTTTCCGAGGAACTCGGTTACGCCGATTTATATATAGTGAACACCTGCGCGGTGACTGCCGAAGCGGAACGTAAATCCCGTCAGGTCATTGCGCGCTGCAGGAAGCATAACCCCGCCGCACGCATAACGGTGACCGGATGCGCCTCCGAGAAAAACAAGGATTTTTACATAAAAAGCGGTGTTCAATACGTTTCGGGCGTAGCCGACAAGAAGTCGATACTTGCGCATCTCGACGGCGATCTTGCCGTAAACGACGCCCGTCCCGACGAATACGAGGAGCCGGACTGCGCTCCCGCAGTGAGCCGCGCCCGCGCTTACGTCAAAATTCAGGACGGTTGCGACAATTTCTGTTCCTATTGTATAATCCCTTATCTTCGCGGCAGGTCGCGTTCGCGTGATCCGGACGCCTGCGTCCGTGAGATCGAGACGCTTGCCGGAAAAGCGGGCGAGATCGTGCTCACGGGTATCAATCTTTCCAAATTCGGCGCGGATACCGGTACTTCTCTTGCCGAGCTCATCGAAAAGATATCCGACGTCCCGGTGCGTATCCGTTTAGGTTCTTTCTATGTGGAGGGAGTGGACGAAAGGCTGCTCGCCGCGCTAAAGGGGCTTAAGAAATTCTGTCCGCACTTTCATTTATCGCTTCAGAACGGCGACGACGGCGTGCTGAAGGATATGGGAAGGAAATACACTTCCCGCGAATATCTCGACAAGGTCGCGCTTATCAGAAAGTGTTTTCCTTTAGCCGCGATAACCACCGACGTTATAGCGGGGTATCCTACCGAAACGGAGGAAGCTTTCCGCAACACGCTCGCGTTCGTGAAGGAAGCCCGGTTTGCCGATCTGCACATATTCCCGTTTTCGGCAAGAGAAGGAACGCGCGCGGCTTTGCTCGCGCCTCTCGATCCCTCGGTCGTTACCCGCCGCAAGAACGAGCTCGCGCAAGTCCGCGACGTCCTGCGCGAAGCATACCTCGATTCGATGATCGGAGTTAAGCAGGATACGCTTTTCGAAGAGTTCCGCGACGGTTATGCGGTAGGATACAGCCAATATTATTTACGTATATATACCCCGCGCGGCGCGCACGAAGTCGGAAAATGTGCTATAATTATGCCGACCGGAAAATTCCGTGACGGATTAAAAGGAGAAATTTATGGAAAATAACTGTATTTTCTGCAAGATCATTGCGGGAGAGATCCCTTCCGAGAAGTTTTACGAAGACGACGACATGCTCATCATCGCGGACATAGCGCCGCAGGCGAAGAAACATTATCTGCTCTTACCGAAGAAGCATTACGCCAACATTCTGGAAATGAGCGACGAAGACGCCGCCACTCTCGCGAGATGTCTCAAAAAGCTCGGCGAGCTCACCTGCGAGCTCGGGTTAAAGGACGGTTTCAGGCTCGTTTCCAACAAAGGCGAAAACGGTTGTCAGAGCGTGAACCATTTGCATATCCACATACTCGGCGGCGAGAAGCTTTCCGAAAAAATGGCGTAAACAACAATTCTCCGCAAAAAGAGGAAACATAGTATGCTTAAGATCAAAAACGTAACCAAAGTTTACGAAATGGGCGATTACACGGTGCGCGCTTTGCGCGGCGTGACGCTGGCGTTCAGAGAGAGCGAATTCGTTTCGATAATAGGGGCGTCCGGATGCGGCAAATCGACATTGTTGAACATCATAGGAGGATTGGACAGGTACACGACGGGCGACCTCATCATCGGGAACACGTCCACCCAATCCTTCAAAGCGGAACAGTGGGACGCTTACCGCAACGCCACGATAGGTTTCGTATTCCAGAATTACAACCTTATCCCGCACCTGACCGTGCTGGAGAACGTGGCGCTCGCGCTGTCTTTATCGGGCGTGGACAAAGCGGAACGCACGCGCATGGCTACCGCGGCGCTCGAGAGGGTAGGCATGGGCGACGAGCTCAAGAAAAAACCTTCGCAGATAAGCGGCGGACAGATGCAGCGCGTGGCGATAGCGCGTGCGCTCGTCAATAACCCGCGCATAGTGCTTGCCGACGAACCTACGGGCGCGCTCGATTCCGAGCTCAGCGTGCAGGTGATGGAGCTCCTCAAGGAAGTTGCCAAAGACAGGCTCGTGATAATGGTAACGCACAATACCGAGCTTGCCGATCAGTACAGCACGCGTATAGTCAAGTTGAACGACGGGCTTGTCGTAAGCGACACGATGCCCTACGAGTGGGAACCCGAATTGCTTGAAATCGACGCCGAAAGCGAACAGAGCGCCGCGGAGGAAGCTCCCGCCGAAAGCGGTAAAAAATCCAAATTCGCCGCTAAAGTTTCGGAGGCGGCGGGCGCCCTCAACAAGCTCGGTATCAAAATGAAAGGACAGAGATCGCCCTTCAAAGCGACCTCGATGAAAGCGCGCACGGCTTTCAGCCTTTCTTTCAAGAACCTCATCACCAAGAAGCGCCGTACCTTCCTTACTTCGTTTGCCGGAAGCGTGGGCATCATCAGCCTTGCGCTCGTTCTCGCGATGTCCAACGGTTTTAACCTCGTATTGGACAACATGCAGGCGAGCGTGCTCGCGACCGTCCCGATAGGCGTTTACGAATATTCGATGGATTACAGCGTGATGACCGATATGTTCGAGAATTACGAGTATAATTCAAGCACCTATCCCGAGGAAGACGAGATTTATTTCAGCGGCAAAGCTTCGTCCTCGGGCGGTATGGCGGATCTGTCGGGAATGATGAGCTCCGTGCTCGATTCCGTGGGCAGGAACGATATTTCCGCGGAATTCGTGGAATATCTGAAAGCCATGGATCCCTCCTGGACCAATTCCGTCAATTATTTCTACGGGACGAAGATGAATATCCTGTCGAATACCAAAGACGCCGAGGGCAATTCCGTGTATAAGGACGTCAGCAGCACGCCGCAGACCACCACCGCGCTCAGCATAGCTACGCAGGTGCTCGGCGAGAACGGACAGGAACCTGTCAACTGGTATCAGCTTGCGGGAGGCAAGGATTACGTTCTTGCCAATTACGACCTCATAGGAGGCAGTTATCCTGCGGCTTATAACGAGATAGTGTTGGTAGTGGACGGCAACAACGTCGTGAGCCCCGAAGCGCTCGCGCAGTTCGGCGTGGACGTCTATCAGCGCGACGGCGACGGCAAGATAGTTTACGACGAAAACGAAGATCCGATATATAAAGAATCCATGTCCTTCGCGGAATTGTTCACGGCGGAGCTCAAACTCGTCGACAACGATACATATTACGAATTCGTAGACGACGGCAACGGCGGTTATTATCAGCCGCGCACCTACAACGGCAAGGACGCGGATTATACCGCGGACGAAGAGCTCTGGAACGAGCCGAGCAACGTGGAGCTCAACATCGTGGGCGTGCTCCGTCTTAAAGAAGGCGGCTCGGGATTCGTGGGCAACGCGCTCTGCTATACTCCCGAGCTTGCGGAACACGTGCTCGCTTCCGCCTCCGTTTCCGATGTCACGTCGGCGCAGAAAGCTTTGATGGCGTCTTCACCCTCCACAAAGAAGTGCGTCATAACCAACGACGGCTATTTCAACGGAAGCATAGGCGAGGACGCCGAGATCATAGGCGGCGACCTGTTTGGTATCGCCGGCTTCTTCCTTAACGGACTCGTCCGCACCGCCAAGCTCAAAGCGCTTGCCGTCGAGGCGGAACCCGTTTACATCAATATCTATCCCAAGGACTTCGAGAGCAAGAGTAATATCACCGCTTACCTCAACGATTGGAACGACGCTCACGGCAATATGGAATATTTCGACGTTTCGGAAATGTTTATTTACAATATGAGGATAATGGTGGATCTTATGACCACCGTGCTCATAGCGGTTGCGAGCATTTCGCTCATCGTCAGCTGTATCATGATAGCGATAATCACCGGTAACTCCGTCGTGGAACGTACGAGAGAAATAGGTATTCTCCGTTCGCTCGGAGCGAGGAAACGCGATATTTCGCGCGTATTCGACGCGGAAACGGCAATAATAGGCTTTTTCAGCGGCGCGCTCGGTATCGCTATAGCGTACGCGCTCATACCGCTCATAAACCTGTTGCTTGCCAATTCCGTCGGAATGTCGCTGCTTGCGCTCAATCCCTTGCACGCGGTGTTGCTCGTCGTGTTGAGCCTCGGATTGACGGTACTGAGCGGTCTCGTACCTTCGCAGATGGCGGCGAGGAAGAACGTCGTGGACGCATTGCGTATAGAATAGCGGAATCGAAAATATCATAAATTGCAAATACCGTTTGACAACCGGGTAAAAATCCTGTAATATATACGGGTAAAGAATAAGAGCAAAGGAGGTGAAACCGAAATGTCAACCGTGATCGTGAAAGAAAACGAAACTCTCGACAGCGCTATCCGCAGATGGAAGAAGAAATGCGCCAACGACGGTATCATCGGAGATCTCCGCCGCAAGGAGGCTTACGAGAAGCCCAGCGTTCGCCGCAAGAAGAAAGCGGAAGCAGCGCGCAAACGCTCTTACAAATAATATAGAGCAAACCCAAGAAACGACGTCTTTCGGACGTCGTTTTTTTATGCCGTCGTATGAGCGCGTTACGGCGTTTGACGTAATCGCGACAGTTTTGGGTGTTTTTGTCGAACGTGAACGGTGGCGTAGCGCGCGGTAGTATAATCGATTTTGCCGTATTTTGGTAGATAATAAAAAGCTCGGGGGCTATAATGGCAGATTTCAAAAGAATGAGGAACAGCGTGTTAAGATCGGTCAGAGAACGTATGGTATCCGGTAATTACGAAGAGATAACGCGGCTTAATTCGGTCAAAACGGTTTCGGACGTCGTGGTGATAGCGGGCAAGCGGCTTACCGCGGAAGACATCTACGGTTATTACGAGACCGTCGCCGCGATAGTGCACGACGACGGCGATAAAACATTGAGCGCGGTGGGAGAATTGGTGGACGGCGA
The DNA here is from genome assembly GCA_949292905.1 of uncultured Eubacteriales bacterium. Classification (GTDB taxonomy): domain Bacteria; phylum Bacillota; class Clostridia; order Christensenellales; family DTU072; genus Stercoripulliclostridium_A. Next base: position 88,676 of record CASFAV010000016.1, read on the forward strand.
CGTTTACGAGAGCTTCGGCGAGGAGGAAAGGGAACGCTACGTGCTCGCGCTCGCCGCATTCTATAAAAAACTGAAAGCCGAAGTCACCGACCGCGCGGCGCAAGCCCGTGAGAGCGCGCCGTCGGGGCGCGCGACCTGCGGCTCCGCGACGAAGGGAAAAGAAAAATAACTTATAATAGCGGAAGCATATAAATATTATAAATATAATAAGGAAAATTTCCGATCCCGTCGTATTATATATTACAAACGCGACTTTTGCGGTACGCGTTTGACGACAAGAGAGGTACATACCTATTCCACGTTTTCCGGAGAGGTGGCTCGAGGAGCTCAGATCCAGGTCCGACATAGTCCAGATTTTAGGCAAATATATGTACTTGCAGAAGAAAGGCAACAAGTACTGGGCTTGTTGTCCCTTCCATTCGGAGAAAACGGCTTCTTTCGTCGTCAATGCCGACGAGCAGTATTATCATTGTTTCGGCTGCGGCAAATCGGGCAACGTGATAACCTTTTTGATGGAACACGAGCGCATGAGCTACACGGAAGCGGTCGAAACGCTGGCGCGCGAAGCGCACATGGAGCTTCCCGAGGAGGAAGATCCTGAGGTACGCAGGATGCGCGCGAAGATCGCCAAAATACTTGCGGCGAATAAAGCCGCGGCTCGCTTTTTCTATTCGTCTCTCAAAACGTCCGCAGCCGCCGGAGCCGCAGCATATCTCGACAAGCGCAACGTTTCCCCGGAGATAAGGGTGGCGTTCGGCTTGGGGTATTCTCCGGACGGATATTCTCTCGCTAAAGCTTTGGAGAAGCAGGGATTTGCGCGCGAAACTCTCGTTCTGGCGGGACTTACGGGCGAGGACGGCTACGATCCGCTTGCAAAAAGGCTCATCATCCCAATAATAAACGCGAAAGGGGAAGTGATAGGTTTTGGCGGGCGCACCCTCGACAAGGATATTAAACCCAAATACCGCAATACTAAAGGTACGCCCGTTTTCGACAAACGCAAAAATCTTTTCAACGTCAACCTTTTCAAAAAGACGCAAGCCGACGAGAAGCACACGTCGATAGTGCTTACCGAAGGATATATGGACGTGATAAGTTTGTATCAGGCGGGCATCCATAACGCCGTGGCGTCGATGGGCACCTCGCTCACCATGGAGCAATGCTCCGAGATCAAACGCTACGTTTCCGAAGTGTACGTGTGTTTCGACGGCGACGCGGCGGGACAGGGCGCGACGTGGCGTTCGCTCGATATGCTGAAAGCTACCGGGCTCGAAGTGCGCGTAATGTCTCTTCCCGACGGAATGGATCCCGACGACGTGGTGAATAAGCTCGGCGCGGAAGGCTTCCGCGACCTCATGAAAGCGGCGTTGCCGCTTACCGAATTCAAGATACGTTCGCTCGCCGCAAGGCAGAATCTCAACACTCTGCGCGGTAAAGAGAAGTTCGCTCTTTCCACGCTTCCCGTGCTCGAAGCGCTCGACCCGATAGGCAGGGAAACGCATATCGCGCTCGTGTCCGAGATAAGCGGATTAAGCAAAGACAGCATCTCGAATTCACTCGGCGATTACCGTTCCGGGAAAGCCGTGCAGACTCAGAAAGTCGAAGTTAAGGATGCCGAAACAGCGGTTAAGGAGAATATAAACGCCGCAAATCTGAATATGTGCCGGTTTGTACTCTCTTCAGTCGTAGACAACAAGCCTTACGTAAGAGTGGGCGATTTCGACGAGGAATACTTCACTCATCCCGTGCACAGAGCGATATACGCCTACATAGCCGAGCGTATAGAAAAAAGAGATCGCCCGCCGCTCAAAGGGGACCTTTTCGACATAGCGCCCGAAGACGCGGAGGAGGTCAACGCCGTGATATCCGCAGCGGACGCGTTGCCGCAGGATAAACAGGCGGAATATTATGCGGCGTGCCTTGCGCGGATGCGCGAGAAGAGCCGTAAGGAACGCATCGCGGAAATAACCGGTAAGCTCAAGACCGCGGAAGGCGAGGTCAAGAGCCGGCTGGAGCAGGAATTGCTCGAATTATTGAAGAAACACTAAGTCCACAAAGGAGGATGGCGTCGAATGTCCGACAAAGAAACCAAAATCAAGGCAGAAGTTCAGAAGATAGTTGACACCTATAAAGACAAGGCGGACAGGACTATCAACGAAGAGGATCTTCTCAACAAACTCGAAAAGCTCGATCTTGAGCCGCAGGATATCGAAGACATATATAAAGAACTTGCGGACGCCGGTATAACCGTGGCGGAACAGAGCAGCGCGAAGAACGACAAGCTTCTGCAAAAAATAATGAACGAAGTCAATATCGACGACTCCGTTAAGATGTATCTTAAAGATATAGGCAGAGTGCCGCTTTTGAGCGCGGAAGAGGAATTGCAGCTTGCCAAGGAGATGGCGGAAGGCAATACCGAAGCGAAGGAAAAGCTCATCAATGCCAACCTGAGGCTTGTAGTCAGCATTGCCAAGCGCTACGTGGGAAGAGGAATGAGCTTCCTCGATCTCATACAGGAAGGCAATCTCGGACTCATGAAAGCGGTGGACAAATTCGATTACACCAAAGGCTTCAAGTTTTCCACGTACGCTACGTGGTGGATACGTCAGGCGATAACGAGATCGATAGCGGATCAGGCGCGCACGATAAGGATACCCGTGCACATGGTGGAAACCATAAACAAACTCATCAAGATCTCGCGCGCGCTCCTGCAGAAATACGGCAGGGAGCCCACCCAGGCGGAAATAGCCGAAGCGATGGGCATATCGGAAGCGCGCGTCGCAGAGATACAGAAAATAGCTCAGGATCCCGTTTCGCTCGAAACGCCTATCGGAGAAGAGGACGACAGTCACCTCGGCGACTTTATCGAAGACACTTCCGCGACGGCGCCCATAGACGCCGCGGAAGCCACTAGGCTGAAAGAGCAGGTCAACGCGATACTGGGCACTCTCGCGCCTCGCGAAGCCATGGTATTGATACTCCGTTACGGACTGCGCGACAACCGTCCGCGCACGCTCGAGGAAGTGGGTAAAGTGTTCAACGTCACCCGCGAACGTATCCGTCAGATAGAGGCAAAGGCGCTGCGCCGTCTCAAACACCCCAACAAGACGAAGAAGCTCAGGGATTTCCTCGATAAATAAGCGGTTACGGACGGTGATAAGCTACGATAAGCGCATTGACGCGCTGATAGCGGAATGTTGCGGCGAGTTACTCGCCGATATAGGTTGCGACCACGGCTACGTTGCCGTGGGCGCAGTGCTTTCCGGGAGAGTGAAGCGCGCCGCGGCGATAGACATAAGCGAAAAAAGTCTGGAAAAGACGCGCTTACTGAGCGTACAGACAGGCGTTGCGGACAGAGTCGAATGTCTGTGCGGGAACGGTTTCGCTCCGCTTGAAGAGAAAGCGGACTCGGCGGTGATCGCGGGAATGGGCGGCGTCGAAATAATTTCCATATTGGAAGCGGCGGGCGACAGGCTTCCCGCGCGGCTCGTATTGTGTCCTCATCAGAACGCTTACGAGCTCCGAAGGTGGTTGAACGGGAAATTCCGCATAGTAAAAGACCGGACGGTAGCCGTTTCGGGGAAATATTATCAGATCATAGTCCTCGGAGAAGGCGAAGACTTTTACGGGGAGGACGAATTCTTCTACGGCAAGAATTTGCCGCCCGACGACGATTACGCCGCAATGCTCACAAATCGCAGGAGCGTTCTCGAGGAGCGTTTTTTACGCCACAGCGTTCCCGACGGAAAACTGCGCGAGGAATACAGGGAGGTAATCAAGCAATGTTCAAAGTTAAAGATATAACGGAGTTGACGGAGAGGTTTGCGCCCCCGGAATTGCAGGAAGAATACGATAACTGCGGACTTTTGTACGGCGATCCCGAAGCGGACGTGAGCGGCGTGCTGGTCACGCTCGACCTTAACGAGAAGGTGGCGGAGGAAGCCGTCGAGAAGGGCGCGAATTACATACTCGTTCATCACCCGTGCATATTTCCTTCGATAAGTAAATTGGATAACGGTTTACCCGTTCACCGCGGCTTTGCCGCGGCGATAAGAGCGAATATAGCCGTTTACGCCGCGCATACGAGCGCGGATCTCGCAGAGGGCGGGCTCAACGACGTCCTGATGAAATTACTGGGAGCGGAGGAATTTCACTGCATCGGCGGCGACAGGCGCGCGCCGCGAATAGGTAAGCTCGCGGAGCCGTGCACCCTCAAGAAATTCGTCAAGCGTGTTTCGGAAGCCTTGGGCGACGATCATATACTGTATTCGGGCGACGACGACAAACTCATAGAAACATTCGCGGCAGTCAACGGGGGCGGCGGTAACGAGGAATGTCTGCGCGCGGCTATAGACGCGGGCGCGGACGTGTTTTTGTCGGGAGATTTCAAATATCACGTTATTAGGTTGGCAAAAGACCTCGGATATGCTATAATAAATTTCGGTCATTTCGAGAGCGAAATGCCCTTTGTGGAAATGATGACGGATCGTCTCAAGGCAGCCGGCGTCGAACGCGTTTTCGGCACGGAGAGTCTCGAGAAGCCGTATAATTAGGAGTACCTTATGAATATCGAGAAAATTTTGGAATATCAGGCGTTGGATCAGGTGATTTATAAAGCCGAAGTCGAGTACGCCAACAGCGACGAGAACAAGAAATACAACGTCCTGCGCAATCGCGCGAAGGCGCTTTCCGATCAACTCATCAGACTCGACCACGAAACCGCGGACATCTTCAAAGAGCTGGAGCGCAAGGAAACCGCGCTTACCGATTTCAACGCGGAGCTTAAAGCCCGTCCCGCGGCTCCCAAGAATCTCGAACAGGCGGGAAAGAGCGACGACGCGCTCAAGAAACTCGAAGAAGGGCTCGCTTCGCTCGAGAAAGACTGCAACCGTTTATTCAAAAGGCTCGAGGAGATCGCGCGCGAATCCCAACAGTATTATTCGCAATTCGTCAAGCTTCGCGCAGAGATAGACGCCGCCAACAAAGCGCGCAACGAGAAACGCAAACAAATACTTTCCGGTATAGCCGAATACGGCTACAAGCTCAACGAAGTAAAAAATACTCTCGATCCCGCGGACTTCGAGATATATCAGAAAGTGCGTATGTCCAAGGTGAAACTGCCTATCGTCGTGGAGCTCAAAGACGGCAACTGCAGAGGTTGCGGTATGCACATAGAAACGGAGCTTCACGGTAAGCTGGTCAATCCCGGCGACATAGCGGAATGTCCCCATTGCAGGAGGATACTTTACCGCAAATAACGACTTCGTCCGACATATAATATACCGCACGGAGAATGCGGTATATGATATTTTGGAAGATGAACGGACTCGGCAACGATTACATATTCGTAGACGCGGTCAAATGTATCAAAGATGAGCTTAAAAGGCTCGAAAGCAACTTAAAAACGATAATACCCCGAATATGCGACAGGCATTTCGGCGCGGGAAGCGACGGACTGGTAATAATGTATCCGTCCGCCGTCGCGGACGTGAGAATGCGGATGTTCAACGCTGACGGCTCGGAAGGCAAAATGTGCGGCAACGCCGTGAGGTGCATAGCCAAATATCTTGTCGACGTGTGCGGAAGGTACGGCGATATCGCTATCGAAACGCTTGCCGGCATAAAAGCGGTTTCCGCAATCAAGGACGCTTCGGGCAAGGTCGTTTCCGCGCGCGCGGATATGGGTAAAGTACGTATCGCGGGGCGCGAAGGCGACGTGATATTCGCAGACGCCGGTAACCCGCACGCCGTGATCGAAGGAAATATCGCGGACGATCTCGAAATGGCGAGAGCGGCCGAGATATGCAGATTGCGCGACGTCAACGTCGAAATCGTGAGTGTCTGCGGAGAACACGCTCTGGAGGTCAGAGTGTGGGAACGCGGCAGCGGCGAAACGCTCGCATGCGGTACGGGAGCTACGGCGGCGGCATACGTATTCGCTGCCGAGGGCAAGGTTTCTTTTCCCGTTTCCGTGAGACTTCCCGGAGGGGTACTTACCTTAGAATATATCGACGGTCGCGTTTACGCGAGCGGCGCTGTACAACTGAATTATATAGGAGAACTCAACATATCCGATTATGGTTAAGATCAACGAAAACTTTTTCGCACTCAAAGAGAGTTATCTTTTTTCCACCACGGCACGCAAGATAAGAGAATATCAGGCGGCACATCCCGACAAACCCGTCATCAAAATGGGAATAGGCGACGTTACGAAGCCTCTCACCGCTCCCGTGGTCGCGGCGCTGGAGAAAGCGAGCCGCGAACAGGGCGACGCCCGTACTTTCCACGGTTACGGCGACGAGCAGGGCTGCGGATTCCTTCAGCAGGCAATAGTCGCTTATTATCGCGAAACGGCGGGAGTGGAACTTAAACAGAACGAAATTTTCATTTCCGACGGCGCGAAAAGCGACGTTGCGAATTTCACCGATCTTTTCTCGGACGACAACGTCATACTCATTCCGGATCCCGTATATCCCGTATATATGGACAGCAACGTGATGCGCGGAAGAAAGATCACGCTCATCGACGGTAACGAAGGGAACGGATTTTTGCCGATGCCTTACGAAGGGCTCGAAGGCGACATTGTATATCTTTGCTCGCCCAATAACCCCACCGGAGCGGTGTATTCGAGAGAACAGCTCAAAACGTGGGTGGATTTTGCCAACGCCAACGGTATGATCATTCTTTTCGATTCCGCATACGAGGCGTTCGTCGGCGATAAAGAGCTTCCCCGTTCGATCTACGAGGTCGAGGGCGCGAAGAAATGCGCCGTGGAGTTCTGCTCGCTTTCCAAGACCGCGGGCTTTACCGGCACCCGTTGCGGATACACCGTCGTTCCCGAGGATATCGTTATCGGCGGAAGGAGTCTCAATAAGATGTGGCTTCGCCGTCAGACCACGAAATACAACGGCACCGCGTACATCGTACAACGCGGCGCGGAAGCGGTATTCACTCCCGAAGGAATGGCTACGTGCCGCGCCAATATCGAGTACTATAAAGAGAACGCCCGCATTATGGCGGACGCGCTCACCGAGCTCGGTATCTGGTTTACCGGGGGCGTGAATTCGCCGTATATCTGGCTTAAATGCGGTATGGATTCGTGGGAGTTTTTCGATATGCTTCTCAACGAAATACAGGTCGCGGGTACTCCCGGAAGCGGATTCGGCAAATGTGGCGAAGGTTATTTCCGCCTTACCGCTTTCAATACTCACGAGAATACCGCCGAAGCCATGGCGCGACTCAAAAAACTTTTGAAAAAATAAATCACGGAGGGACAATATGTCTGTTACAGTTCTTGTCGGAGCACAGTTCGGAGACGAAGGCAAAGGCAAAATAGTGGATTATCTTGCCAAGGATATGGATATGGTCGTGCGCTTCCAGGGCGGCGACAACGCGGGACACACCGTTGTCAACGACAAAGGTTCGTTCAAACTCCACCTTGTTCCCTGCGGGATATTCAAAGACGGTTGTAAGGCGCTCGCCAATACCGGAATGGTCATCAATCCCGACGAGCTGATGAAGGAGCTTGCCGAGATAGAGAAAGGCGGCGTGGATACTTCGCTCATGTATATAAGCTCCAGAGCGGTCATACTCATGCCTTATCATATCGCGCTCGACAGCGCGAGCGAGAGGAGCGGCAGAACGGGCATAGGCACCACCAAGCGCGGTATAGGCTACGCCTATGCGGACAGAGCGCGCCGCAACGCGCTCCGTTTCGAGAACCTTCTCGATCTCGAATATTGCCGCAAGCGCGTGGAAGCGATAATGCCTACCGTCAACGCGGAGCTCGAAGCCAAAGGTTGCGAAACCTTCTCGGTCGAGAACATAATGGCGAAAGTAAGCGTATGGGCGGAGAAGCTTTCCAAGCGTATAGTCGAACCCGTATCGTTCGTCAATAAAGCGATAGCGAGAGGGGAGAAGCTCCTTTTCGAAGGGCAGCTCGGCGCCATGAAGGACATCGACCTCGGCATATACCCATACGTCACTTCCTCCAATCCCGTTGCGGCGTACGCGGCAGTGAGCGGCGGCTTCCCCGTCAGTAAGATCGACGAGATAGTGGGCGTCATGAAAGCCTTTTCCTCAGCCGTGGGCGACGGACCCTTCCCCACTGAGATGGACGACGAGCAATCGGGCGGATTCCGTGGCACAGGCAACCAAATAGATGACGAATTCGGTGCAAGGACGGGGCGCGCGAGAAGGCTCGGCTGGCTCGATCTCCCGATAGTCAAATTCGCCGCCACCGTCAACGGTTTCACTTCGATAGCCGTCTGCAAGATAGACAAACTCGATACCTACGAGAAGATAAAAGTGTGCACAGGCTACAAATTGAACGGTGAACTCATCGATTATATGCCTTCCGCCACCGATCTCTACAAAGTAGAACCCGTTTACGAGGTGATGGACGGATGGCTCACTTCCACCCGCGACGTACGCGAGTACGACAAACTCCCCGCCAACGCGAAGAAGTATATCGAGCTCATAGAAAAGTACTCGGGCGTTCCCGTCAAATATATCGGCGTCGGTCCCGCCCACGACGAGATAATCGTCCGTTAAACATACGTTGTTTCAAACCGCCCCGAACGGGGCGGTTTTTTTACGTCGTTAAGATGCGTTAAATTTTACTTTTGCATATTGCCTTCGCGCGCACTGCGTGATATAATATTATAAATATATATATATTAGCGCTACGCGCGCCGGAGGACGAAATGAAAGATTATTGGCGTAAGCCCGACATATATAACGTAAATTCCATCGAAAGATACGCTTCGGGATTCCCCCTCGACAGCGACAATAATTATAAATCCGTGAGCCTTAACGGCGAATGGAAATTCAAATTCTGCAATTCCGTTTACGAGATTCCCTGGGGCTTCACCAAGCTCGACGCCGATTTGAGCGGTTTCGATACTATCGAAGTCCCATCCGAGTGGCAGTTCAAAGGATACGACGTACCGATCTATACCAATATCGCTTATCCTTACGCGCTCGAAAGCAAGTTCCTGCCGATGATACCGCACGTTTACGGCGAAAAAAATTCCGTAGGGTGTTATTCGCGTATTTTTAACGTTAAAGAAACCGACGACAACGTTTTTATCCGTTTCGGCGGCGTCAACAGCGCGGCGGAAGTTTACGTAAACGGCGAGTTCGTAGGATACTCCGAGGACACTTTCGACGCGCAGGAGTACGATATCACGAATTTCGTGCGCCCCGGCGAAAACAAACTCGACGTAGTCGTTTACCGTTATTGCACGGGAAGTTATCTTGAGGATCAGGATATGTGGCGTCTTTCGGGTATATTCCGCGACGTCGATCTCATATATAAACCGAAAGCGGAAATTTCCGATATGTTCTTCAGAAGCGCGCTGTCGGAAGACTTTAAGCGCGCCGATATAGTTGCCGACATCGATATCGCCGGTAACGGCAGAGGTCTTTCGGCGCCGAGAGTTTACGTTACGCTCGTGGATTATTACGGCGAAGAAGCTCCCGCTTTCGAAGGCGTTTACGACGTGGATCCTTTCGGCGACGGCGAAAAACGCAGACTTACTTTTGCTGCCCCCGTCAAGGATTTCAGGCTCTGGTCGCACGAGCACCCCAATCTTTACGCGGTGATAGTCGACCTTTACGACGGCGACGTTTTCGTAGACAGACGACTCACCACGTTCGGCTTCCGCAAGGTGGAGATCGTGCCGATGAAGGACGGCAAGGGTCCCTATATTCTTCTGAACGGCAAACCCCTCAAGTTCACCGGCGTAAACCGTCACGAATTCCATCCCGAATACGGTCACGCCGTGCCTCTTTCGCTTGTCGAGGAAGACATCAAAATATGTAAAGCCAACAATATCACCGCCATACGTAACAGCCATTATCCCAACCAGCCCGGTTTCTACGAGCTCTGCGACAGATACGGCGTTCTCGTTATCTGCGAGAACAACCTCGAAACGCACGGACTGTCCTTCCTTATCCCGCGCAGTAACAAGCGTTGGACGGAACAATGTTGTTACCGTATGCGCAACATGGTGAATACCTATAAAAACCATCCGTGCATCGTCAGCTGGTCGCTCGGCAACGAGTCCGGCAGAGGTAAGGCGTTCGAAGCGATGCGTAAAGTCGCGCTCGAGATAGACGATACGCGCTTCATACATTACGAAGCCGATACCAGCGGTTGGATCTCCGACGTCATGAGCGAAATGTACGCCACTCTCGAAAAAATGGAGCCGATAGGCGAAAACCGCCCCGTAAGACACGGAAGTTATATATATTGCCCGTGGGGAGTGGCTTATAAACCCGAAAAATACCGCGATCTCCCCTTCATGCAATGCGAATACGCGCACTGTATGGGTAACGCGCTCGGCAATTTCTCCGATTACTGGAACGCTTTCAAGAAGTACGACAGACTGGCGGGCGGATTTATATGGGATTTTGCCGACCAGACCATAAAGTATACCAATGCGGACGGAATAACCGAATGGCGTTACGGCGGAGATTTCGGCGACAAACCCAATAACGGTAACTTTGCCTTCAACGGTATCCTGCGCGGCGATCGCAGTCCCAACCCCGCACTTTACGAGGTCCGTAAACAGTATCAGCAGGTAGATATTGCGCTCATCGAAGGCAGGATCGCTTTCTACAACCGCTATATGTTCACCAACCTTAACGAATTCGACGTGAAACTGGAACTCTATTGTGAAGGAGAGCTCGTCGATTCCGTGGTATATCCGATGCCTTCCGTCGAGAGCGGCAAGATAGGTACGATGGAGCTTCCGCTCGATTTCGATTTCGGCGACGGCGAAGTCAGCCTTGTCGTCAACGTAGTGACCCGTGAAGCCAACGCTTATTCCGAGGCGGGACACGTTGTCGCTTACGAGCAATTCATTCTGAAGCGCGCCGACTTCGCGCTTCCCGAAGTGAAAGGGGAAAGCGGTTACGCGGCAACCGACGTCGAGATCGTCGTAAGCTTCGGCGGATGCCGCGCGATCATAGACAAGCAGACGGGTAAGATCATCAGTATAGACAAGCAGGGCAAGGAGAAACTCAAAGAGCCTTTCGAGCTCAGTTTTTACCGCGCCACCATCGACAACGACCGTTTGCCGCAGGTGGATATACCTATCGCCAAGTGGTATATGGGCGTCGACAGATTCAAGAGGGCGCAAAAGAGATTGAGAGTGCGTCGCATAAACGTGATGTCCAACGAAGGCAAGGTTTCCGTAGCCATAGACTGGAAAATGCCGCACGTCAAGGAATTGCGCACCCTTTACAAATTCAATGCGGACGGCAGTATAGACGTTGAACTTTCGCTCATTCCGAAGAAGGAAATGGAGCGTTACGGTTTCACTTTTGCTCTGCGAGACGGAGTGGAAGGCGTAAGCTTCTACGGAAAAGGACCTTTCGAGAACTACTGCGACAGAGCCACGGCGGCGCTTATCAAGCGTTATTCGGGAAGCTCCGAGGAATTCCTCCACGATTACCTGTATCCGCAGGAGAACGGCAATCACACCGAAATGCGCTGGCTCAAAGTCGGCGGAGACAACGGCGTGGAGATATACGCGGACGAAAAGCCTTTCGAGGCGAGCGTGCATCCGTACACTCTCGAAATGCTCTATTCCGCGAAACATCTGCACGAACTTAAAAGCCTCGATTATCTCACCGTCAATATCGACGGCAGACAGCGCGGCGTAGGCGGCGACGTTCCGGGCATGGCGACTTTGAAACCTCAATACAAGATATTGCCCCGCCACGCTCAGAGCCTCAAATTCCGTCTTGTGATCAAGTAATATGCTCGGGCTTGCACTCGAAGGCGGTGGAGCGAAAGGCGCGTTTCACGTAGGCGCACTGAAAGCGCTGTTCGAGAGGGGATATTCTTTCGACGGCGTGGCGGGCACCTCTATAGGCGCGCTCAACGGCGCTATAGTGGCGCAGGGAGATTTCCCCGTGCTCGAACAGATATGGCGGAACGCTTCGTTTGCAACGCTTACCGGACTCGACGACGAAAAATTCAACAAACTTCTTGCGCGCGATCTCGACCGCGATCTTATCAGGTATATGGTGCGGTTGGCACGTAATACGGTCAAAAATCGCGGGCTTCCCATGGATAAGATCCGCGAATTCGCCGCGACTTATATCGACGAAGCGCGTTTACGCGCTTCGCCGGTGGATTATTGTATGGTCACGGTTTCGATAAGCGACGACTGGACGCCGCTCGAACTTTTCAAAGAGGATATCCCCGAAGGTATGCTTACGCAATATATCCTTACGAGCGCGTATTTTCCGGTATTCAACAGACCGGAAGTGAGCGGGAAAAGTTTTATGGACGGCGGAATGTACAACAACTGTCCCGTTACGCCGCTTATTCATCGCGGTTACCGCAATATCGTGGGTATCCGTACAGGCAGTAAAATGCCGAGTCAGAAAGTTTTGGATATGAGCGTGAAGGTGGATTATATAGACCCTTCCGAAAATCTCGGAACGACGCTCGATTTCCGTAAAGACAGAATAGCTTACAATATCAAACTCGGATATTACGACGCTCTGCGGTTTACGGACAAACTTATAGGATTGAAATATTATATCCGCCCGAAAACTTATGCGGAAAGCATCAATTATCTGGAGCATTTCGACAACGAGTGTTACAAGGCTTTGTCGAATATCTTGGACGCGCAGGGAACGCGCAGGGAATTGATGGCGAGAGCGGTGCGCGTGGCGAGCGAAGAACTGGGGCTTGCTTCCGACGTGACCGCGGTGGAAGCCGTGGTAGCCATGTTCGAATATGCGGCGGAGCTGTACGGCGTGGAGAAATTCCGTATTTACGGTGCGGAAGAGTTCGTTTCCGAGCTCGCGGTGCGCTGGACGAGGGAGATACCCGACGTCAGATACCCCAAAGTTTACGAGATCGTAAAAGCGCTTATCAAAGGCGCGTGAAGGAGAATGAGAATATGACCGAAGAAAAGTTTACCGACTCCGCGCAAAGCGGATCGGACGTTACGGGAAACGGGAAGAACGGTATTGTCGAGGAAAGCGTCGGGCGCAACCTTCCCGAAGAAGCGCCGGTGACGGATAATGGCGGAACGGTTGACCTTAAATCGGAAAACGGTACGACAAAATGTCTTAAATTCGACAAAGCAAGCGTAATCGCCGTAATAAAGAAACTGCTTGAAAGATGGTTTATAAAAGCTTTTACGGGAATGGCGCAGGGCTTATTCTGCACGCTTATCGCGGGCACGATACTCGCGCAGATCGGCGGGTGGATAACCTCGTCGGGCACCGAAGCGGGTATCGCTGTCGGGAATTTCGTCACCGCCGTAGCCAATATCGCCAAGTCGCTTATGGGAGCGGGTATCGGCGTAGGAATGGCGCACGAACTCAAAGCGCCCAAACTCGTGATGTTCTCCGCAGCCGTGGCGGGTATGGCGGGAGCCTTCTCGGATCAGATAATAGCGGGGACTTACGCGGCTTCGTTCGCGCCAGGGAATCCGATAGGAACTTACGTCGTTGCGCTCATAGCGATAGAGATCGGTCTGCTCGTCGCGGGAAAGACCAAGGTGGACATCGTCGTCGTGCCTCTCACGATGATGGTGGTCGCAATGCTTGCAGTCTACGTCGCGTATCCTTTCATACTCTTTGTCAATCTCATTAGTAAAGGTATCGCGCTTGCCACCGGTATCGCTCCGATCTCGATGGGAATAATCATAGCCGTGGCTATGGGCATATTGCTCACGTTGCCCACGTCGTCCGCCGCCATATGGCTCGTTATCGCGGGCGGCGCGATGGCAGCGGATCCCAATATGCTTATTGCGGGCGGCGCGGCAACGGCGGGTTGTGCGGCGCACATGGTGGGCTTTGCCGTGCAGAGTTTCCGCGAGAATAAGTGGGGCGGGCTTATAGCGCAAGGCTTGGGTACGAGTATGCTTCAGATACCCAACCTTATGAGACATCCGCTCATTATGGTCCCGCCGATAGTGGCGAGCGCCATAGTGGGACCTCTCGCGACTTCGGTATTCCGCTTGAGATGCACTGCCGCGGGCGGCGGTATGGGTACGTCGGGGCTCGTGGGCGTTTTCGGAGTGATTGACGCTTCGACGGGACTTATTCCCGACTGGCAGATCGCCCTCGGTATAATATTCTGTATGTTCGTTATTCCCGCGGTAGTGTGTTTCGCGGTAAGCGAGATAATGCGTAAAATGGGTTGGATCAAATTCAACGACATGAAACTGGAGTTATAAATGACCAAAATAATATTGCTCGACAGCAACAGCCTCATCAACAGAGCGTATTACGCGCTTCCCCCGCTCGAGAACAAGCAGGGCGTCGTCACCAACGCCATATTCGGCTATCTCTCCATGCTTTCCCGTCTCATAACGGACGAGGAGCCTACGCATATCGGCGCGGTATTCGATCTGAAAGCGCCCACGTTCAGGCATAAGATGTACGACGGGTACAAAGCTACCCGTAAGCCTATGGACGAAGCGCTCGCCATGCAGGTGCCGTTACTCAAAGATCTATTGCGAGCGATGGGGATAAGGATACTCGAACGCGAAGGCTACGAGGCGGACGATATAATAGGAACGATGGCAAAGCGCTTCGATCTCGACACGATCATAGTGAGCGGAGACAGGGACGTATTGCAGCTCGTGGACGAGAATACCGTCGTATACAATACGCGCAGGGGAGTCACCGACATTACGGAATACGATCTCGACAAGCTTGCCGAGGACGGATTTACGCCCGAAAAGGTAATAGAATACAAAGCGCTTGCTGGAGACAGCTCTGACAATATACCCGGATGCCCCGGCGTCGGTGAAAAGACGGCGCTCGATCTTCTTACGCGCTTCGGGAGCGTGGACGGCGTGTACGGTCATATAGCCGAAGTGAAAGGGAAGCTCGCCGAAAAGCTCGCAGCGAATAAAGACAAGGTATATCTTTCGCGTGAGCTTGCCACGATAAACACGTCTGTGCCTTACGACTGCACTCTCGACGAGCTCGCTTTCGACAAATATAAAATAAGCGAAGACTTTTTCCTTATGCTCAACGAGCTCGAGTGCTTCAAACTTATAGACAGATTCCGTTTCGGAAGCGGCTCAGACAGCTCCAAAGTCAAACCCCTCAAGCGTAAAAGCGTGAATAAGAGTTCCGATAAAAACGCGGAAGCCGTGGACGACGGCAGTTTCCTGCCGTTCGCGGCGGAGCTCAAAGGCGCGGAGATACGCATAATAGACAACCTTGACGAGTTAAACGGTATCCTAAACGGCGATATCGGAAAGATCTGCGTGGAAGCGGACAAAGATATAGAATTTGCCGTGGACGGCTCGTGCGCGTACAAAGTGAAATGTGCCGCGGACCTTTTCGACGAAGGCGTGGATTTCGACGACGCGCTGGCGGCTTTCGCCAAGGTGCTTTCTTCCGAAAAGGTAGTCAAAGTGCTTTTCGACGTCAAGGACAAGTTTTACGTTTTCGCGAGGGCGGGCGTGGAAATCAAGGAGCCTTACGAGGACATCCTTCTCAAATCCTATCTCTGCAACTCAAACTATTCGTATAAGAATTATTACGAGCTTGCCGCGGCGCGCGGCGCGGGCGAAGGAGCGACGGCAAACGCCTTCGCGATCAACGATTCGCTCGACGAGGAAATGGAAACCAAAGGGCTCACGCGCCTTTACAGGGAAACGGAACTCCCGCTCGTCAAAGTGTTGTACGACATCGAACAGGCGGGCTTCGAAGTGGATCTCGACGTATTGAATTCCTTGGGCGAGAAGTACAACTCGGAACTCAAGTCTCTCACCGAGGAGATATACGAGCTTGCGGGAGAACGCTTCAACATAAATTCCGTTCAGCAGCTCGGCGTGATACTTTTCGAGAAACTGGGGCTTCCGCACGGGAAGAAGACCAAAGGCAAGACCGGTTACAGCGTGGCGGCGGAGATACTTGAGGAACTCGATCACCCCGTGGTGACCGCTATACTCAGATACCGCAAGATCAAGAAACTGCAATCTACCTATATCGAAGGCATACGCGCGGTTACCGACCCCGCGACTCATAAGGTGCACACCGTATTCAAACAGTGTCTTACTTCCACGGGAAGATTGTCTTCGACGGAGCCCAACCTTCAGAATATTCCCATCCGCACGGACGAGGGCAGGGAAATAAGAAGGATGTTCGTGCCGGGGAAGGGCAACAGACTCGTGTCCGCGGACTATTCGCAGATAGAATTGAGACTGCTTGCGCACTTCAGCGAAGACCCCGTGCTTACCGAAGCGTATCGCAACGGGGAGGACATACACGCTCTCACGGCGTCGAAGATAATGGGCGTGCCGCTTGACGAAGTGACTTCTTCTATGCGTCGCAACGCCAAAGCCGTCAATTTCGGAATAATATACGGTATAAGCGCCTTCGGACTCGCAAAGAACACGGGGATCCGTCCGTACGAGGCCAAGGAATTCGTCGAAAAATATTTCGAAACCTATCCTTCCGTCAAAGCGTATATGGACGCCAACGTGGCTTACGCGCACGCGCACGGATATATCCGCACGCTTGCGGGAAGGATAAGATATTTCCCCGAGTTCCGTTCGCCCAACCGGAACATCAGAAATTTCGGTGAGCGCGCCGCGATGAACATGCCGTTACAGGGCTCTGCCGCCGACATAATGAAAATGGCGATGCTCAAAGTGTACGACGCGCTTAAAAAGGGCGGTTACAAAGCGAAAATAATATTGCAGGTGCACGACGAATTGGTGATAGACACTCCCGTAGAGGAAGTGGAAGCGGTGTCCGCGCTTCTCGTGGAGAACATGCAGAACGTGGTCGAATTGAGAGTCCCTCTCATAGCGGAGGCAAAGTCGGGTACGGACTGGTACTCGGTGGAGTGAATATGATAGTGGCGATATGCGGAGGAATAGGATCGGGGAAAAGCGCGGTCGCGGAGATACTCCGCGGACTCGGCGCGTACACTCTGTCCGCCGACGCGATAAACGCCGAGCTTCTCAAATCTCCCGCGTACCTTGTCCGACTCCGTAAGCTGTTTCCGGAAGCGTTCGTTTCGGGCGACGAGCCGGACAGAAAAAAAATACGCGAAATAATATTTTCCGACGAGGAAAGGCGTAAGAGCCTGAACAAACTCGCGCACGGCGAGATAATGGCGGAAATAGCCCGCCGTGCCTCGGGTGAGGAACTCGTTTTCGTCGAAATACCGTTGCTTGCGGAAGCGGGCGCGCAAAAGACTGCGGATAAAATATGTTACGTACGCGCGCCGCGCGAGGAGCGCGTGAGAAGGATCGCGGAGCGCGACGGCGTGAGCCGCGCGGAAGCGGAGGCGGCGCTCGACGCTCAGCGCGGAGAAGAAGCTCTGGAGCGCGCCGCCGATTATATACTGGATAATTCCGAGGGGTTCACGGAACTTGTTTCAGCCGTGGAAAAAATGTACCGCGAATGTTCGACAAAGTAATTTTACATTGCGATCTGAATAATTTTTACGCGTCGGTAGAATGTATCCTTCATCCGGAATTGAAGGGGAAGGCGGTAGCCGTGTGCGGCGATCCCGAGAAAAGGCACGGGATAGTGCTCGCAAAATCGGAGATAGCCAAATCGGCGGGCGTAAAAACGGGCGAACCGATATGGCAGGCGAAGCAGAAGTGCCCCGATCTCATCGTCGTTCCGCCCACGTACGGCGAATACGTCAAGTATTCCAAAATCGTCAGAGAAATATATACGCGGTACACTTCCGAGGTGGAGAGCTTCGGTCTGGACGAGTGCTGGCTCGACGTTACCGGAAGTCGCAAGCTTTTCGGCTCCGGCGAGGAGATAGCGGAGAGCATACGCCGCACCGTCAAAGAGGAAACGGGCGGACTCACGGTATCGATAGGCGTGTCTTTCACCAAAGTTTTCGCCAAACTCGGAAGCGATCTCAAAAAGCCTGACGCAATTTCCGTCATAAGTCCCGAAAATTATAAAAAAGTCGCCTGGGAGCTCGACGTAGGCGAAATGTTGTTCATAGGGCGCGCCACGCGCGAGAAATTGCGCGTGCTCAATATAAACACGATAGGCGATCTCGCCTGCGCCGACGGCGGCATGATAACGCGAATATTCGGCAAAAACGGTATCAAAATGCTCGAAAACGCGCGCGGTACGGGCGACGAGCCCGTCAAATGCTACACGGAAAGGCATATCCCGGAGAGTATCGGCAACGGGACGACCACTTCGGAAGACATCACGAACGCCCGCGACGCGGAGAGAGTCATCTACGCTTTGTCGGAGATGATAGCTTTCAGATTGCGCGGAGGCGGTTTCAAGGGCGAGAGCGTGGGCATCAGTCTGCGCGACGCCTCTCTCGCGCACGTCGGTAAACAGGGCAAGCTTCCTTCGGCTACCGACGCCGCGAGCACGATAGCGCGTTCGGCGGTGGAACTTATGAATTCGATATACGATTTTTCGTGCATGAGACCTTTGCGTTCGATCACGGTATGCGTTTTCAAACTGAGCGGAGCGGGGGATTACGCGCAGAGCAGCTTTTTCGAAACGGATGATTCGCGCGACGCGGCTTTAGACAGAAAAATTGACAAACTGCGTTCTAAATTCGGTTATAACGTCGTGAAAAGGGCGTTGAATCTCAATACCGTTTTCAGTTGCGATTCGCGCGAAGCTGACGACGAATTTCTGCCGTTCGACAAACACATGAAGAACCTCGGCGAGGATTGATCGTATCTTTCCGTGATTTTCCGTAAAAATTCAATCTATGTTTTCGGTAAGGCGGGCGGGCAGGAATCTGACGAGAAGATAGAGCGTGACTCCGGTGGCGAGTCCCGCGCCCGCGCCGGTTATCACGAGCCACGGAGCGTAGCCGAACACTATCGCGGAGCCCGTCATAAGCGCCGCTACGCAAAGCTGTAACATATTGTGCGTTATCGCGCCGAGAATACTTATAACGGGCAGTCCTGAGCGCCTGATCTTAAGAAGGATAACGCTTACGAGGAAGGAGCCAACGGACGCGGTGAGAGAATAGAGCGCCATGACGGGATTGCCTACGAATATCGGCACGAGCACGGACTTCAATACCGATATCGCGAGCGCGCTCGGAAAACCGAGCACGAGATAGCAAAATATCGTTACTACGTTGGAAAACCCGATCCTGACGAAAGGAAGGGCGGGAATGATCGGGGGTAGGACGGCTTCGATACTGCCCGCGACCAGCGCTACCGCGAGAAGCACGGAAGTATACGCAAGTTTACGGGTGGAAAATTTTTTCACGATCCGCCTCCTCCCGTAACGTATATTCCCGAACCGTCGTCGGCGCGGAGCACCACGGAGATCTTATTCGGGACGCAGACGATGCGTTCGCCCGCTTTAGATATAAAACCCGTTTTTACGCATATACCGTTAGGGCAGTCGTTTTCGGTGACGGCGACGGCGCCGTCGGATACGGTCAGCGTGACGCGACCGTCGAGTAACGGTATTTCTCTGTCGCTTTCGAGAGAGTATCTGCCCGTTTCTTTGCCGTCTATGTAAACGTACGCGAAAGCGGCGTCTTCCTTTTCCGTAGGTGAGAGCGCGCCTGCGCACACCGTCACGGCGAAAACTATCAATGCGACGAGCACGAGGTCGAATGCGGTGAATGCAGCCGATTTGCGGTAGTGCTCAATTAAGTTTTTGTCTTTCCGTAAGAATTTCAAAAACTTCCTCTCCGATCGTATAATATCCCGTTTCGGTGACGATGAGCGCGGAACAGCCGTAGTCGGTAAGCAGTGGCACGGAATCCTCGTATCCGAGTACCATGACGGCGGTGGACAGCGCGTCGCATATCGCGGCGCTCTCTCCTATGACCGTGACGCTTATCGGCGAATTCGGATCGCCCAAGCCTGCCGGGTGTCCCGTTTTGTCCGTTATGTGGTGATAACGCACGCCGCCTATGAAATAACACCGTTGATAATCGCCGCTCGTGGAGACGGCTTTGCCGTCGAGCATAACGCGCGCCGCGTAGCCCGTGCCGCGCGGGTCGGCAACGTACAATTCTATCTCGTCTGACGAACGTATCGTGCCGCCTATGTCCACGACGACGTTTTTCGCGTCGCCGGCGATGAAAGCCTCGAACACTTTATCCGCGGCATAGCCTTTCGCCACGGCTCCGAAATCAATTTTAGCGCCGTCCACGCTTTTCGTGAGAGTATGATCGACGGCGTTGTAGGTAAAATAGGAAAAATCGCTTACGGCGAGAGCCGCCGCTATCTCTTCTTCTGAGGGAACGGACTCCGCTGCGCCTATGAACGTGTCGGGAGAGAATTTCCACAGCTCCGTGAGCGGGAAGGACGCGGGATTGAAGGCGCCGTCGCAGGCGGAGTAAATTTCCGCGGAGAGCAAATAAACTTCCTCGGCGTAGGCATTAAGCGTTATTTTCCCGCCCGCGCCCGAAGCGTTCAGCGCGTATACGAGGCTGTTTTCGCAGGAAACGGAGAGGGCGGCGTCTATGTCTAAGGCTACCGCTTCTATCTCGCCTATCTCCGAGCGCGAAAGATATCCTTCGTAATCGTAAGAATAATAAGTGCCGAAGACGAAGCCTTCGGCATTTCCTTTGCAGGAAGTCAATGTGAAAAGCGACAACGCCGTTATCGCTACGAGGATAACGGCGGCTATCGTCTTACGCACTTTATTCTTTGACGGGCTCGGGGCGTTCGGCGCCTACGTAGCAGATACCGAGCGTTCCCGGTCCGCAGTGCGTTCCGATGACCGGACCTACGTCGCATATCCATACGTCGGCGGAGGGAAGCTGCGCTTTGATCCTGTCTGCGACGCGTTCCGCTTCGACGCGGCAGTCCGCGTTCATTATGACGATGGGATATTCGTCGAGTCTCTGCGCGCCGTTGACTATCTCGCTTACGACGGTCATGAGCGCTTTATTCCTTCCCGCGACAGAGGAGGTGGGGATAAGCGTGCCGGCTGTAGTAAGCTTTATGATGGGTTTGATCTGGAGCACGGTGCCGAAAAGCGCCTTGACAGCGGTGAGCCTGCCGCCTCTCTTGAGGTAATTGAGGTCGTCCGCCACTATGGTTATGTTGATGTGCGGCACGAGCTCGTCCAGCATCGCCACGGTCTCGGCAACGGACTTGCCGCTCTGTATGTACTTCGCCGCCTCGATAACCGCGATACCGGTACCCATACTGATGGCTTTGGTATCGTAACGGGTGAATTTGACGTCGGGATAACGGCTCTTGAGATCTTTAAGCGCCACTTCGAGATGATCGAACGTCGCGCTCATCGCCGAGGAGAAAGCTACGTAGAGGATCTCGCCGCCTTCTTTGAATGCGGGCTCGAATATCTCCTTGTATTCCTCCGAGTTCAGAGCCGAAGTGCTGGGCATGTTGCCTGCGCGTACTTTATCGAAAAAGTCTTTACTGAGTTCGGGCGTGATAAGTTCGCAGGGGTGGTTTTCCCCGCAGATGCTGTAGGGCATCTTGATGAAATATTTGTCGTTGTCGATACCGTATTCGCGGGCTTTAACGAGGTTCATTTCGCTGTCTGCGTCATAGAAAAGATGTATCATTCAGATATCTCCTTATTATTGGTTTGAATTTATTTGTTTGCGTTCAGCTTTTCGCGCAGAACGGATTTCTGACGTTCTATTATCTGTACGAGGTCGGTAAGCACTTTCGCCCTCGACAGCCACCAGTCGCGCGACCATACGCGCACGATGAGCCAACCTTTGCTCTCGAGGAATTTGAAGCGGTACACGTCGCGCTCCAGCACGCTCGCGCTCGAATGATATGCCTGATAATCGCATTCCACGCCGAGCACGTATCTTTCGATTTCGGGATCGTATATGCCGAGCGAAAGCTTGTAATCGGTGTTGCCGAGGTTGATATCCACTTCGTAACCGAGCTTTTCGAGCTGCTCTTTGATCTGTTCCTCGTAGGCTCCGATGGGATCGATCACCTCGGTCGAGCGGTGTATCGTCTGTAAAATGTCTTTCACCTCGCCGGGGTTGCGCGAAGAAACCGCGCGGGCGTAGGAGAGATATTTTTTCAGAAGTTTGGGACCGGGGTTCTTGGTCGTTTCGTTGCGGTCGAGTTCCTCGGGCTCGATGCTCGTCACGACGTAAACTTTCTTCTTAGCTCTTGTTATCGCGACGTTCAGGCGGTTTTCTCCGCCTTCCGCGGAGAGGGAGCCGAACTGAGCCACCACGCGGTCGTAATCGTTACGCGCGTAGCCAACGCTGAAGATGATTATATCGCGTTCTTCGCCCTGCACGTTTTCGAGGTTCTTGACGAAAAGCCCCACGTTCTCGCCGTCTTCCACGCGGTTACGCTCCTTGAAGAGCTGTTTGCGGAATATCTGAGTTTTATCCGCTTCCGCGTCCAGCAGGTCTTCGATATACTCCTTTTGCTCGATGTTGAAGGTGACTATACCGACGGTCTCGTTCATCTCGCGGCGTGCGAAAATGTTTTTGACGAGTTTGACGACGGCAGCCGCTTCTTCGTGGTTATGCCTGTTCTGCCAGGTACCCTTCACTTTGATGCGTTCGATGGGCGGTTCGGAATAATTTTTACCGGTATTGGGCGCTATTTGTAGTTTGTTTTCGTAGAAAGCCGCGTTGGAGAAGTCTATAAGCTCCGCGAAGTTACTGCGGTAGTGGTAGGAGAGGTGCACGGGATAATATCTCGCGGTAGCAAGGTCGAGAAGGCTCTCCACTTCGAGGGCCGCTTGTGTGGAAAGATCGAGCCCGTTGTCCACCGAATAATCCCCGAAGTATTTTTTGACGAAACCGGCGGTGGGGCGGAGCTGTTTGCTGTCGCCCGCGACGACTACCTTCGAGCCACGGTAAATGGCGGGAAGGGCGTTCTCTATGAAGATCTGCGACGCTTCGTCGAAGACGACGAGATCGAATAGGTCGCGCTTCAGAGGAAGTATCGTACTGACGACTTCGGGCGACAGGAGCCAGCATGGGAAGAGTCTCAAAAGGAATTCGTCGTAATAGTCGAACATCTGCCTTATGGGACGCAGCGCGCGCTGTTTCTGGATGTCGTAGAGGAAGTCCTTACGGTGTTCCGCGTTCTTGAAATACTCCGAATACTCCGCGCTGAACATCGACGTCGCGAGCGATCTCGAAAGTTCGCGCTGATCGGATTTCAAGCGCAGAATACGGTGGCGCATCTCGTCGAAGGTGACCGTTTTGGAGAGGAAAGGCTCTATGAGCGCGTCCATCGAAACTATTTCGTGATAAATGCGCAAAGGCAGTATCTTATCGAGAACTTCGCGCATCGAACGGAGATTGCCGTCCGAATGTTCGTAAGCGAAGTCGAGCACCGATTTCACTTCGGGGCTCAACGCGTTGAGCGCGGTATTCATGTCGCGTACCTTGACGTAGCTGTTCAGCGCGTCCTGAAGTTTCTCGAGGAAGCAGGTGTTGCCGTTGATGAGTCCGCCCACGGCGAGAGCGTAACCGCCCTTGTCGAGGACTTTCGAGAGGGGACGGAAATCTTCGGCGTAATCGTCGAGTACGTTTTTGGCGACGTTGAGGTCTATCTTGACGTTCTCGCAGTACTCGCCGTACTTAAGGCGGAGAAAGGGGTACAGCGGCCACAGCAACGGGAACGCCGACGCGTGCATCCAGCCCGAAAGCACGGGGTGCTCGAAATTGGTTATCGTTTTCGCTACGCGTTTGAGCGTGCGGCGGTCGGAAGCCGCGTTTTCGAGATAGAAAGAGGTAAGATATCTGCTGTAAGGATATCTCGAACTGTCGAAGGGGACGAGCGGCTTCGAGAGGAGCTTCTCGATAAGAGCCTGCGCTTCCTTGAGCTGGTGCATGTCGATATCCGAGAGGATATGCGTGACCATTTCGTTACTCTTGACGAGCTCCACCCGCGTGAGATAGAATTTAGCGAGATTTTTGTCGTTCACGAGCTTGATACTCTCGTTGAGAGTGGGATAATTCTCTTCGATTATCGCCGTCTTTTTGAGCTCACCGTACAGCTTATAGTCCTTTGTATCCTTGCCGATATTGTAGCTTCCGGCATACATTTCCTGCAGGGTGAGTCCGAATTCGGTACGGTTGAAAAGCGTGTCGCTTATCGATTGGAGAGTGTCTATTTCCTGACGGATATCGAATTCCGTTTTCTTATAATAATCCTGCTTGTCCGCGTAATCCGCGGTCGCGGTAGCCGCGTGCATCGTGCGCAGTCTCTCGAAAAAAGCGTTCTTGTCCTTCTCCGGGTCGGGTATGAGCATGGCTTTCGTGTTGAGCTTCCCGAGTCTGGAGAATACGACGTCGAGCGCGGCGCGCTTCTGGCTTACCACGAGCACGCGCTTGTTCTTGCATAATGCGTCGCTTATTATGTTGACTATCGTCTGCGATTTGCCGGTTCCGGGAGGGCCGTATATGACGATGTTGTCGCGGCGGTTTATCTCCACGAGCGCGTTCTCCTGCGCGTAATCGAGGTCGTTGATGGGATAATAAGAGGGCGTTACCATCATATCCTTGCGCTTGCTTAGCTTGAGTTCGCGCTTGGCTTTACGCTTGCGTTCGAAAAGTCCTTCGCGTTTTTTCTCGTTGTTCGGAGAAAGCAGCGCTTCTATCGAAGGCGTGGTCAGATCGTCTTTCTCGAGCGCGAGATAATCGTTGTATATGGCGTTCGCGAGGGGGAATTTTCCTATGACGGCATAATTGCGCACCTCGAGCCCTTCGAGAGGCGTTCCGCTCGCGTCGAAGCTCTGCAAAGATTTGCGCCTTACGGAACGCAGCTTGAAGCCGTGCGCGTTCAGATAATCCACTACGTCGTACGCGCCGCCGAAGGCGTCCTCCGCCAGAGGATCGAATTCCTGTATGAGCTTCTCTGTGGATATATTATGTTCTTTCGCGTACGCGAGCACGAACGCTTTGTTCAGCATTATAGGCTGATTGGGCGTAAGGGTAAGGGTGGCTTCGTCTTTCTCTATCGCGATGTGTGCGGGGAAAAGAAGCAGAGGCGCTCTGAGCTGTATGTCCGCCGAAAGACTGCCGATAACGAAAGGATATCCTATATATAAATCGTAAAGTCCCGTCTCTTTCTCGACTTCTTCCACTTCGCGCTTCAGATATTTGAGGCTGTCTATCTGAGAAGAAACTATTTTATTCACGCGGTTTTGCGGCGTGGCTTGTTTCGCGCGGCGCACGGTTACGGACTCCGCTTCCGCGGCGAGCGCGTCGGTGTCCGTAACGACGGTGAGGCGGTCCGCTTCTTCGTTCACCGAATCCGTCTTTGCCGCCTGCTTGAGCAGTTTGGCTACCACTTTGTCGTTGATGAGAGAGAAAGATCTTCTGCCGTGCCACAGGAAATCGAGAAATTCGTCGGTATCGTTGCGGTTTTCCATTATCGCGCCGATATCGAAAGTGTATTTTTTTACGATGCCTTTCACGTATAAACTGCGGTTATTGCCGCTGATCTGTATGAAACGCTCTTTATATTTTCTGTAAACCGGATTCATAGTACTCCTAATTCTTGTAAATACTCCGACTAATTATACCATATAAATTCCGGCTTGTAAACTTAAAATCCCATCTAAATGCGCCCGCGCGTAAGCGTTGCCCGTAAGGCGAAAATAACCGCATATTCGGAAATAATTGTTGCCGAAACAAGGAAATGTGGTATAATTGTAAAAAACGCGAAACAGTATCCGGCTTCGGGTACGGGAGAAAGCAAATGAGTTATGCCGACAGGATATTCGTCGCCAACATGCGCGACATACTGGATAACGGTTACAGCGACGCGGAACTCGCGGTAAGACCGCACTGGGCGGACGGGACGCCGGCGCACACCGTAAAAAAATTCTGTATCGTGAACAGATACGATCTCCGTAAGGAATTCCCTATAATCACCGTGCGAAAAACGGCATTCGAAGCGGCGATAGACGAAATATTGTGGATATGGCAGAAAAAATCGAATAACGTGCACGACCTTAATTCGCATATATGGGACTCGTGGGCGGACGAAACGGGGTCGATAGGCAAGGCGTACGGCTATCAGCTCGGCGTGAAGCATATCTACAAAGAAGGCGAATTCGACCAGGTGGACAGGGTTCTGTACGACCTTAAGAACAATCCCCAGTCCAGAAGGATAATGACGAACATATACGTGCATGCGGATCTTCACGAAATGAATCTCTATCCTTGCGCGTATTCCATGACGTTCAACGTGTCGGGCAAGACGCTGAACTGCATACTCAATCAGCGTTCGCAGGACATGCTCACCGCCAACAACTGGAACGTGGTGCAATACGCCGTGCTTCAGCACATGATGGCTCAGGTGAGCGGACTCGAGGCGGGAGAGCTCGTGCACGTCATCGCAGACGCGCACGTCTACGACAGGCATATCCCTATCGTCGAGGAAATAATCAAACGCGAGCAATTTCCCGCGCCCGAATTCGTTATAAATAAGGACGTCAAGAACTTTTACGACTTTAAGGTATCCGATTTTGCACTTGAGGGATACGAATACACGCCTTTAGGAAAGAAGATAGAGGTGGCTATCTGAACTGTGCGCTTTACGGAAGCGGTAAAAAAGGAGCGGCGACAATCCGCTCCTTACTCTTACGCG
The DNA here is from genome assembly GCA_949292905.1 of uncultured Eubacteriales bacterium. GTDB lineage: Bacteria > Bacillota > Clostridia > Christensenellales > DTU072 > Stercoripulliclostridium_A. Next base: position 115,213 of record CASFAV010000016.1, read on the forward strand.
CTACGCGCGCGACGACATATTAAAAAAAGTGCTTTGAAATCCGCGCGCTATATGCTATAATATATCATTATGTCGCGCTGCGTAAAGGCAAGCGCGCCGCGAAAATTTTGCGCGAGGCCGCCGCGAGGGCACGGCACGTCGGAGGATAATTGTTATGCAGGCGATTGTGGCTGTCGACAGAGAATGGGGCATAGGCAAGAATAACGGTATGTTGTTTCATCTGCCCACAGACCTGAAGTATTTCAAGGAAAAAACTTCGGGTAAAGTCATTGTAATGGGCGGGAATACTCTGCTTTCTTTCCCCGGCTCTAAACCGCTTCCGAACAGAGTGAATCTCGTGCTGAGCGACGTATTCACCCGCGACGACTGCAGGGTGTTTTCCACCCTTCAAGAGCTTTTCGCGGAGCTTAAAAGCTACGATACCGACGACGTGTTCGTCGTGGGCGGCGCGATGTTCTACGCCACGATGATAGATTATTGTAAATACGCTTTCGTTACCAAAGTGGACGCCGTAGGCGACGCTAAAGTGTTTTTCCCAAAGCTCGACGGCAGGGAAGGCTGGCGCGAGATATGGAGAAGCGAGCCGGTAGTCGACAACGGATTTACGGTAACCTTTACCAAATACGAAAATCTCAATCCAAAGGAACTCGATATATGACAAAGATCAAAATGACAACGCCGCTCGTAGAGCTCGACGGCGACGAAATGACCCGTATCCTCTGGCAAAAGATCAAGGAAATACTTATTTTGCCATACGTCGATCTCAAGACCGAGTATTACGACCTCGGACTTCCCGAGAGAGAAAGAACGGGCGACAAAGTGACGTCCGACGCGGCGTACGCCATCAAAAAGTACGGAGTGGGCGTGAAATGCGCGACTATAACTCCCAACGCGCAGCGCGTCGAGGAATACAAACTCAGCAAGATGTGGAAGTCCCCGAACGGAACCGTGCGTTCTATACTCGACGGAACGGTATTCCGCGCGCCCGTGCTCGTGGACGGTATCAAACCGCTCGTAAGTAACTGGACGAAGCCCATCACGATAGCCCGTCACGCATACGGCGACGTATACGCCGGAGTCGAAGCCTACGTTCCCGAGGGCGGCAAAGTTTATATGGAACTTCCCTCCGGAGAAAAGAAGCTCATCAAGGAAATGCCTTCTGCAGGCGTCATACAGGGAATGCATAACCTCGACGCCAGTATCGCGGGATTCGCGAGATCGTGCTTCAATTACGCGCTTTCCACCAAGCAGGATCTGTGGTTCGCGACGAAAGACACCATCAGCAAGATATACGACCACCGTTTCAAGGACATTTTCGCGGAGATATACGAAGCGGAATACGCTTCCGAATTCGAGAAAGCGGGCATCGAATACTTCTATACCCTTATCGACGACGCCGTGGCGCGCGTCATGCGCAGTAAAGGCGGTTTCATCTGGGCTTGCAAGAATTACGACGGTGACGTCATGAGCGACATGCTCGCTACGGCGTTCGGTTCTCTCGCCATGATGACCTCGGTGCTCGTGTCTCCCGACGGGAAATACGAATACGAAGCCGCTCACGGCACCGTTACCCGCCATTATTACAAGCATCTTAAAGGCGAAGAAACTTCCACCAATTCCGTGGCAACGATATTCGCCTGGACGGGCGCGCTAGCGAAGCGCGGCGAACTCGATCATAACGACGCACTCGTCGAATTCGCCCGTAAACTCGAGAAAGCCACGACCGACACCATCGAAAGCGGCGTGATGACCAAAGACCTTGTGGGACTCTTCGACAAGGAAGGCGTCACCGCGCGCGGCGTCAACAGCGTGGATTTCCTTAAAGCGATAGCCGAAAGACTGTAACGAAATGATAGTAAAGACATTCAATTTCCCGCTGTTCATGGACGGGAACTGCTATCTCGTATACGACGAGAATTCTTCTGAAGCCGTGCTCGTGGATTGCGGAAGGGGTTTCAATAAAATCAATTCCTTCTGCGCCGAGCACGGGCTCACCGTGAAATACGTACTGCTCACCCACGGACATTTCGATCACATATACGACGGAAGCGAATGGCAGAAAGCGGGCGCGGAAATTTACGTGCACGAAGCCGACGAAGACAAACTGTATACGCAGGGGAGTATGGGCGGCAGATTCGGATTAAAGACGAGTTCGAGATACTTCCGCGCCGACAAGCTTCTGAAGGGCGGCGAAAGGCTGGAACTTGCGGGAGTCGTTTTCGATGTCATACATACCCCAGGACATACACCGGGCGGCGTGTGCTACCTTGCGGGCAACGCTCTATTTTCCGGCGACACTATATTTGCTGGAAGCTACGGAAGAACGGACTTCCCGGGCGGGAGCATGGAATCGCTCGTATCCTCCGCCGCGAAACTGTTCGCGCTGGACAACGCCCGCAACATAACGGTCTACCCGGGACACGGACCGGTAAGTAATCTCGAATACGAAGCTCGCAACAATCCCGTCAATTACGTCGTATTATGAGCGCGTTCGTACTGCGCCTCGATTGTACCGCCCTGCCTTCCTACATGAACGACGTACAGGAAGTCGTCAGGGCGTTTTCTCCGTATATAATTATCGACGCGAAAGCCGAAGGGCTCCTTTCCGTTGCCGCGGATATGACGGAGGGGGGAGCCGTGCGGGTGCGCATAGCTTCTTCCCACGCGCCGGAAGTCGAGGAGATATGTCCCGCGCCGCATAAGGGCGAACTTGAGGACAAGAGAATTTTCAAGAGCTTCGTAAAGAGGAAATTATATAGCTATTGCAACAGACTGACGGGGATTTCATTGCCGTACGGCTCGCTCACCGGCGTGCGTCCGACTGCTGTGTATTACCGCGCAATCGGTAGCTATAGCAACATAATTGATTATCTCACCGAGGAATACGACGTCGAGCCGTTGCGCGCGAAGCTCATAGCCGACGTCGTGGCGGGGCAGGCTCCCGTATATAATTTCGAAGGCAGTGGCGTGGACGTATTCGTCAATATCCCGATATGTCCCACGCGGTGCAGATACTGTTCGTTCATATCGACGGAATACGCGAGAGTAAGGAAGCTCGTTCCCGCTTACGTAGACGCGGTGGCGGAGGAGCTCGAAGCGATAGGCGACGTCATCAGGCGCGACGAACTTAAAGTCAGAAGCGTGTATTTCGGAGGCGGCACGCCCACTTCGCTTTCGGCAGAGGAGCTGAAGCGCCTCGTTGCGCTTGCTTCTTACGGTACGGAATTCACCGTCGAAGCGGGAAGGCCAGATTCGGTGACCGACGAGAAAATGCGCGCGCTTGCCGAGGGCGGCGTGACCAGAGTTTCCGTCAATCCGCAGACGCTGAAGGATTCCACGCTCGCGGCTATCGGCAGGAAGCATACGACGGCGCAGTTTTACGAAGCGTACCGCATTGCCCGCGGATACGGCTTCAATATAAATACCGACCTTATCGCGGGGCTGGAGAACGAAACGGTTGACGATTTCAAGGCTTCCCTCGACGGAGTGATCGCGCTTTCTCCGGAGAATATCACCGTGCACAGCCTTTCCGTTAAGCGAGGCGCCGCTCTTAAAGAGGAGGGCGTGGGCAGGATAGCCGACGGCAGGGTTAAGGCTATGACGGAGTACGCTATAGCCGCGCTCGATTCGGCGGGATATATCCCTTACTATATGTACCGCCAGAAGAATACCGCGGACGGGTTGGAGAACGTGGGCTATTGCAAGCCCGGAAAGCAGTGTGTCTATAACGTCGATTATATGGAGGAAACCAATACCGTACTTTCGGCGGGAGCGGGGGCGGTCACCAAATACGTCTATTCCCGCGAGGGGCGTTTCGAGAGGAGATCCAACGCCAAGGGCTTCGAAGAATATCTGCGCAGAGCGGGAAAACTGTGATATCCCGCGCCCGTCGGCGGCTTTGCCGCTGCGTTGACGAAGCAGAATAAAAATTTTGCCCGCATTTTGATTAAATTCGCTTTACATTTTAATAATATTTATGCTACATTATGTAAGCGATTTACCTCGCCCTCGGTTCGGAATGCGGTTTTCGTACTGGGAGCAAGGCGTATCAGCTCATTCGAAAAGGAGTAAATTACAATGACAACCGAACAAAAAAAAGAGATCATCGCCAAATTCGGCAAGAACGAGAACGACACCGGTTCCACCGAAGTCCAGGTCGCGTTGCTCACCAAGAGAATAGCCGACCTCAACGCGCACCTTGCAGTGCATAAGAAAGACCACCACAGCCGCAGAGGACTTCTGAAGCTCGTAGGTCAGAGAAAGAACCTTCTCCGTTATCTGATGGAGACCGATATCGAGAGCTACAGAAACATCATCGCAGAATTAGGTATTCGTAAGTAATTCCGGAAAGGGTGGCGGTTTCGCCACCCTTTTTTCACGGATAAGCGGCTTTATACGCCGCATGTCCGCTTAAAAAGTTATAAATTATCAAGTCCCCGCGGATGGGGACAGGAGGCAAAATGAAAGAAAGCAAGATTTTCAAAACTGTTATCGGCGGGCGCGAGGTCTCCGCGGAGATCGGCGGCTATTGCTCCCACAGCAACGGCGAAGTTCTTATCCGTTGCGGCGACACCGTGGTGCTCACTAACGTCACCATGTCCAAATCCCCCAGAGAAGGGATGGATTATTTCCCTCTCGGAGTGGATTTCGAGGAGAAAATGTACGCCGTGGGCAAGATCCCCGGCGGATTCAAAAAGAGGGAAGGACGTCCTTCCGATAAGGCGATACTTACGTCCCGTCTTATCGACAGACCTATACGTCCGTTGTTCCCGAAAGGACTTTTCAACGACGTTTCCGTTATCGCGACCGCGCTTTCGGTGGATACCAATATCCCTCCGGAAGTTTTCGGTATGCTCGGAAGCTCCATCGCCTTGAGCGTGTCCGACATTCCCTTCAACGGACCCACGGGCTCCGTCATGGTGGGATACGTCGACGGCGAATACGTCATCAACCCCGATAACGAACAGCGCGAAAGATCGCGCCTGAACCTCGCTCTCAGCGGCACCAAAGACGCCATCATGATGGTCGAAGCGGGCGCCAACGAGATAACCGAGGAGGAAATGCTCAACGCAATACTTTTCGGACACGAGGAGATCAAGAAGATAGTTTCCTGGATCGAAGGCATACAGGCGGAAGTCGGCAAACCCAAGAAAGCGGTAGAGCTTTATCACGCGCCCGCGGAGATAGAGAGCGACGTCAAGGCGTATGCGCAGGATAAGATCGACTATATGTTCGATACCTTCGACCGCAACGTGCGCGAGGCGAGAGAAGAGGAGATAACCGCCGACATCATGGCGCATTTCGCCGATAAATATCCCGACAACAAGCGCGATATCGACGATATCCTGTACGCTATGAAGAAAGAATGCGTACGCGCGATGATCGCCGATAAAGGCGTTCGTCCCGACGGCAGGAGCCTCACAGACATAAGACCCATATGGTGCGAAGTCGGACTTCTTCCGAGAGTTCACGGTTCCGCCGTATTCACGAGAGGACAGACGCAGGTGCTCACCACCGCCACCCTCGGCACGATCAGCGAAGTTCAGAAGCTCGAAGGTCTCGACGAGGACGTATTCAAGAGGTATATGCACCATTACAATATGCCCGGATACAGCACCGGCGAAGCCAAGCCTCTGCGCAGCCCCGGCAGGCGCGAGATAGGACACGGCGCTCTTGCGGAGCGCGCGCTCGAACCCGTTCTTCCGAACGAGGAGTGCTTCCCGTACGCGATAAGGACGGTTTCCGAAGTCATCAGCTCCAACGGCTCCACTTCGCAGGCTTCCGTATGCGGCTCCACGCTTGCCCTTATGGACGCGGGCGTACCGATCAAGGCTCCCGTGGCGGGCGTAGCGATGGGACTCATCAAGGACGACGTCAACAATAAATTGCATATCCTTACCGATATTCAGGGAATAGAGGACTTTTTCGGCGACATGGACTTCAAAGTCGCGGGAACCAGAGAAGGCATCACCGCTATTCAAATGGATATTAAAATTAAAGGTATCAACAGAGAAATTCTTACCCGTGCGCTCGAGCAGGCGCGTAAAGGCAGACTCTTCATACTCGACAAGATGCTCGAGGTACTGCCCGCTCCGCGTAAAGAGCTCAGCCCGTACGCTCCGAAGATCGTTACCTTCAGTATCGATCCCGACAAGATCCGCGAGGTCATCGGCTCCGGCGGCAAGACCATCAACAAGATCATCGACGAGACCGGCGTCAAGATCGATATCAGCGACGACGGCACGATTTTCATCGCTTCCAACGATTCCGACAGGATAGCGAAAGCGCGTAAGATAGTCGAGGACATCGTACACGAATTCGAAGTGGGCGAGGAGATCGACGGCACGGTCGTGAAGATCATGGAGAACGAGAAGGGTCAGTTCGGCGCTTCCGTCAAAATTTCTTCCAATAAGGAAGGCATGATCCATATCAGCAAGCTGAGCAAAAACCGTGTGGAGAAGGTCACCGACGTCGTGAACGTAGGCGACGCGGTGCGCGTCAAAGTCATCAAAATCGACGAAAAACAACGTATCGACCTCAAGCTCTTAAAAAAACTTAATTAGCAAGCGGAAATCTGTTTACAAGACGGAAAATATTTGCTAAACTAATACGGAAATCGGAGGTAACAATGCAATACACTCATGAAGTAGATAAAATGGTATGCGTGGCAAAAGGTCCTCATCACGGACCGGCGCCCATTCCCGAAGAGGGCAAATGGGTAAAAGCCAAAGAGATAAGCGATATCAGCGGACTTACGCACGGCGTAGGTTGGTGCGCACCTCAGCAGGGCGCCTGCAAGCTCACTCTCAATATCAAGAACGGTATCATCGAGGAAGCGCTCGTCGAGACTCTCGGATGCTCCGGTATGACTCACTCCGCCGCTATGGCAGCCGAGATACTTCCCGGTAAGACCATTCTCGAAGCGCTCAATACCGACCTCGTATGCGACGCTATCAACACCGCGATGCGCGAGTTATTCCTTCAGATCGTGTACGGCAGAAGCCAGTCGGCGTTCTCCGAAGACGGACTTGCCATCGGCGCCGGACTCGAAGACCTCGGCAAGGGTCTGCGCAGTCAGATAGGCACTATGTATTCCACCAAAGTCAAGGGCGTGAGATACCTTGAAATGGCGGAAGGCTACGTTACCCGCATCGGTCTCGACGAGGATAACGAAGTCATCGGATACGAATTCATCCGCGTGGGACAAATGCTCGAGCAGATCACCGTTAAAGGCGTGGAGCCCGCGGAAGCGCTCAAGAAGTGCACCGGAACTTACGGTCGTTTCAACGAAGCCGTCAAGAAGATAAATCCCAGAGTGGAATAATAGGAGGCAAGCGATATGGCTATCAGATTTGAAGGATATGACAGAAGAATTGATAAGGTCAACGCGTTCCTTTCGTCCATAGGCATCAAAGACCTCGAGGAAGCGAAGGATATCTGCCTCAAGAAGGGTATCGACGTCGAAGCTATCGTTAAGGGAGTACAGCCCATAGCTTTCGAGAACGCGGTATGGGCGTACACCATCGGTTGCGCCAACGCGATAAAGAAGGGCACCGAGAAAGCCGCCGACGCCGCCGAAGCTATCGGCGAAGGACTGCAGGCGTTCTGCGTACCCGGCTCCGTTGCGGACACCCGTAAAGTGGGACTCGGACACGGCAATCTTGCCGCGAAACTGCTCCGTGAGGATACCAAATGCTTCGCTTTCGTAGCCGGACACGAGAGTTTCGCAGCCGCCGAAGGCGCTATCGGTATCGCGCGTTCCGCCAACAAAGTCCGTAAAGAGCCTCTGCGCGTTATACTTAACGGACTGGGCAAAGACGCGGCGTACATCATCAGCCGTATCAACGGTTTCACCTATGTGCAGACCGAGTACAATCAGTTCACCGACACCCTGACCGTTGTCAAAGAGAAAGCCTACAGCGTCGGCGAGAAAGCCAAAGTCCGTTGCTACGGCGCCGACGACGTCAACGAAGGCGTTGCGATAATGATCAAAGAGGGCGCGGACGTCGGTATAACCGGCAACTCCACCAACCCCACCCGTTTCCAGCACCCCGTAAGCGGCACCTATAAGAAATGGTGCATCGAGCACGGCAAGACCTACTTTTCGGTAGCTTCGGGCGGCGGCACGGGCAGAACGCTTCACCCCGACAACATGGCGGCGGGTCCCGCTTCCTACGGTATGACCGATACTATGGGAAGAATGCACTCCGACGCGCAGTTCGCGGGCTCAAGCTCCGTTCCCGCGCACGTCGAGATGATGGGCTTGATCGGAATGGGCAATAACCCCATGGTCGGCGCAACGGTCGCCGTGGCGGTTGCCGTTGAGGAAGCCTTCAAGGCGTAATAACTCAATAAAGAAGGGCATATTATCATAAGCGATAATAAGCCCGTATGCTAATGTAGCACAGTAGGTAGTGCGGTTCACTCGTAATGAACAGGTCGCCGGTTCGAGTCCGGCCATTAGCTCCAAAAAGAAACGGACGGCGAAAGCTGTCCGTTTCTTTTTGGAGCTAATGGCCGGGGTAACGGACCGTCAGATTTAGCTGACACCGGTGCGTTAGTTTGCGGCATAGAGCCGCAAACCTGATGAGTGAGCACAAAAGCGGATAAAAGAACAAGAAGCAAATAAATAGCCGCAGAGGTGAATAAAAGCAGGCAGAGAATCCGAATGCCCCGGCCGAAAAGATTAGCTCCAAAAAGAAACGGACGGCGAAAGCTGTCCGTTTCTTTTTGGAGCTAATGCCGGGGTAACGGACCGTCAGCTTCAGCTGACACCGGTGCGTTAGTTTGCGGCATAGAGCCGCAAACCTGATGAGTGAGTACAGAAGCCGATAAAAGAACTTGAAGCAAATAGATAGCCGCAGAGGTGAATAAAAGCAGGCAGACAATGCGAATGCCCCGGCCGAAAAGATTAGCTCCAAAAGCAAGGGACACCGATTTTGGTGTCCCTTGCTTTTGGAGCTAATGTCGGGGTAACGGACCGTCAGCTTTAGCTGTGTAAGTGTTTGGCGCGCGAAAGTAATATAATTGCTGATAATCACGTTAAAATAAAGATTAAAGATATCAAAATCGACTCGCACAAACCTTTTTCATAAGGAGAGAAATATACGCGCGCCACACACGCGCGCGCTTTCAACGCCTTTTGCGTAATACGCGGTGTATCAATAGGTTGCGCCCGCCTAACGGACGGGCGCGCCCGTATACACCCTACAAAAGCGTCTTTTTGCCGATATCCTGCGGGAGCCTCGTTCGACACGAAACCGTAGATCTTCACTCGTACCCTTGAATCTCGACAAAAACCGTCTTTCTCGGGTGCCGAGTACGTTGAGAAGGCATTACGTTAAATATGGCAAATAAAATTAAATATCCGCATAATAACGATTTGCATATATAGCGCATTTTGCGCCCGAGAGCGGTGGATTTTTGTTTAGGTGCAAGGGTAGGCGCGAAGGCTGTAATCATACGCCGAGCAACGCTCCCGACGGAGATAAGCAAAAAGACTCGCTCGCAGGGTGTTTAAGATTGCGCTCATCCGGTAGGTGAGCGCAACCTCCTTCCTTTTGCGAAAATAATTGTAAATAATTAACTGAAAGCTAAAAAGCATATTGACTTTTAATGCTAAATAACTTAAAGTAAAACAAATATATATTTAATCAGCATATATATATTTAATTTAGGGAGGGTTTATTATGAGCGCCTCTAAGTTTTCCAAAGCTACAGTTTGTTTCGTATGCTTTACGTTTATTTTTGCCGTGGCATTGATAGCGGCATTTTCGTGCGGAATAATCGAAATGCCCGCAATTTCTTTGGAAATTTCCGCGGAAGCCGCGACGGGCGCCGCCACTACAGACGTGCTTCGGGACGGCGAGGTGCCGAGCGGTTATTCGCCTTCCGGTGAGGGTATTTCAAATATCGATACTGCACGCAGTAATTTAAGCGGAACATATTATTTGACAGACAACATAACGATCACCACGCTTGCGGTAGCGGATAATTCCGATGGAGTGAACATATTTACCGGGACTTTTGACGGAAACGGCAAAACTATCACTATCCGCGCGGAGTCGGGAGCGCTATGCACAAACGGTAGCATCGGCGGGCTTTTCGCAATACTGCAAGGCACCGTTAAAAACTGTAATATAGTTGTCGAAACTTTTTGCGCAAGATTTAATTCCGGTTCAGAATGGGCGAACGCCGGCATAATCGCAGGCGCAGGCGGAGCGAACGCCAAGGTCGAAAACGTATATATTACACTCAAGCACAGCCCTACGAGTATGGCAAACGGCTCCGATGACGCTTATTTAAGCCAATACGGCGAGCAATCCTCAAAGAATAGCTCAATGCGCCTCGGCGGAGTTTTCGGCAATATAATAGGAAGCGTTACGGTAACCGACACCACCGTAGACAATCAGACTACGGGGAATTACGGCTTTAGCACTCACGGTTGGAGAGTAAGCGGCAGTTGGACAAGTCACAGCGATGGCTTTGCATATATAGGCGGGTTTTTCGGGAATATACAGTCCGGCACCATTACAGCAACGAGGATAGCGCTCGCAGGAATAAGCGAAGCAAAGATCCATGCATATAATGAGTCAGCCGACAGTGAGCGTTACAATCAGTGCTTTGTCGGCGGAATTTTGGGATATGCCGACAATGGATCAATGAATATCAACGGTTTGATAGTCACATATCCTGTAAAGGTAAGCGACGGAGCTAACATATTCAGTACTAACGGTAACTGGGACTGTCATGCCGGTTTAATCATCGGATACGCAGACAGCGGCAATTCAGGCAGTTGGGAAAAATTTTATTTCATAGACAATATCAGTGATACTTGGTGGGACGGCGGAGATGAACAGCGCGGCACGGCAATTAAATTTCCGTCGGCTTATTCGCCGCGGTTTGTGGGGGAGAGCGAGATAGCTTTCGATATCTCGACGAAGCAGGCGCCGAATAACGCTACTCAAATAGTCAAAACGGTAAATTATTCCGGAGTTGACTATAACGTTATGGAGAGCAATATAGCCCGTACTTCCGAAGAGGTAGGACAAACTTCATGGTTTACTTTAGACACAGTTAATGCCGGCGGTAAAGATACGATGCCATCCATCACGATAACGGCATACGCTAATCAAAGCACGATCTCGATGTCTTCGGATCTGACGATAACTTCCGACTCGAGCGCGTACAGAGCTACGCGGGAATATAACGGAAGCAACGTAACGGCACCGACGATTTCACTCGGAGATGGCCGTACAGGTCTGAACTACAGCGAAAGCAACGCAAATAAAAACGTAGGCACTCATACGTTGACCACAAATATCGGCAGCAGCGATTATAAACGTGTGGATTACGAAGGAACCAAATACGTTTATCACACAGGTAACGGAGTTATCTATGCTCCTCAACCGACATCGGCGGGCGATACATACGATATTGACAAGTCCTATATCGTCGAGGTGACTGAACGCAACGTAACTATCGGAAATGCGAACGCAACTATCACTTACGGCGATACCGCCGAAACAGTCAAAGCAAACAACGAGCCGACTTGTACGAGCGGTTCTTTGGTTTCGGGCGAGCGTATCTCGGCGTACGGCGTTTCCTCATATACTCAATGTGCGGTAAACGCGGGGAGCATGCAGTCCTTTACCTATTCGGGCGTCGTCATACTCGACGGTTCCGATACCGACGTGAGCGGAAACTATAATATTACTTACGACAACGTTTCCGCTACGGTAGTGAAGAAAACGATCGTTGGCAATTTAACGCTTGACGACAACGTATTCAGCGGCGTCGAGAAAGTCGCTACGTTTAATGTCACGAGCGGTGAATTATATAACGGAGACGCCGTAAAAATGAGCTATTCGGGCGACAGGATCAACGTTACCGCCGAAGGCTTCACCGCTACGGCAACGCTTCCGAAGTTCGACGGAACGAACAGCAACTATATTTTTAACGACGGTTTGGACTATATAAGCGCCGTGCTTTCGATCATACCGAAAACGGTAACTATTTCCGTGAATTCCGAGGCGCCGACTTCGTATAAGTATTCGGGCGTATGGGGAGATACCGAGCTTACGGGATTATTCGTAAGTCCTATAGATATTAACGGCGAAACGCTCTTACTCGCTTTCGAGATAACGCACGACGGCGCGCCCGCTACCGCAGTACAATATATCGGCGAATATAATATCGTAGCCACTCTGCTCGAAAGTTACACCAATTATACAGCCGTCGAGGTAGAGACCACTCTCAATATTACGGCTAAGGAAATCACCGTTTCTGCCGTGAGCGGAGGCAAAACGTATGACGGACAAGCTGCTCCCGTATCGGAGCTGCAAGCTTTATTTACCGTAAAGAACGCTATCGACGAAAACAGTTGCGCAGATCTTATAGTTAATTTCTCGGAAGGGGAGGTCAAAGACGCGAAAGAATATACCGTTACCGTGAGCCTTCCGGAAGATTATAACAAAATGTACGTTCTGGTAGGCGGCTTGCCCTCGACTATATATACTATTTCCCCCAAAGATATCGCGGTGATCTGGGGAGAAACTTCCTTCGAATACGACGGAACGCCTAAAGCTCCCGTGCCGACCGCAGATACCGGTATCGAGGGCGAAAGCGTGACGATCAAGGTCACCGTGCAGGAAGGAAGCGCCGTAAACGTAGGTACGTACAACGCTACCGCTTCGCAAAGCAACACGAATTACACGCTTACAAATACCACGAGCGTATTCTCTATTACGGCGGCGGCGCTTAAAGATCTCGCCGTAAGCCTTGGGAATTGGACTTACGGCGGTACCGCTTCCGATCCTTCCGTTACCGGCAATACGGGCGGCGGCGCGGAAACCGTAACGTACAGCGGGATCGCTTACGACGGTACCGAATACACGGACAGCCCGTCGGCTCCCGACAGGGCGGGCGAATATACGGTGAAGGTCAGCGTAGCGGCTAACGGCAATTACGCCGCGGGTAGCGCACAATCATCTTTCGAGGTAATTCGCGCTACGCTTACCGACAACACCGCCGCAGTTAGCGTTACTTACGACGGAGCGGCGCACGGCTTGAAGATAGCGCTTACGGGCTTCGTGAACGGCGATAGCTTCGATACCGCGAGCGGCAAAGTCATTTCGTACGGAACGGAAGAGGGGATCTATTCCGCAGAGCCCGTTACCGTAACTAACGTTATCGACAGCAAGACCGTCTATTATAAAGCGGAATTCCATAACTACGTTACCGTCGAATCTTCCCGTAGCGTTACGGTGACGGCTTTGACCGTGGATATTGATTGGTGCTTAAACGATTTCACCTATAACGGCAAGGTTCAGACGGTTTCCGCGACTTATAAAGATATAGACGACGTTGATATCGCGCTTAACGTAACGACCGGCAGAGAATTCAAAAACGCAGGCTATTATACGGCGACCGCGGCTTTTGCAAAAGGCGAAACCAATTACGCTTTGCCAGAAACCGTAACTAAGGAATATTCAATCAAAAAACTTGCGGTAAGCGTGCAGGCGGCGAGCGTTTCCGTGCAGTACGGCGAATCCGTCAGCTCGCTCGGCTGGCAGTATTCGGGAGAAGCGCGCTTCTTCGAAACCGTGGATTTCACTGTTACTACGGATGCGACGGCTACGAGCTCCGTGGGCACTTATCCTACGGTAGTTACCCATAAGTCATTCGACAATTACGACGTTACCTATTTGGACGGCGTTCTTACGGTAACGAAACGCATAGTGACTTTGAATATCGAAGCGAAACGCAGCCAATACGGAGATCCTATAGCTACGCTTACCGCCGTATTGAACGAGGGTAGCTCTTTTGCGGGAACCGATAGGGCTGAAACCGTTTATAAATTGTCAACTACCGCGACTGCAACTTCTTCCGTCGGAAGCTACAACATCAGCGGCGAAGGTATTAACGACAACTACACTTTGATATTCAATAACGGTAAATCGGCTTACGAGATAGTAAAACGTAAAGTTACGTTGAACATTCAGCCCGCGACAAGCGTATTCGGCGATCCGATAGCCGCATTGAGCGCGACGGTAGCTTCCGGCACTTTGGTAGAGGGCGACGGTAACGTATATTCTCTGTCTACCTCCGCGACGAACAGGAGCGGCGTAGGGAACTATAACATTACCGGAAGTATCAAGAATGCTAACTACGACATTACCTTTGGAGGCTACGCGGGCGCGTACACGATAACCGCGCGCGTAGTAACCATAAATTGGTGCGAAAATAAATTCACCTATAACGGAAGCGTTCAGACGGTTTCCGCGACTTATAAAGATATAGACGACGTTGATATCGCGCTTAACGTAACGACCGACAGAGAATTCAAAAACGCGGGCTATTATACGGCGACCGCGGCTTTTGCAGGCGTCGAAACCAATTACATATTGCCCGCAACAGTAACCGCGGCTTACGAGATAAAGAAAGCCGCAAGCGTTATCGATATCTCGGGCGTAGCCACCGTCTATACTTATACGGGTGAGGAGCAGACCGTTACCGGTGCAACGCTCAATCACGACGAAACCGCGCTCGTATATTCGGACAATACCTTCACTACCGTAGCAGAAGGTAACGGCAAGACCGTGACGATCACCGCAGAGGAGAGCGCGAACTATTTCGAAGCGAGCGAAACGGTAACCATTACCGTGAACAAGCTGAAGGTAGATAAACCTTCCGTTTCGGTAACGGAATTCGTCTACGACAATACCGAAAAAACGCTCCTCTCGGCAGGCGAACGCTTTACAGTAGCGGGCGGCACCGCAACGGGAGCGGATAAGTATACGGCTACGGTATCGCTATCGGATATAGATAATACCGAATGGTCGGACGGCGGAGCGAGTTCGTTCGGTATCGAATGGGAGATACTCAAAGCCGATTACGACATGAGTAACGTTTCGTTTACCGACAAGGAGTTCGAGTACGACGGACAGTCGCATACCGTTACCGTAGAGGGCGTTTTACCGACGGGACTTGACGGAATTCAATTAACCGTAACTTACAGCGGCGGAACTGTTACCGACGTCGCGGACGGACGAATTACCGTGACCGCCACGTTCTCTACCGCGAGCACGAACTACAACGCGCCCGATCCGATGAAAGCTTATATAAGCGTTTACGCCAGAGCGGTAGATATCGTCTGGTGCGCTAACGATTTCACCTATAACGGCGGCGTTCAGGTCATTACCGCGACTTATGCGGACGTTCTCGGCTCGAATATCCCGCTTAACGTAACGACCGACAGGGAATTCAAAAACGCGGGCGATTATACCGCGACTGCGGCGTTCAGAAACGACGAAACCAATTACGCTTTGCCCGCCGATAAGAGTAAAGAGTATTCCATACGTGAACTCGAAGTAAGCGTAGTCGCGAACGACGCGGAAATGGAGTACGGCGATATTCCCGCGAACCTGACCTGGAGCTATGCGGAAGGCTCCGCCGAATTCGTCGAAACGGACGGCATAATTCTTACCGTTATCACCGACGCCGATTCCGAGAGCGCTGCCGGCGGCAACTATTACACGCGTATCGTCGAAGTAACGCTTGAGAATTACATAGTCAATTATCAAGACGGCGTGTTCTCCGTCGCTCCTCGCGAGATAACCGTAACTATCGATAAAAAGTCGAGCGTATACGGCGACGAAACAGTGGAGCTCACCGCTTCGGTGACGGAAGGGGAGATAGTGAACGACGATACCGAAGTATATTCTCTGTCTACTTCCGCAACTAATACGAGCAACGCAGGTAATTACGACATTACGGGAAGCGTACTCGACACGAATTACAATATAACCTTCGAGGGCGGCACGAATGCGTACACCATCGGTAAACGTGCCGTAACCGTGACGATAGAAGGCGCTACAAGCGTATACGGCGCCGAAATAGCGGAACTTGCTTCTGCCGTGACCGACGGCGAAATTGTAAACGGCGATACCGAAGTATATTCTCTGTCTACCTCCGCGACGAACAGGAGCAACGTAGGGGAATACAATATTAACGGAACCGTAAATAACTTAAATTACGATATAACCTTCGAGGGCGGCACGAATGCTTATACGATAACCGCGCGCGAAATAATTATCGCGTGGTGCGAAAATAATTTCACCTATAACGGCAAGGTTCAGACGGTTTCCGCGACTTATAAAGATATAGACGACGTTGATATCGCGCTTAAAGTGACGACCGACAGGGAATTCAGGAACGCGGGCGATTATACGGCGACTGCGGCTTTTGCAAAAGGCGAAACCAATTACGCTTTGCCCGCTACCGTAACCGCGGCATACAATATAGCTAAACTTGCGGTAAGCGTTGTCGCGAACGACGCCGAAATGTACTACGGCGATACTCCCGCAGGACTCGGCTGGAGTTACGCGGAAGGCTCCGCACAATTCGTAGCTTCCGACAATATCGGACTCGTAGTGAGCGCTACGGCGGATAATTTAAGCTCCGTAGGTGAATACGAAACGGCGATTACGGAAGCAGAATTCGAGAATTATACCGTTACTTACGCAAAAGGCGTAATGAACGTTATCGCTCGCAAACTGACCGTAGCTATCGATAAAAAGTCGAGCGTATACGGCGCCGAAATAGCGGAGCTCACTTCCTCGGTGACTTCGGGTAACATCGTAAACGACGATACCGACGTTTATTCGCTGACCACCTCCGCGACGAACAGGAGCAAAGTAGGAAACTATGACATTACCGGAAGCGTAAACAATGCTAATTACGATATTACTTTCGTTGGCGGTACGAGCGCATATACGGTAACCGCGCGCGAAATAATTATCGAGTGGTGCGAGAATGATTTCACCTATAACGGCGGCGTTCAGACGGTAACTGCTTATTATAAGGATATAGACGACGCCGAAGTTGCGCTTGACATAATCGTCAAGGCGGACGGCGCGGTAGCGGAATTCAAAAACGCGGGCGATTATACCGCGGAAGCCGTATTCAAGAACGGCGAAACGAATTACGCTTTGCCCGAAATCGTAACGAAGGGATATTCAATCGGAAAGCTTGCCGTAAGCGTTATTGCGGATAATGCCGAAATGGAGTACGGCGATACTCCCGCAAACCTTACCTGGAGTTATGCGGAGGGTTCCGCCGAATTCGTGGCTTCGGATAACGTTACCGTCGAGGTAGTTACCGACGCGACGTCCGCGAGTCCCGCGGGCGGAATATACTACACGCGCATAGATACGATTGTAGACGATAACTATTCCGTGTCGTATACTGACGGCGTGATGAGCGTTATTAAAGCTACGCCTGTCGTAAACGTGAACGTTGTCATTCCCTCGGGCGGACTGTTTACTTCGAGCGCAATGCCCGTTATCGAATGGACGGCGACCTCTTTCGGTGCGGAAGTATCGGGCGTCGTCGAATGGGTGGAATCCGCACTTGTCGCCGGTACCAACGAATATAACTGGATCTTCACGCCTCAGGATACCGTAAACTACAATACGGTAACCGGAAAATACGAATTGACCGTAGAGGCTGTCAGGCTGGCAAGCATTTCTCCCGACTTTACACCCGGCGAGAACAAGATATACGCGAGCGATACGCTCGAAACTCTTAAGCAATACCTTACCGTAACCGGTACCAATAACGACGGGTCGAGTGTCGGTGTAATAACGGAATACGAACTCGAAGGCATCATTAAGTCGGGTATTTGCACGATAACCGTGAGAGTGGGCGAAGTTACCGCGACTTTCGACGTTACCGTAGAGCAGGTAGACGTAACGGGTATCAGGATCTCCGTTGCGCCCGATAAGACCGAATATGTCGCTTTCGAGAGCTTCGACGCGAGCGGAATGGCGGTTACTGCCGTATACGCAAACGGAAGCGAAAAAGTCGTTACCGATTATACCGTCGAGGGCGGAGAAAATCTTTTAACGAGCGTTACGTACGTTACCGTCAAATTCGTTGACGGCGGAGCCGAGTTCGAGGCGACCGTAAACATTACCGTCAAAAAGCGCAGAGTGAGCGTTCCCGTAGCGGTTACCGGACTCGTTTATAACGGAGCGGAGCAGACGGGCGTAAGCGCGGGCGAATATTATACGGTCACTAACGGAAAGGGAATTAACGCCGGCTATTATACGGCTACCGTTTCGCTTGACGACGATGTCAATACTTGTTGGGACGACGAGAACGCTTCCGTTGAAGATAAGCAGATCGATTGGAGTATCGCGAAAGCAATTCCTTCGGCAAGCGTTTCCGTTACGCCTACGGAAGGCTTGTTCACCTCGAGCGATATGCCGAGTATTTCCGTCGAAACGTCGAGCGTGCCCGGAACCGCGGCTTGGGTAAACACGGAGCTTATAGCGGGCACCGTCTCTTACGAATGGAAATTCGTTCCCGACGACGCCGTCAATTATGAGGAAGTATTCGGAAGCTATACGCTTACCGTTTCCGCAGTGGAACTTGTTTCGATAGCGATAACCGCCGAGCCCTCGCAAACGGAATACGAATACGGCGACGGCTTCGACGGAAGCGGTATGGAAGTCACCGCTTATTATAACGACGGCAATTCCGAAGCGGTCGTCGGCTATACCGTAGATACGGATATACTGCGTGCTTTGGGCGAAGTAACCGTCACAGTGGCTTACTGCGGAACGAGCGCCGAAACTACTGTCAACGTGGCGCAAAGACGGTTGAGCGTCATCGATATAGTAGCGGTAGATCGCGCTTACGACGGGACGACGGCGGTCAATGTGCTCGGTAAACTCGATCGCGTCGTGGAAGGCGACGACGTGGAGGTAGCGTTGTACGGCAGTATCGACGACAAGAACGTAGGCGCGGATAAAACCGTATACGTTACCGGAGAACTGTTCGGCGCGGACAAAGGATATTACGTTTTGTCGGAACCTGCAAACGCAACGGTAACGGTCTACGCAAGGGAAGTCGAAGTAGTCTGGAGCGGTTTGGAAATCACATATAACGGCGAGCCGCAATCTCCGTCCGCCGCCGCCGAAACGGGTGTAGAGGGCGAAGCGCTTACTTTGGCGGTTTACGGCGAAGGTACTACGGTAGGCAGGTATGACGCGACCGCAGTGATCGAGCCCGCCGATCCGAATTATGCGCTTACGGGCGCTTCGACAACGTTTGAAATAGTTAAAGCCGACGGCTTTATCGACGTTTCCGGCGTGCGGACCGTTTATACTTACACTGGAGAATTGCAGACGGTCACGGGAGCGGTACTCAATCACTCCGAAACGGAACTCGTATATTCCGACAATACTTTTACTACCGTATCCGAAGGTAACGGAATGGTTGTTACGGTGAGCGCCGCGGAAACCGAAAACTATACGGCGGCAAGCGCAGAAGTGAAGATAACCGTAAACAAGGCTACTTACGATATGTCGGGCGTGATTTTCGCGGACGTCGAATTCGTTTACGACGGAAGCGAAAAGACGCTTACGCTCGGCGGCGAGCTGCCGGACGGCGTGACTTACTCGCTCAGCGAAAATATTCGTACCGAAGCGGGCGTTACCGTAGTAACCGCGACGTTTATCGGAGACGGAGAGAACTATAACGCCATTCCCGATATGACCGCTACGCTCACCGTTCTAAAAGCCACTTACGATATGTCCGGAATTACGTTCGAGGACGTAACCTTCGTTATGGACGGTACCGTAAGATCCATAGAGATAAGCGGCGCACTGCCCGACGGAGTAAGCGTGGAGTACATTGGAAACGGGCAGAGCGAAGACGGCGTTTACGTGGTAACGGCGGTATTTACGGGAGACGTTAACTATAACGATATAGCTCCTATGACCGCAACCATAATCATCAACAGCATACAGGTGGCGCATACCGACGACGAAACCGAGCTTACGGACGTGGTCGTCGACGCGCCTGAAGGAGTGCATCCCGAAACGGCGCTTATCGTCACTCCCGCGAGGGCTTCCTATTTCGAGGAAGCTGTCGGAAACGACGAACGCGTGACGGCGGCTTACGATATTTCGTTGGAGATAGACGGCGAAGCGCTCGTAACCGAAGGAATGCTGACGGTGAGACTGCTCAAACCCGCTACAGCGGGCGAGAATTTCCGTCTCGTAGCCTTCGACGGAGATAGCGTTACCGAAATCGAATACGAAATCGACGGCGATTATGTCGTATTCGAGACCGATGAGCTCGTCAGATACGCATTTATCGTGAACGGTCAACCGAGCTACACGTTGTTGATAATAGTTTTGCTTGCGGTGCTGTTCCTTGCTGAAATTCTGTTCATAATCTGGAAACGCGCCAAGATGAGAAGGGACAAGAAGTCTCCTTTTGCGGCGGCGGGAGCCTTCCTCACGTTCGTTGCGCAGAACGAGATAACGCTGATCGCGGTACTCGGCGTAGCCGTGGCGCTACTCGGTATATATATAATTTACCTTTATATCCCGAAGAAAAAGAACAAGGAAGGCGAAGACGACGAAGGGCGCGCTCCCGAAAATAAACGCGTTAAACGCAATTCGCGTACCGACAGGACTTCCGACAGAAGGGGAGCGTAGCTTAGCAAAACAGAAAGCGAATTGAAAATTTACCGCATTTACCTATCCGCCGCATATCATTATGCGGCGGATATTTTGCTAAGGAATGGGCTCGAAGGAGAAGTCTTTTTCTCGGTTGACACAACCCGAGAGCGGCGGTTATAATTTTTTTATGAAATCGGACGGAGTACGGACCATGGCGCGAAGTATTGAACATATCGACGACGACAAGGTATACGTTTTACAGAACAGGTGGAAAGTCGCCCGCAGACATTTAGTTTATTACGGCATAAGGAAAGCGCCGCACACTTTCGAAAATTCCGTGCGTATCTCGCGCAGGACGTCGAAAAAACTGGCTTCGCTTGACGGAAGCGTTAGTTTAAGGAGCGTAGGAGCGACCGCGGCTCTCGTAAGACTGATAAAGCAGGGCATCGTAGTACCGCAGGAAGAATATAAAAAGAACAAAGAGAGTCTTGACGAAGCGGAATTCTGCGTTAATTGTACGGCGAACGATTATATGATTCCGGGACTCGAACTCGACGAAAACGGTCTGTGCCCCATGTGCGCGATGAAGAAGCGGCTGAAAGGGCTAAAGGCGCTAATGCCCGTTAAAAACCGCTTTCCGCGCAATAAGCGCGGCGAGTATGACGTCGCTCTGTTCTATACCGGCGGCAAGGATTCCTCGTATCTCATGTATTACCTGAGCGAGGTGCTGGGTTTAAGAGTGCTTGCGTTGTGTTGGGAAACGGAATACATATCGCCCAATGCCGCTAAAAGCATAGAAAACGCCCGTAAATCGGTTAAAAACACCGATATTATCGTCAGGAAGGTCGATAAAGACGTGATGCGGCGCATTTATGCCGCACACTTTGCGCTTGCGGGGAATACGTGTATGTGTCCCGCACTCGCGTACGTTCTGTTTTATCCTCTCCTGAGCGAAAAAAAGGTACCTTACCTTGTGCTGGGTAACGAGCCTTCGCAGATGTACAATCTCATTTTCAATAATATCTCGCCTGTCGCGGCGTTCAGACCGCGGGTACAGAACCTCGGCAGGATCTTTATAAATCTCGCGCGTATATTTACATTCCGTAAGCCTTTCAAAGCCGGACAAATGCAGACGTACTTCACCGTCCGCACGTTGGCGAAAGGAACGCCGTTGTATTCGAGCGGCGAGGGGAAATATCACAACGAGCAGGTACAAAACGTCTATAAAGCACTTGAAGGCGAGAAGGAATTCATGAAATCTTTCAAGGACAGCGTGAAACGCAGTTGGCGTACGGGGAACATACCCGCGCTCGTTCACGTGGATCTTGCGGAGATATCCGACGGCTATAAGTGGGCGGAGATAAAAGAGTCGATCAAACGCGAAATAGGTTGGGAGGACAGCGCAGAACCGGATAAAGGTCTACACACTTCCTGTTCGATAGAAAGATGTAAAGAATATACTCAGTTCACGCGCTTCAGAGAAATGAAAAGCAGGGTGATACCGTATACCGCCATAGAGATGGCGATAGCGGTGCGGGACGGCAATTTGTCGCGCGAAGAAGCCATGCGCGAGATATGCACGTCAACGGGATTTTTCGGTGAACCGCGCGAGTACGCGGAAATGCTGAGACCTATAAAAGATAAACAAAATTAAACCGTATCATCGAACTTGTTTTCCAGAATATAAAATTCGGAATCCCGTTCTCGCATTTTAACTCTAATGAAAACGAGCGGAAAAGGGGAGAGAAATTTTATTTTACGCGCTTTAGAAGGGCACTTGTCCGCGCATGCTCCGCAGAGTATGCAAGTTTTGCGGTTTACATTGAACGACTTGTCTATAGCGCCTGCGGGACAGGCATTGCAACAGGCGCCGCAAGAGATACAGCGGCTTGAGTCGAACGCGCATTTGCCGGTAAACGCTTTCAAAATCTTCTGCGCCGACTTACGCGCGGGGCGCGCGTAATACAATGTTTTTGTTACGGTGTTTTCGCCGTTTACGAATGCCGATAGGGCTTCCGATCGGCTTACGTTCGGAAGGTTGCGTTTTACGGGCGAATAGAAGTGGGGTGCGGGGATGTATGCGCCGCGTTCGGGACGGAAATTCCGTGAGGCAAGCAGCCCCGCGGCGTTTTCGAGACTTCTGCCTTTGGTCACGCCGCCGTATACGCATATCACGACGGCGCGCGCGTTGCGCCCGTCCGATCGCTTTATGTACTCCGCGCAAACGTCGGGGATATTCCGGTTATAAACGGGGAAAACGAAAACGCACGTTTCGTTCGTGTCGAATTCCTGTTTATCCGCGCGAGCTTCGGGTAAAGTTATATCGGTGAGCTCATCTCTTACCGAAGCTATCGCTTCGGCTATCGCGCGGCAACCGCCCGTAGGAGAAAAGTAAATTATCCGTTTCCTGTCTCCGTTCATATCACGATTTTAGCAGAATTGCATTAAATTTTCAATCCCCGCGCGATACGGAGAGTAGGTATTTCGCTTTTTGGGAAAAATTTCTTTCTGCCCGTTGATAAACGCGCAGGTTTAACATACATTATAAATGCAAGAGCAGTGCTTTTGCAGATTGCAGTGACGTTTATGAAATATAAACGAGGCGCGCTTCCGTTACGGCGGAAGCGCATTTTTTATGTCGTCTATACCTTTTTACAGCGCGATCAGAGTGATTTCGGTAGGGTAGAGCGGGGAGCTTTTGTATCGGAGATAAAATTTGTAGTCGTCAGATACGGAGTCAATCATTTTCGGTATTTTCCAGAGATCCTCGTTGTTGTGGTACACGGACAACAAAAGTTTGGGGTGGTCGTTCGCTATATGCTTTTCCGCGCCCGCGAGCGCTTTTTGCTCGTAGCCTTCTATATCCGCTTTTATGAGAGTCAGGGGTTCCGTTACGTCGTCGTCGAGCGTCGTCACCGGTATAGGCGCGCCTCCTTCCCGCGTAAGCGAATTGGCGGAACTTCCTCCCGCCGATTCGCTGAGATACATCACGCCTTCGGAGTCGCCTACGCCTTTCAAGCGGAATTCTATATCGCGGTACCCGCGCAAATTTTCTTTCAGTCGCGCAAATACCGACTCCGTTATTTCGTAACAATATATGCGTTTATAGCAGTTTTCGCCGTAATTACGGATATACGAGCGCACCGTATCCCCCGTGAACGCTCCGAGATCGGCTATCACTTCGCCCGGAGAACACTTGACGAGATCGAGATCGAAGTAATCGTCGAACATGTTTTCCTTGGCTTCCGCGGAGGTGATGAAATCGTAACGGAACCAGTTGCTGAGCACCGCGTATAGCGTTTTTTTGGAACGGTAGTCTCGAAGGCGCTCGTACACCCACGCAAAATCGTCGATATGCTCGTGCAAAGCCTGCGCTTTCAATTCTATTTCTTCGAAAACGCGGTTGGCGGGATCGAGTCTTCCCCAGTATCCGAATTTATTGAAGAAGTCCGCCAGACTTTTTCTCGTGCCTTCCTGAAGAAGGTCGTAGGCTATCCTTATGCGGTAATATAGTTCGCGTTCGCCGTACCTGCTTATTTCTTCCGCAAGCGCATAAAAATTTCTGTCTATCACGTTCATGCTTTCAATATATGTATGAAAGCCGCAGATTGCAACCGGAACGGAACGCTTGACTTTCCGGCGTCGCGGAGTTAAACTGTATCCGATATCAATAGGACAGTTCGTGACCATCCTGTCGTTAAACAAAACTACGGAAGGATGGGCGCATTGCGCCCGTTTTGTTTTTCGGGTCGCGTTCCGCCCTCCGAGGAAATTATGTCGGAAAAACTGAAAAGAGAATTTCACGCATTCAAATTATTGCTTTCGTCTGTCCCGTCTTACGTGACGGTCGGTTTCGTCATGAGCGTGTTCGCGATGAATCTGTTGGCTAACAAAAGCATTGATATACCGCTTGACTGGCTCGCTCTGGACTGCGGTATCATCGTTTCCTGGGCGGCGTTTTTGACGATGGACATGGTGACCAAGCATTTCGGACCCAAAGCGGCAACGGAATTGAGCTTATTCGCCATAGCGATGAATCTTGTTTTCTGTCTATTGCTTTATCTGGGGAGCGTTATCCCCGGAGTATGGGGCGAATCCTACGTCGAAGGCAGCGAAAATATCCTGAATACCGCTCTCGACAATACTTTCGGCGGTACTTGGTACGTACTTGCGGGAAGTACTTTAGCTTTTGCCGTTTCCGCAGTCGTCAATAATTTCTTGAATTTCGGAATAGGTAAGGCGTTCCGCAAAAATCCCGACGGCGCAGCCGCTTACTTTATGCGTTCTTACGTATCCACG
This sequence comes from uncultured Eubacteriales bacterium, assembly GCA_949292905.1. Classification (GTDB taxonomy): domain Bacteria; phylum Bacillota; class Clostridia; order Christensenellales; family DTU072; genus Stercoripulliclostridium_A. The sequence continues at coordinate 139,989 of CASFAV010000016.1, forward strand.
GCGGCGGGGCAGTTCGTCGACAACCTCATATTCGCGCTTTGCGTGAGTCACGTATTCTTCGGTTGGTCGCTGTTGCAGTGCGTGACCTGCGCCCTCACGGGAATGGCGGCGGAGCTTATTTTCGAAGCGGCGTTTTCCTATTTCGGCTTCGCGGCATGTAAGAAATGGAAACGCGACGGAGTGGGAGAAGCCTATTTCGATTATTTAGGATTGAAAGGGGAGGCGGTAAGATGAAAGTCATTGTGACCGGCGCAAGCCGGGGAATAGGCAGAGCGATTGCGATGAAGTTTCTTTCGCAAGGGCATAACGTTACGGGCTTGGATATAGCGCCGTCCACGATCGACGACGGAAGGTATTCCCACGTAATTACCGATATCCTGGAAGGCGATCTGCCCGAGATCGGCGACGTCGAGATACTTATAAATAACGCAGGAGTGCAGGACAGCGGCAGAGACATAGACGTGAACCTGAAAGGCACCATACGCATAACGGAGAAATACGCTTTCCGTAAAGGTATCAGGAGCGTCTTGTTCATCGCAAGCGCGAGCGCAACTACCGGCTCGGAATTCCCCGAATACGTAGCGAGCAAAGGCGGCATGGTGTCCTATATGAAAAACGTTGCTTTAAGGCTCGCGCCTTACGGCGCCACAGCCAACAGCCTTTCGCCCGGCGGAGTGCTCACCCCGCTGAATTCCCGCGTCATCGACGACGACGAAAAATGGTCCAGGATAATGGAGCTTACTCCGCTCGGGAAATGGGCGAGCGCCGACGAGATCGCCGAATGGGCGTACTTTCTCACGGTAGTCAATAAATCCATGACCGCGCAGGATCTTTTGATCGACAACGGCGAAGCGGCTAAAGCGGAATTCGTTTGGTAGTATTGTGCGTTATCCGTCGGTGTGGTATAATAAAAAACGAATAACGCATTCCTCTTGCTTTTCAAGGCGCCGAATGCGTCGGATCGGAATCCGTTTATGCGAAAAATCATAACTTTAATATCCTTAATTTTAATATTCGGTAGCCTGTTTTCCCTGACCGGGTGCAAGAACAAGGACGTATCGGATTACAATTCCGTTATGGGAGACGCGGAAGAGTATTCTTTCGGAATAGTCTATACCGATACTTCCGCGACCGCGCCCGTATATGTCAACTGCTATTACAAAGACGGAAAATACGCTTACAGATTTTCGCTTGAGGAATTCAATAACGGAGAACTTGCCTACCGACATATATTCGCGGGCGGTAAGCTCTACGAAATTCGCGAATCAAAAACGGACCTCTCATGGACGGGGCAATACAAGATCAACGATAACGTGTCCTCATCCGACGAAAGAAATTTCGTATATAAATATACGAGTCTCATCACGACGGGAAGTTATGCCGAGCGCCTAGGTCCCGGCGAAAACGTCGTCTACAGGGATACCGAGTGTAAAGAATACAAGTCTGCGTACGACGGCAAGCGCTTCACGTACGTGTTCGGGAAAGAGAGCGGTCTTTTGCTTAAATTCGTCGCGGAAGAAGGCGGTAGCGCAAAGACGCTCGAATATTACGATTACAAATTCGAGAACATAGATACCGCTTGTCTGTATCCGCCGACGGCATTCGGCGTGAACGGCAATCTGACGGGGCTTTATAGTGAAACGGACGAACTCGTCTACGAATACTTTATCGATTGAAATACGGGAGGATAGAAATGAAACTCGGTTATGACAGAAAGGAAATAGAATTCGCTCCGGGAAACGGGCGACTGAAAGGGGTATTGCTTCCCAACGCCGTGGAGGTGGCTCTTACGGGCGAAGCCGAGGTTCGCCGCGCGCTGGACGCGCCTATCGGCGCGAAGCGGATAGAAGAACTGGTAAAGCCCGGAGAAAAGGTCTGCATAGTCACGAGCGACATAACGCGCCCGATGCCGTCGTACATCGCTTTGCCGCCGCTTATCGAAAGGCTCAACGGCGCAGGTATATCCGATAAGGACATTGTGATAGTATTCGGACTCGGGAGCCACCGAGCGCATACCGAAGAGGAAAAAATAAGGCTGGTAGGCGAAGCCATCTACAAAAGGATAGAATGCGTCGACTCCGATCCCGACGATTGTAAGTATATAGGCACCACGTCGAGGGGAACTCGCGTAGACGTATATTCGCGGGTGGCGGAAAGCGACTTCGTGATCTGTATGGGGAATATCGAATATCATTATTTTGCAGGCTACAGCGGCGGCGCCAAAGCGATAATGCCTGGCGTATCCACCCGCGAAGCGATACGCGCCAATCACAGCATGATGGTGATGGACGAAGCACGCGCGGGTAACTTGCAAAGTCCCGTAAGACTCGACATAGAGGAAGCTGGCGCCCTTCTCGGTATAGACTACATATTGAACGTAGTGCTCGACGAGCACAAGAAGATAATATACGCCGTGGCGGGCGACGTTGTGAAGGCGCACAGAGCGGGGACGGAATTCCTCGACAAACTGTATTGCGTCAAGATAGACGGCGAAGCGGACGTGGTGGTCGTTTCTGCGGGCGGATATCCCAAAGATCAGAATATGTATCAGGCGCAGAAAGCGCTCGACAACGCCGTACACGCCGTGAAAAAGGGCGGCGTGATAATATGGCTCGCTTCCTGTAAAGAGGGACTGGGAAGTAAAGTATTCGAAGAGTGGATGACCGGGAAATCCCCCGACGAAATGATACGCGACATCAAAGAGAATTTCGTATTGGGAGGGCATAAGGCGGCGGCGGTCGCGTTGGTATTGAAGAAAGCCGACGTCTATCTCGTATCCGATCTGGACGCGGAATTCGTAAAAAGCATAAATCTTATTCCGCAACCTTCTCTCGAAGCGGCATTCGAAGCGGCTACCGCCAAATGCGGCAAAAATTCGTCCGTATACGTGATGCCGTACGGCGGCTCGACGCTTCCCGTACTTAAATAAATCTCTTTGGCGTAAAATTGCGCGTAGCGGTTGACTCGCGACGTAAAAAGGTATATCATATCGCTATGAAAAACATAAACCGTTCCGTATTCGGCTTTAGCTTTAGCTTTTTCTTTAGAGGTTGCTTAAAAGCGATCGCCTGACGGTGCGGAAAATTCGTTGATACAAGTAAACGCGGACCCCGCACCGAAAGGTGCGGTTTTTCGATAATAAATACGAGGTGAAAGATGGACGCTAACGAAATCAAAACGAAAATAGACGCTATAGACGACGAAATAGCGGCTTTGTATCTCAAGAGAATGTCGCTCGAAAGCGATATCGTCAAGGATGCGGGGCGCGACGTCGCGACTACCGACGGCTCGCTCGTCGACAGAGCGACGCTCAACAGAGTGACTGCGGAAATGCCGGACGAAATCAAATTGTACGCCAAACAGGTATTCGACAGTATTTTCAATACGGCTAAAGCATATCGCTCGCGTTGCGTGCATCTCGAATCGAAGGTAAAAAACGAAATAGATGAGGCGCTTGCTAAAGGTTGCCCGCCTTTCCCCGTATCCGCTTCGGTGGCTTGCCAGGGCGTGGCGGGCTCTTACGCGCAGATCGCCACGGACAAAATGTTCGGATTGAGCGACATATTGTATTTCAAGGATTGGAACGCGGTGTTCAACGCCGTCGAAAGCGGCCTTTGCGAATACGGCGTGCTTCCCATAGAAAACAGTTCCGTAGGAAGCGTAAACAGCGTTTACGACCTTATGCGCAAACATAACTGCTATATCGTGCGCTCCGTAAGACTGAGAGTGCAACATTATCTTCTCGCCAACGCGGGCACGGAGCTCAAGGACATCAAAGAGATATATTCTCACAGGCAGGCGCTCGAACAATGCGCCGAGTTCATACGCGGGCTGAAGGACGTCAAAGTGCACGTTACCGAGAATACCGCCGGAGCGGCGCGCGGCGTAGCCGAGTCGGGCAGAAAGGACGTTGCGTGCATCTCCTCAAGAGATTGCGCGGGAATTTACGGACTTAAAGTCATTATGCCTAACATTCAGGACAACGAGAACAATTATACCCGCTTCATAGCTATTTCCAAAGAGTTGCAGATATTCGAGGACTCGGATAAGATAAGCATAATGGTCAACCTGCCGCACGAAGCGGGCAGTCTAAATAAATTGCTCAACAGATTTTCTACTCTCGGACTCAACCTCACGAAGCTCGAAAGCCGTCCGATAGGGAATACCGACTTCGAATTCGCGTTCTATTTCGATTTCGAAGCGAAGATCGCCGGGGACGAAGTGCGCAACCTTATAGCCGAGCTCGACAACGAATGCGACAGGTTCGTTTTCCTCGGCAGCTACCGCGAGATAATGTGAACGATAGAAAATTTCACCCGAAACATAACGAAAAACGCGCCCCGTAAATGCGGGGCGCGTAGTTTATCGATAAGTAAATCACTTTATGTTTTTGAGAACTTCGCTCACCGTGCGCATTTCGCATTTTCCCGCATATTCGGCTTTGAAATAGCGCATTACGGCGGGAACGCTTTTATCTTCGAGAGTCATTATCACGGCGGCGATTTCTTCTGCGCTCATCATCTTGGGAAGGAAGTCGTTAACGGTAGCTATCTGTGCGTCGAGCTCAGCAACTTTTTCGGGACGGTCGGCTTTTACGAAGCCTTCGCGCTCGTCGCCGAGCTCCTTCACCGTTTTCTGCAGAATACCCACAACGTCGGCGTCCGTAAGAGTTTCGCCCTTCTCGCGCTTCTCGATTGTGGCGAGCATGATCTTGTTGAGCACCACGCTCAACACGTTGAGAGTGGCTTTGTCCTTGGCTTTCATCGCTTCGATGCGTGCCTTTTTTATATCGTCCTGCAACATAATATAAGAAGCTCCTTCAAAATATTATCTGAATTATAATACCGCACGCGCGCTTTGTCAACCCGGTGTAAATCCGAATAAATGAATTACACCGCAAATTGGATATTGAATTTAATTTGAGTAACTGCTATAATTAAAAACAGCGGGGCGTAGCCCGTCATCAAAAGCAACGGACAGAAGACTGTATGGACTCGCAGATACCGGGACAAGAGAATAGGCGTTATGCGGAGGTTTACCGCCCCGAAGAAAACGTGAAATATTCAGAGAGCGTCGGGAGCAAAGAGAACGCGAAGTACGCGGAGTTCGCGACGAGCGCTTATGCCGCAAAGAAGCCCGCTTCGTCAAAAAGCGCTTCGCGTAAGAAGAAAACCACCGCGAAACTGGTTGCGGCGTTACTTGTCGGCGCAGGCGCCGCCGTAGTGACGGTAACCGCGGTGATGGCTGTCGTTTCCGTGGCGCTTCTCGGTATAGCCGTCGACGCGGATTCTCTTACGGCAACCGTGGAGATAGACAATACGTCGGGTATCGAGCTTGTTGCCACGCTTTCCAACCGTAACGAGTATTACGAAAAAGCCATTTCGTCTTCCGGCACAGTCGAAGTTAGCTTCGACGGACTGAGCGAAGCCACGGAATACGTTTTTGCCGTTCGCGCCGCTTCGAGCGGAAGCGCCTATTTCAGTCAAAATGTAGCTACGGATACAAGAATTCTCTATGCTTTTGACGAAAGCAGCGATATCTCTTTCCATAAAGCGGAACTCGGTTACTTGATCGACGCGTCCGTGGCGGACAGTGAATATTACGTCAATATCCGCGAGAGCGGCAAGGACAAGATCTTGGCGGAACTCGCTCTGGACGCTGCTACGCATAAGGTCCTCGCGAGCGGACTTGTCAGCGACACCCGCTATGACGTCGATCTTCTCGACGCCGACGGCAACGTCGTATATTCTCACTCTTTCTCGACGACATACGCGCCTTCGCGCATCACTTCGGTCACGGTGCTGCCGACAAGCGTCGTTTTCAAGTTCTTCACGGCGCCGCACGGTTACGATTCGATTTTCATAAGGCGTAGCGCTACGGACGAAGTAATGCCAAATTGCGATCTGACCGAGCAGGGCGAACACGAAGTCGTGTTCGATTATCTCAATCCGGGCGAGTCGTATTATTTCTTTATAGAATTCTACTCAACCGATCCTGCGCTCGACACCAGTTCGGAAATGCGCCTCTACACCTTGCCCGCTATTCTGGAACTTGCGGAAAGCACCGAGGATATTACCGTTTATAAACTCACGCAAGCGGCATACGACCATTACGGCGGGGATCTGTCTTTCGATTGCGTGGAAACGGATACATTTTACGAATGGTTGCCGGTCATATACGACAAAGAAGTCGGTACCGTGACCGTTTTGCACGAGTACGCTTCCCGCAACAGAAGTTATGTTCTGGAGATAAATCAAGGAACGCCGGGGGACGAAGTCTCGGAAACGGATACTTATATCTGTAAGATCGACGTGCCGATCGACACGTCGTCTTCTCCGGAGATACTCCGCCCGACGGTAAGCTATGATGAGCTCGATTCCGTAGGCAGTCTTTCCGTCACATTCGAAGATTATACTAAATTACCGACTGCTCCGGACGGCTCGCTCGTATTCGATATAGCTATATTGCTTTTCGGAGACGTCGAGACGCAGGTCATCGAAAACTTTGACCTCACCGGAGCGGGACAGTTCGACGGAAACTGGGTGACGTTTACGGTAAATATAAATAACTTGACCGAATACAATTCGCGTTACGTAGCGGAATTCCGTATAAGATCCGACGATCCGAAATACGCGGACTACTCTTATCTTGCGGCATACGCGGGTTTTTCTTATAATCCGTAGCCATAACGGTTTCAAAAACAAATATAAATTAAAAATATCCTTTTGCGGAGGAAAAACAAATGTCGGTAGAAGTCAAAAAACGTGATAAGCAGGAAATAGTGGCGATAGTCCTTAAAGTGTTCGTCATTCTTGTCGCGCTCACTTATTACGCGCTGCTCATAGGCGGCAAGCAGATATTCGGAGCCGATTCCGAAGCGTACATCGGACTGAATATCTTCATCAAAAATCCTACGGCGAACGCATGGCTCAGAACGCTCGGTTATACGGTATTCCTGCTTTCCTTATCCTTTGTCGTAAGGTTGGTCCTCAAGAAAAGCGCCGTATTTCTTAAAAAGGGCAAAGCGATAGTGGCGCTCCTGTGCAGTTTCATCAAGTATCTTGCGGTGCTGGTACTGATATTCGTGGTGCTCAAAGCCTGGGGCGTCGATACCGCAACGTTGCTGGCGGGCGCCGGAATATTGAGCCTTATCGTAGGTCTCGGCGCGCAACCGCTCATCGAAGACATAATAGCGGGATTGTTCATCGTATTCGAGGAACTTTTCGACGTAGGAGACATCATAGTGGTGGACGGATTCCGCGGTACGGTCAAAGAGATAGGCATACGAACCACGCAGATAGAGGACGCAGGCGGAGACATTAAAGTCGTCAACAATTCCGACATCCGCACCCTCGTCAACATGACAAGTCAGCTTTCGCTTGCGATATGCGAAGTCGACATAGAATACGGCGAATCGCTCGAAAGGGTGGAAGTCATGATCAAGAACAACCTCGAATCGGTCAAAGCCGCGATACCCGACATTTCGGAAGGACCGTATTATATGGGCGTATCGGCGCTCGGCGCCTCCGGCGTACGCCTGCGCTTTTCCGCCAAGTGCGTCGAGAGCGAAAAATTCCAGGTGGAACGCGATCTGAACAGGCAGATAAAACTTCTCTTCGACCGCAACAACATAAACATTCCTTTCACGCAGATAGTATTGCACGAGGCGCAGCGCTACGACAAGGTAAACGCGGGCGAGCACGCGGAAGCGAGAGCGTTCGTCGAAGAGCAACGGGAACTCGCCAAAGGACTCGGAGAGGACGAAACTCAATCCGGATAAGGCGGAGCAAACGGAACAAATTAACCGTGGATTACGGGATTTCCGCAATAAAATCGTCTATTTCTACATAAAACGACGCGTTTCGGCATTATTTGGCAAAATATATTTTAATATCGAATATTTTGACATACGCGCGCACATTATGTTATAATATATCGCAATCGGCAGACAGATGCTTCAGGTACAGTCTTCACGGATTGCTGTCCGATACGAAATAAATCAACATACAGGGGAATGCGGGGACTGTAATTATGAAGAAAAAGCTATATTTTTTATTATTTGTTTTGCTTGCTGTCGCGTTGATATTGAGCGCTTGCGCGGATAAGGACAAAGGCGCCGACGACACCGTTACCAAGTTTAAGATCAGTTTCGTAAGTCAGGGCGAAGTATTCTATTCCTACGAGGCGGAGACCGGAGCCGCGATCTCTTTCCCGAAAGAGTCGCCGCAAAACTACGAGGACGATTCCTACGTTTACGAGTTCGCCGGCTGGAGCCTTTCCGAAAAGGGAGAAATAGTTTCCGAAGGCGGGAAGGTTTCGGCGGACGTCACTTATTACGCCGTTTTCAGAGCCACCGATAAAGAAGAAACGATCCCCAAATATACGGTGATTTTCGTTGACGGACTTACCGGCGAAACGATAGACACCGTTTCCGTACCGAAAGGGGAGAGTGCGGAAGCTCCGAAGGCTCCCGTTCACGAAGGATATACTTTTACGGGTTGGGACAAAGCTTTCGACAATATCGTAAGCCGCACGGAAGTAGTGGCGGAGTACGAGCGCAACGAGTACACTTTCACAATAATTAATCTCGACGCTACCAAATCCGAAAAAGTGCTTTACGGAGATGAGATTTCTCCCGGAGCGGCGTCTACGGTTTACGGACTTACTTTCGACGGTTGGTACGCGGACGAAAATCACACCGTTCCTTTCGATACCGTAGCCAAAGACGGGATGCCCGCCGAGAACGTTACCGCATACGCCAAATATTCCGTCGATCTGACGGGTGCCGCCATCGAATTCCCCGAATATTCGGTGTACGGCGGCGAACCCGTATCCGTTTATCTTCCCCGTTATTACGACCAAAGCTACGAGGGCGATGATTACGAGAACGTTCCGGAGATAGTGGAGTACAGCTATCTGTGGGACGACGGCGGTACCGACGAGGTATTCGCTTTCCGCGGAGCAGGCATGCAGTCCGTATCCGTTACCGTTACCGCGACATACGCTTACGACGGCGGCGCGGTGGTTACCGACATAACTCTTACCGACTCGTGCGAAGTCGCCAAAGCGACGCTCGACGTCAGAGTTTCGTTCGAGGAAGCCGTCATCCCTTACGGTACCGCTCCCGTAGCGGTATTCGATATCGAAGGCTTCGTCGGAGACGACGCGGCAACGCAGACCGCGCTGATAAAGCCCGTATACACTTCGCTCGGTGAGGTCGCGGACGCCGAGAAACTCCCCGTAGGCGATTATTTAGTTACCGTCGACGGCACGGAGCTTGCCGATTACGAGGTCACGGGACACCTTGCGTATCTTACCGTGAACCGCGCCCCGCTCGACGTGGCGGTGGTATTGAATAAAGATTCGTACGTTTACGGCGACGAGGTGCTCGCTTCGCTTACATACGTTGGATTCGTATATGACGAAGACGAGACCTGCCTGGAAGCATCGGGAACCGTGAAGCACACGGGCGGCGTAGAGAGTAACGGCGCCTATTCGGCGGGAGAACACGGCTTCGTAGGCGAAGGCTGCGTTTCCGCAAGCTACGATTTTAATTACATTCCGTCAAATGCGGTAATTGCCAAGGCTCCGCTCACGGTCAAAACTTCAACGGATAAAGCCGTTTACGTCTACGGTGAAATGCCGGTAGTTACGCATACGTTCGCGGGCTTCGTGAACGACGAAGACTCCGACGTAATAAACGGCGACGCGGTTTACGTGTATACCGGAGAAACTTCTTCCGGACTGCGCGCCGCGGGCGAACATTCCGTAACGACGGAAGGCTTCCTTTCCGCAAATTACGAACTGAGTTACTTAAAAGCCGATTTCACGGTGCTCAAGGCGGAACTTACCGGTAAAGTCATAATCGCTGATTCCGATAATTTCGTTTACGGCGATATGCTCAGTCTGAGTCTGGAGCTTACGGGCTTCGTAAAGGGGGAAAGTCTCGCCACGCTCGGCGTTTCTCCCGTCTATACCGTAGTCGCGGGCGACAACATATATTCGCCTACGGATAAACTGCATGCGGGCAGCTATTCCGTCAACGCTTCGCTGGAGGAACCCGCCAATTACACCGTTGTATCTATCGAAAGCGCTCCGCTCACGATAGGCAAAAAGACGCTTACCGTTAAGCTGTCGACCGACAAAGAGTCGTATGTGTACGGCGAAACGGTAACGCCGATATTGACTTTTACGGGATTCGTTTACGGCGAGGACGCAACTACCGCGGGATGCGTAGCCGCGATAAATTACTACGACGCGGAGCTTGATCCTTATACGAGCGAGAAATTCATCGTCGGCGGCTACAGCGCGTCTGCAGAGGGCGGTTCCGCCGCTGACTACGTGTGGGATGCCCCCGACTTAACAGATTTCAAAGTCGACAAAAAAACCGCTTCCGTTACCGTCACTACGACCAAGAACGAATACGTATACGGTGAGAGCGTGACCGCCACTCTCGAATATTCCGGACTCGTCTACGGAGAAACGCCGGAAGAGTCTTTCGGCATACTCGACATCGTCTACGTCAGGGACGGCGAAACGCTCGACAACGTCAATAATCCCGGAGTGGGAACGTATTCGTTGTCCGTAAGCGGATACCGCATACCCGACAACTACGTTCTGGAAACGTACGGTAACGAATTCACGATCGTCGAGCGGGAATTCCTGATAAGAGTCAACGCGGTAGCAGCTTCCGAAAGCGTTTGGAGCAAATCCGAAGGCTTCGATACGCTCACTTTGGATTACGGTATTTTCTACGTAGACGGGACGCTTATGCTCAACGCGACGCAGAAGGGACTTTATACCGCCGTCGGCACAGATCTTTCCGATTCGCAATTTGCTTGGGAAAGCAATTCCGTGAGTATCCGTTTGGGAAGCACGAGCGGACAGGGGGTTACCGATAACTTCCTGATTGTTTACGATTTAAGCGTAAATCTGACGGATAAGAGCTTCGAGGGCGTAAACATAAGCATCAAAGGAAACAATCTCGTCTATACGGGTTACGCGCAGGAGCTCGGCTCGGTAAGCGCGGACAACGCGATCTCCGCGGTGGTAACGTATTCGCGCACCGAGAACGGAGAATACTCTTCAGCTGCGCCTACGGAGGTGAAGGCGGGAGAATACACCGTGTACTACAAGGTCACGGCGCCGGGCTACGACGGCGTCCTGGAAGGCAGCTATACCGCTACCGTGGCAAAGGCGGTCAACAGGATAGAGAAGATCTCCGACGGGAATTACGTATATAACGGCGAAAGCCAGACCGTGGATATAACCGAACTCGTGAGAGCGGATTTCGGCGAGCCGGTAGTTACTGTCGGTAGTAACGTGTTTACTTCCGTTCCCGAAAAAGGGTATCTTGAACTTACCGTTTCGGTAGCCGGAACAAGCGATTATTCAAGCGCGGAGTATGAGCTCAGAGTGCCGATTGCCAAAGCGGAAATTACGCTCGGCGTGAGCAACGTTTCCGCAAAATACGACGGAAGCGCGTTCGGCGCGGACGTCGAAGTGACTGTCGAAGGCGCATACGAGGACGACGCGGAATTTGCTTACGAATATTCTTACGGCGGCAACATACAGACTGTTCCGTTCACTTTCGTCAACGCGGGAACTTACGTCGTTACGTTGCGGGCAACGAGCGCGAACTATGCGGAAGTTGCCGCGACTTATAACGTGACGATAGCGAAAGGCGATTACGAAGTGGTCGTAAGCGAAGAAACGTTCACTTATACCGGCATAGCGCAGGGTAACGACGTTACCGTTACGGGAAGCGATCCTTATACGGTAAATTATTATTACAACGGCGTGCTTTATACGGGAGAGGGCGCTCCCGCATACGTTGACGCAGGCACGTATGCGATACGTTGCATAGTAAAAGCCGGAACGGCAAACTATAACGACTGCGAAGTCAGCTACAATATTATAATAGCCGTGGCGCAGAACGCCGTATCTCGTATCGACGGTAAAGACTTTTCGGATTACGTTTATAACGGCGAATGGCAGACGGTCGATTACGCTTCGGTGCTTAAAGCCGATTTCGGAACGCTCGTCGTGACGAGCGGTAACGCTTCCTTCCTTAACGTTCCTTCGGGCGGGGTGCACAGATTCACCGTAGGTGTTGTCGGCAACGCCAACTATACCGCGTGCAGTTACGAAGTGTCGGTAAACGTAGCGAAAGCTAACTATACTCACGACGAAATACCCGCCGATGCCGTAAAGAGCGACGATATAGTAATGCGTCTCGGAAGAAAGCTCTCGTTCGTCGAGCTCAGCGCAGGTTTCAGTTGGGTAAATCCCGACGACGATCTTACTTCGGGAAGCCACAGCGCGTATTATTGCGGCGACAGCGTGAATTACAACGTATACGAGGTGACCTTAAACGTCGTTGCGCGTAAAGAAAACGTTATGCTCTCCGTAAGCGAAAACATAGAAGCCGATTACGGCGTGACCAGGCTCGACGGACTCGTATCCGTCACCGCGACGGGCGAGGGAAGGACTCTCACCGACGACGAAGCGGCGCTCGTGTACACGATAAGCACTAACGCCGATTATACCGTGGGCGGCACCTATACCGTATCCTATCTTCTCAAAGAAAACGACTATTACGAAGTGCGTTTCGACGGAAGAGCGGGTAGCGAATTCGTGACGAGCTTCAAGATCAAATCGGTGAAAGTCGGAAGCGTATCTTACACGATCGAGGACGCTTTGTTCGCGGCGTCGAGCGGGACCGTGATAGTTACGGCGGACACAGCTTTTGCGACCGCTTCGGTCAAAGAAGCTGTCGGCGGACTTTATGCAAATAGCGCGTACTATACGGTAAAGAGCGGAGTCACGTTGCTCGTTCCTTACGATATCAATTATTCTACGGACACGAATACGACGACAGAGGACGACGCATTTGCCGCAGTTAAGGTCGATAACGCTTTCAGCAAACTTATACTAACGGCGGACAATACTCTCACCGTCAACGGTAAGCTTATCGTCAATGCAAAGAGAAACGCGACGACTTCAACTACTTCCACCGTGAACGGCGCCAATTACGGCGAAATGGAGATAGCGGCGGGCGCTTCCGTAATACTCGCGAGCGGTTCCGTCTACGAGTCGATAGGCTTTACTTACGGCGACGGAGAAATTATCGCGATGAACGGTTCGAACGTGTACGAGCCTCTCAATATGCTCAACTGGAAGGGCGGCACGATATCCAGCAATATCATGGACGACGTGTTCCCGCTCAATCAGTTTTCCGCGAGCAGTATTATAGCGAAAATGCGAGTGGAATACGGCGCGAATTATTATCTCAAAGCGACGATCAATATTTCCTATTTCGGAGTGCAGAGGACGGACGTGAAATTCGTTTCGACGGGCACGGATACCTTCTTGCAATTATCCGAAAACTCGAGCTATATATACAAATACGTGGACGAGAACAACGGCGAGTTCAATCTCGAACTTCACGGAGCGATACGTTTCTATAATCTCTCGGTAACGATACGCCTTACGGTGATCACACAGACCGTATCTACTTCCGGTAAGGATATCCCTATCCCCGGCAACATTAAGGTTACCGTAGCGTCCGGCACGACGATTGTACCGAACGGAATAAGCGTCAAACTTCTGCCCGGCGCGGAGATCGAAGTGAAAGAGGGCGCGACGCTCGCCATACAGTCCGGAGGTAAGCTCTATGGCTACGGCGAAGGTTGCGCTACGTTCGACAGCGATCTGAGCGCATGGCGGGACGGCGGACTCGGAAGGGGTTATCCCTATAATTACACCGGCGCGTACAGGGTCACGCCCGTGACGGATTTCAATGCGTCAACGCCTGCGATTGTATTAGTGGCAGGGACATTGAACGCCGAATCGGGTTCGACGCTCGCCGCGGGTATCGTAGGAGTTAACGGCGGTAAATTAACTGTGGGCGCCTCTGTCGGCGTGAGCGGCACGATCAAAGAGGACAATTCTCCCATACGCGGGGAAGCGTATTTCTACTCGACGATAACCGGTAAGCTTATTTCCGAAAATTCATCCGCGAATATTTCGGCGGACAGAACTTACAACTATGTCAACGGTGCTTGGGCGTAAGCATTGCGCAAAAGCGGGGCGGAGCCGCGCACGGGTAACGCCCCCCGTTAAAAAATATTATAGAGGTATCCGATATGGCAGAAAATAATATGCCCGTTGCGGAGAACGTTGTTACCGTAAACGGGCTGTGGAAAAAATATTCCAAACGCGCGGATTATGCCGTGCAGGATGTATCTTTCAAAGTGAATGCCGGCGAAATCGTGGGCATTCTCGGTCACAACGGCGCAGGTAAATCGACTACGCTCAAGTGTCTGGAAGGGATGTTGCCTTTCGATAAAGGCAATATTTCCATATGCGGCTACGATATAGTCGCCGAGCCAGTCAAAGCGAAAGCCAATATGGGATTCGTGACCGACGATCACGCCGTTTTCGTCAAAATGACGGGTATCGAATATATCGATTTCATGTCCGACGTCTATAAAGTGCCGCAGGCGATACGTCAGACGCGCGTCGATCAGTTGGAAAAGGTCTTCTGTCTCGGAGACAGCATACAGAATCTCATATCTTCATATTCACACGGCATGCGCCAGAAAATTTGTATGATGGGCTCGCTTATCCATTCGCCCAAGCTGTGGATACTCGACGAACCGATGACGGGGCTCGATCCGCGCACCATGCGCGCCGTGCAGGATTATATGAAGTATTACGCTTCGATAGGCAACGCTATACTTTTTTCCTCTCATGCGCTCAACACGGTAGCCAAAATATGCGACAGAGTGGTCCTTATACGTAAAGGAAAAAGGGTGGACGAGCTCGTTATGAGCGAATTCGCGGACAGAGCGGATTTCGATTTCGAGGAGTATTTCTTGAGCAATGAAGGACAGGATTGATTTCAGATTGCTCGGCGCGCTTCTCAGAAAGAACCGCCGCGAAAAAACTTCGGATTTCCGCAAAGGGCATTTCAATGCGGTAGGCTTCGTTATGCGCTTAATGCTCACGGGCGCGCTTATCGCCGTTTTCGTGATATTTTTCGGCAAGTTCCTCGATATGTATACGGGGATCAAGACCGATAACGCGCTCGCGCCTCAGGAAAGACTGTACGAATTGCTCTCTATCGTTTACGGCGCCATCCTGATCGCGCTCGTCCTGAGCGGCGTTTCCAAGATCAATACTTCGCTCTTCGCTTCCGACGATATGCGCGTCATAGCGGCTTTGCCGATAGGGGCGAATACGCTGTATCTGTCTAAAATAATCCTTATTTACCTTTCTCAACTCGCGGTGGCTTGCGTTACCGTGCTCCCGACCAATATCACGGTTGCGGTACATTGCGAGGTCACCGCGGCGTTCTATCCGCTCACCGTCCTTACCTGTCTGCTCCTGCCGCTCATATCGGTGGCGCTGTCATCGATACTCGCGCTTCCTTTCCACGCCGTGACTGCGGCTCTGAAAGAAAGGTTCGTCGTTAATTTCATCGTGATCACATTGCTCACGGCGGCGTTGCTCTTCCTGTACGCGTATCTGCTCGAAGTCGTCAAAGAGCTCTTGCTCGGCGATCAGATGAGATACTTCTTCAACGAGAAGGTGATGGACGCCATCGAGAAGACGGCGGCATATATTTATCCTGCAAATCTCATCGCCGATATTTTGCTCGGCAGACGGCTGCTCGTCAGTTCTCTTTCCATAGTCGGTATCCTTGTCGTCTGTACGCTCGTGTCCTTCTTCGCGATACGCGGACTTCTTATGGGCTCTCTGCAATCGAAAATTTCCGGAAGAAGCGACTTCGTAAGAAGGCCGAAAGGTCACGCCCGTGCAAATTCGCCCTTCGTCGCTATGCTCAAAAAGGAATTTTTGCTCATCTTCAGAACGCCGAGTTATATGTTTTCCTATTTTGCCGTAGCCGTGGTCGTTCCGCTTTTGGTATATTTCTGTATGTCCGTGGGATCGTCCCTCGCCCTTAAACTCATAGCGGTCGACAGCAACCTCGAACTTGCGATATTCCTTACTTTGCTTTTCGGCACGCTCGGAAATATGTTCTGCTCGACGAATATCAGCAGAGAAGGGTTGCTGTTCTATTCGCTCAAAGCCATGCCGCTCGATTACAGACACGTGGTGTTTTCCAAAGTCGCGCTTTGCATGGTAGTGACCGCGGTGTCGCAGATGCTCTCCGCCGTGCTCCTCGCCGCTACCGGTTACGTCAGCGCGGCCAACGCAGCTTTCCTTTTCGCCATAGGAGTGCTTTTCGGGTTTACCCAGGTGTGCGTAGCCACAAGAGTGGATTTCAATCATCCGCATTTTTCTACCGAAGCAGGCGGCGAGATACAGGAGTCCGGCAATACATCGAGTTCCGTTATCGTGTCCGGGATATTGCTCGCTTTTGCGCTCGGCGGCGCGCTGCTGCTTACCAAAATGTATTTCTCGCTTCGCGGACTTGCGGACGCGTACGCTTATCTTACTTATGTGATTTCCGCTTGTTTTGCGGTAGTCAGCGCCGCGGGAGCCGTGGCTTTCCTGCTCGTAGGGCTCAAAGATAAATATTACCGTTTCGGCGGAGGTGGCGCGCGATGAGAAAGAACGTTATCGCATTGATGCTCGTTTTGCCGTTATTGTTTATTTTCGTGGTGTTTTCTTCGGGAAATATCGCAAGCATCGGCGTATCCGTTTCCGCAAGCGGGATCGAGATCCTCAACGCTCCGGAAGACGGCATATTGCGCATAGACCTCGCCGAATATAACGACGACTTCGCGGTCGCCGCGGAAGTTTATCCGGGTAACGCCGCCAACAGAGGTTATACCTTCAGAGTGGATGAGGTGGAAGGGACCGAATTCGCGGAAGTGAGCGTCGATCAGGACGGCACTTTACGTGCCGTTACCGTGGGCAGCGCGCGTATTACCGCCGTAAGCAACGACGGCGGCTATACGGACAGCTTTGTGGTGATCGTCTCTTCGTCCAAGCCTTACGATATGGAAATAGCTCTGTACGGAGAGTTCGGCGAGGAAAATCTTCTCAACCGCTCCGATGACGTATTTACCGCAGAGGTAGTCACCGGTGTGTACGATTATACGACGCGCCTTGTGCCTATAGGATTTACCGCTGCCCGAACGGAAGTCGTTAGCGGCTTTGCCGTGATAGACGAAGCCGCAGGCACGATAACTTTGCCTTTCGGCGGTAAGTCTCGTATCTCTTTCACCGTCGAGGACGGCGCGCGCGGCGATATAGTCAGATACCTCGACATAACGGCGACTTCCGCATTATCGAGCTCCGGTATAACCGTAAACGGTACTACGGGAGCCCTTATCGCGCTGGAAACGGGTATGACCGAGACTGATTTCTATGTCGAGTGCGCCAACGAGCCTTCGCTGGAGCATAACGTCAACATCGAGGACTACCGCGTGGAAAGAGTCGAAGGGATCGTCGGGGGATACCGCGTATTCGTCAAATTCTACGACGACGTCGGCGGTGAATTCGATATAACGGTAAACTGCGACGGTAACACGGAAAATGTAAGGGTGTCTTTCGAAGATTTCGCTTTCTATCTGAGAAGTACGTTGCCCGTCCAGGGCGACAGTATCGCCGTGCTCAACGGCGAGAGCGTAACGTTCTATGCCGTTCCGGCGACGGTTTCCGTTGATACCGTCTATAAGTGGGAAATAACCGCGGGTACTCTTACCGCGGATAAAATAAATTGCATTCCTTCCGCGGACGGCAGATCCTGTACTCTCACGGCATTCGGTAAAGGGACTTTCGTTCTCACGGTATATCCCGTAAGAGACGGAGAGATGCTCGACGTTTCGCCTGCGGTGATTTCCGCAGAAGCGGTCGAAACGGTTACTTCGGTACAGATAACGAATAAGACCGATTTAGGGCTTGCCAAACGTACCGCAGTACCGCAGTACGTTTACGACGCTTCCGGAAGATTGGTCGAGTACGCTTACACGATAGGGGTCAACGCTTATCGGTATACCGAACTCGTGTCCGCTCTCGACGATCTCGAAATATCGCTTTCCGACGAAACGGCGGCAAGCGCGGAAATCGTTGAAGGGAGCATATTGCTTAAAGTGGTCAGAGGCGGCGAAGTGACCGTCACGATATCGTGGTCGGGGAACGATACTTTTGCGCAGAACGTCAAGACTTCGCTTACGCTCGACGCGGTCAAGGACGGCGTGGGCGTGTATAACAGCGACGAGATATTCAAAGCTGCCGAGTCAGGTTATCCGGTGGTGCTCGGCGCCGACATAATGCTCGGAACGCGCCCCGACGGAAGCGTGTATTCGCTCGACGAGCGCAAAGCTATGCTCGGCAGCATGAAGTCCACTTACAACACCGAGTATTATAAAAATACTTCGCAGGAACACAAGGCTTTCGTCAAATACGTTATAGAATTCCGTAACGACGTGCACGGGAACGGGTATTCCGTGAATGCCGAATATTTTACGCACGCCGTGGACGGCACGGGAGTACCGCAGATATTCACGGGACCTTTGTTCTTTGTAAGCTACGGCGAGATAGCTTCCGTGGCGGCGCAGGACAATATAGCTTTCCTCGTGCGCACGGACGGCGTTACGTTACATAATGTTACTTTGCTCGGCTGCAGCGACGAATCGCTGTACGACGACGGCGAATACAAACTCGAAAATCTCAATAACGTGGGCACTACCCTCGAGATCAACGCCAGCGTTAACGTTCTCAATTGCCGCGTGCGTAACGGCAGGAACGTCGTGCGCGTATACGGCGGAAACCGTAACGGCAACTCGTATTTCATCGAGAGCCTTGCCGATAACGCGGGTTGCGACGGCGAGCGTATAACGGTAAGGATAGAGGGCTCAATAATATCGCAGGGAAGGGAATTCCTCGTGAAAGAGGGCGCTAACCGCGCGTTGCGCGCGAGCTCCGCGTTAAGCCCGGTGTCCGCAGAATGCGTGGAGCCCGATCTTAAGGACGCAAGCGGCAAAGCCTATTCCGCGCAGACGAACAATTATCTCAACGACGAGTATTTCTATAAGAACTACGTCATGACAGACCTTACGATAGCGGACAGCGTGCTCGAAACGAGCGGACTTTTTGCAGTGGGCGTGGAGAGTAATTTCTCAGGCGCGGTCCTCTATAAGAATTCCGAAGAAAGCGGCGTCAATTTCGAAGGCTGGTCGGGGACCGGCGGCACTTCGTTCGCGTCGGTGCTCCGCTTAAAAGGCGACGTGAGACTGTACGACTGGAAGAAGCTTGCCAACGTGGACAGCAGCACGCTCATCGACTCCAACAGAAAGGAATTCAAATTCGACATATCCACGATACTCGATTTCGTATGCGGGAAGTATCCCGACAGGTACGGCGACCTTTTGACGGAAGCGGGCGGCGAGCGCGTTGTTCACGGCGGCATAGCCTTCTACGGCGGCGGCAAGAATTATTCTCAACTCGATACGTCGGGGCTGAACGCGGAGCTTAAAGATTTCTCGACTTATCTCGTGAATATCTCCGTGCTTGCGGAATCCGACGATCCGGATATTAAAGAACAGGGAGGTTTCCTGCCTATCGCCGCGGGCAATCAGGACTTCCGCTTCTATATGTACGGCTCCGGTTCGGCTAACGGCTATGCCAAACAGAATTACGACGCGGCGAACGGTTTGAAATATACGGGCGTCAAGCCGGTATCCGCATTCTCGTGAACGAGTAACGCTTATCCGACAGTTTGACGTAATGAGAAAACGCGGCGATAATGCGCCGCGTTAATTTATTCCGGTAATCCGATACTGGATTTACGGGAGCCTCAACGCTTGCCGTTGCGATCGACCGCAGCCGCTACGAAACCCGCGAACAGGGGGTGCGGACGGTTGGGACGGCTTTTGAATTCGGGGTGGAACTGAACGCCGATATGGAAAGCTCTGTCGGTAAGCTCCACCGTTTCCACGAGCCGCCCGTCCGGCGAAAGCCCGCCAACGGTAAGTCCCGCTTCCGTAAGAGCGGTGCGGTAGTCGTAGTTGAATTCGTAGCGGTGACGGTGCCTTTCGGATATTTCCGATTTTCCGTAGAATTTTTCCATAGCGCTTCCCTTGGTTATCACGCAGGGGTATGCTCCGAGACGGAGAGTGCCGCCTTTGCTTATTTCTTCGTTTTGTCCGGGCATGAAGTCTATAACCTTATGAGCGCACTCGCGATCGAATTCGCCCGAATCGGCGTCAGATATCCCGCATACGTTTCGCGCGTATTCTATGACGGCTATTTGCATCCCCAGACATATTCCGAAATAGGGCACGTCGTTTTCGCGGGCGTATTTTGCGGCGAGTATCATTCCCTCTATCCCGCGCGAACCGAATCCGCCGGGAACGAGTATGCCGTCCGCAAACGCGAGCGCTTCTTCGTAATTTTCGGGAGTGAGCGTTTCCGAATCTATCCACGATATTTTGACTTCGGCATTCAAGCCGTAGCCCGCGTGACTCAACGCTTCGGATACCGACAGATATGCGTCGTGCAGTCTTACGTATTTACCGACGAGAGCGATAGACACCTTTTTGCTGCGCGACTTGATGCGTTTCACGAGAGCTTTCCATTCGGTGAGATCGCACTCTTTGCTTTCGAGTCCGAGCTCACGGCAGACCACCGCCGAAAAATTCTGTTTCTCCAACATAAGCGGCGCTTCGTAAAGTATAGGAAGCGTGCGGTTCTCGATTACGCAATCGCTTTTCACGTTACAGAACAAAGCTATTTTTCTGAAAATATCTTCTTCCAGAGGCTTGTCGCAACGCAAAACTATTATATCGGGATTTATCCCCATTCCGAGCAGCTCTTTTACGGAATGCTGGGTGGGCTTCGATTTGTGTTCGTCCGAACCGCTCAAGAAAGGCACGAGCGTGACGTGTATGTAAAGACTGTTCTCCTTGCCGACCTCGATGCCAATCTGCCTCACCGCTTCGATGAAAGGCTGAGACTCTATGTCTCCGATGGTGCCGCCGATCTCCGTTATCACCACGTCGGCGTCCGTGGTCTTCGCCACTCGGTAAACGAAGTCCTTGATCTCGTTGGTGATATGCGGTATGACCTGCACTGTAGAACCCAGATATTCGCCTCTGCGCTCCTTATTCAGAACGTTCCAATATACTTTGCCCGTCGTGAGATTGGAGTATTTGTTGAGGTCCTCGTCGATGAACCTTTCGTAATGACCGAGGTCGAGATCGGTCTCCGCGCCGTCCTCGGTAACGAATACTTCTCCGTGTTGATAGGGGCTCATCGTGCCCGGATCGACGTTGATGTAGGGATCCAGTTTCTGCGCCGCGACTTTGAAACCGCGCGCCTTCAACAGCCTTCCCAGTGAAGCCGCCGTGATGCCTTTGCCGAGTCCCGAAACTACGCCGCCCGTTACGAATATGAATTTTGTCATGGTATATCTCCTTTTTTCTTCGTTGCAACTATATTTGAAAGCGTCGGTAATTTATTCCCATTCCACCGTGGCGGGCGGCTTCGAAGTCACGTCGTAAACGACGCGGCTTATCCCGCGCACTTCGTTGGTAATGCGGTTGCTCGCGCGAGCGATCAGGTCGTAGGGGATCCGACTCCAGTCCGCCGTCATGAAGTCGTCGGTGCTCACCGCGCGCAAAGCGAGCGTATAGCCGTATGTGCGAGCGTCGCCTTTTACGCCTACCGTGCGGCAGTCGGTGAGAACGGCAAAATATTGGTCGGGACGTTCGCTGAGTCCTGCGGAAGCAATTTCTTCGCGGAATATTGCGTCGGCTTCGCGTAATACCGATAGTTTTTCCTCGGTGACTTCACCGACGATACGTATGGCGAGCCCCGGACCGGGGAACGGCTGTCTGTCGACGAGTTCGTCGGGTATGCCGAGAGCTCTTCCCACCGCGCGCACTTCGTCTTTGAAAAGGTATCGCAGGGGTTCGGTTATACCTTCGAAATCCACTACGTCGGGCAGACCGCCCACGTTGTGATGGCTCTTGATCGTGCCTGCGTCGCCCGAGCCGGATTCCACGACGTCGGGATATATCGTGCCTTGTACCAGATAATCGACTTTGCCGATTTTACGCGCTTCGCGCTCGAATACCCTTATGAATTCTTCTCCGATGATCTTGCGCTTTTTCTCGGGTTCGGTCACCCCTTTGAGCTTATCAAGGAACTCGTTTGCGGCGTTTACGCGTACAAGCTTCATATCGAAAAGTTCGCGGAACGTGTGTTCCACACTATCGCCTTCGTCCTTTCTCAAAAGACCGTGATCCACGAATACGCAGGTAAGATCGGAGCCTATGGCTTTATGGATAAGCACCGCGGCTACCGAAGAATCAACGCCGCCGCTTAAAGCGCATAAAGCTTTCTTGCCTTTGAATTCCCTTCTGTATTTTTCTATGGAAGATCTCGCAAAGTCCGTCATATCCCAATCGCCTTTGCAACCGCATACGCCGAAAAGGAAATTGGCAAGGATCTTTTTGCCGTACTTCGTGTGCGTGACTTCGGGATGGAATTGGACGGCGTAGAGATTTTTGCCGTTGCTCACGGCGGCTACGGGACAGTGTTCCGTGCGAGCCGTCGCCTTGAAACCTTCGGGTAATTTTACGATGCTGTCGGTATGGCTCATCCAGCATACGCTGTCACCCGGAACGCCGTCGAACAATGCGTCTCCGGTATGACTAAACGACACCTTACCGTATTCGCCGCTGTCTCCGGCGGAGGCTACTTCGCCGCCTAGAAGCCATGCCATCAGCTGTGCGCCGTAGCAGATACCGAGTACGGGTAAGCCGAGTTCCAATATCTTTTTATCGCATTTAGGCGAATTCGCGTCGTAAACGCTGTTGGGACCGCCCGTAAAGATTATACCTTTATAGCCTTCTTCGATAACGGTTGTCGCAGTAACGTCGCGGTATGAGCGCACTTCGGCATAAACGCGATGCTCGCGCACTCTGCGCGCAATAAGTAAATTGTATTGGCCTCCGAAATCCAGTACCAATATTTTTTCCATTTTATACCTACGCAGAAAGGTTATTTTACGCCGAACATCAGGTCTCCGTAAGTGGGGAAGGGCCAGTATTCGGAGGCGGTCAGCGTTTCCGCTTCGTCCGCCACGGCGCGCAGCTCGCTCATTGCGGGTATCACGGTGTCGCGTATCGCGTAAGCTTCGGCGGTAATATCGTAGGCGTATTTCAATTTGGATACGGCGTCGTTAAGGCGCGCGATCTTTTCCGCTATCTGGTCGGTAAGAGCCGACAGCGTCGTCACGAGCGAACGCTCGTAAGAGCAGGCGAGTTCGGGGGCGATCGCTTTTTTCTTCGACGCGGAAGACGCTACCGAAGCTGTATATTTTTCCACGGCGGGAAGTATCTCGCGCGTTGCCATGTACAACATGGTATTGGCTTCTATCGTGACCGTTTTGCAGTAATTTTCGAGGTTGATCTCGCAACGCGCTTTAAGTTCCGCTTCCGAATATACTCCGTGCGCCTTGAGCATCTTTACGTTTTTTTCGTCGGTGAGATGGGGCATACAGTCCGGCGTGGTGCGGTAATTGAGCAATCCGCGATTTTCGGTAGCTTCCTTTATCCACGCCGCGTCGTACCCGTTTCCGTTGAAAATAATGCGTTTATGCTCTTTTACCGTGTCGCGGATTAGCGCGTGCAGGGCTGTATTGAAATCTTTTGCGCCTTCGAGCGCGTCCGCATACTGCCTGAGCGATTCCGCTACGGCGCTGTTCAGCATAATATTGGCGCAAGCGATGCTGTCGGAGGAGCCGAGCATGCGGAATTCGAATTTGTTTCCGGTAAACGCGAAAGGCGAGGTCCTGTTGCGGTCGGTGGTGTCTTTAGGGAAAAGCGGCAGTACGTCCACGCCCAATTTCATCTGCGATTTCTTCTTGCCGCTGTAGGGAGTTTCCTTTTCTATGGCGTCGAGCACGGAAGTCAGCTCGTCTCCCAGGAATATCGACACGACGGCGGGCGGGGCTTCGTTCGCGCCAAGCCTGTGGTCGTTGCCTGCGGTGGCGACGGATATACGTAAAAGATCCTGATAATCGTCCACCGCTTTGATGACCGCGCACAGGAAAAGAAGAAACTGTGCGTTTTCGTAGGGCGTTTCACCGGGAGTAAGGAGATTGCCGCCTTTATCCGTGGTGAGCGACCAGTTATTGTGCTTGCCGGAACCGTTCACGCCCGCGAAAGGCTTTTCGTGCAGAAGACATACGAGGTTGTGTTTTGCCGCGACTTTCTTCATTATCTCCATTGTAAGCTGGTTGTGATCGGTGGCGATATTTGTGGTTTTGTATATCGGAGCAAGCTCGTGCTGTGCGGGAGCAACCTCATTGTGTTTGGTCTTCGCGAGTACGCCGAGCTTCCATAGTTCTTCGTCGAGATCCGCCATATACGCTTCGACGCGCGGCTTTATCGCTCCGAAATAGTGGTCGTCGAGCTCCTGACCTTTGGGAGGCTTCGCGCCGAAAAGCGTTCTGCCGGTATATATGAGGTCTTTGCGCTTTGCGTACATATCCTTATCTATAAGGAAATATTCCTGTTCGGGACCTACGGAAGTGCGCACGCACTTTGCGCTCGTATTGCCGAAAAGGCGCAGTATCCTCATTGCCTGCCGGTTGAGAGCTTCCATCGAGCGCAGAAGGGGAGTCTTTTTGTCGAGCGCTTCGCCGCCGTAAGAGCAGAACGCGGTGGGGATACAGAGCGTTTTACCTTTGATGAAAGCGTAAGAGGTGGGGTCCCAGGCTGTATATCCGCGCGCTTCGAAAGTGGCGCGTAAGCCTCCAGAAGGAAAACTCGACGCGTCGGGTTCGCCTTTTATAAGTTCTTTCCCCGAAAATTCCATTATCACTCTGCCGTCGGGTGCGGGCGTGATGAAACCGTCGTGCTTTTCCGCGGTGATGCCGGTGAGCGGCTGGAACCAATGCGTATAGTGAGTGGCGCCTTTGGATACCGCCCAGTCCTTCATCGCCGTGGCTACCGCGTTAGCGACGGATATATCGAGTTGCGCGCCCTGATCGATAGTCTTTTTAAGCGATCTGTAAACGTCCGAGGACAGAGTAGCCCTCATCACTCTGTCGTCGAATACCATACATCCGAAATAATCTGCAACCGATTCCATAAACAGTCTCCTTGAATTGGTATTAAGTATAAAGAAAAGGCGTCCTTGAGAAAACTCAAAGACGCCTTTGCCTTTTATGCAACGAATTATACAGGACGCGAGGCGCGTTTGTCAACGGATTTCAGGACATTGAAAAATTTTTTGTATGCCGTGCCGTATGCCGCATTATGCGTGACAAGTTTCTATGCGTTGTGGTATACTAAAAATTACGAAGGGTAGCAGCCTCGTCCGCGCATATAGTCTCGGACTTGATTGTACCGTAGTTCGTGACAGGTTGAAATCAGTAATTTGCGCTACAGAACAGACATTATTCTATTATATTAGATAAGAATGTATCTATAGCTACAAAATATAGTCGATAAGATAATCCGGTCGTTACTTCGAAATATCGCAAATAGCGAAGCGCGACGGGAAAGGAGAAATATGAATTATTCCGCAGAAGAAGTAATGGAGTATGTGAAGGAGGAGGACGTTAAGTTCGTGCGCCTCGCTTTCACCGACGTATACGGCAGGCAGAAAAACATCACGGTGATGCCCAACGAGCTCCCGCGTGCTTTCGAATACGGCATAGCTTTCGACGCTTCGGCGATCAAAGGCTTCGGAGACGAAGCGCATTCCGACCTTTTCCTGCATCCCGATCCCGCAACGCTCATGTTGCTCCCGTGGAGACCGGAGCACGGCAAGGTGGTAAGGATGTTTTGTTCGATAAGGTATCCGGACGGTTCTCTTTATCCCGCCGATACGCGTTCGATACTTACAAAAGCCGTCGAAGAGGCACGAGCCGCGGGACTTACGTTCAATTTCGGACCCGAATACGAATTTTACCTTTTCAGGCTCGACGAGACTGGAGCGGCGACTTCCGTCCCGTACGACAACGCGGGTTATATGGACGCCGCGCCTGTAGATAAATGCGAGAACGTGAGGAGAGAGATCTGTCTTGCGTTGGAAAGCATGGGAATACTTCCGGAAAGTTCGCATCACGAGGAGGGACCGGGGCAGAACGAGATCGATTTCCGATATTCGGATCCTTTGTCCGCTGCCGATAACGCGCTCACTTTCCGTTCCGTTGTCGAAACGGTTGCGGCGCGGAACGGTTTACACGCCGATTTTTCGCCTAAACCCGTGCCTTCGAAACCGGGTAACGGGCTTCACGTCAATTTCTCCGTCAAAAGCCCCGATGGCGACGTAATGTCCTACGTCATTGCGGGGATACTCGATAAGATCAAGGAGATAACGCTTTTCCTCAATCCCGACGGGGAGTCTTACGACAGGCTCGGTCACAGTAAAGCTCCGCAGTATATTTCCTGGTCAACCGAGAACAGGTCGCAGCTTATAAGGATACCTGCGGCGGGAGCCGAATACCGCAGGGCTGAACTGCGTTCGCCCGATCCCACGCTCAATCCGTATATCGCGTTCACTTTGCTTATAAAAGCGGGCATAGACGGCTACAAAAGAAAAGCCGAACTTTGTCCGCCCAGCGAGATAAATTTCTTTACGGCGGACGATAAGACGCTTGCCGGTTTCGACAAGCTGCCTTCCTCGTTGGCGGAGGCGCGCGATCTCGCCGCCGCAAGCGAATTCGTGAAGAGCTGTCTTCCCGAAGCCGTTGTACGCGCTTACTGCGAAGGCTGAGGAAGGAGGCGGCGCAAGGATATGGGACTTATGGAACGAGTCTACAGCGTTCTGACCGTATCCCGCAAAGAGAGCTTTGCAGACTCTCTCGCTTCTTTGTTGCCCGAAAAGAAGTTCGATCCCGTAATAAATTTCGATAGCGGCGCCGCGGTGCGCAGGGCTATGATCGAGAGAGATTTCGATCTCATAATTATAGATTTCCCGTTGTCCGACGAATCGGGAGCAAGGCTCGCCATCGAAGCCGTAAGAAACAGAAAATCCGTTACGCTTATCGTAGTTTCTGCGGATAAGTATACCGAAGTCTTTATGAAGGTAGCCGAATACGGGGTTTTCACGTTGATGAAGCCTTTGCCCGCGAGAGAAGCGGAACGCGCTATAGAATGGATGTGCGTTACCCGCGAAAGGTTGCGCGGTTACGAACGCGCCGAAATAAGCGTCAGCGAAAAAATGGAAGAAATACGTCTCGTCAACCGCGCGAAGTGGATACTTATCGACGTGCTCGGAATGAGCGAAAACGACGCGCACCGTTATATCGAAAAGCAGGCTATGGACAGATGCGTCACCAAGTCCGAAGTCGCCCGCGGCATCATATCGACGTACGAATAAACATTGCTTCAGAGAGTATCGGAGAAAGGCATTATGCAAAATATAATCGAGATAAGCGAATTGAAAAAAAGTTTCGGATCCGTGCGAGCGGTAGACGATATTACTTTCAGCGTAGAGGAAGGGAGTTTATTTGCCTTTCTCGGTCTTAACGGAGCGGGTAAAACCACTACCATAAATATCATCTGTACCATTTTGAAAAAAGATAGCGGCAAAGTAAACGTCGCAGGTTTCGATTTGGACGTCGCACCCGAAAAAGTCAGAGAAAATATCGGAGTCGTTTTTCAGAAAGCAGTACTTGACGATTCACTGTCCGTATACGACAATTTGTGCGTCAGAGCAAGTTTTTACGGCATATACGGTAACAAACGAAAAGACAGGATCGACGAACTTTCGAAAATCCTGTCGCTGGACGAAATTATTAAAAGACCGTACGGCAAACTTTCCGGCGGGCAACGAAGGCGCGTCGACGTCGCGAGAGGACTTATACATTCTCCGAGAATATTGATACTTGACGAGCCGACCACCGGGCTCGACCCGCAGACGAGAAAGGCGGTCTGGAACGTAATAGAAAACTTGCGCAAAGATTTGGGAATGACGGTATTTCTTACCACGCATTATATGGAAGAAGCAAGCAGCGCCGACGACGTGGTGATATTGGACGCGGGTAAAATAGCGGCGCGAGGAACTCCTAACGAGCTTAAAGAAGCGTATTCGTACGATCTGCTGACTGTTTATTCGCCGAAAAACGACGTTTTGGACAAAGCGTTCGCCGATTTGAAATTTTTATATGAGAACGGCGCTTATCGCGTGAACGTGCTTAACGGGGAGCACGCTAAACGCATTTTAAGTGAATACGGCGCATATATTCCGGATTTCGAATTGAGAAAAGGGGATATGGACGACGTTTTTCTTAACGTGACCGGTAAAAAATTGGTCGGAGGAGAGCAATGAAGTCGAAAATAAAAGACATCTCCGTCATGCTCGGAATGCTGATAAAAAGAAGTCTTAACATCTTCCTGAAAGATAAAATGAGCGTATTCTTCTCTTTGCTAGCGCCCTTGATAGTTTTGGCGGTCTACGTTCTTTTCCTTGCCGATATACAGGTCGACGCCGTCAAATCCAACTTCGAAAATGTGCCGATAGACGATAAACTTATTAAGAACTTTGTCGACTCCTGGATGCTTGCCGGAGTGATTGCCGTGGCGTGCATCACCGTGTCGTTTTCCGCACAGAACATTATGATTGCGGATAAAGAGCGCGGCGTGCTTGTCGATATTCTGTCCTCTCCGATACCGAGAGGTTTAATAGGGGTAGCTTACCTTATATCCAATATAATAATTTCGCTTTGTCTTTGTTATATTGTTTTGGCTATATCGTTTGTGTATATGGCTATAAGCGGATGGACTTTGTCGGTTTCCGACGTGGTTCTGTTGCTTGCGCTTACTTTAGTTTCCGTCGTTTCCGCAGGCACACTGTCAACGTTGATTTGCTTCGCCGTCAAAACATCCGCGCAACACGGCGCTTTCGTCGGTATAACGAGCGCGGTAATAGGTTTCCTTATCGGTGCTTATATGCCGCTTTCGATGTTCCCGAAAGCCGTTCAGTATATTACGCTGTTTGTTCCGGGGACATATTCGGCGGCGTTATTCAGAAATTTATTCATGGACGGAGCATTAGAGAAAATCGCAGACATTGCTCCCATAGCAGATAACGAACTCAGAAAGGCGTTTTCCATGGAGCTCGATTTTTTCGGCACGACGATCGGCGCAAATATACAGCTCGCGATATTCATTGCGTTTACCGTGCTGACTTTCGGAATTTGGCTGGTCATTGAAATTATCAAAGCATTGAAACGTAAGCGTAACCGGGTTCAGATAAAGTAAAGAAATTTTGCTTTTGAGTGACTGAGAGCCGTTGTAACCTTGCAGGCGCATTTTACATATTAACACCGTAGAGGTATTATGTTTTTCGGATGTTGCAACCGTCCTTGCCGAGACTTTGATAAAATACTGTGCGTGGAAGGACCTACGGGTCCGACGGGACCCGCGGGGATACAGGGCTTGCCCGGAGCCACGGGACCTGCGGGAGTCGCGGGAGTAGACGGAGCCACGGGACCAACCGGACCTACCGGACCTATAGGCCCTATAGGCCCTACGGGACCTCAGGGAGGAGGCACGGGAGTTACCGGACCCACGGGAGCAACTGGCGCGAGCGGTCCCACTGGAACGCAAGGTGTGCAGGGAGAGCAGGGCGTAACGGGACCTACGGGCGCTCCTTACGACCCCACGACGGCATTATCGGAATATAATTCACAAGCGAACATCAACGATCAGCGATGAACGGTAAAGAAAAATACCGCATTTCTAAAACACACAATACTCGGATATGCGCTCGTGCCGTCAGAACGCCTTATTCGGGTTTATAGAAAGGATACGTAGTTTTATCGTCTTCGCAGATAGGGCGCTTTACGCGGCACGGGACACCTACCGCCACTACGTTGGCGGGAATGGGCTTCGTAACGACGCTGCCAGCGCCTATAACGGTGTTGTCGCCTATGGTCACGCCCGCGAGCACTATGCTTCCCGCGCCTATCCACACGTTATTTCCGACGGTGATGGGTTTGGCTATTTCGATGCCTTCTTTACGCATCTCGGGATCGATCGCGTGCTCTGCCGTGGTAAATGTGCAATTCGGCGCGATAAATACGTTGTCTCCGAAAGTGACCGGTAGTCCGTCGTTTATGACGAGATTGTGATTGGAATAAAAGGTTTTGCCGAACCGCAGATTGTATCCGTAATCGCATTGAAAAGGCGGCGTTATTATAGGCTCTTTATCCGCTTCCTCTCCGATTATGTCGCGTAGAATACTTTTAAGCTTTTGCGTATCGCTCGGCAGAGTGTGATTATATTCGAAACACTTGTTTTTACACAGAATTATCTGATTTTCATATTCCGGATTGTAGCTCCCTTTGAAAAATCGAGCTTCCGGTACAAAAGGTCTTTTCATATCTCAACCTCCGTGCGCTTATATCACTATCTGTTCGACCATTCCTCGGAAAAATCGAAATTCGTAGTTATGTAATCCACGCCCATATCGGCGTACTTTTCGACAAGTCCGAATTTGTTTACCGTCCAGACTCCGACCTCTCTGCCGCGTTTGTGAGCTTCGTTCACGAGAGTCTTGCTCATCCTTTTATACGTCAGCGAAATATTGTAGCCGTCCCATGCAGACAGCAGTCCGAGGAATCCGTAATTTGACAGGTGTTGCGTGACTACGCTTTTATCGTGATTTTCGGCGGCTTCGACGTGACTTTTCTTGAAACATATCAGTACGAAGTTGTCCCCGCAGTGTTCGCGCGCCGCTTCGATGATATAAATTATTTGCTCGTCGGTCATGTCCTCTTGTTTGAGTTCGATTATCGCGGCTTTGCCCGACGCTCCGCAAATCTTCAAATAGGTTTCGAAAGTACATATTTCGGTACCCCGAAAACCGTATGAGTTTTCTTTCAATGGCAGATCTTTTATGTCGGAGAAAAGCGATCCCGTGATAAGGATATCTTCGTTTTCGAATGCGTTGTCGTCGTGCGCGCACACCGGAATTCCGTCAGCGGTGAAGTAAACGTCGGTTTCTATGCCGTAGAAAAATCCGCTGTCCGCCGCGGCGCGGAAGGCTTCTTCGCCGTTCTCGTAGTATTCGCCGCTCAACCCGCGGTGCGCGATGAAACGCACTTTACTGCCTGCGGTATAGTCTTTCGGCATCTCTTTTGCGTTTGCGTTCAGTACGGCGTACGTTATGCCGAAGCCGCACCCGACTATTACGACGAACGCGCACAGTGTAATTATGAATATTTTTTTAAGAGCTCGTTTCATGATCTAATTTTAACTTACCGATATATCGATGTCAATAGCGTATTTTCAGGCGGATATCCGCCTTTTTTCCCAAACGTATTGTATAATCGTCGAATTTATATTATACTGAAACGCGGAGGCGCAAAGTGAAACCCGATAAGAAAAAACTTTTTACAATGTTAATTGTCGCGCTCTCGGCGGCGATCGTGACGGGAAGCATTATGATGGGACTTTTCATTCCGGTACACGGAGAGCCTAACGATACCGATTACTGGTCGGAATACGTTCCTTTCGATATAGATTCCATACCGGTCGTAGAAGCGGGGGAGGACGGATTCCGTATCCTTCAGCTTACGGATCTTCATTACGTCTACCCGCATCTCACCAAGGAAACGGATAAGATTGTGGAAACGCTCGTCAAGGAAAACGATCCCGATATGATAGTGATAACCGGCGATTCCGTTATAGGACCGGCGAACGCCTCTTACACGAAGCACCTCGTCAAGCTTATGGACGGTTTCGGCAAGCCGTGGGCGGTGGTGTACGGCAATCACGACGCCGAAGGTAAAGCCGATAAATTCCGTTTGGGAGAGATTTATTCGGAGTCCGAATACTGTCTCTACGAGAACGGACCCTACAATATCGGCGGCACGGGCAATTACGCCGTAAACGTCACTAAAAACGGCGCTCCTTTCTACAGCCTCGTGATGATGGACTCGAATATGTACGTCGAGTATGACGGCGAGAGGGAATACGGCTGTTTTACTCCCTCGCAGGTATACTGGTACGACTGGCTCCAGCAGGGGCTTATCGATAACGGATACGCGCATTCGGTGATGTTTTTCCATATTCCGTTCCCCGAATACAGGGACGCTTACGCCGCATGGGAACAAAGCGGTTTCGATCCCGCTATCGGTAGCGGAGAAAGGCGCGAGGAAGAATGTAACGCTACCGCAAATCCCGGCATGTTCGATAAAATACTCGAGAAGGGCGCTACCACGCACGTATTCGTGGGACACGACCACGTCAACGATTATATCGTCGAATATAAGGGAGTCACGCTCGGCTACGGAGTCAAATCCTCCGAGCAATATTATCATGACGATGACAAGGTAGGCGGGCTTATCGTAGACATCAACGGAGACGGCAGTGTTTCGCTCACCAGAAAATTCGTGAAAGTTTAGGTAAAGCGCGCTTAAAAGGAAAAGTTAAAGGGTATCATTCGTACAGAATACCCGTAAACGATAAACATATAAATTTCGCCTTCGGGCGTGAATAATAAAGGAGAATTATATGGCAAGATTTACATTACCGAGAGATCTGTATTTTGGTAAAGGCAGCCTCGAGGAGCTTAAGAACCTCAAAGGCAAAAGAGCCGTTATGGTACTGGGCGGCGGATCCATGAAAAGATTCGGCTTTGTCGACAGAGCTATCGCGTACCTCAAGGAAGCGGGTATCGAAACCAAACTTTTCGAAGGAGTTGAGCCCGATCCTTCCGTAGAGACCGTGATGAAAGGCGCGGAAATGATGAGAGAATTCGAACCCGACTGGATAATTTCCATCGGCGGCGGCTCGCCCATAGACGCGGCGAAAGCGATGTGGGTATTCTACGAGTATCCCAAGACCACGTTCAAAAAGATACTTACTCCCTTCTCGTTCCCCACGCTCAGAACGAAAGCCAAGTTCTGCGCAATACCTTCCACATCGGGAACGGCTACCGAAGTTACCGCGTTCTCGGTCATAACCGACTATCAGAAGGGCGTTAAATATCCTCTCGCCGACTTCAACATTACTCCCGACGTGGCGATAGTGGATCCCGACCTTGCGGAGACGATGCCGCAGAAACTTACCGCGCATACCGGTATGGACGCGCTTACCCACGCTATCGAAGCGTACGTTTCCACCGTGGCGCAACCTTTCACCGATCCTCTTGCTATGGAAGCCATCAAGATCATAAACAATACGCTCAAGGCGAGCTACGACGGCGATATGAAGGCGAGAGAAAGCATGCATTACGCACAATGTATGGCGGGTATGGCGTTCTCCAACGCGCTGCTCGGAATAACTCACTCCATGGCGCATAAGACGGGAGCGGCGTTCAGCACGGGACACATTCCTCACGGATGCGCTAACGCGATGTATCTTCCCTACGTTATCCAGTATAACGCGGTGAATAAGAGGGCGAAGTCGCGTTATGCGGAGATAGCTAAAGCTATAGGACTGAAAGGCAAGTCCGCTACCGCGCTCGTGAACGCGCTCTGCGACGTGATAAGGGATATGAACAAATACTTCGGCATACCCTCTTCGTTGAAGGAGTACGGCATCGACGAAGCGGAATTCCTCGCAAAGATAGACGAAATAGCGAAGCTCGCGGTAGGCGACGCCTGCACCGGCTCCAACCCGCGTCCGATAACCCCCGCGAAGATGAAGGCGCTGTTCATGCACGTTTACTACGGCACTCCCGTGAAGGTGTGATAATAAGCGCAAATTCACTCGTTCGTAAAGACAATATGTAATCGGTACGCCCCGCACATATCGAGCGGGGCGTCTTGAATTTTAGTAGGGGACAGCGGGTCTATTCCGTGATATAGCGGGCTTTCTTTATCGAGGATATGCGTTTCGGTTCTTTTCGCCGCAGTCGTAAGATCGCCGACTTCGGTCCTTATACCGTACCCGCGATTCGGGGTAAGTAATGGGAGCATTGACATATCGGTATTGTTAAAGTACAATTAAACCGTAGCTACAGGCTGATATGATTTGAAGAAAGAGGAGAAATATTATGAAAGCAAAAGTATCGAAAATGTTGTTCCGTATATTGCCGATGATATTGATACTGACTTTTTTGACTGCGTTAACGGTTGCCTGTAGAGGCGAGGCAAGCAAGTATCATGCAGAACTTTACGGTATCGGTTATGACGATATGACCGCTGAATTCGCGGAAAGCAACAGAACATACGGCACTTATTATAAGGATGCCGACGGCGAAACGATCAAGGATACAGACTCGCCGCGAACGCGCACTCGCATAATAGGCAATGAGGATGAATTTGCGGCAGTATTTATAAATTTTCCCGCCGACGTAGATTTAGGAAAGCAAATGATCGTAATGTACATGTCTACCGTAAGCAACAACAGGGCGTGTCGCTTGAAAAAATTGACGTTGGATGACGGAAAATTGGAAATAACATTTAAAGTTCAGCCTGTTAAACCGGGGATCAAGGATTCCACAATGCCCGGGACAAGATTTTTAGCCGTCGTTATGGACAAAGCCGACGTGGACTCGGTTGAATTTATTCAGGAATGATTTACGTCAAAAGAAAAAGCAAAGGCACCGAATCATATCGGTGCCTTTGCTTTTTGGTGGAGATAAGGGGATTCGAACCCCTGACCTATGCGTTGCGAACGCATCGCTCTACCAACTGAGCCATATCCCCGCAAGCATTCTTTGAATGCTATGCTATTATATCAAAGCGGTTTCACTTTGTCAATATTTTTACCGTGGTTCGAAGACTTTTTTATAGGTAGTTTTGCGGCGCGTAAGCAGGGAAGGAAATTTATATTTCGAAGACCTTACCTTCTTCCGCGATTTCCGCTTCCGGAACATCGGAATATAACGCTTTCGCGTCGCAGCCGGGCGCTATGTGCGTGACGATAAGCTTCGCGCCCGTCAGACGAGTAAGTTTCAAGGCGTCGCTCTTTATCATATGCGGTCCGCGGAAATCGTCGGGTTTGGCGCAGTCGGCAAGTATGACGTCCGAGTCCGAAGCGGCTTCGGCGAGCCCGTCGAAATATACCGTGTCGCCCGTATAAAATAAAGTTTTGTCACCTTTTACCTTGACGGCATAGCTGTCTACCGGGTGCTTAACTTTATAAAACTCAAGTGTAAGATCTCTGCATTTATACATTGTTTCTGTAGCGATTGGTACTATATTAAAGTTTTTTGAATTGAGTAGCTCAAGATACCAATTTGTATTTTGTTCGGCGACGTAGACGTCGAGTACGACGGGGGTATTCTCAAGAGCGTACTTGAGAGTGAGCATATCCGAGGTGTGATCGTAGTGAAGGTGTGAGAGGAAGATCCCGTCAATTTGGTCCGCGGTGACCGAGTTTAAGAGTCGCGCGAGGGCGCCGGAGCCGAGATCCATAACCAAACGGGTGTTTCCGTAAGTGACGAGGTAACCGCTGGTGGCTTCACCGGGTCTTGCCGCATATGGCCCGTGGCAACCGAGTATTTTGAGTTTCATTGTTTTTGCTCCTTTTTCGGTTTGGGATATCGC
This sequence comes from uncultured Eubacteriales bacterium, assembly GCA_949292905.1. GTDB lineage: Bacteria > Bacillota > Clostridia > Christensenellales > DTU072 > Stercoripulliclostridium_A. The sequence goes on from CASFAV010000016.1 coordinate 175,432, forward strand.
TTTTGCGCGTTGCAAGAATTATTGTACACGTTCGGCGCGCTTATTGCAAGCGTATGCGCGAGCGCACAATTTGGATATGTGCGTATTGACAAAGCCCGCGCTTGATGTTATATTATTTTTAATAAATTAAATTGACGGAATTACTGATATGCGAAAGTCCAAATTGATACTCCTGATCGTTTCAATTGCGCTTATAGCCGCCGTTGTAGCCGGCTGTACTACCGAAAATGAGAGCGAGTATACCCTGGAACTCAATCCGAATACTTCCGCCGCGTATTACGACGCGGTCGCCGACGCTTACGTGTTTACGCAGGGCGAAATCGATTGGTCTGCATTCTCGTTTTTCGTTTTCGACGCAAACGGCAGCATGGTCGACAGCGTCAAAGTCACCGAAAGCATGATATCCGCAGAGGATAAAGCCAAGGTTGCCGATACCGGAACAAATACCGTCACTATAATTTATCAAGGCGCGAGGCTCTACATCACTTTGAAGATCGTTCCCAAGACCGAAGTCGTCTATTACACCGTCACGTATAATGCCGGCAAAGGCGGATTCAACGGTTCCGACATCGTCACGGAAACCGACGCGGACGGGAACACACTATATAAAGTCGAGTACGCCGACGGTCTTATCGACATATTGGAGCAACCGGTAAGACCGGGATACGATTTCGTCGGTTGGTACGTAAGCGACAATTTCACCGGAGCCAAAGTAGTGGCGCCGTATACCGTTACGCGCGATATCGTTTTCTATGCAAAATGGTCGGATCAGCGCAAATACTCGGTAAGATACGACAGCTATCTCGGGACTCGCTACGACGGACAGCTATCCAAAGTGGACGGCATCGAACACGGTAACTTCATTCAGCTTATTTCGGCGCCCGACAAAACGGGTTACGAATTCAAAGGCTATTACGTTCTCGGTGCGGATGAAGTTTTCGACGAATCCGCAACGAGATTCATTCCCGCCGACGCGGAAGACAAGTCCGTCGAAGTCACTTCCGATCTCGTGATAAGAATTTATTACGAAGTTGAAATCATCCGACTGACTTATATTTCCCCGGAATGGAACGAGGATACCGTCGTGTACGGCGTTCCGGCAGAGTACAAGTCAAACATTACGATATACAACGGGAGTTATTTAAGCGGATGGTGTTACGTGGCGGAAGTCGAGTATAACGACTTACTTACCGCCGGCATTGAGCCCATACCCGAGATAGACGAAGTGCCCGGAGCAGAAGGCGTCTGGATAGACACCGCGACGGGGAAAGAGCCCGTATATTCGAGAGCGACTCACGACATGATAATCCTCGCCGTGTACGAAGCGTACACGTACACGATGTATTTCTATTACGACGAAAACTTCACTATTCCGATCACCGACGCCAACAATAAGCAGATCGTGCGCACGGCTGAATACGGTCACACCGTGGAGACAACGCCCGCTATGCCCGAGAAAGAGGGGCATACCGGCGCTTGGATGACCTTGGTCGACGGAACTTTCGAGGTGACGGATATAGCTTCGCTCGTCATGTTCGACGATGTGAACGTATACGTCGAATATACTCCCATACCTTACGAGATCAAATTTTATTATACCGCACCCGGCAGTAGCGAGGACACGGTAAAAACTTATGTCTTCCCTTACGGTTACACGATAGAAAGCGTGCCCGAGGACACGTATAACGAGATAATCGGTTATTATCCCGAAAAATATTATTCCGTCGAATGGTATTCCAACCGCAGTCTCGACATCAGCAAGCTCGTGTCTTTCCCGCAGAACGTCAAAGGCGCCGTTTCGTTCTACGCCAAGCCCGTGGAATTGCCTTATACGGTTGTGTTCAGGGTGAACGACGGCAACGACGTTATTTCAGAAACCAAAGAAGTCATGCGCGGAGCATTCGTTATTCCGCCGGAGATCATATTCGACGAATCGTCCGAAAACGCGGGCTACGAGATAATAGGATGGCGTACCCGCAATCCCTCCAAGTTCAGCGTATACGACTCATCCGTAACTTACAGTGCAGGCGATTACGTGTATTATAACGGCTCGTTCTATATCTGTAACGCTACCGTTCAGGGAGTCGCACCGGGCGGTTCCGGAGGATCCTGGAGCCCCGACGACGAAGGCATATGGGACAATTATCTCTTTGCCAATATAGGTACGACCGGCATACAGATCTACGATTTCCACGAATATAATCCGGATCCGTTATACGACAGAGCGTTTTACCCGATGCTCGAATCCAAAAAATATAACGTCACATTTATGAATATGACGAGCGTGAGCGGAACCGCGGAAACCGGTTACGTAAATGAGTTCGGTTCGGTAGGTACATACGTATTCAGCCACGGCGATCAATACATCGCCAACGAATTGAAAGCGGTGTCCGACGCCGTGTCCGGCAACCCTCCGATATATACCGACGAAACGGTATCTTCCGACTTCGTTTTCGACGGTTGGTATACCGACCCCGAATTCGCGACGCTGAAAGTCGATTTTTCGAGCGGATATTACGACTTTAAGGAGGACACCGTATTCTATGCGAGGTGGATAGACCGTCTGCGCGGCACCGACGGACTGATATATACGCCGGTCTACGCCGCCGACGGCGTGACCGTAATGTCGTATACCGTCACCGGTTTCCGTCCTACAGCCGCGGAATACTCTTACATAGACGTCAGAATACCCGAAAATTACAACGGAGCGCCTGTTACCGCCATCGCGGATAATGCCTTCTCAGATCTGAGTAAGACCGTTTTCGTTACTTCGGTCAGTTTGTCAAACAACGTTAAATCCATAGGCGATAACGCCTTTGCCGCTTTCTTCGCGCTCGAAACGTTCGAATTGGGCAATTCTTCCGCTTTCGTATTCGAGAACGGAGCGCTGTATTCTGCCGACCGTACGGTGCTGTACAGATTGGCGCCCGCGTACGCATACTCTGCGACGTTCGCTCTTCCGAATAGCGTAACGGAAATAAAAGGCGGAGCATTCGCGTATTGCGCTTCGCTTGTCGAATTCATCACCGCAGAAGATACTTCGTCACTTACGAGAATTGGCGCTTACGCTTTCGACGGTTGCGAGAGCTTGCTCGGAGTAACGTTGCCGGATACGCTTAACGCGATAGGGGAGTATGCTTTCCGCAACTGTTATAAGCTCAAAAACATTTACGGCGGCAACGGACTGCGAGTCGTGGGCTATGCCGCTTTCGAAGACGTTATCGGCGCATTGAACGTATCGGCGGACGGCAAATACGTAAGCGTAGGCAAAGTACTCGTTTCCTACGTAGGCAACGACGTCGCGCTTACGCTCGACGACGAGTTCGTAGCTATCGCCGCAGGCGCTTTCGCGGACAGTACCGAACTTCTTTCCGTGACCGTGGCGTTGACTTCGAAACTGGAATATATAGGCGATAGAGCGTTCGAAGGCGCTTTCGGACTCAATACGTTCAAACTGGAAGGAAGCAATAAAGTCGAAGCCGCGCCGGAAGCTTTCTACGGCATATCTTCGTCGGCTACGCTCCGAGTCAACGGCGCTCTCGTCGACGATTACCGTGCCGACGCGGCTTATGCGTCGGTATTCGGGGAGTCCATATTCGCCATATGATCCCTTTCGGTCCTAAAAATAAACGTATAGCCGTCGACGAAAAGTCCGAATCAACGGACTTTTCGGGCTATGCGGTCACAAAGAGGTTGAACGGCTTTCAGCACATGAGTGAAAGTGCGCTCGGCAAACTCAGGCGCGAGTTAAAGCTCCGTATGTCGGCGAAATCTTTGCGGAATCTGCGGAAATATTTTGCAGGCGTGAACGCGCCTACGGTTCTTGCACTCAGGATTGTCGATTCGTATTGGTCGTCCGGGAAGGGATATCTCGACAGGGAAATATCGCAAATCGAACTCGTTACCGAAAATCCTCACGTGCTCAAAGCATTGAAGCTTTACGACAAACTCCGCAAAGAATTCAATCCGGAAGAAAACGCTCCTCGTACGTTGAAAGAATTACTGTCATTGAGCGCAAAGGCTGTAATATCGGACAGCAGGGACGTCATACGTTATTCGCACGGCAGAACCTCGCTCGAGTGCGAGTGTTACGAAAAGGGCAGGCGTACGCGATATTTCAGCGATATCATAAGCCGATGGGATAACAACGCTTCCGAAGCGTTACGCAGGTGCGCTGTCATGAGCGTCGTTTCGGGCGGTACGCCCGTTGCGGTCATCCGCGAGGAATACGGCGATTGTCCCGTCCGCGAACAAAGAAATTTCGCCAGGTACGCGGAAAGCCTCGATCTTCCCGCATACGATTACGGACGGGACAAAAGCGCTATGACTTCGGCGGCTTTTACCGAAACCGCCGTTTTGTGTGCGCGCGACAGTTTCGACGCGAATTCCGAAGAAATATCCAAGGGCGACAAAATACTTCTTATCTCCTACAAAAACACCGAAAGGGAGGGGCTGAAGGAGCTCGCCGATTTTCTCGCCGAGTGTAATTCGGCAAAGTTGATCTCGCGGGTCTTTTCCTGCGACGAAGGCATATTGAACGATCTGATAGCCGCAGGCAAGGGCTTCGAGATCGACGTTCCGGACAATTACGCGGCAAAAGACAGAATCACGGATTTTCTTTTCGGCAGGCATCTCGATAGGATGGTAGCCGTGGTGAGGAAACAGAATATTTCCAAACTTCTCTCCGTGGTCGACAAATACGATTACGTCTCCTGCGTTATCGGGAAAATGACGGTTAAGGACAATATACGCATAGTCCTTTCCAACGTTGAAGTCGCTAGACTGCATCTCACGATGTTAAGACACCGCAGTCATGCGTTCAGTATTTTCAGGATAGACGAGAAGCATCGAGACGCTTCCGTGGCAACGACGGTATCCGACGACATAGAGGACATTAAACAGAAGCTCGAGGAAGGGAACGTAGTCGCGGAATCGGGACTGAACGGCGTAAATTCTGCGCGAAGCGTGTTGCCGCCCTTCATAGGGGAATATCAGTCGACGCCCGCTCAGGTCGCCGCCGTCACGCCCTCTCCCGACAGATACGAAGACGTATTCAACGCTTTTGCTACAGGTACGAATTGCAGAAGATACGACGTTTTTTCGGACACGGTAAATACGGTATTGAACGCCGTACTGAAGCTCGTTGTCTGCGGCGTTTCGATATACAACATCGCGCTCAATACGAATATGTTGTTCGCCACGGAAACCGATTCCGTGGGACGCGGCGCGCTGCTGTCGCGCGCGTTGGCGTGCTTTTACGCCGAGCACGCTCTGTCCGTGGCGAACCTTTCCTCGAATGCGCAGCTTTCGCGTATAAAAAAGAACTCTCAGATCTTTTCTGTCGCAGCCACCGGCAGCGCGCCGACGTCGCTGCTCGTTGCACCGGATTTCAAGCCCGGAGATAAACTTTTCCGTCTGGGTATCCCGAGAGACGATTACGGTATGCCGGATTTCAAATACGTGTTAAAGCTTGCCGCCGCTATCAATATCAATATAGGCACCGGGAATATCACGTCGGCAAGGCTTATCGAGGAAAGCGTCCTCGAAGCGGTGATAAGAGGCACCGCCGGTAACGGACTCGGTTTTTCGTTCGCGACTTTCGAAACAGACGGTACGCGCGAAACCAAAGGGGATCTTTTGCTTGCCGTGCAAAACATCGAAGAACTCTCCGCGTTCGACTGCGAGTACGTGGGCGTCGCGGACGATACCGGGGTTTTGAAAAACGCCGAGGTAACGGTAAGTCAGCGCGAAATAGCGGGGTATCTGTCCAAATACGCTTTTGACGACAGAGCGGAAGACAGGGTGGCGCAAGCCCCGGTTGCCGTGCGTGACACCGTGAGACGCAAAGCTTCGCTGTCCGACCCTGTGATGACCGTATTGCATTGCGATTTTGCTTCAGAATTCGCGATACAGAGCCTTGCTACCGCGGCGGGATTTACCGTAAATTCAATGTACTTCGGTAAAGACACCGTAGCTTCCGCAGCCCTTCAGCGTAAAGTTCGCGAGCATATTGCTTCTACGGATATGCTGGTCGTTTGCGGAAGATCGGCATACGGCGAATATATTACCGACAACAGACTCTACGACGTGTTGCACCGCCCCGCGGTGCTCGACGCGGTCAACGAGCTCATATTCCGTAACGACGGACTGATACTCGCAACCGGCGAAGGTTCGCGAGCTTTGCTTAAGCTCGGTTTCCTCGCTTACGGCAACGCGGAGCATTCCGGCTCGGAAACCGCGTTGAAAGAAGCGGAACGCCCGGGCATTACTTCGCGCCTTACGCGGTTAAGGATATCAAATAATCTGTCGCCGATGCTTACTTATACGTCGGTAGGCTCTTATTACTATGCGGCGCCCGGTGGGAACGACATGCGCTTTTCCGCGAATACGGATATACTCGAGCAAATGGCGTTCGGTGGGCAGATTGCCGCGCAATACGCCGATTGTCACGGCTTTCCGACCATGGCGTTCCCGTATAACCCGGACGGCTCGGCTGACGCGGTGGCGGCGCTTACCTCGCCAGCGGGCAGGGTCTTGGGCTTCTTCTGCCTGCCTGAAAAAACGGCGTTCCTTAAATTCGAGCCCTCGCTCATCCGCGAAATAATTGCTTCCGCAGCCGATTATTTCCGTAACGGCGAAAACAGATAACCGAAAAGGAGGGCGCGCTTTGCGCGCGTGTAAATATTATGGTCGAAATAATTATCGATGCGGTAGTGATACTGCTTGCCGTAATAACGATAGTGTGGAGCGTTTTCGTTATCAGAAAACTTCTGGAGTTGAACCGTAGGTTCAGTTCGGCGATCGTACTGATACCTCTTTACAAGCGCAGTAAATGGCCGGTGTTCGCGCTTGCATTTTTGGGCGTGTGTCTGCTGGCGGACATAATTGTAATGGCAGTAGCGGGGCATTACGCGCTTTGCGTTTCGATAATGGTTATCATAGCCTGCCTCGGAGTCGTTCTCGTTATGATGATAACGACAAAATGCGCCGTGCTCGATTCCGGCGTGCTCGTTCCTTACCGTTTCATCGACTGGGCGCATTTCTGCGATTACGCCACGGACGGTTCGACTATATTCTTCTGCGGCGACAATAACGGGTTCGATACGGTGAACGCGGCTACCACGAAACTGAATTTCGACGAGGCGAACAAAGAAAAACTCGTCTATATATTGGATAAATACAGGCACAGCGTTTGAGCGGTGTAAGGAGGAGGAAACATGATATCGGATCTGTGCGGGAAATGGCGCATGCGCGACCTTACGCTCGGCGGAGAATGGGTGGACGCGAAAGTCCCGTCGAGTAACTATACCGACTTACTCAAAGCGGGTAAGATCCCCGATCCTTTTATCGGGATGAACGAGAACGAAACGGCGGTACTCGGCGATCGCGACTGGGAATACAGACGCACCTTCGAAGTGGACGACGAAATGCTCGACGCTCCGCGCGCCGAGCTTTGTTGCGATATGCTCGACACGGTGTTCCGTATTTACGTTAACGGCAAGGAAGTGCTTGCGGACCGCAACTCTTTCATAGGCTATCGCACCGACGTGAAGAAAGTGCTCAAGAAAGGGACCAACGAGATATCCGTAATATTCTCCGCGCCCCGCCCGTATGCGGAAAAGGAAATGAAACGCCTTAACGTCTCGGCGAGCTCGGCAGGGTTGCAGCCGGTTACTTTCATCAGAAAGGCTCAATGTCATTTCGGCTGGGATTGGGGTCCCGTAGTCCCGGTATGCGGTATCACCAAAGACATTTATATCGATTACGGCGGCGTCGTACGCATTGCCGATCTTTACGTAGAGCAAATACATTCCTGCGGCAAAGTCACGCTGCGCGTCAACGCCGATATCTGCGGCGAAAGGCAAACGGAATACACTCTTACCGTCAAAGCTCCCGACGGCTCGGAAATAGTCAAAAAAGGCATGGCTTCGGGCGCGTTCACGCGCGAATTCGAGATAGAAGATCCCGTGCTTTGGTGGTGCGCCGATCTCGACGGAGGTAAAAGACAACGTCTTTATACCGTTACGCTCCTTGCTTCCGACGAGCGCGGCGCGCGCGTCGAGCGCAGCGTGAAAACAGGTCTGAGGACCGTCGAGCTCGATCGTTCCGAGGACGAATTCGGCAGGAACTTCCGTTTCCTCGTGAACGGCGTGCCTATTTTCGCTAAAGGCGCTAACTGGATACCCGCCGATTCCATGCCGGACAGGGTAGACGAAGCGAGACTTAAATATCATCTCGACGCCGCGGTGCGCGCCGGCTTCAATATGATCCGAGTGTGGGGAGGGGGTTTCTACGAGAGCGACGAGTTTTATTCTCTGTGCGACGAACGCGGTCTGCTCGTGTGGCAGGACTTCATGTTTGCCTGCCGCCCTTATCCTCTGTACGACGAAGGCTTCGTGAAAAACGCTTTGCGCGAGGTCGAATATAACGTCAAGCGCTTGCGCAATCATCCTTCGCTCGCTCTGTGGTGCGGCAACAACGAGATAGAATCCGACGTTGCCATGCTCATGCTTCATAAGAAGTATTCGGCAGGCGAAGCAAAGTTCTTCTGGGAGACTCTCGAAAAAGAAATACGTAAGTTCGACATACATACTCCTTACACGGCGGGCACTCCGATAGGGATCGCATTCAATAAGGGCGTCGCCGCGGACAACGTGGGAGATACGCATCTCTGGGCGGTCTGGCACGGTCTGCAGAACGTCAAATATTACCGCAAGCGCTATACGCGATTCTGCAGCGAATTCGGCTTCGAGAGCCTTCCCGATCTGAAGACCGTCAAAGCGTTTTCGTGCGGAGCGCCGTTCGATATCCATTCGGACCTTTTCCTGCAACACCAGAAGTGCATAGGCGGCAATGCGAAAACCGAGTATTACGTCGCGTCGCGCTTCCGTTTGCCCAAAGACCCGGTGGATATCGTGTACCTCAGCCAGGCTTGTCAGGCGGAAAGCATCAAGGACGCCACCGAATTCTGGCGCAGGAACCGCCCGCGTACAAACGGTGCGTTATATTGGCAGCTCAACGATTGCTGGCCCGTCGCAAGCTGGTCGAGTATAGATTATTACGGCAATTACAAAGCGTTGCAATACCAGGCAAGGCACTTCAACGCGCCTGTGGCCGTTTCGCTCGAGGACGGCAAAGACGGAGTTAAGATTTACATTATAAACGATACGCGCGTCGCTTGCGACGCGACGGTGAAATACAGCCTCGCGGATTTCGAGAAAGGGATTCTGCATTCTGAAACCGTAACGTGCCGTGCGGAAGCGGTATCCGTTTCCGTCGTGAAAGAACTCGGCGCGGACGTGCTAACGAAATACGACAGGAAGCGTACCGTACTCGTTGCGGAATTATACGAGGGCGGCAAGCTTCTGAATCGTAAAACGCTCGTATTCCTGCCCGAAAAGAAACTTGCGTTACCCAAAGTCAAAGTCAGACTTACCTCCCGCAGGGAGGGCGACCGCATCGCGGTGGAACTCTTTTCTCCCGCATACGCGCGGATAGTGTGCGTGAGCAATTCGGTTTCGTCGCTTCCGCTTGACGACAACTGGTTCGATATGCTTCCCGGAGAGAAGGTCTCCCTTACGATGCCTTATTACGAGGGTTACTCTCCCGACGACTTTTCCGTAAAGAGCGTTGCGGACGTCGAACCCGCCGGGTGCGTTCTCAAGGACGATCTCAAAAGGCTTGCGGTCTTCCTCAAACCGGTCAACCTTGCCCAATGGATATATTACAGGCAGGGAAAATTCGAATACAAGGAGTAAAATATGGGCGCCGTTATCAACGATGATAGAATCAAGACATACGTTTCCGTAGTACCGAGCAGAGTACAGAAGTCCGTTCAACGCGAAAACTTCAACGCTTTTATTCATTACGGCATAAACACCTTTGCCGATAAGGAATGGAGCGACGGAACGCTCCCTCCGGAAATATTCGATCCGTCCGAGCAGGACACCGAACAATGGGTTAAGGTGCTTAAATACGCTGGCGCGAAAGGGATAATCTTCACTGCGAAGCATCACGACGGCTTCTGTATGTGGCAGACTAAAACGACCGAATATTCCGTCAAGAACAGTCCGTACAAGAACGGGAAAGGGGACGTTGTCAGAGAACTTTCCGAAAGCTGTAAGAAACACGGTATGAAATTCGGAATATATCTTTCGCCCTGGGACAGGAATTCGGAGTATTACGGCACGGACAAATACGACGATTTCTATTGCGCACAGCTTACCGAATTACTTACCGGTTACGGTGAGATTTTCTGCGTATGGCTCGACGGCGCGTGCGGCGCCGAATCCGACGGCAAGAAAAAACAGGAATACGATTTCGAGCGTTATTACGCGTTGATACGCAAATTGAGTCCGAATACGGTGATATCCAATTGCGGCCCCGACGTCAGATGGGTAGGTAACGAAGCCGGTTATGCGCGCGAGTCCGAATGGAACGTGATACCGCGCATGAACGTCGGAGCGCAGGTCATAATGGCAAACAGCCAACAAGCGGAAGGGCAGGATATGCGTTCCGTCGATATCCTCGGCGAAGATCTCGGAAGCAGAGATTTTCTCAAGGATTACGACGAATTCGTATGGTCTCCCGCCGAAGTCGACGTCTCCGTACGCCCCGGCTGGTTTTATCACAAGAATCAGGATTGGCGCGTCCGCTCCGTAAATAATCTCATGTATATATATTATACTTCGGTAGGCGGCAACAGTCTTCTGCTTCTCAACGTCCCGCCGGACAGGCAGGGCAGGATAAACGACGCGGACGTCGATAAGCTCGTAAAAATGGGGGACGGCATACGCGCCGCATTCGCTAAACCGGTCGATGTCGTATCGATAGAAGCGCCGCCGCACGAAGCCTCCAACAAGATACGCAACGTGCTAGTAAGCTCATACAACAAAAATTCCTTCGACGCCAACAGTTATTATACGCCGGCAGAGGAAGCGGAGAGCTACGAAATAATAATGCGCTTCAAGGAAGCTACCCCAATCGACAAGGTGCGGCTTGTGGAAAACGTCGCGTTTTCACAGCGAGTGGAGAAATATTCGATATATGCGGCTCACAAAGGCGGATACGTCAAAGTATACGACGGAACGACTATAGGCTTCAACCGTATAGCGTTATTCCGCAAGCCGGTGAAAACGGATTCTCTCAAAATCGTAATAGAGGAGTGCAGAAGCAAACCCTATATCGAGCAGATCACGGCATACGCCGCGGGCGGCAGGATACCCAAAGCGCCGCCTATGCTTAAAATTAAACGTGCGTTACACCGCATTTTTAACAGAAGATGGGCAAGGACTCACGGCGATACGGAAGCAAGAACGGCAGAAAGCGCCGAGTGATTTTCGTGTAGCGGATAATTTGTAAAAGTACGAAAAAACTGTTGCAAAAAAATCCCCGATATGATAATATAACTTGCGTGACAAAATTAAGTCATTCGTGCGGCCGTGGCGGAATAGGCAGACGCGTACGTTTGAGGGGCGTATGGGAGACCGTATGGGTTCAAGTCCCATCGGCCGCACCAAACCGAGGATAAGGGCGCAAAATGCGCCCTTAATTCTTATCATCGACTTTTCGTTTTTCTGCAAACGATAATGCGCATTCCGTGAAGCGCGATCCTCGTTACGTAACGGGAATTGCGCCGATTTATTCATAGATTACGGCGGTATATTCGGTAGCATCTATATACTTATCTAAACAATTTTATTTTATGTTTATGTGGGAGATAATATGGAAATTTGGGATATTTATGACGAGCAGCGTAGAAAAACGGGGCGTACGGCGGTGCGCGGCGAAAAACTTAAAGAGGGGGAATACCACCTGGTAGTCCACGTTTGGATAGTGGACGGCAACGGCGAGTATCTCTTAACGAAGCGTTCTACTAACAAGTCCTTTCCCGGGATGTGGGAGTGCACGGGAGGTTCCGCTCTCGCGGGAGAGGACAGTCTTGCCGCGGCGTTGAGAGAGGTGAAAGAAGAAACGGGGCTTATTCTCGATCCCGCGTGCGGCAATATCGTTATGACGTTAAAGCGACAAGATGATTTCGCGGACGTATGGCTTTTCCGCACCGAATACGATTTAAGCGACGTGAAGTTGGCACCGGACGAAACGTGCGACGCGATCGAAGCCGACGAAAACGAAGTCAGAAAAATGTATGATTCAGGCATATTGGTCCCGTTTGCTTATCTCGATGAATTTTTCCGTATGGTAAACGAAGGCGCCTGACATACAGTGTCGTTTTCATCGCTAAATTAACGATTTTCGATATTATTCGCCGATCATGTCATTATGCTGTTGACGGACGGCATATATTTTGATATAATCTTAACAATAATAATTTACTAGGAGTGTTACTTTTAACGCATGGAAAGCGATTTGAACGGCGACAGTAGCGATTATTACCGACAATTTATGCCGGCAGGCTCGGAGCGTCACTGTTTTTTCGGTACGTTTACGGAACACAAAAGGTTTTCTTATCTATTTTGAAGATAGTATTGCGTTGAGAACTTTCGGCGCGGTTTTTTTGTGTTTTATGTAATGTAAAGGAGTGTAAAATATAATTATGAATTTAACTGAAGGACAAATTGTATCATATATAATAGGCATGCTGGTGTGCATCTTGTTCTCGGCGTTTTTCTCGGCGACCGAGACGGCGTTCTCCTCGTTCAACCGCACCAGACTCAAAACTCTTGCCGAAGACGGCAACAAAAGAGCCAAACTCGTACTGAGCCTCGCCGCAAAGTATGACAGGCTCATTTCAACGATTCTCATCGGTAACAATATCGTCAATATCGCCGTGGCTTCGTTGGGTACGGTACTTTTCGTAAGCTTTTACGGCGACATCGGCGCTACCGTTTCCACGGTGGTTGTGACCGCTGTCGTGCTTATTTTAGGCGAGATCTCGCCTAAAAGCATCGCTAAAGATTTCCCTGAGAAATTCTCGATGTTTGCGGCTCCGATAATCCAGTTGTTCATTTGGGTATTGTATCCGCTCAACTTCCTTTTCAGCATGTGGAAGAAGTTCATCAACATTTTCTTCAAGCCGAAAAACGACGACAAAATGTCGCAGGCGGAATTGCTGATGCTCGTGGAGGAAGTACAGGAGGACGGAAGTATAGATAAGAACGAAGGCAATCTTCTGCGCAACGCGATAGAATTTACCGATCTCAAAGCCGAGGAAATTCTCACGCACCGCGTGGACCTCGAAGCGTTGCCGATAACCGCCTCCAAGAAAGAAGTCGCCAAAATGTTCTCTACGACCAAATTCTCACGGCTTCTCTTCTACAAGGACGATATCGACGACATAGTAGGGGTATTGCACCTTAAAGATTTCTATACGGTGGACGGTATCACCGATAAGCCTCTCGACAAGATAATCACGCCGCCCATATTCATACACAGATCGGAGAAGATCAGCAACCTTCTCAAGTTGCTTCAGTCCAATAAATCTCATATCGCCGTGGTACTCGACGAATACGGCGGTACGCTCGGCATAGTCACCATGGAAGACATACTCGAAGAACTCGTTGGCGAGATCTGGGACGAACACGACGACGTGACGGAGCAATTCAAGGAGCTGTCCGCCAATAAATATCTGGTCGATTGTGACGTAAGCATAGACGATTTTGCGAGGTTTTTCGATATTGACGTGGAATCCGACAGCAGTACGGTCAACGGTTGGATAACGGAGAAGCTCGATAAGATCCCCGTAAAGGGCGACACGTTCACCGAATCGAATCTCAAGATCACCGTTTCGGATACCGACGCGCACCGAGTAAAATTTGCCGTTGCGGAGCGTATACCGGAGGAAAAAGCGGAAAACGAGGAAAAATAGATTGCCCGCGACCTATTGATTGTCGGGTAATTTTGATTTACAATATAATATATAGGCGCCCGTGCGTGTGCTTAAAATAATGATGCGGCGGTGTATTATGAAAAGAGCGTTCAGTATATTATTACCGGTCATTGTATTAGCGATATGCCTTCTTTTCGTCGCGTCCTGCGGCGGAGGCGGTAATAACGATACGGGGAACAACAATTCTTCGGGCGTCGGCACTAAACTCACCGAAGACATGGTTACCATATTCTATAATCAGGACTTCGTGGTTTATACCGGCACTCCGATCGTGTTCGACGCGAGCGTTTTCAAGATAACCGTTAACGGCACTTCCGCCGACGTACGTGACTTTAGTTTCACATACCGCGATAACGTGAACGCCGGGACCGCGACCGTCACGGTAACTGCGGTGTCGAGCGACCTTGTATACGGGAGCGTCGACAAGCATTTTACTATTTTACCCGGTTCGACAACCGCTTATTCGCTCGATGAGGTCAGAGCCGCTTTCGAAGATCCCAATTACGCAACAGTCACCCTTGCCAAGGAAGCGACCGTCGCGGAGGGCGAGACTTTTGTTATACCCGAAGGGAAGTCGCTTCAAGCTAACCTCGGTATAGACAATTACGGAGAAATTAAAGCGCTCGGGGATTTCGGATTATACACTAACGTAAAGCTGAATAACTACGGGAAGCTGACCGTCGAGGGTAAGCTCGCTTTAAGTAACGGCGCCGCGATTTACAATATCGCTTCCGGTAATCTTCGCGGCAAAATAGTCAATAACGGCACTCTGTATTTTAACGGCGAAGCACCGAACGGAATAGAAGGCAACGGCAACGTCGTCGTACGCAGACCGCTCGAAGAAGCGGAAGTTACGCTCGAAAACGAACAAGTCAGATACGTAAAAGGCGGGAACGGCTTCCTGCCGGGGAAAATTACCGTAAAGCCGCCCAAAGGAACGGCTTCGGACGGCAGTAAATATTCGCCCGTATATTCCGATAACGATTATATAGGCACCGCTTACGTTACGCTCACCGCACCGATAGACGACGCATATTTCTACGGCGAAAAAGAGGTCGACTACGAGATAATTCCCGCGGCGGTAACGGTGACGAGCGAGGATGCGCTTAACGAGGCGTTTGCGGATAAAGAAGTAAACTACGTCACATATCGGCAGTCTATCTATAAATATACCGGGTCTTTCACTGTGCCTGAAGGCTATACTCTCGATATGGGCGCGAGTGACGCCGTAAATTTATCCGCAAGCGAAATTACGGTCAACGGGACTTTGCTCGCCGCAGGTCTTAACGCCGGAACCCTTAACGTATCCGCGAACGCCTCTGTCGGCGTTAAACGCGATCTTACCGTCAGTAAGGCTCTCCGCAATGCGGGAAGCATTGTCTATTCGGGCGGCGAATACGACGATATGGCGTTAATCGGCACCGTCGAGAACACGGGCAGTATAGTGAATAACGGTATAGCGTATTATGAGTCGGAAGTACCTTTCGACGTAAGCGGATTTGACAATACTTCAGGTAAACTGTATTCGTATTGTCCGCTCGACGGTTTAGTCAATGTTATCGTCAAACAGGACGTTTCGGATCCCGAAGTTATGTGGCTGTCATATCAAACCACGCCGTATAATGCCGAAGAACAAAAGCCGTATATCAGAAGAAATCCCGATCTCGGTATTCTCTACACCAATCAGTACCGTGTAACGTATTTAAGGGACGGCGCGGTAACCGAGGACGTAAAGAGCGTGGGAACCGTAACCGTGAAAATCGAAATAAATTCCCGCACCGAGAACGCCTTCCGCGGGACGGCTTTACTCGATTACGAGATAACGAGAAGCGAAACAACCGTCATTAAAAACGACGCGCTTGTTGCGGCAGCAAAAGATCCCAATTACTACAAGGTAAAGCTCGGATGCGACATGGAGCCGAGCTCCGTTACCGTAGCCGAGGGGGTTGAACTCGATCTTAACGGATACAAACTCGACGTATTCGGCTTAGAGAATTACGGCAGGCTCGTTATTCCGGCAAACGATTTTGCGGAAGGGTATACGCCCGGTTTCGATGACTGCAACCTTTATTTTTGCAGCATAGACAATTACGGCTATATCGAGAACAACGGGCTGATTGCTTCTTCTCCCGGAATTAACGGTTGCTATTTTAATAATGCCGAAGGCTCCGAGTTTATCAACAACGGTTCCGTGACCGTTGATGAAGCCATGCTCGACGGGGCAACGCCTTCTTCGGGCACGGGCACGATGATCGGCAGAAAGTATTACAAAGATCTCGCGTTTGCGCTTACCGAAACGGAATTCTATTACGACGCGACGGAGAAGGAACCCGATTTTACCGTTACGCTCAAAAAGGACGGTTCGCCTGTCGATAAGTCGATATTTACTCGGCAATACGTTGCCAATCTTAACGCCGGTACGGGTAAACTCTTTTTATATGACGACAACGCAGATATTTATTCGGAATTCTACATTACGTTTAGTATCGCACACAACAATTCCCCGCTTACGTTCACCATTTACCGTAGCGAAATCGAAGTTCTAACGAGCGAGGAACTCCTTAACGCGGCGGCGGACGCAAACTACGAGCGCATAACGCTTAAAGGGAATATCGCGCTCGGCTCGAACGCTCTCACCCTCAACGAAAACGTGATTCTCGATTGCGGAAGCTATCTCCTCACCACGGACGGCACGGTAGCGCCGAGCATACCCGCTACTTCCGCGATAACGGCAGGGGTGAGCGATATAGACTCGTTCAATGCGATGAAGTACGTCGCTACCGACGTTAAACTTCTCTGCGACATCGGAAACAACACCGAAACCGTCGCTTTCGACGCAGTAGGTTATTCCGTCGATCTCGACGTAGACTTGAACGGCTACGACCTCCGCGTGGCGGTAAGAATAGGCAACAATACAACAAACAAAGCGCTTTTAGTCAAAACGCGTTTTTATGACGGTTCCGAAGAAAAAACCGGCAAAATTTCCGGATTGACGTTAACGGATTCCGAAATATATGCAATATTTACAGGCAGGTCGGACGGCGGCTCCAACGTAGAACTAATACTCGAAGATATAACGGTAAACGGACTCGATATGGGTAGCGGAGACGGGAATACTTGTTCGATTACCGTAAACAGGTGCAATATATTCGGCGCCAACGAAAGTTCGCGTGCCGTCAGTACCGACAGCGCAAAATATAATATCGGGTTGAGCAGCGCCTTTACCGATTGCGTTATAGAGGGATATTCGGCAATAAATATAAATAGCCGGGAAACCTCATGTACTTTCGATAATTGCACGATAAAAGGTACCGGAACTTATATCGCGCCTTCGGGAACCTATGACGCAGGTAAAGGATACGGAGTGGCTGTCTATTTCAATTACGCCACCAACCCCGTGTTTACCGACTGCAATATCGAATCCGTCAACGGAATTGCCATAGTTCAAACGCAGTACAGTTCATCTAAAGACTATTCCGGAATATGTAGCGTAAACGTCAACGGCGGCACACTGAAAGGCGCGCAGGGAGCATACAGAGAGTATACTACCGGCTCAATTAAATTACAGGGTACGACGGTAATCGGGTAGATATATTCTGAGAAGGGCAGTATTACGATTACGACGCAAACGCCGTCTATATAAACGGAGCGGCAGTCCCTTTAAGTAAGTTTTTAGATTTAAAGTTTATAAAGGGAAACACCCCCGGAGGACATAAACTGCGGGAGTTTTTAGTATTGAATTTGGTGCCAAATTTTAAGATATGATCAAATGAGTAAAGGACATTAACGATATATAAATGTACTGAAATATTTTCATTGCATATTGTACAATTATACATAATATGATACATTGGAAGAATTTTACATATAATACAAAGTTTATTAAGTCAGAGGATATACCGATTTGCGTTTCCCTCGTATGTTTTGCCTTCAGGCAAAACAATGCACCTGATTTGCTTGTCCGTATGGTACGGACGGCGCAAACAGGTACATTGCCTTGTATGCCCGCACACACAAAAAAATACGCCCACTTAACGTAGGTGCGCTTTTATGTGTTCGGGTGAGTTTTTTGGGGGAATATTCGTATCCCAAACCGAGAAGAAGGGTTGCAGGTTGAGTTCTTGCAAATGCAAGGACGAGGGAGTTTACTGCGGCGTAAATGACCGAAGTCCGAGACATGAAGAAAGGGCGCAAGATGCGCCCTTATCCTCGGTTTGGTGCAGGGTGCCGGAATATACACGAACCGAGAGGGAAAGAAGAAGCAGATCGGGAAGCCTCCCCGACCTGCTTTTCTAATTGCTCGACATAGGATTTGCAGAACCTGTCCGTTGCCGCGTATTCTTGGAAGTTGTAAGTGATAACGATATGGTCGCCGTACCAGAGGATATCACGGATAAAGGTGTTTACGAGCAGTTTTCGTGTTTTGATATCGTCGGTATCTTCAAAGACTTTGGAAAGCAGATATTTCTCCACTTCTTCAACGGTGACGTGGGCGTAAGTTTTCTGCGATTCCTTGTTTATCTCGATGTCCAGCCTGTTCAATTCTTCCTGCAACGCCGCCAACCTGTCTTTTGTAAAGTCCATAATGACGCCTTGTTCAATGGCTTTCACTATTATGGCCTCAAACCATTGACATATGGGAATAAGTATGTTATGTTTATATCACTTAAAACGCAAGGGGATTTTAAAGCAATGTCCGAAGGTGTGGGCGACTGTAGCGACGCCAACCCACGAATATCGCATAATTTAACACCGTAACTTTCAAGGCATAGCCGTCGGGTGAACACCCGCATGGTTATGTCTTTTTGCGTTTTAAAAATTTTATTTTCAGGAGGATTTTAAAAACAGACACCATGGAAGACCAACAACAACGACCTTGGCACGCGATGTCTTATCAGGAAACCGAAGAGGTTTTAAACACCTGCGAAGACGGGCTTTCCGACGAGGAGGCGGCAAAGCGCCTCGAAAAGTATGGCAAAAACGTACTTCGTGAAGTCAAACCCAAGAGCATCTTGAAAATGATTTTAGAGCAGATTTCCGACATAATGGTTATAATTCTGTTCATAGCCATGATATTCTCGCTCGTCATGTATTTCATCGACGGCGAGGGTCTGCCCGAAGCAATAGTCATTTTTTGCGTAATCGTACTTAACGCCGCCGTGGGCGTTATTCAGGAAAAGAAGGCCGCCGACGTGCTCGAAGCGCTCAAAAAGATGACCGCTCCCAACGCCCGCGTACTAAGAAACGGCGAGGAGAGCGTCGTTCCCGCAAGCGAGCTCGTTCCCGGCGACATTGTTTACCTCGAGGACGGCGCTATCGTCCCCGCGGACATAAGAATAATCAACGACAACAACATGAGCGTGCAGGAGGCCTCTCTGACGGGCGAAAGCGTTCCTTCGCCCAAGGACGGCCCCACCGTGTTGCCCGAAGACGCGCCCCTCGGCGACAGGGTGAATATGGCATATTCCTCGTCCGTCGTGATGTACGGCAACGCCGTAGGCATAGTGGTCGGCACTGGCATGAACACCGAGGTCGGCAAAATCGCCGATATGCTCAAAAAGCAGGACGATTTCCAGACGCCGATAAAGAGAAAGCTCAACTCCGTCGGCAAAATTCTCACGGTGATAGGGCTGATTGTGTGCGTCGCGATAATGATAATCGGCTTCGCGCGCGGCGGCAGAACGTGGCAGTCGCTCGTGCTGCTCGGCATATCGCTTGCCATATCGATAATTCCCGAGGGTCTGCCCGCAACCGCCACCATAATAATGGCATTCGGCGTTCAGCGCATGGCAAAGAAGAACGCGCTGGTAAAAAGCCTTCCCGCCGTCGAAACGCTCGGCTCGGCCACCGTCGTGTGCTGCGACAAGACGGGTACGCTCACTTTAAATAAAATGACGGTGACGCACGTCGCCGTAGGGGCGGACTTCGAGATGGGTACGCCCACTTTGACCGAAAATCTCGCCGATAAATATCACCGCGCGGTGTATCAGGACCTTCTTGACGGCTGCGCGCTGTGCGGCAACGCGCATATGGACCCCGACCGTCCCGGCGAAACCATGGGCGACCCCACAGAGGGCGCGCTCATACTCTTCGCCGACAAGTTCGGCATAAACTCCGACGACTACGAGGAGGAGCATCCGAGATTATTCGAGCAGCCGTTCGACTCCGACCGCAAGCGCATGACTACGCTCAATCAGATGCCCGAAGGGCTTATAGCCTATACCAAGGGCGCGGTAGACGAGATGCTGCCGCTGTGCACGCACTTCCTCACAAGCACGGGCGTGCGCGAGATGACCGAAGTCGACAGGCGCAAAATACTCGAGCTGTGCAACAATATGTCTAAGGACGCGCTCCGCGTTTTAGGCTTTGCCAGGCGCCGGCTTACGAAGGTGCCCGAGGACGAGACGGAGAACGTCGAGTTCGGAATGACCTTCGTCGGCGCAGTGGGCATGATTGACCCTCCCAGGAAGGAAGTTATAGACGCGGTGGAATGCTGCCACGACGCCGGCATACGCGTTATAATGATAACGGGCGACCACAAGGTCACAGCGCTCGCCATAGCCAAACAGTTGCATATATTCCGCAAGGGCAACACCATTATAACGGGCACCGAGCTCGACGAAATGACCGACGAACAGCTCGACGAGGCGGTAAAAACGTGCGTCGTTTTCGCGCGCGTTTCGCCTTCGGATAAGCTCAGGATAATCAAGTCGTTAAAGCGCACGGGCGAAGTAGCCGCGATGACGGGCGACGGCGTAAACGACAGCCCCGCTTTAAAGGAAGCGGATATAGGCGTGGCGATGGGCATAACGGGCACCGACGTTGCGAAGGACGCCGCCGACATGATTCTGCTCGACGACAACTTTACGACGATAGAGCACGCCATCCGCGAGGGCAGACGCGTCTACCGCAACATTCAAAAGGTAATCCAGTTCCTCGTCGCGGGCAACATATCCGAAATACTCACGCTCTTCCTCGCGTTCGTTTTCGGTTGGGCAGACCCCATTCTCGCAATCCACGTACTGCTGATAAACCTCGCTACCGACTCTCTCCCCGCGATTGCGCTCGGCGTAGACCCCGCCGACAGAAACGTGATGAAGGTGCCGCCCGTAAAGAGCGGAACGCTGTTTGAAAAGGGCGTTATAATAAGGATAGCCGTGCACGGACTGTTCATAACTGCGGCGTCGCTCTCGGCATACTGGATAGCCGAAGCCTGCTACGGCGGCACGCCCGAAGAAAAGCACGCCATTGCAATGACGATGACGTTTATGGTGCTCGCACTCTCGCAGCTCGTGCACGCGATAAACCAGCGCTCCAATTACGACAGCGTGTTCCGCCCCGACCAGGGTCACAACTACTTCCTGTACGGCGCAATGGCCGCCTCGCTTGCAATCGTGGCGTTCGTATCCTTCGTGCCCGGCGTCATGGACTTCTTCGAGCTGGTATATCTCGAGTGGTACCAGTACCTCATCGTGCTCGCGCTCGCGCTCTTCCCGCTCGTCGCGGTCGAAGTTTCGAAGATTTTCCTGCGCATCTGGAAAAAGAGGCACACCGCCGAAAAGCCCGGTCTTGTCGACTGAGCGCATTAAACCGCGGCGGTTAAAAGCGCCTGTGAGGGCAGAGCATTTCATAAACGGCGCTTTCGGCGCATAAATCTTAACTTAAAATCCCCGCTTTTGCGGGGATTTTATTTTTTGTATAAAGCCCCATCGGATAGCTTTGGGACGGAGGCTATTGCCGATGAGTAAAAGAGGATGTACGAACAATCAGCGGACAAGCCCCCTTTGTGTAAAGGGGGACGTTTTACCCGAGCCCCCCTTGTGTAAAGGGGGGGAGTAATGGGGGGGATTGTAAAAGTTATGGGTTCTGCGGCGCGTTCAGAATTATAGGCTCGCTTTGGCGAGGACAAACAATCCCTCAGTCTGACCCTTGCGGTGCCATTCTCAAACGGCGCAAGGGGAACGCCGTTTTCGGTCACCGCTCGCACCATGCACTATGTGCTCGCTCATCTCGCATTGCTCAAACAGTAGGTGTCTGCTGTTTGTAGAACAGCAATGTTCGTCCCTTTACACAAGGGAGCCCGCAATGCGGAAATAAAGCCTGCAATGAGATGGCGCCCTACTTCAAAAGCTATGACCTTTGCGCGGAGTTCGTAGAGCAAAATCTCGAGCGAAAACATCGCAACATTGTCTGCCGAAAATCGCGGCTGTGGCGGAAGATCAACCAGCAGCAATTCAATTTTTTCGTAACTTTCACGTTCGATGACAAGCTGCACGACGAAGAAAGTTTCCGGAAGACGTTGAGCAGATGTTTACAGCATTTCAGTTCGCGCAAGGGCTGGCTGTACATAGGCGTATGGGAACGGGCACCCGAAACAAAGCGACTGCATTTTCACGGGATATTCTACATCCCCGAAGGCACCCTGCCCGGAAGGAACGAAGAAGTGCGTGACTTCGATACGCGGGCGCGGAAAATGCGCACGACGTATCAGAACGACTTCTTTGGCAAGAAGTTTGGGAGGAACGATTTCAAGCCCATAGACCACGCTTCCGAAGTGCCGCAGGCGATACGTTATCTGACGAAGTATCTGGAAAAGACGGGCGATAAACTCGTCTATTCGAGAGGACTGTATCGCTACTTTGTGACGGACGTTATGGACGAAGACATCATCTGTCCTTACGGGGAAAACGAAAAGAAGTTTATTATTTCGGACAAATTCAGCTGCTGGGATGACGGAAAGTATCTCGGCGCGGTAAGTCCCGAAGTGATCGCAAGGCTCCCGAAAGTGACATAGTGGATCACCTGACGGTGACAATCAAGGCATGGCGGGACGGTGTAAGCGGGCGATTCGCCGAGCGGTTCAGCGGCGACCGCCCGTTTCCGTGCACCTTTGAGTTTCGTTTTTTGATGTTTTGTTTATGGCGGGTGCTTGAACGGCGAGGCGAAGCCGAGCCGCTCGTTTATTCAAGCACCCGCCATAGTGCCATTAGCCTTTTGAAATAAAAATCTGTACTTGATAATTCCATTGTAATATTCCCGAAAGAACAATTAACTGTATTGTAAAATCGGGTAAAACTTTATATTTATTTTTTGCAATTTCAATAAGGTTCTTAATTATTTGTTCGCGGTTTTCTTCCGTGCAATCGGCACATAAATATTTACCTTGCGGCAGTATTTTAATTCCGTTTACTTCTGTAAATCTTGTGCATATAGCAAATAAATGAGATTCTCCGTTTTGCTCATAAATGCCTGCCAAATCTTCAAACGAAAAATCGCTTTTTAGATTATTTGAAAGTTGGTCATAAAAATGTTTGTGGTAATTCCACAAATTATCTAATGTAGGAGATTCCATGTTGTCAGATAACAGGATAATCCTCTGTGGATAACTTCTAATAAATACGCTTTGGTTGGACTGTTCTCCATTTAACTTACTTTCATAAAATTTGCGCGCACGTTGAATTTTTGCTTTTGCATAATTAAGTTCCGCAATTTTTTCGTCCGCACTTATTTCCGCTTGTTTCAATGTTGCAATGATTTTATTAAAATCGTTGTATTCCAAAATACCTTTGATTTCCGATAAAGGCAAGTCCATACATTGCAAGGCTTTAACAGTATTAAGTCTGACTACTTCTTGTTGTGAATAATAACGATAACCCGTCCACTCGTCTACTTTACACGGTTTTACTAAACCAATTCGGTCATAATACCGTAATGTTTCGGTTGTCATATCAACGATTTTTGCCGCTTGGCTTATAGAAAAATAATTTTTCATTTTTTATTAAATCCCACTTGACATTTGTGTTACACAAAGGTTTACACTCATTATAGCATTGAGGAAAAGCAATGTCAAATTATTCAATTCAAGGAGTTTTTATTATGAAAAAATTAACGGTCTTATTGCTTGTAATTGTAAACGCATTGATATTTGTGCTCTCAGGTTGCTCAAACAGCGATACTTTTACCGAAAAGTTTTATTCAAGTGGTACAACTGAAATAGAAAAAGTAATTGTTCAAGCAACCGACAGAGAAGTTGAAGTCAGCACATCGGACGATAA